>NZ_CP097332.1:2096948-2795931 GCF_023516435.1 Jatrophihabitans telluris | reverse complement strand
AACTCGCTGACCGGGCCAGCAGGGTGTGGGCGGTTGCGTCAGTCCCGCCCGGCAAGCGGCAGCTCAGCGCCGAGGACGCCGAAGGGTCGGTGGTCGCCGGGAAACAGGTGGTTGCGCGCCAGATCGACGAAACCGAGCCGGCGGTAGAGCCGCCACGCCCGATTGTCGCCCTCGGGCGTTGACAGCACCATCGTGCGGTGCGGGAGGTCGGCGGCCAGCGATCTCAGGATCTGCTCGCCCGTGCCCTGGCCTTGACTTGCCGGTGATACGTGCAGTTCGGAGAGCTCGAACGCGTGCTCCAACCACGACGTACCGGAGCGCCCCACAGCCTTGCGGACCAGATCGTGCCACCACTGCCCCGGGACCGAGGTGTAGCCGTAGGCGAAACCGATGAGGCGGCCATGCCCGTTGATCGCCGCGCGAAAGCGGAACTCGGCGAATTCGGAATGGCGCAGCACGTGCGCCGCGCGCTGCTTGCCCACGCCCGGCTGGTAACCCATGGCGGCGACGTAGATCGCCATCGCCTCGCTCACAACCGCAGGCAGATGCTCGTGACCTATGTCGACCACGACATAGTCGAACTCGGGCGCCGATTCGGGTGCCTGCCGGGTCATTGAAGCAGGTTAGCGCCCGGACGAGACCGATGTGCGACGTGCCGCGGACCGGCCCCGGGCGGGGGACGTCAGCTGATCTCGATCGCCTCGGCTGCCGTGAGTTTCAGCAGCTGTCCGTACTCGATGGCGAACACGGCGTGCGCGATACCGCCCGCGGCCCAGACCTCGTCGTACTGGGCAAGATCGACATCCAGCAGGGTCCGCAACGGAGCGGGGTGCCCGATTGGTGCGACACCGCCGATGACCTGGCCGGTGGCGGCCCGAACGAACTCCGGAGTGGCCCGTTTCAGCGTTGCGGTCCCGAGATAAGACGCCACCGCCGTGGTGTTGACGCGGTGGGCACCGCTGGCGAGCACGAGGATCGGCTCGTTCTCGGCGCTGGCGAACA
Source organism: Jatrophihabitans telluris (assembly GCF_023516435.1). Classification (GTDB taxonomy): domain Bacteria; phylum Actinomycetota; class Actinomycetes; order Mycobacteriales; family Jatrophihabitantaceae; genus Jatrophihabitans_A; species Jatrophihabitans_A telluris. The sequence continues at coordinate 2,794,929 of NZ_CP097332.1, read as the reverse complement.
CCAGGGAGTTGGCGATGGCGCCGACGGAGCAGCCGATCTGCTCGGCGGCGGCGACCGCGGTGGGGGCCGCCTCAGGCAGGATCCGGACCCGTCCCGGCAGCCCGGCCTCGGCCAGGATCGCGTTGATCCGGACGCAGTTGGGGTGCAAGTCGTCCATTCGCCCACGGTATCCCCGTTGAGGTTGCCCTTGTTGCGCGCCGTCGTCCGTTGAGGTTGCCCTTGTTGCGCGCGGTCGTCCGTTGAGGTTGCCCTTGTTGCGCGCGGTCGTCCGTTGAGGTTGCCCTTGTTGCGCGCGGTCGTCCGTTGAGGTTGCCCTTGTTGCGCGCGGTCGTCCGTTGAGGTTGCCCTTGTTGCGCGCCGTCGTCCGTTGAGGTTGCCCTCGTTGCCAGGCCGACGCTCAAAACCGCAACCGCAACCGCCCTGACCCGCGCCGGGAGCCGGGCGTGAGAGGGTTGCCCGCATGCGCTGGATGGCGGCCGCGGTGCTGCTGACCGTTTCGGGGCTGTGCGGCGCCCTGGCCCCGGTGGCCTCGGCCCACGCCCCCGGTCGGGAACTCTTCAGGATCGCCGACGCGCGGGTCGTGGAGGCCAGCGGTCTCGGGGTGGGCATCGCCTCACCCTCGATTCGCTACCTGCAGAACGACAGCGGCGACAGTGCCCGATTCTTCGCCGTGGACGGCCAAACCGGTCAGACGAGATCGGTGGTATCCGTGGCCGGCGCGAAGAACGTGGACTGGGAAGACCTCGCGGTGTCGCGCAATGCCCGCGGCGTCGCCTCGATCTTCCTCGCCGATATCGGGGACAACAGCGAGACCCGCGGCCAAATTCAGATCTATGAGGTGTCCGAGCCACATCTGACAGGGCTGGCCGAGCAAGACGTAACCGTGCCACTGACCGCCGTGTGGCGTCTGCGCTACCCGGACGGCCCGGTCAACGCGGAGTCCTTGGCTGTCGATCCGATCGATCATCGCATGTACATCTTCACGAAGTCCTTGCTCGGCGCGACGGTCGTGTACCGGGTGCCGGCCACCCCGAAACGGTCTGTTCAGACCCTTCAGCGAGTCGCGCAGATCGACTTCTCCTTCACCGGAACGCCGGGCGGCCCGAACGCCGTGGGGCAGTTGACGGCGACCGGTGCGAGCATGTCGGCCGATGGCTCGCTGCTCGTGGTGAGGACGTACACGGATGCGTACTTCTGGCCCGTCAGCGCGTCGGGGATCGTCGCGGCGCTCCAGCGCAAGCCGTATCGCACAGCCCTTCCGCCGCAACCGTTGGGCGAAGGGATCGCACTGCTCGGGTCCACAGTGTTGGTCGACTCCGAGGGTGTCGGATCGGCGGTGTATGCCCTGCCGCTGCCCGCCGTGCCGAAGTCGGCGCGGACGAGTTCGCCGCCTCGGTCGAGCACGCCTGCCTCGTCATCACCCGCGAGGGCGTCCTCATCGCACAGCGGAGCGGGTTCGCCCGCGGGCCATTCCCAACTGGAGCTGTTCGTCTACGCCGTTCTCGGGGTCGCCGTCGTGCTCGGCCTCACCCGGCTTGCGGTGTTCGCCATCAGGCGCCGCGACGAAGGCTGACGCGACGACCAGCGCAAATAGCCAACGCAAATGGCCAACGCAATGACCAACGCAAAGCGACAGTGCACCGCCCGGTGACGCTCAGGTGTGCAGACCGCACTCGGTCTTGTCCGAGCCGGCCCAGCGTCCGGCGCGCACGTCCTCACCGGGCAGTAACCGTCGCGTGCACGGCGCGCATCCGATCGAGCCGTAGCCGTCGGAGAGCAGCGGGTTGACGAGGATTCCGTTGGCCGCGATATAGGCGTCGACGTCGTCGTCACTCCAGGCCGCGATCGGGTTGAGTTTGACCATTTCGCGTTTCGCGTCCCACTCGACGACCTTGACGTCTGACCGCGCGGCCGAATCGGCACGTCGAAGGCCCGAGGCCCAGGCTCGGTAGGGAGCCAGCGCCCGCTGCAGCGGCTCGACCTTGCGCAGCGCACAGCACAGGTTCGGGTTCCGGTCGTGAAGTTTGGCGCCGTGCTCGGCGTCTTGCTCGGCGACGGTCCGAAGGGGCAGCACGCGCTTGAGCGTGACCGGAAGGATGGCGCCAACGGCGTCGGCCATGCCCATCGTCTCGGCAAAGTGGTAACCGGTGTCGAGGAACACCACGTCGACACCGGGTTGGACGGCTGAGGCCAGATGCGGCAGCACCGCGTCGGCCATGGAGGAGGCAACACACCAGTCCGAACCGAAATGCCGCGAGGCCCACTGCAGGATCTCGGTTGCGGTGGCGGTTTCCAGATCAGCGGCGTCGCGCGCGAGAAGATGCTGCAGGTCGCGCTGTTCGGATACGGCGACGCTCATGAGCTCGACTCCTCCGTCTTTACGTTCGGGGCGGTGGTCCAGTCGGCGGCGATGCCCAGGTACTTCAGGGCGAACACTCGCTGGCAGGCGCCACACCGCCACTGCCCGTGCGTTTCGCCGAATGGACGCAAGTCCTCATCGGCGCAGTACGGGCAATAGAACGGTGCGGCGCGCCCGCTCATTCCTCGATCCTCCGAAACCGAAGGGTCCGCGGGCTCACAGCAGCCAGTCCTCTTCGGCGCGGGCCACGTAGCTGGCGAATGATTCCTGATCCTTGCGGTGCTCGAGGAACCCCCGCAGCACCCGTTCGGCGTAGTCCGGGGCCTCGGTGGCCGACACCTTCAGGCCACGGAACTTGCGTCCGAATGCCGCCTCGCTGCCCAGCTGGCCACCCAGGTGAACCTGGAACGCTTCGGCGTCGGTGAAGCTGCCGTCCTCCTGCCTGACCTTCTGCACGATGCCCTTGAAGCCGATGTCGGCAGTCTGGAATCGGGCACACGAGTTCGGGCAGCCATTGACGTTGATGGTCAGCGGCGTGTCGAAGTCGGGCAGCCGCTTTTCCAGTTCGCCACGGATCGTCTCGGCCCTCGCCTTGGTCTCGACGATGGCGAGTTTGCAGAACTCGATGCCGGTGCAGGCGATGGTGCCGCGGTGGAAGATGGACGGGCGGGCCGACAAGCCCAACAGTTCGAGGCGGTCGGCGACGTCCTCGGCCTTCGCGGCCGGAATGTCGAGCACCACCAGACCTTGCTGTGCCGTCGTCCTGACCCGGCCTCCGGCCGTGCCGAACTCGGCCGCGAGCGCGGCGATCTCGCTGAGGGCCCGCCCACTGGTTCGGCCGGACTTGGTGGTGGCGCCGACCGCGGTCAGCCCGTCGGCCTGCGGGATGAGGCCGATGTGGTCGCGGTGTGAGGGCGAGGCCGGTGGCGCGGGGCCGTCCGGCAGGGTGTGCCCGAGATATTCGTCCTCAAGAACCTGCCGGAACTTCTCCGGACCCCAGTCGGCCATCAGGAACTTGATCCGGGCGTGATTGCGCGAGCGCCGGTAGCCGTAGTCACGGAAGATCGAGCACACCCCGGCCCAGACGTCGCCCACCTCGTCCTCACGGACAAACACTCCGAGTCGCTTGGCGAACATCGGGTTGGTCGAGAGTCCACCGCCCACCCACAGGTCGAAGCCCGGCGTGCCGTCCGGACCTAGGACGCCGACGAATGAGACGTCGTTGATCTCGTGGTTCGTGCAGTGCTGGGTGCAGCCGGAGATCGAGGTCTTGAACTTGCGCGGCAGGTTCGAGAACGCGGGATCGCCGACGTACTTCTCCACGGTGGCACGCAGGGCTGGACCCGCGTCGAGGATGTGGTCGGCGGCAACGCCCTCCAAAGGGCAGCCGAGCATGACGCGAGGAGTGTCCCCACAGGCTTCGGTGGTGTCGAGTCCGACCGCCTCGAGCTTCTCCCAGATCGTCGGGACGTCCTCCACCCGGATCCAGTGCAGCTGAACGTTCTGGCGGTCGGTGATGTCGGCGACGTCGCGGCCGTAGGTCGTGGAGATCTCACCGATGACGGCCAGTTGCTCACTCGTGAGCTGGCCCCCGTCGATCCGGACCCGCAACATGAAGAACCGATCCTCGAGCTCCTCCGGCTCCAGGATCGCGGTGCGCCCGCCCGGGATGCCCTGGGCTCGCTGGGTGTACAAGCCGTACCAGCGGAAGCGGCCGCGCAGGTCGCCGGGATCGATGCCGTCGAAGCCCGTGTACTGGTAGATGTCGATGATGCGCTGCTTGACGAGCAGGCCGTCGTTGTCGCGCTTGCTGCGCTCGTTGGGATTCAGCGGCTCGCGATATCCGAGCTTCCACTGTCCTTGTCCTTTACCCGCTGCCATTCGCGGTCGGTCCTTCCAAAGGTGGAACGGGGCGCGGCGCGGCAGGTTCCGGGCGGGACGAGGGCGCGACCCCATGAGTGGGACGACGTACTGCGGCGGACGTCAACAGCTCGCGCCGGCCACCCGAACCAGATCGATGTGGCGACGCGAGGTCAGCAGGTCACCGGCCGAACGCACCTGATGATGGTGTCACATCCCCGGGGACAGGTTCGCGCACGCCCCGATCGGGCTTCGGGGAGCGCTGAACGAGAGCGCTCAACGAGAGGAAGGTCTCGCTGCCGACGGTTGGGAGGTCACTGGCGGTTGTGTCACACTGTTGGCATGCCATCCGTCCCGTTGGTCGCTCGCCTGCATGTCGATTTGCAGCGCGTCGTCAGCGCGGCATGTCGAATGTCCTGACGGCTTTGCCGCGATCCCGCTGAGGATCGCCAGCCGTACCCCATGTCCGGGCCCCGCCCGCCGTGCAGTGCTGCGCGGTCGAAGGCTGCTGCCACCGCAGACATGATCGCTGAGATCACGCCGACTGATCAGGACCCCACCACCGATGACCGTCTCCGTCGAGACCCGCACCGGAGCCACCCTGTGGTTCACCGGGCTGCCCAGCGCCGGAAAGACCACCCTGGCCACCGCGCTGGCCGAACGCCTGTCCGAGCACGACCGGCGGGTGGAGATCCTCGACGGAGACGCCGTCCGGCCGGTGCTGTCTCCGGAACTCGGCTACAGCAGGGCGGACCGGGACGCCAACGTGGCGCGGATCGGCTGGGTTTCTTCCCTGCTGTCGCGCAACGGCGTGCTCACTTTGGCCGCGGTCGTCTCGCCGTTCGCGGCGGCGCGCGACAGTGTCCGCACGCTGCACGAGTCGGCCGGGGTGCCCTTCCTCGAGATCCACGTGGCGACCGCGGTCGATGTCTGCGCCGAGCGCGATGTGAAAGGCCTCTACGCCAAACAGCGTGAGGGAGGCATGCAGGGCCTGACCGGGACCGGCGGACCAGGCGGCGAGTACGAGCCCCCGCTGCAACCCGAGCTGATCGTCGACACCAGCGGCCGGACCGTGTCCGACACCGTCGATGAACTGATTTCACTGCTGGAGAAGGAGAATTTGCTATGACCGCGGTGTTGCGTTCGCCGTCGGGCTCCCTGGAGCGGGCCTGGCTGACCGACCTCGAGGACGAGGCCATCCACATCATCCGGGAGGTCTTCGGTCAGTTCGAGAACCCCGTCCTGCTCTTCTCCGGTGGCAAGGACTCCATCGTCATGGCCCACTTGGCCATGAAGGCGTTCTGGCCCACCCGGCTGCCCTTCCCGCTGATGCACGTCGACACCGGCCACAACTTCGCCGAGGTCATCGCCTACCGCGATCGAAAGGTCACCGAGTGGGGGGCCAAGCTCATCGTCGCGAGCGTGCAGGACGCGATCGACTCCGGCCGGGTCACCGAGACCGCCGGGCAGACCCGAAACCCTCTGCAAACGGTGCCGTTGCTGGACGCGATCACCTCGAACGGCTTCGACGCCGTGCTCGGCGGCGCGCGCCGCGACGAGGAAAAGGCGCGGGCCAAGGAGCGGGTCTTCTCGGTGCGTGACGACTTCGGCCAGTGGGATCCGCGCAATCAGCGCCCGGAACTGTGGGACCTGTACAACGGCCGCCACCGCCGGGGCGAGCACGTCCGGATCTTCCCGCTGTCCAACTGGACCGAACTGGACATCTGGGCCTACATCGAGCACGAAGGCATCGAGGTTCCGGACATCTACTTCGCCCATGAACGCGAGGTCGTAGACCGGGACGGAATGCTGCTCGCGGTGACCGAGTTCACCCCGGTGCGGGAAGGCGAAACCCCTCGCGTCGAATCGGTTCGCTACCGCACCGTCGGGGATGCGACCTGCACCGGCGCGGTCGCCTCGACCGCGGGCACCGTGGCCGACATCGTCGTCGAGACCGCCGCCAGCACCATCTCCGAGCGCGGCGCCACCCGCGCCGATGACCGCGCGAGTGAAGCCGCCATGGAAGATCGCAAACGACAGGGCTATTTCTGATGCCCGGTGGTTTGCTGCGGGTGGTCACGGCAGGGTCCGTCGATGACGGCAAGTCCACCTTGGTCGGCCGTTTGCTGCACGACGCCAAGGCGGTTCTCGCCGACCAGATGACCGCGGTCGAAGCGGCCTCGGAACGGCGCGGGTACGCCGGCGCCGACCTCGCTCTACTCGTGGACGGCCTGCGGGCCGAGCGGGAGCAGGGCATCACGATCGATGTGGCCTACCGCTACTTCGCGACTGCCAAGCGCACTTTCATCCTGGCCGACACTCCAGGGCACGTGCAGTACACCCGGAACACAGTCACCGGCGCATCCACGGCTGACGTCGCGGTGATCCTGGCCGATGCGCGGTCGGGTGTGGTCGAGCAGACCAAGCGCCATCTCGCGGTGGTGTCGCTGCTCCGCGTTTCCGAGATCGTCCTCGCGGTCAACAAGATGGATCTGGTGGGCTACGCCGAGTCGCGCTTCGACGAGATCGTCGCCGACTTCGCCGCGGCCGCCACGAGCCTTGGCGTGGACCACTTCACTCCGATCCCGATCGCGGCGCTGGCGGGTGACAACGTGGTCGTCCGTTCGGAGAATATGCCGTGGTACTCGGGTGAATCCCTGCTCGAGTTCCTCGAGACCGTCGAACCGTCGGCGGGACCCGATCTGCCGGCCCGGCTGCCGGTGCAGGTAGTGATCCGGCCACGCAGCTCGGACTACCCGGACTATCGCGGCTATGCCGGTCGGGTGGAAGCCGGGGTGCTACGCCGAGGTGACAAGGTCCAGATCCTGCCGTCCGGACGATTCTCCACGGTGGCCGGAATCGATACTCCGACCGGCGAGTTGGACTCGGCGCGGGCAGGGCGTTCGGTCACCGTCAGGCTGACCGATGACATCGACGTCGCTCGCGGCGACCAGATCGTGGTGGACGGCGAGCCGGCTCCGCTGGTGACTCGCGAGATCGAGGCCACTCTCTGCTGGCTGACCGACCGCCCGTTGCGTTCGGCGGATCGCTTCCAATTGCGGCACACCACTCGCGACGTCCGGGCCGTTGTCGATGCGGTCGAGTCCAAGCTCGATATCGCCTCGGTGCAGCCGATTGCGGCGGCCGAGATGGGACTCAACGACATCGGCCGCGTGCGGATCCGATTGGCCGAGCAGATCGTGGTCGATCCATACGTCCGCAACCGTTCCACCGGGGCGTTCCTGCTGGTCGACGAGAGCAGTGGAGCGACCGTCGCCGCCGGTCTCGTGCACTGACTTGTCCGGCCATCGCACGGCCGGGCCGGTGACCCGCGCGCACGCCTCAGCAACCCGCTCGCAGTGCTCGCCCGCGCGGCGGCTGGACACGCGAGAATCGTGAGCGTGACCGGATCCCCCCTGCTGCTGGATCTCACTGATCGTCTGGTCGTCGTCGTCGGCGGCGGCGGCGTGGCGACCCGGCGGGTCGAAGGACTCGTTGCCGGCGGGGCGAGGCTGACGGTCATCGCCCCGAACATCTCGCCTGCCATCACCGCTCTAGGGGTCCGGTCGCAGGTGCGGGCGTTCGTCGACGGCGACCTGGACGGAGCGTGGTTGGTGGTCGCCGCCACCGACGATCCCGAGGTCAACGCGGCGGTGGCCGCTGAGGCCGAACGGCGGCGGATCTTCTGCGTCCGTGCCGACGACGCGACGGGCGGAACCGCGCGTGTGCCGTCAGTCCTCCGCTCAGGTGGCCTCACCCTGTCGGTGAACGCCGGCGATGACCCGCGGCGGGCGGTCGCCGTGCGCAATGCGATCGCAGCCGCGCTGGACACCGGACTCCTCGGTGCCCGCCCTGCCCGACCTGCTGCGGCGGGCAGCGTCGCGCTGGTGGGTGGGGGGCCGGGCGACCCCGAACTGATCACGGTGCGCGGGCGGCGGTTGGTGTTCGAGGCCGACGTCGTGGTCACCGACCGACTCGCCCCCAGAGCCTTGCTCGAACAGCTCGACGCCTCGGTCGAGATCATCGACTGCGGGAAGTCGGCGCACCGGCACAACCTCACCCAGGACGAGATCAACGCGGTGATCGTCGAGCGCGCGCTGGCGGGCAAGCGAGTGGTCCGGCTCAAGGGCGGTGATCCGTTCGTGTTCGGCCGGGGTGGCGAGGAGGTTGCCGCGTGCCTGTCCGCGGGGGTGGACGTGAGCGTGGTCCCGGGCATCACCTCCGCGGTCGCTGCACCCGCCGCGGCCGGAATCCCGGTCACGCACCGGGGGCTCGCGGCCGATTTCGCAGTGGTGTCGGGGCATCGCGATCCAGGGCGGGCCGAGGCGGGATGGAATTGGGCCGAGCTCGCGGTCGGGCCGGCCACACTGATCGTCCTGATGGGCGTGGACACCCTCGCGGGCATCGTCGAGGAGCTGATCAGCCACGGCCGTCCCCCACACACACCCGCGGCCGCGATACACCGCGCGACGTTGCCGGGGCAGCAGGTCGTACGGGCGCCACTGTCAGGGCTGGTGGAGGCGGTTGCGTCGGCTCGGCTCACGGCGCCGGCCGTTGTCGTCATCGGTGAGGTCGCCGCCCTCGGCTGGTGACGGTCTCGATCTCGCTCGGCCTCCATCGGTCTCGCTCGGTCTCGGCATCCATCGGTCTCGGTCGGTCTCGGTCGGTTTCGGTCGGTCTCGGTCCCGCAGGGAATGTCGTACCCCGCGCCTAAGGTCGGCCTTGTCGGCACCCCAACGTGCTGGCGATCCGCACGACAGGTTGCTACAGTCGAACAAGCGTTCGAATGATCGACGCGCGCGAAGGCCCAGCCACCAGTCCGCCCACTGCACAACAACGAGGTGACACGAGATGTACGGTCCGATTCCCGCCAGCGTGCTTGCTCTCCTGGGTCAGGCCAAAACGACCTGGGCCGAGGCCGTGCTCGAGCCGCAGCCGGCGGAGAAGTATCGCGCCGCCCATGTCGCCGCCCTGCGCGCCGCGGCCGCGTTGCTGGCGCTGCGCGCCAGGCCGACCGCCGTCGTACGGCGTCGGCCGACCAGTGCCTGGGTGCTTCTCGACGTCGTCGCCCCCGAGCTGTCGGAATGGTCGGCCTATTTCGCCGACAGTGCACAGCGCCGCGCCGCGATCGAGGCTGGTTCGCACAGCGTGGTGAACGAGCGCGACGCCGACGATCTCTTGCGCGCGGCCGGTGAGTTCATCGCGATCGCCGAGCGGATGGCCGGCCAATTGCCGATCGGCCTCGCGAGCTGAGCGGATGCCGACGCTAGGGTTTGCAGGCGTGAGCACCCTTCCGCCCGCGCCGTCCACCCCGTCGGTCCCGCGTGGCCTGTCGCCGCAGTTGTGGCACGGGCTCGTGCAGGCTCTGCCGGTACCTTCTGGCAAGAGCTTGAGCATCTTGGACTGCGGCGGTGGTTCGGGCAGTCTCGCGGTGCCGCTGGCCGTAATGGGCGCTGAGGTCACGGTCGTGGACGTCAGCATCGACGCGCTGGGCACCCTGGTCCGCCGAGCCACCGAGTCTGGCGTGTCCGACCGAGTCACCGCTGTTCAGGGGGAAGCTGAGGGGCTGCATTCGTTGCTGGCCGCTCAGGCCTTCGACGTGGTCCTGGCCCACGAGGTCCTCGAAGACGTCTCCGACGTGACGATGGCCCTGGCCGAGATCGTGGGTGTACTCAGGCCTGGGGGCGTCGTGAGCATCGTGGTGGCCAATCCGGTCGCCGCGGTCATCGGGCGCGCCCTCGCCGGTGATCTGGTCGGTGCGTTGTCGCTGATCCGGCAGTCCGAGAGTGCTGAGTGGGATGTGCCCGCCCTGACCCGTCGCTGCGAGGCGGCGGGTCTGCACGTCGATCAGATCGACGGTATCGGCGTGTTCAGCGATCTCGTTCCGGGCATCGAACTCGAACGACCAGGTGCCCAAGTCGCGCTTGCTGAACTCGACCAGGTCGCAGGCACGCGCGCGCCGTATCGGGACATCGCCGCTCGACTGCACATCATTGCCCGTCGGGCCGGTCCGGCCGCAGGCGCCTGAGATGGCGGGTCGGCATGGGACGTAGCGGCAATCTCCCTCGCTCGGCGGGCGAGACGGACGGCGACGACACAGGCTGCACCGTCCTGCATGTGGACATGGACGCCTTCTTCGCCAGCGTCGAGATTCGCTCCCGGCCGGAGCTGCGGGGTCGGCCTGTGGTCGTCGGCGGCATGGAGGGCCGAGGGGTCGTCGCGGCGGCCTCCTACGAAGCGCGCCGCTTCGGGGTGCACAGCGCGATGTCGATGGCCCAGGCCCTGCGGCTGTGTCCGCAGGCAGTAGTCATCTCGCCGAGTCGCGGCGCCTACACCGAGGCCTCCCGCGCCATCATGGCGATCTTTGCTGAGTTCACCCCGCTGGTCGAGCCCCTGTCGTTGGACGAAGCCTTTCTCGACGTATCCGGAGCGATCGGGCTGTTCGGCCGCCCAGCCGAGATCGCGCGTCAGATTCGCGCTCGAGTCCTGGCTGATCAGCAGCTCACCTGTTCGGTCGGCATCGCCACGATCAAATCTGTCGCCAAGCTTGCCTCGTCGAGTTGTAAGCCCGACGGCCTGCGGGTCGTCCCGCGGGCCGGCACGCTCGACTTCCTGCACCCCCTTCCGGTTACGGCGCTGTGGGGAGTCGGCGACAAGACCGCGGCTCCACTGCACGGCCTGGGTATCCGCACGGTCGGCGAGCTGGCCGCGACGCCGCTGGACACCCTGCGCCGAGCTATCGGCGTCGCCGCGGGCGAACATCTGCACGCGCTGGCCAACGGTCGTGACGATCGAGCTGTCGTGCAGCGGGCTCCGGAGAAGTCCGTGTCCACCGATCGGACTCTGGCCCACGATCTGCAGACGGAGGACGAAGTCGCGCGTGAGTTGCTCCGCGGGGCCGGCGAGGTCGGGGAGCGATTGCGACTGAACGCCAGGCAGGCCCGGACGGTGGGCATCAAGATCCGCTTCGCTGACTTCACGACCATCACCAGGGTCCGAACCCTGGACGAACCCACGAACTCGTCCGCGACGATCCATGAGGTCGCGATGCAGCTCTACCGGGAACTTCACCTGGACCGTCCCCGGATTCGCCTGGTCGGCGTCAAGGCCGAGAACCTGCGAAACGCCGACGAGCCCACTCAGCTTGCGCTCGACTTCCCAACGGGCTCGCCGCGGGCCGGAATGCCCCGGGCCGGTGCGCTGCAGGCAAGCGCGCCGGAGGCCGGTGCGCCGCAGGCGGGCCTCGAACGGGACGGGACCAGAGCGGACGGTCCTCCGCATGCACTACCGCCGGCGCACAGCGCCCGAACTCTAGCCGCCCCGACCGGGCCCGTTGCGGCCCGCGACCACGAGCGAAGTTCCCGCCGGCGTGACCGGGATGCGGCCGCCGAGCGAGCCGTCGATGCACTCACCGCACGGTTCGGCCAGTCCACGGTGCGTCCCGCCTCATTGATCGGAATGGGCAGAACTGCGAACGAGGTCACCCGGTCCCTGCCCGCGGCCAGCACGCCCGTGCCATCGAAATCGGCGCCGTCGGACGCACGGAGCGCGGACCAGCGCTCCGGCTCGTCTCCAGCAACGGCGGCCGAGACGGTGAAACGCGGCCGGATTGCCGCTCCGACCCCGGATTGACGTCCTAATTCCCCTGCGGAGATAACAAATAGCCATGGCGCGCCTGCAATCGGCTCACTTAACTTTCGCGCCGCCGATTCGACTCGTATGCTCGTGGGATAAGGGCAGCCGCGCGGGACGCACCACCGCACGGCGCTCAAGCCGACGTCGGCTCGAACACTGGGGTGCGGCAGGGATAGGAGGGCACGGTGCCGCTCTCCGAGCATGAGCAGCGCCTTCTCGAGCAGATCGAGCAGGCTTTGTATGCCGAAGATCCGAAGTTCGCCTCGTCGGTACGGTCGGCGCGTCCGCGCAATCGGGCGCGAATGATGCTGGTCGCGGCCTTTGTCGGCGTGATCGCAGGCCTGGCGGTCGTACTCATAGGCCTGACCAACAACATCATCCCGTTGGGCGTCCTCGGATTCGTCCTCATCGTCGGGTCGTGCGTAGCCGCCGCAAGCGCGCTGCGCGGCCCGAAGACAAATGGTCCGATACCGCTCGGTCCGCGGTCGAACGACTCGCGTGGCAGTAACAAGCAATCCGGCCTGCGCAACAAGATGGAAGATCGGATGCGTCGACGCTTCGACGAAAGCTGACGCGCGACCACGCCTGACGCATCTGCCCACTCGGCTCCTGCCGGGTGGGCAGTGTCGTCAGCGAGCCCGGGAACGCGGTCATCCAGCGCGGCTGGATGGAGCGCCGGGCCGGTCAGTTGCGGCACGCCGACTCGTCAGCCGAGCGCGGTCAGCGCCGATGGTCGGTCGAGCGCCGGATCACGGACGCGGGAAGCAGCCAGCGCCCGATGCGTTGGCGTCGCTCGGCCCGTCGACCCCACCGCCGCATGGCCTGGTCGACTCCGGTGACGGCCGACTCATCCACTCCGCTCGCTCCGGTGCTACTGAAGCGAGCGCGCTCGACCTGGAGCGCGAGTGCCGCAACCGCCTCCGAGCCCCGCACGTCCACACCGTGCTCGCGGAGCCAACCGGGGACCTGGCCCACTGTTACGGTCTCCGGCCAGAGTTGGCCGCGGTCGACCGCGTTTGCGGCCAGCTCCTCCCAGAGCGGTTCAGGGCTTCCGGAGCCGATCGCGCGCGCGAAACGGCGATGCCGCTGGCGACGTCGTAGCAGTTGCGGGCCGGTCACGAGCAACAGAACCGCCAGGATGACGGCCAGCGCGATCGCGAGATGCTTCCAGGGGACGTGCAGCCCGGAGCCACCGCCGGTCGTGCTGTTCTGTTGGGCGGCATCCGTCCTGCGCGCGCTGGGAACATCGTTGGTCCGCGACCTCGAAGTCGTAGCGCTGGCTGAGTTCGAGGGCGCTGAAGTCGCGTGGGTGGCCCACGGCAGGGGGACCGCGCGGGCAGAGTCGACGCCTGACAGCGGAGTCGGGTCGAACGGGATCCACCCGATCGCGGTGAAGTACACCTCGACCCAGGCGTGCGCATCGGCCGTCGTGACGGTGAAGTTGCCATCGGCGTCGGGGCCCTGGTGGGTGTAGCCCAGCACGACTCGGCTGGGCAGCCCGGCCGCCCGCATCAGTACCGCGGCCGCAGCGGCGTACTGCTGGCAAAAGCCCTGCTTGTTGTGCAGGAAGCTCAGCAGGGCCGAATCGCCGTTGGCGATGGGCGCGGTTTCCAGCGAGTACGTGAAGCCATTGGCGGCGTCGGTGAAATACGCCGAGATCGCACGCGCCTTGTCGTAGTCGCTGGTCTGGCCGCCGGTCAGACGCTGGGCGAGCTGAGTGACCTCCGCCGGCTGGGGCGGCAACTTCAGGTACCGGGCATCCAAGGCGGTGTTTCCCGTCGGGCGCCAGCTCGGCGCGTTGCGCAACGCAGCCTCGGACGGGTCGGGCTGGGCGACGGTTTCGGAGTAACTGACGCCCGTGCTCAGGCTGGCACCGGCCACGGTCGAGGTCGTCGGGTCCCAGCGCGCCCCGATGCCCACCTGAAGATCGACCGGATTGGCCAGCAGCGGCAGGCTGTTGCCGCCCAGCTGTAGCACCTGGAAGCGCGCCTGCATCTCCTTGACCTGAGTGCTGTCCTGGTTCCCGGACGTCAACGCGGGCTCGGCGGAGAAATCGCGCCGGTAGACCGGTCTGGTCTCGGCGGCGTCCTCGGTGGAGGCGATCCAGCCGCTGTTGTCGAAGACGTCGAGCACCTTCTGCCGTACGTAGAAAGGACGATCCGTCGAGCCCACGTGGACCTGGAGCAGCGGTACCGGGTCACCGCGCTTGAGCGAGCCGGACAGGTCCGCGGTGTCGTTGAGTTCGATGTTCGACCCGCTGCCCGATCCGGATCCGGTCCCGTTGTGGTGCGCCGCCCGGGCGAGCAGGTTCACTGACACCGACGGCAGCACGATGGGCACGATCAGCGCCGCGATGATGCCTGTGACGGCCATTCGCCGCGCGCCGCCCAGCCGGCCCGCCGAGCCGTCGACGGACGGGCCCCAGTCACGGTCCTGCAGTCGGGTTCCCGCCACCAGGATCAGCAGAAAACCGATCGCGGCGCCCGCGAAGACCAGCGGTCCGGCTGCGCGCCCCGAGGTCGCGGAGGCCACCGCCAGGACCTCCAGCAGCGGAGCAGCGGCCAACAACGGTCGTCGCATGAGGACGCCGAGCGCATCGGCGAGAGCAACCAGCAGGATGACCGCGGCCGCGGTGAGGAACCGCAAGGCCGACGTCGAGGGCAGCGGCGCGTGCTCGACCTGCATGCTCTGGTGGGCGTCGGTCAGCAGCGCGCGCAGGTCCGATCCCGTTCCGAGGCTCGGGACCACGCCCGCGATCAGATGCTGCGGCAGGAACGCCCAGATCAACACGACGACGCAGGCAAGCAGGCCCAACCACACCTGCCACCAGTCGTTCTTCATCCGCAACCGGAACGGCAGCACCACCGCCAGGTAGGGCAGGGCACAACCGGCGCACGCGAAGAACCAGGTCCAGTCGGTGTAGACGGACTTCATCGGCAGCATCGTGAGCAGAACCCCAGCCGTCACCGTCGCGGTGCCGACCGCCAGCAAGCGACCTTCGGCGCGTGCCTGCGCGCCCGGCCCGGCCGGCCCGCTCGGTGTGCGTCCGGCCGGCCGCTGCGCTCGGCTCGCTCCGGCAGGACGGGCGGACGTCGCGGTCATCGCCGCACTCCGGCGGTGGCCAGCAGGTAGGGCCACAAGGTAGGCAGTGCGTCGGCGGAGCTCACCCCGATCACCCGCCAGCCGTTGGCGTGCAGCAGGCCGGAAATCTCCTGCCACAGCGCTTCCGATTCCAGATCGGCATCGCCGTCGGCGGTCCAGCCGGGCTCGAAGGTCCACGGCTTGATCAGGAGCGCGACCGCCGAACCCGGAAGCCGTGGCCGCGCCGCGAGGCTGGCCAGCTGACCCCGATCGTGGCAGGACAGGATCGCGAACACCGATGCGTCCCGCCCGACGCCGTGCAACGAATCCGACAGGGGCTCGACGTCGGCGCGGGAGGCAGGTCGAGTGTCGGCCAGGAGATCGAGCATGGCCAGCTGGTCTTCGTGGACCGCCTGGCCCGACCCGGTCACCAGCAACACCCTTCGTCCTCGTTCAGCCAGATGCGTGCCGATACTGGCCGCCGCCGACACCGCCCATTCGAAGGTCGGGGACTCGCGCTCGCCGGGCCTGACCGGGTAGGCGGTGATCCGGGAGTCGAGCAGCACCAGACACTGTCCGTGCCAGGGCCGTTCCTCCTGCCGCACCATGAGGTTTCCCGACCGGGCACTGCTGCGCCAATGGATCTTGCGCAGGTCGTCGCCGTAGCGATAATCGCGAACCGACGCGTCGTCCGAGCCTCCCGATCCCACCGAGTGACTCGAGTGCGCCCCGCCGTCCTGCCACGCCATCGGCAAGGTCAGCGGAGCGAGTACGTCGCGTCGTGGTTGGACGATCACTTCGGCGGTGTCGGCGGAGCGGCTGTTGGCCATCACCAGCGAGAACGGGTCGCTGGCGGTGACTTCGGTCGGGCCGACCAGGTATCGACCACGGTGCAGCGGCGGCAGTGGGTAGGCCACGGTACGGCGCTGGCGGCCGCGAATCCCCGCCACGCTGAAGCGGAGCGGCCGACCGCCGGGGACGGTCTCGGTGACTCGAAGCGGTCCGGTGGCGAACGCGTTGGGGTTGCCCAGCGTGAGCCGGACCTCGACTCGCTGGCCGACCTCGACCCGCTCGGGATGAACCGCGTGGCTGACCCGGAGCCCGGCGCGGGACTGCCGCACCGCCAGCCAGGCGGGGACGGGCAGCGCCAGCAGCAGGACGCCGACGCGCTGGAGGTCGGTCACGCCGAGGACGAGCCCGGCGAGCGTGGAGATGATCCCGACCGTGACGAACGTGCGGCCCCGGCTGGACAGACCGATGCGTTGCGCGCCTCCGGCGACGGGCGCGTCGTACGGTTTCGGGGCCACCGTGTTACCGGTTCTGCTCAGCGGGTCGCGGTCGGGATGGCGGTGCGGGCAACGATGGCAGCGACCAGTTCCTCAGGGGAGTGCCCCGCGACGGTCGCGGCCGGGGCCGGAATGATCCGGTGGGCCAGCACGGGAACCGCCAGCTGCTGCACGTCGTCGGGCAGGACGTAATCCCGGCCGGAGATCGCGGCGCTCGACTTGGCCGTTCGCAGCAGGTGGAGCGAGGCGCGCGGTGAGGCGCCGAGCCGGATCTCGGGATGGTTACGGGTCGCCTCGGCCAGCGAAACCACGTAGTCCTTGATCGCCTCGGCGACGTGCACGTGGCGGACGGCTTCGATGAGCGCTCGGATTCCGGCGGCATCGGCGACCGGCTTGAGCTCGTCGATCGGATCAGAGGTCGTCTGGTCGGACAACATGGCCACTTCGGCCGCACGATCGGGATAGCCGAGGGAGATCTTGGCCGTGAACCGGTCGCGCTGGGCCTCCGGCAGGGCGTAGGTGCCCTCCATCTCCACCGGGTTCTGGGTGGCCAGGACGAGGAAGGGTGACTGCAGCTCGTAGCGCGTGCCGTCGACGGTGACCTGCCGCTCGGCCATGCATTCCAACAGCGCCGCCTGCGTCTTGGGGGAGGCGCGGTTGATCTCGTCACCGAGCAGGATGTTGGCGAACACCGGACCCGGTTTGAACTCGAACTCGGTCGAATCGGAGTTGAACACGCTCACGCCCGTCACATCCGAGGGCAGCAGGTCGGGTGTGAACTGAATCCGGCGGACGGTGCTGTCGATGGAACGGGCCAGCGCCTTGGCGAAGGTCGTCTTTCCCACGCCCGGAACGTCCTCGATCAGCAGGTGTCCTTCAGCCAGCAGCACTGTGACCCCGAGCCGGATCACGTCGTACTTGCCGGCGATGGCCTTCTCGATGTTGTCCACGATGCGGGCGGCGGCGGCCGCGACGTCGCTGACGTCCACCCGCTGGCGGGCCGAGCCGCCTCCGGAGAACGAGTCCGGACCGAGGTCCGTGCTGTTCGTCGTCGGGTAAGAGGCCCGCCCGTCCAGCTCTGAGCCCTTGGACGGATCGTTGCCCTGGGCAGGACCGAAATCACCGGATCCCGCCAGGGGTGCTGCGTGCGTCACTCGTGGTCCGTCCTGTCCGTGTCCCCGTGCCGGCGACGAACCGGCTCACCGTCAAGCGTTGTCGACAACATTCGATCTGTCGAGCGGTCTTCACGCCAACTCGACATTCGCCATGTTCGGCGTGACTCTACGTTGCTCCGCGCGCTCACGGCAGGCCTCCGACGATTGAGCGAGGGCTCACCGGCGGTGGTTCGGGGGCTCTGTCGGTGTGAGTCCCTTCGGCAGAGTGCTGACCGCGCTGGGGGCGTCGGGCCGCGACGGCGGCTCGGCGGAGGCCGGGACTCCCCACCGCCCCCCACCCGGTACAGGCCAAGAAATTAGGGGGACACGCTTAAGAATCGCCCGAGCGCACCGATCCTTTGTGGTGACTGGTGGGGTATGGTGGGTCGAAGTGGGGAAGTTGTGAGTTGAGCGGCGGTTCGGGCTCGGGCTGCTGGAGAGGGGAGGGGTCGTGTTCCTCGGCACCCATACCCCTCGACTCGACGACAAGGGCCGCCTGGCGCTCCCCGCGCGGTTCCGGACGGAAATGGAGGGCGGGCTGGTGATCACCAAAGGTCAGGAACGATGCCTGTTCGTCTTCCCGATGACGGAGTTCAACCGGATCACCGGCCTGCTCCGGGAAGCGCCCGTGACCCAGCGCAGCGTGCGGGACTACAGCCGCGTCTTCTTCGCCAGCGCGTCCCACGAGGTTCCGGACAACCAGGGCCGCATCACTGTCCCCGCGCCGCTTCGCGACTACGCGGGCCTCAGCAAGGACTGCGTGGTGATCGGCGCCAACACCCGCGTGGAGGTCTGGGACGCCCACGCGTGGCAGAGCTACCTCGAATCCACCGAGCAATCGTTCGCCGACGCCGAGGAGGTGCTGCCCGGCCTGCTCTAGGACCTCCGGCGACGCTCCGCCCTGGCGGACATCGTGCCGGTCGGCCTCCTCCCGCCCAGTTCCCCGTCCTGACGCACTTCCCCGGCGCCAGGGCAGGGACCGGCGGGCGGGGACCCGCTAGCGCGAGATCGTCCGCTCGTCCGAACTCCCCACCGTCCCCCACCCCAATCGCCCGCACCGCACCGCACCGGCCTGACCGACGTAGTCGAACCGCCATCACCG
Source organism: Jatrophihabitans telluris (assembly GCF_023516435.1). Lineage (GTDB taxonomy): Bacteria > Actinomycetota > Actinomycetes > Mycobacteriales > Jatrophihabitantaceae > Jatrophihabitans_A > Jatrophihabitans_A telluris. The sequence goes on along the minus strand of NZ_CP097332.1, from coordinate 2,776,452 downwards.
CACGGAGGATCAGCAGATGGGTAATCCCGAGCCGCCGGGGTCAGACCCCGCCGACCCGGCGTCCCGCCCGGCGTCCCCGGACTTCCCCGCGCGGCCGGTCCATGTGCCAGTGCTGCTCAACCGGGTCTTGGGTCTGCTCGCACCGGCACTCGCGGCCGCGGACGCGGTCGTGGTGGACGCCACGCTCGGCCTGGGCGGCCACAGTGAGGCTCTGCTGCAGGCACATCCCGGCCTGCGGTTGATCGGGCTCGACCGGGACACCGAGGCGCTGCGACTCAGCGCCGAGCGGCTGGCCCCGTTCGCCGCCCGCGTGGAACTGGTGCACGCCGTCTACGACGAGCTGCCCGACATCCTGGACCGGCTCGGCGTCGGTGAGATCCAGGGCGCCCTGTTCGATCTCGGCGTCTCCTCGATGCAACTGGACGTTACCGAGCGGGGGTTCAGCTACTCCCAGCCGGCACCGTTGGACATGCGGATGAACCCGGCGGACGCGCTGACCGCGCATGAGGTGGTCAACACCTACCCCGTTGCCGAACTGGCGCGGGTGCTGAGGGAGTTCGGCGAGGAGCGTTTCGCGCTGCGGATCGCCCAGGCCATCGGACGTCGTCGCCGGTCGGCTCCCTTGGAGTCCACGACGGAACTGGCCGAACTGGTGCGCGAGGCGATTCCTGCCGCCACCCGCCGTACGGGTGGGCATCCGGCCAAGCGCACCTTCCAGGCCCTGCGCATCGAGGTCAACCGAGAGCTCGAGGCGGTCGCCGGGGCTATTCCCGCGGCCCTGTCCGCCCTGGCCGTGGGTGGACGGATCGTCGTGCTGTCCTACCAGTCGCTGGAGGACCGGATCGTCAAGCGCGCCTTGGCCGAACTGGCAGTCGACCGAACCCCGCCGGGCCTGCCGGTCACCCTCGCCGAGGCCGGCCCGCAGTTGCAGTTGTTGAGCCGTGGCTCGGAGCCGGCCTCCGAACCCGAGATCGCCGAGAACCCTCGGGCCGCCTCCGTCCGCCTGCGGGCCGCGGAACGCATCAGGAAGGCAGCAGCGTGAGCCGTCGCATCACCTCCGACGACACCCCGCCCACCCGACCCGCCTTGCGGTTCAACCATCCCGCGCGGGCGGCTGGGGTACGTCCCCGAGTGACCTCCACCCCGGGCTCGAAGGCAGCGCCGTCGGCAACGCGGTCGGCAACGTCGTCGGCAACGCGGGCGGCAGCATCGGACGCCGCCCTGTCCGCCGCGCTGCCTCCGGGACTGCAGGTCACCCGACGACGTCGGCTCCCACTTCCGGTGATCCTGGGCGGCATGCTCGCCGGCGGACTGTGTGCGTTGCTGGCGCTCAACACCGCGTCGGCGGCGTTGGAGGTACAGAACCGTACGGTCAGCGATAACAACTCGACGACCTCCGACAGCGAACAACAACTGCTGCGCGATCTCGCGGCCAAGCAGGCGCCGGCCGCACTGGCAGCGGCGGCGGCCAGCCTCGGCCTGGTCCCCAACCCGAACCCTGCGTTCCTTCGGATCAACCGTGACGGCACGGTGAGTGTGCTCGGGTCCCCGACCCCAGCCACCGTCGCGCCCGCCCCGAAGCCGACGCCGAAGCCGACGCCGAAGCCGACGCCGAAGCCGACCTCGACCCCGAGCGCCAGTCCGCGCGCGAGTGCAGGCGCGACGTCGAGCCCCGGCCGTCCGGTGGTCACGGTGACGGTGACGGCCAGTGCACGCTCCTCGGCCGGCACCGCGAGCAAACCCACGGTCACCGTGTCGAAGTCGGCACCGAAGTCCGCGCCGCAGTCGATGCCGAAGCCGTCCATCACACCGTCGTCCACACCATCCCGGGGTCACTGACATGAACCGACCGCCTCAGCCGCCTCGCGGACCTCATCAGCCTCATCAGCCTCAGCCGCCTCAGCGCAGCCCACAGGCTCGCGACGGTCAGCGTCCGCCGGCCGCGCAACAAGGGCAACCTCAACGCCGTGGCGAAGCAACGAGGGCAACGTCGACCCCGGGTGCCGCGCAACAAGGGCAACCTCAACGCTTGGGCCAGCCTCCGGTGCGGCCGGCTCGTCCGAACCGCGGCCAGCCGCCGGTGCGGCCGGCTCGTCCGAACCTCGGCCAGCCTCCGGTGCGACCGGCGCAAGCGAACCGCGGCGGACCCCGTCCCGGCGCCGCAACGCCCGGTCGGCCGCGTCCCCAGAGCGCGGCCAAGGTCGGACCGACGCGCCCGGCACCACGTGGGGCCCAGGCGCCGGCCGCTCGACGAAAGGCCCAGGCGAAGCGCATGCGGCTCGGGCAGGCCGCCAAGCGGGTGCGGTCCGGCGTCGTGATCGTGTGCCTGCTGCTGTCGGTGGTCTTCGTGCGGCTGGTCTGGTTGCAGGGCCTGGATTCCGGGGGCTACGCCAACGCAGCGACCCAGCAGAGCCTCGGCGGAGTGACCTTGCATGCCGCGCGCGGGTCGATCGTGGACCGCAACGGAATATCGCTGGCCTACACCGCCGACGCCAAGGACATCGTGGCTGATCCCAGCATGATCGCGCCCGCCGACCGGGCCAGCTATGCGAGCATGATCGCGCCGATCGTCAGCCGGCCGGTGATGACGATTACCCAGTTGCTGTCGAGTAATTCCCGCTACGCCCTGCTCGGTACCGCGTTGCCGCCGGCGTTGGCCCAGCAGGTGGAGAACCTGACTCTGCGGGGCAAGCCATTGGTGGGCATCTTCAGCCAGGCGACGCTGCAGCGGCTCTATCCGGGACGTACCACCGCGGCCAACGTCGTCGGCCTGGTGCACTCGAACGGCACCGGTGCTGCGGGTATCGAACAGAGCTACGACGCCATGCTCAAGGGCACCGACGGCGCGGTGGACTACGAGCTCGACGCCAACGGCAACGTCAACCCTGCCGGTGCCATCAAGCGCAAGAACGCCGTGGACGGCGGCACGGTGCAGCTCACCATCGACCAGGATCTGCAGTACATCACCCAGCACTACCTGGATTCGGCCATCAAGGCCTCCCAGGCCCGCAACGGGCAGGTCGCGATCCTGGACGTCAAGACCGGGCAGGTGCTGGCGCTGGCCTCCAGCGGCACGTTCGATGCCCAGGACCCCTCGACGATCGGCGCGAATCAGCCACTGGACCCGAACATCCAGCAGGTCTTCGAGCCGGGCTCGGCGAACAAGATCGTCACCATGTCCGCCGCAATCGAGAAGGGCCTGATCACGCCGCGGACGGTCCTGAGCGTGCCCGACAGCATCCAGGCGGGGGGCGTGACCATTCACGACGCCTGGTGGCACCCGGTGCAGAAGTTCACCGCGACCGGGGTGCTGGCGGAGTCCTCCAACGTCGGCACGCTCGAGATCGCCCAGCGGGTGGGGGAGCAGAGCTTCTACGACTACCTCAAGAAGTTCGGTCTGGGCCAGGCCACCGGCGTCGAGCTCCCCGGGGAGAGCAGCGGCCTGCTGCCGGATCTCAGCACCTGGTCGCCCTCGACGTTCACCAACCTTCCGATCGGTCAGGGAGTCGCGATGACCTCGCTGCAGTTGGCGTCGATGTACCAGGCGATCGCCAACGACGGCAAGCGGATCGCGCCACGCATCGTTCAGTCCGTGACCAAGGCTGACGGCTCGGTGAGCCAGACCCAGCAGCCGGCAGCGGTGACCGTCGTCTCGCCCAAGACCGCCCAAACCGTTCGTACCATGCTGGAGTCGGTCACGATGAAGGGCGGAACCGGTGTGCGGGCGGCGATCCCGGGTTACCGGGTGGCGGGCAAGACCGGCACGGCGCAGCAACCCGATCCGAAGACGGGCGTGTACTCCGACTCGGTCTACTGGGACACCTTCGCGGGGATGGCACCGGCGGACAACCCGCGCTTCGCGGTGGCGATCATGATCAACAATCCCGCGCACGGGCTGGAGGGTGGCGATGTCGCCGCTCCGCTGTTCCACGAGATCGCCTCCTACGAATTGGCCGCGGCCAAGATCGCCGCGTCCGGATCGGTCGGAAAGCTGGTCCCGCTGACCCTTGGTCAGTAGCGGCCCGCAGCCGACCCGACCGCGATCCGATCGGGCCTGGGTAGCGTGGCAGGGTGGTCGGCCGCCGGTCCGATCGCGTAACGAAAGGGGTACGAGGTGGTCCAGACGCCGTTGCGTCCGCGCCACGTTCCGCCGACCCCGCTCGGTGCCCTGGCCACCGGCTCGCTGATCCTGGACGGCGGTCCGGAGATCTCGGTCTCCGGAATCACCTCCAGCTCGACGGCGGTACTGCCCGGAGACCTCTTCGCCGCACTGCCTGGCGGCAGCGGCCACGGCGCCCGGTTCGCGGCTGCCGCGGTTGCGGCCGGCGCGCAGGCCGTGTTCACCGACGGCGAGGGGTTACGTGCCGTTCGAGCCGCCGGCCTCACCGTGCCCGTGCTGCTCGCCGCGCGTCCCCGCGACGACCTCGGGCCGGTTTCGGCAGCGGTTTACGGGCATCCCAGCGAGGCGCTCTCGCTGTACGGGATCACCGGTACGTCGGGCAAGACGACCACCACGTTCCTGGTTCGGGCGGGTCTGGCGGCCGCCGGTCGGCACGTCGGCCTCATCGGCACCGTCGGTGTGTTCTTCGGTACGCGATCGGTGAAGACCGCCTTCACGACCCCCGAGGCAGACCAGCTGCAAGCACTGCTGGCCGCGATGGTGGAGGACTCGATCGACGTTGTCGGCATGGAGGTCTCGTCCCACGCACTGCGCATGGGTCGGGTCGGGGGTGTCTGCTTCGCGGTCGGCGCGTTCACCAACCTGTCGCAGGACCACCTGGACTTCCACTCCGACATGGAGGATTACTTCGCGGCCAAGGCGATGTTGTTCGACGGACGTGCCCGGCGCGAGATCGTCGTGGTCGACGACGAGTGGGGTCGACGGCTGGTCGAGCCCGGCCGCATCACCGTGTCCACCAGCGGCGGTGCGGACTGGACCGCTTCCGACGTCGTCGTCGGCTCCGATGGGTCGACCCGGTTCACCGTGCGGGGACCGGGTCGCAGCTTCGCCGCGGGATGTCGCATCCCGGGCGCGTACAACATCGCCAACACCCTGCTGGCCCTGGCGGTGCTCGCCGAGTTGGAGGTCGACCCGGCGCGGGCGGCCCCGGCAGTTGCCGCCGCCCAGGTCCCGGGACGGATGGAGCGGGTGGACGGTGACCAGCCGTTCCTGGCGGTGGTCGACTACAGCCACAAGCCGGCCGGCGTGAGCTCGGCCCTGCAGGCGCTGCGCCCGCTGACCGCCGGGCGCCTGATCATCGTGCTCGGCTGTGGCGGTGACCGCGACCGCGGCAAACGGCCGCTCATGGGTGAGGTAGCCGCCCGCGCCGCCGACCTGCTGATCGTCACCGACGACAATCCGCGCTCGGAGGACCCGGCCACGATCCGCGCCGCGATGCTTGCCGGTGCCCGCGCGGTGGCGGCCGATCGGCCCGCCCTCATCGAGGAAATCGGAGACCGCCGGGCGGCGATCGAGCGGGCGGTCGCGGTGGCGCGGGTCGGCGACACCGTGCTGGTGGCCGGCAAAGGGCACGAGACGGGCCAGCAGGTGGGGGCGGATATGCTGCCTTTCGACGATGTGACGGTGCTGGCGCAGGCCTTGGCGCACGCCGGCTACCAGGTGGCAGACGCGCCGGGCCCGTCGGCCGACACGATGACGGAACAGGGGGTGAGCGGACGGTGATCCCGATGACCGTCGGGGAAATCGCCCGCATCGTCGGAGGGCGTCCCGATCACCTCGATCCTCACGTCGAAGTCACCGGCCGCGCAGAATTCGACAGCCGCCGGGTCCGTCCCGGCGACCTCTTTCTCGCCTTCCCGGGCGAGCGCGCCGACGGCAACGACTACGCCCAGGCCGCGGTCGACGCCGGGGCCGTGGCTGTGCTGTCCACCCGCTCGGTGCCGACCGGATCGGTGGTCGTGAGCGATCCGCTCGCGGCGATCAGCGCATTGGCCACCGCGGCGAGCCGCCGACTGGCAGCGACTGTCATCGGTGTCACGGGCTCGTCCGGCAAGACCTCGACCAAGGACCTGCTGGCTCAAGTGCTGTCGGGGCTCGGGACGACCGTGGCGCCCCCGGGCAGCTTCAACAACGAACTCGGCTATCCGTACACGGTGCTGCTGGCCGACGCCGGCACGCGATTCCTGGTCCTGGAGACCTCCGCGCGCGGCATCGGGCACATCACCCACCTGACCGCAATCGCCCGTCCCCAGCTGGGGATCGTGCTGAACGTGGGGCACGCTCACGTCGGCGAGTTCGGATCGGTGCAGGCGATCGCGCAGGCCAAGGGCGAGCTCGTCGAGGCCTTGCCGTCGCAGGCTGACGGGGGAGCGGCGATCCTCAACGCCGACGACCCTCTGGTGGCGGCCATGGCCGAGCGCACCACCGCACAGGTCATCCGCTTCGGCGAGTCCGAACAAGCCGACGTCCGGGCCGTGGACCTTCGGGTACCGGAGTCCGGGCGGCCGGAGTTCCTGCTGTCGATCGCGGGGCAAAGCGCACCGGTCGTGCTGTCGGTTCACGGCCGGCACCAGGTCGGCAACGCCCTCGCGGCCGCGGCCGCGGCCTGGCGGCTGGGCATGCCGGTCGGTGAGATCGGCCGTGCGTTGTCGGCGGCGACTGCGTCGTCGCGTTGGCGCATGGAGGTCACCACGACCGAGGACGGGATCACGGTCGTCAATGACGCCTACAACGCCAATCCGGAGTCGATGCTGGCGGGACTCGCCGCGCTGATGTCGATGAGCCACGGACGCCGGTCCGTAGCGGTACTCGGGCAGATGGCCGAGCTCGGTGACGCCTCCGAGGCCGAACACGTCCGGGTCGGCCGCGCGGTCGCGGATCTGGGCGTCGCCCGGGCCCTCATCGTCGGGCGGGCCGCTTCCGGTATCCGCCACGGCGCCGAGCAGGCCGGCATGACGGATGTGGAAGCGGTGGCCGACGTCGAGGCCGCCACCGAGCGCTTGAGGGCCATTCTCGAGCCCGGTGACGTGGTTTTCGTCAAGGCGTCCCGCTCGGTGGGCATGGAACGAGTGGCCGAGGCGATTGTGCGGGCGCACGTGCGTCCGGCCGCGGTCGCCCTGGCGGAGGGTGTGCAGTGAAGACGATCCTGGTCGCGGCCCTGTTCGGCCTGATGACCTCCATCCTGTGCACTCCGCTGGTCGTGCGGTACTTCCGCAGCCACGGCTTCGGTCAGGAGATCCGCGAGGACGGTCCGCAGAGCCACCTGATCAAGCGGGGAACGCCGACCATGGGCGGCGTGGCCATCATGGGCTCGACCATCGTGGGTTACGTCGCCGCGCATCTGGTGGCCGCCGTCCGGCACGATCACGCCGGACCGACCGCCTCCGGGCTGTTGTTGCTGTTTCTCATGCTGGGTTCGGGCGGTGTCGGCTTTCTCGACGACCTGATCAAGTTGCGACGACGGCGCAATCTCGGTTTGCGGGCCCGGGCGAAATTCCTCGGGCAGCTGGGCGTCGCCCTGGTGTTCGGCGCCGGAGCGATGATGTTCAAGGCACACAACGGCCTGACCCCGGCGTCGAAACACCTTTCCTACGTTCGCGATCTCGCCCCGCTCTCCCTCGGCGTGGTCGGCTTCCTCGTGCTGGCCTACCTCATCGTCACAGCCACCACGAACGCGGTGAACCTGACCGACGGGATGGACGGGCTGGTGGCGGGCAGCGCCGCGATGGTGATGGGCGCCTACACCCTGATCACCTTCATCCAGTTCAAGAACGTCTGCGGCGTGCGGCATCCGGCCGGCTGTTACATCGTGCGAGATCCGCAGGACCTGGCGCTCATCGCGGCCGCGGCGATGGGTGCCTGTTTCGGCTTCCTGTGGTGGAACGCCTCGCCGGCGCAGATCTTCATGGGCGATACGGGTTCGATGGCCCTGGGCGGACTGATGGCCGGCTTGGCGATCCTGTCGCGGACCGAACTGCTGCTCGTCGTGCTGGGTGGCCTGTTCGCCGTGGTAACCCTGTCGAGCGTGATCCAGACGGGCTGGTTCAAGTTCACCCGGATCAAGACCGGCACCGGCCGGCGCGTGTTCCGAATGGCGCCGTTCCACCATCACTTCGAACTGGGTGGTTGGGACGAGGTGACCACGATCGTCCGGTTCTGGATCGTCGGGGGGCTCGCGGTCGCGTTCGGAATGGGCTTGTTCTACGCGGAATTCGTCTCCTACGGATGACTGACGCCTCGACCGTTCCGACTCCGGCCGAGCGCGCCGCGTCCTCGCCCCGATTCGCCGACCGGCTGGAATTCGCCGGAGCCCGGGCGCTCGTCCTCGGCGCGCGGGTGGCGGGTGCCTCCGCGGCCCGGGCCCTCGTCCGGCTTGGTTGCTCGGTGCTCGTGACCGACGCCGGCCCGGCTCGGCTCGGCGGCGGCCTGCCTGAGGGGGCCGAATTCCTCGGTGCCGTCGAGGTGATTCCCGACGGTATCGATCTCGTCGTGACCTCGCCCGGACTGCGTCCCGACCAGTTCCTGCTTCAGCAGGCCTACCAGCGCGGGCTGCCGGTCTTCGGAGAGCTCGAATTCGCCTGGCGGATCAGGGGCAACGACCCCGCCGCCTGGTTGATGATCACCGGAACCAACGGCAAGACCACGACCGTGCGAATGCTCGAGGCCGTGCTGCGGTCGGCCGGCCTCCGAGCGTTGGCGGTCGGCAACGTGGGCGTGCCGATCATCGACGCCGTGCTGGCCGACCCCGGCTACGACGTGCTTGCCGTGGAGGCCTCCAGCTTCCAGCTGCACCACTCGGCCACGATCGCGCCCCTGGCCGGAGCCCTGCTCAACGTGGCACCGGATCACCTCGACTGGCACGGGACGATGTCGGCCTACGCCCGGGAGAAGACCAAGGTCTTCGCCGGTGACACCGCGATCGGCAACGCGGACGATCCGACGGTGCTGGCTCGGTTGGAGGAGGCCGCAACGTCGAGGCTGACCTTCTCCACCCACCACGGCGGTCCGGGCAGCTACGGGGTGGTGGACGGGTTGCTTCGCGATGCCCAGGGCCGGGTGCTCCTGCCCGCCGCCGAGATCCGGCCACCGGGGGAGCACAACGTGGCCAACGCGCTCGCGGCCGCGGCGCTGGCTGAAACGGCCGGCGTGGGCCCGGAGCAGATCGCGGCCGGGTTGCGGGCCTTCGTACCGGATCCGCACCGAAACCAGCTGGTCGCGACCGTCTCCGACGTGGACTACGTGGACGACTCCAAGGCGACGAACCCGCACGCGGCCGATGCCTCGCTCGCCGCCTATCCCTCGGTCGTCTGGATCGCCGGCGGCCAGCTCAAGGGCGCTCCGATCGCCGAGTTGGTCGACCGGCATGCCCCCCGGCTACGCGCGGCGGTCCTGCTGGGCCAGGACCGGGACCTGATCGCGTCTGCTCTCGCGCGACACGCGCCGGATGTCCCCGTGATCACCGTGTCAAGGACGGACGATGGGGCCATGCAGGAAGTCGTCGCGGCCGCGGCGTCGCTGGCGCACGCCTCCGACGTCGTTCTGCTCGCGCCTGCCGGGGCATCACTGGACATGTTCGCGAGCTACTCCGCCCGCGGTGAGTCGTTCGCCCGCGCGGTCGGGCAACTTCCCGGTGCCGTGACGGGGCCGGTGCCGCCGGAGCAGCCGCGGTGATCAACGGAATCCGTTCCCGGGTGTCGGACACCCGGGTCGTCCGTGCGTCCGGCCGCTACCTGGAGAGCCCGTACGCCTCCCTGCAACTGCTCGCCTTCGCCGGCGGCGGATTGCTGTTCTTCGGCCTGCTCATGTCGGCCTCGACGACCATCTCGGCCTCGCTGCACACGACCGGCGACAACATCTGGTCCCAGCTCATCCGCGAGGCGGAGTTCCTGACCATGAGCGTCCCGGTGTTCTGGTTCGCGATGCGGATACCACCGCGCGTCTACCGGCGCCTGGCCTATCCCGTCCTCGCCCTGGCGCTGGTCGCGCTGCTCGGCGTGCTCATTCCCGGGGTCGGCGTCACGATCAACGGCGCTCACCGCTGGCTGCAGCTCGGTCCGTTCACGGTTCAGCCCTCGGAGTTCGCCAAGCTGGCGGTTCTGCTCTGGGGGGCAGACCTGCTGGCGCGCAAGGAGTCCCTGCAGTCGCTGCACAGTGCCCGGCACGTGCTGGTTCCGCTCGTGCCTGGGTTCCTCGCCATCATCGGCCTGGTCATGATGGAACCCGATCTCGGCACGAGCCTGTGCTTCATGCTGCTGCTCATCGGGCTGCTCTGGACCGTTGGCCTGCCGTTTCGTTTCTTCGCGGTGATCGTGCTCCTGATCGCCGGGGCGGTCACCGTGATGGCCGTGACCGAGCCGTACCGGTTGCAACGCCTGACGACATTCCTGCATCCGAACCTCGATCCGCAGCATCACGGATTCCAGGCTCTGCACGGGTTGTGGGCGCTGTCCTCGGGCGGCGTCTTCGGTGTCGGGCTCGGCCGCGGCACCCTCAAGTACGGCTGGGTACCCAACGCGAACACCGACTACGTCTTCGCCGTCGTCGGAGAGGAGCTGGGCCTGCTCGGCACCACCGCCGTGCTGCTCCTGTTCGCCCTGTTCACCTACGCCGCGCTGCGCATCGCCTTCCGCAGCAACGACGCGTTCATCAGGCTGGTCGCCGCCGGAACCGCGATCTGGATCGCCGGCCAGGCCCTCATCAACATCGGTTATGTGACCGCGCTGCTGCCGGTCACCGGCATTCCGCTGCCGTTCATCTCCAACGGCGGTACGTCGCTGATCCTCACCTGCGGCGTGCTGGGCATGCTCGTGTCCTTCGCGCGCCACGAGCCAGCCGCGGTGAGTGCCGCGGCGACGACCGCGGCTGCCGGGCTGACGCCGCGCTGGGTCCGGTGGTTGCGCCTCGGCCGACCGGCGGCCGTCACCGATGTCGTACGTCGCAAGGTGCGCCCAGCCGGCAGCCGTACCTCGGGTGTCACGACGAGCGAGGCTGGTTCCGGCCGCGCCGCGGGACGTCCGCGCACCGCGACTCAACGCGCGGCAACTCCTCCGACTACTCAACGCACGGCTGCTCAGCGCGCGGCGGCACCTCACACGACTCAACGCGCGACTCAACGCGCGGCTGCTCAGCGCGCGGCTGCACCTGCCACGACTCAACGCTCGACCGCCGCTGCCCGCGCGGACGCCCTCCGCCCGACCGGAACCGAGAATGGCCGAGGCCGATGACGGCATCAGCCGGCCTGTCGGTGGTGATCGCCGGCGGCCATTCGGCCGGTCACATCGAGCCGGCGATGAACGTTGCCGACGCCATCCGCAGACTGGAGCCAAGCGTCCGAATCACGGCGCTGGGCACCGAACGCGGCCTGGACACGACGCTGATTCCGGCCCGCGGATACCCGCTGGAGTTGATCCCGCCGGTACCGCTGCCGCGCAGGCCGGGCAAGGCGCTGCTTCAGACGCCGGGCAAGCTGCGGGCGGCGGTCGCCGCGGCCGCAGCCGTTCTTGATCGTGTCGGGGCAGATGTTGTCGTCGGCTTTGGTGGCTACGTCGCGGTCCCCGCCTACCTCGCCGCTCGCCGACGCGGGATTCCGATCGTGGTGCACGAGGCCAACGCCCGTACCGGCGTCGCCAATCGGCTTGCGGCTCGCCTGACCACGCACGTTTTCACCGCGTCGGACTCGGTCAGGATCCGCCACGGTGTCGCGATCGGGATCCCGCTGCGGCCGGCGATCACCGAACTCGACCGGACCGCGGCGCGCCCGGCCGCGCGAAGCAAGCTGAAGCTGGACGCCGATCGGCCGACGCTCCTGGTGACCGGAGGCTCGCAGGGCGCGCAGCGCATCAACGGTGCCGCCCTCGGAGCCGCCCCGGCGTTCGAGGCCGCGGGCGTGCAGGTACTGCACATCGCCGGTCCCAAGAATCCCGTCCTGGCCCCGGAGCGCACCGCGGGTCACGCTCCTTACCGGGTGCTGCCGTATCTGGAGACGATGGCCGACGCCTACGCGGCCGCCGACTTCGTGCTGTGCCGTTCCGGTGCCATGACCTGCGCCGAACTCACGGCCGTGGGACTTCCCGCCGCCTACGTGCCCCTACCGCTACGCGGCGGGGAGCAACGCCTCAACGCGGAGCCGATCGTCGCAGCCGGCGGGGGACTGCTCGTCAGCGACGCCGAGTGCACGCCCGAATGGGTGGCCGACAACGTCGTGGGAGTGCTGCTCGACCCGTCTCGGTTGTCGGCCATGACCGCTGCGGCTCGCGGCGCGGGCACCCGCCACGCCGGTGAGACAATGGCACGAGCGGTATTGGAGGTGGCGCGTGGTCACCACTCCTGAGGAATCCGACAGCTCGTCCACGGCGTCGTCCGACGACGCCGGTGCGGGGCCTCGCCAGTGGCTGCCGGATGCAGCTACCCGCAGCCAATCCAGCTACCAGCGACCCGAAGGTTGGCAGGCCCCTGGGGCCGCGCTGGTCGCCTCCGCCGCGACCGAGCAGATCCCCGCCGCCGAGGACCTGGGTCGCGTCCACATCATGGGTATCGCCGGCGCCGGCATGAGTGGTCTGGCGCGGATCATGCTCGACCGAGGTCTGGACGTGTCCGGGAGCGAAGGCCGTGATTCGGTCACCGTGACCGCCCTGCGGGCACTGGGGATTCCCGTCACGATCGGCCATCCGCTCAGCCTGCTCGACGACACCGACACGCTCGTGTACACCACCGCCATCAATCCCAGGCACGAGATGCTCGCCGCGGCCAGGTCCCGCGGTCTGCGGGTCATACGGCGCGCGACCGGCCTGGCCGCGATGATCACCGGCAAGCGCGCGGTCGCCATCGCCGGCACCCACGGCAAGACCACGACGACCTCGCTGCTCACCGTCGCCGCCCAGGCCTGCGGACTCGATCCGTCCTTCGCCATAGGGGGAAACCTCTACGAGTCGGGATTGAACGCGCACGCCGGCAGCGGCGAACTGTTCATCGTCGAGGCGGACGAGAGTGACGGCTCGTTCCTGCTCCTACGGCCGGAACTGGCCATCGTGACCAACGTCGAAGCCGATCATCTGGAAAATCACGGTGACCTCGAAGGAGTCTTTCGCGCGTTCGAGCTCTTCGTCGACCGTATCGACCGTTCCTCGCCCAGCGGGGGTCTGCTGCTGGCCTGCGCCGACGATGCCGGGGCGCGCCGGATCGCCGACTACGCGCGAGCGCAAGGGGTGCCCGTGCGCACCTACGGCACCGCGGATGACGCCGACGTCCGTGTCGGCGACATCATCGAGCATCCGGACTCCGTCGAGTTCACGGTGCGCCTGGCCTCGGGCCGTTCCCACCGGCTGCGGATCGGCTCGTTGCTCGGCCGTCACATGGCCCTCAATGCCGCCGCTGCTTTCGCGGTGGCCGTCGAACTCGGCTTCGATCCGTATCGGGTCGAGCAGATCTGGCGTGAATTCCAGGGGGTGCATCGCCGGTTCGAGTTCCACGGCGAAGCCGGGGGAGTGCGGGTCTATGACGACTACGCCCACCACCCCACCGAGGTGCGAGCTGCCCTGTCCGCGGCGCGGTCGATCATCGGAGAGCACGCGGCGCCCGACGGTGGCCGTGGTCGGCTGGTCGCCATCTTCCAACCCGGGACCTTCAGCAGAACCCAGACCTTTGCGCAGGAGTTCGCCGAGGCTTTGGCGATCGCTGACGTCGCGGTGGTGATGGACATCTTTCCCGCCCGGGAGGAACCGATTCCCGGCGTCACCGGTGCCCTGATCGCAGAACGCATTCCGCTGCCGGCGGACCGCCTCGTCTACGAACCTCGCTGGTCGGACACCGCCGGCCGGGTCGCCGCGCTCAGTCGGGCCGGCGACGTCGTCATGACGATGGGAATCGGTGACGTCCATCTGTTGTGTGCCGAGATCCTGGCTCTTCTCGGCGATGGGCAACCCGGCACCGGCGGCGAGCAATGACGACTGTGGCTGAGCGACCCGCCCCGACCGAGGCTCACCCCCGCTCAGGCGTGCGGCGTTGGCTCTGGATCGGCGCGTTAGTGTTCACCGTCGTGCTCGCGGTCTGGGTCGTGGCGTTCTCCTCGCTGCTGGGGGTGTCGACGGTTCAGGTGACCGGTACGCGGCTGCTCTCGCCGGGACAGATCCGCGCGAGTGCGGCTATCCGGCCTGGCACACCGTTGGTGCGGCTGGACACCGCGGCGATCGAGCGCCGCGTGGCGAAGTTGCCCGTGGTGCGTTCGGTTCGGGTCAGTACCAGTTACCCCTCGACCGTGACGATCGCGATCACCGAGCGAGTGGGCGTGGGATACCGGATGCTGGCCGGGGCCACGGTCGAGGTCGACGTCGACGATGTGGCGTTCCGGACTTTGAGCAGCACTCCCAAGGCATTGCCCGTGCTGATCAGCAGCGGCAGCGACGCGCTGGACTCCGAGATCGCTCAGGTTTCCGGCGCGCTGAACGGGCCCGTTCGATCATCGGTCGCCCGAATCTCGGCGCTCAGCGCGGAGGCGGTCACGCTCGTGCTGCGCGATGGCCGGACGGTGCTGTGGGGCGGCATGGATGGCAACGCCGACAAGGCCAGGCTGCTGCCCGCCCTGCTGGGACGTCCTGGCAGCTATTTCGACATCAGCGATCCGAGCAGCGTCATCTCTCGCTGAGCGGGGCGATCCGGCCGTTGGAAATGGGGCGTGTCGCGGCGCGCCTCGCTTGCCCTTGACGCTTCGGGAACTACCTTTCGGGATAGCGCTCAGGTTGACATAACGTTAAGGGTCTACCTGAGGGTGAGAGTTTCCGGGCCGCCGATCGAAAGCAGGAGAGTCATGACCGCACAGCCACAGCACGAATCCAGCGTGGTGGCCTCGTGACCGCCCCGCACAACTACCTCGCCGTCATCAAGGTCGTCGGCGTCGGTGGCGGAGGTGTCAACGCCGTCAACCGGATGATCGAACAGGGCCTCAAGGGTGTCGAGTTCATCGCCGTGAACACCGACGCACAGGCGCTGTTGATGTCCGACGCCGACGTCAAACTCGACGTCGGCCGCGAGCTGACCCGCGGCCTCGGCGCCGGCGCTCAGCCCGAGGTGGGCCGCAAGGCCGCAGAAGACCATCGCGACGAGATCGAAGAGGTGCTCAAGGGTGCCGACATGGTGTTCGTCACCGCAGGTGAGGGTGGCGGCACGGGTACCGGCGGTGCCCCGGTCATCGCCAGCATCTCCCGCAAGCTCGGCGCCCTGACCATCGGCGTGGTGACCCGTCCGTTCTCCTTCGAGGGCAAGAAGCGGGCGACCCAGGCCGAGACCGGCATCGAACAACTCCGCAGCGAGTGCGACACGCTGATCGTGATCCCGAACGATCGCCTGCTGCAGATCTCCGACCACAACGTCTCCGTCATGGACGCCTTCCGCAGCGCTGACCAGGTGCTGCTGTCCGGTGTCCAGGGCATCACCGATCTCATCACCACCCCGGGCCTGATCAACCTCGATTTCGCCGACGTCAAGAGCGTCATGAGCGGAGCGGGCTCGGCGTTGATGGGCATCGGTTCGGCCCGCGGCGACGGGCGCGCGCGGGCCGCGGCCGAGATGGCCATCGCCTCGCCGCTGCTGGAGGCATCGATGGAGGGCGCGCACGGCGTTCTGCTGTCGATCTACGGCGGATCCGATCTCGGCCTGTTCGAGATCAACGATGCCGCTTCCCTGGTTGCCGAGGCCGCTCACCCGGACGCAAACATCATCTTCGGTGCCGTCATCGACGACACCCTCGGTGACGAGGTCAAGGTCACGGTGATCGCGGCCGGTTTCGATTCGGGCCAGCTTCCTTACAAGAAGGTGGAGCCCCGCCGTGACGAAGCGGGCGCGATCACCGGCGCCGGCGGATCCAGCCTGTCGGCTACGACCTCGACGACGCCCAAGCCGGCCAGCAACCCGCCCACGCCGATCCCCGGCACGCCGGGAGCGACCTGGACGCCGGCCCCGCAGATACGCAAGCCCGTCCAGGTCGACGAGGACGAACTCGACGTTCCCGACTTCCTCAAGTAGGGCGATGCCTGCGTGCAGGACCGAGCGGTCAGATGGTGTCGATGAGCGCACCTGACCGCGCCGCTGAGTTGCGGGCGAACCTGCGCGCGGTTCGACTTCGGATCGCGACCGCTGCCGAACGGGCCGGTCGCGATCCGAACACGATCACCTTGATCGCGGTCACGAAGTTCTTCCCGGTGGCCGACGTCCTCGCTCTCGCCGAGGCCGGGGTGACCGATTTCGGGGAAAGCCGTGACCAGGACGCCTCGACCAAGGCTGCCGAGTTCGCCGACCTCAGCCCATCGCCGGTTTCGTGGCACTTCGTCGGCCGGTTGCAGACGAACAAGGCCCGCTCGGTCGCGAGCTACGCGGACGTCGTGCACAGCGTCGACCGGGCGGCGCTGGTGGATGCTCTGGCCAACGGGGTGCGTGCGGCCGATCGGGCGCCGCTCGCGGTGCTGCTGCAGGTCAGCCTCGATGTCAACGATGTCAACACGATCGCGGGACCGTCCGGCGCCTCCGAACGAGGTGGCGTGCGGCCCGGGGACCTGCTCGCGCTGGCTGATCAGGTCGCCTCGCGGCCAGAGCTCGTCGTGGCCGGCGTGATGAGCGTGCCGCCGCAGGATCGCGATCCAGCCGACGCATTCAGCGAATTGCTTCAACTCTCGGCCGCGTTGCGAGCCCAGCACGGGGGAGCGACCATGATCTCGGCAGGGATGTCGGCCGACCTGGACAGTGCGATCGAACATGGCGCGACACACGTACGAATCGGTACGGCGTTGCTCGGCCCTCGTAAGCCCACCATCGGCTAACGTCGCCTCGAAGCGGGCTCCGAGGCTCCAGCCGAACAACGCCCGCGGCGTGACAAGTAACGGGCAGTACCGACACAGGAGGACGAAATGGCGACAGCCTTTCGGAAGATGGGCGTCTACCTGGGACTCGTCGAGGACGACGAATACCCGGAAGGCACCGAGTCCTACGGTGCTTTGGCCCGCGACCCGCAGTACACCGGTCGGCGGGAGGTCGAGGTGAGCCCGCCGCGCGGGTACGACGCCGCAACGACCCACGACACCCACGCCGAGGGGTACGAGGAGGAATACGGCTTCGAGGCCGCCTACGAGCCGCAGCCGTTGCAGCGCATCACCACGCTGCACCCGAGGACGTACAACGAGGCCAAGACGATCGGGTTGCAGTTCCGCGGCGGCACCCCGGTGATCATGAACCTGACCGAGATGGACGACGCCGACGCCAAGCGGCTCGTCGACTTCGCCGCGGGTTTGACCTTTGGCCTGCACGGAAGCATCGAGCGGGTCACTCCCAAGGTCTTCCTGCTCAGCCCGCATAATGTCTCGGTCACCGCGGCGGACAAGCAGCGGATCGTCGAAGGCGGCTTCTACAACCAGAGCTAGCGGGCGGGTCCAGCGCTCGGCCGGCTGGCCGCGGACGGGCCTGTCCGAACGCTGCCCGACGAGAGATGGAACACTTACCGCATGGCGACGTTTTGGGCATCCCTCGGGTTGCTGCTCCTGGTGTTCTACCTGCTCGTGGTCGCGCGCCTGATCGTGGAGTTCACCCGCAGCTTCGCCCGCTCATGGCGTCCGGCCGGCGTGGCCGCGATCGGGCTCGAGGTGGTCTACAGCATCACGGACCCCCCGATGAAGCTGCTCCGACGTCTGATTCCGCCCCTGAGGGTCGGCGGGATGAGCATCGACGTCAGCGTGATCGTGCTCTTCGTGATCATCTACATCCTTCAGCAGATCGTCGGATCACTGGCCACTTCGGCCTATGGTCCCGCTCGCTGAGGGCGGCCGGTCATTGACGTCCCGAACCGCTTCGGGTCTAGGTTGTAGTCGGGATTGGCACGTCGTGCGTGGTCCTGACCTACATGATCGGTATCCTCGTGATGCCCCGACTTAACCAATCGGGTGTTCAGCGGTTACCTTTCTTGGTGCCCGTGTTAGACCAGCTGTTCCGTCCACCCGTCCGATCTCGAGTTTGCGGTGCTCCAACTGGAGCGCAACGTCTGACAACACATGAGGTGAATCGATGCCTTTGACTCCCGCCGAAGTCCACAATGTGGTCTTCAAGAAGCCCCCGATCGGCAAGCGCGGGTACGACGAGGAGGAGGTCGACGCCTTCCTCGATATCATCGAGGTCGAGCTCGCTCGCCTGATCGACGAGAACAAGGACCTGCGCGATCGCGCCGACAAGGGTGGCGCTGCTCCCGCCGCTGCTCCAGCGGCCGCTGCCGCGCAGGGAGGCGGCGGCGACGCCGCGGCTCTCAACGGAGCGCGCGAGGAGATCAACAAGCTGCAGTCGCGCGTTCAGGAGCTGGAAGGCAGCCTGAACCAGACCAAGCAGGCGCAGACCAAGGCGCAGCAGGACCTGGCCGCGGCCCAGCAGGAAGTGGCCGCGTCGCGGCAGCGGGCAACCGCCGCCGGTGGTGACGCCGCCGCGCTGGCCTCGGCCCGCGAGGAGCTGCAGCGAGCAACCGCTCGAGCCTCCGAGCTCGAGGGTGCACTCAACCGAGCCCAGCAGGAGACGGCCCAGGCCCGGCAGGCTGCTCAGCAGGCTCAGGCCGCGGCGGCTCAGGCTCCGGCTCAGGGCGGGCAGGCCGCCGGCGGTGCTCCCGTTGCGGCTGGCGTCAACCAGTTGGCGCAGGCCGAACGGGTGCTGGCCCTGGCCCAGCAGGCCGCCGACGAACAGACCGCCGCAGCCAAGGCGCACCACGAGAAGACCGTGGCCGACGCCAAGGCCCACCAGGATCGCGTGCAGGCCGAGGCCCGCGCGTTCCACGAGAAGACCGTTTCCGAAGCTCAGCAGCGTGCCGAGCAGCTCGATCGGGAATCGCAGTCACGTGCGTCGAACACCGTTCAGGAAGCCGAGCAGCGCGCCGCCCAGATCACCACCCAGCTGGAGCAGCGCAAGGCAGCGCTGGAGAAGCGGCTGGAGGAGCTTCGCACCTTCGAGCACGAATACCGCTCGCGGCTCAAGAGCTACCTGGAGTCGCAGCTGCACGACCTGGACGCCAGCGGCGGCACCGATCCGCAGGCCCAGCAGGCCCAACAGCCGGCCGAAGCAGAGAACCGCGGCTGATCACCAACACGAACCCAGACGGGCCGGACTCCTTCAGAGTCCGGCCCGTCTGGGTCTGATCGCACGATCCCAGCCGCTACCGGCGAGGGCTGAGGCAGACGGGAGTAAGACGTGCAACTGGCGATCCTGCTTGTTCTGGTCGTGGCCCTCGGATTTCTGGTTCTCGGTCTGATCGGTGGCAGCACACCGCTGGTCGTCGCCTCTGTCGTCGCCAGTGCCGTCGCCATCATTGCCGTCGTCCGGGCCCGCCGCGCCCGAGCTGAGGCGCCGGTTGGGGCCGACGCTCCCGCCCGCTCGCATGCGGCGGGCGCGGCGGATCTTCCCGCCGCGTCGGAGTCGGTCGCCGCAACCGTGGCCACGACTATCGGTGGCGGCAAGCACTCGGCTGCCCGGCTGGGGACCGCCCGCCAGATCGCCGAGGCCGCTCCCGCCGCTGCCGCTGGCGTCGTCGAGACCGCTCCCGCCGCTCCTGCTGGCGTCGCCGATGTTGCCGTGGTTTCTCCCGCGACTGTGCCTGCGGCTGCGGCTGAGGCGCCCGAGCCTGAACCTGCGATGGCCGACACCGAGGCGCCCCTGCGACGACACGGTGACGATCTCGTGTGGGTCCTCGACGGCCGGCCCCGTTACCACGTCCGCAGCTGCGGATTCCTGAACGGCCGACCGGTGGAATCGATCCCGCTGAGTCAGGCGGTCGAGGACGGGTTCACTCCATGCGCCCTCTGCGATCCAGACACGAGCGTCGCCCGTACCAGTTGAGGTTGCCCTTGTTGCGCGCAACAAGGGCAACCTCAACGCGGGAATGCGCGCAACAAGGGCAACCTCAACGTCGAGCTGGGCAGCAGGACCGCGGTCAGCTGCGGCGGATCCAGAAATGCAGGCCCATCTCCTCGTCGTGACCGGAGAACCAGTCGGCATCGGACGTCGGAGCACTCGCGATGGCGTCGTCACTGTTGCCGGCGATGTTTCGATCGGGACTGGTGTCGACGGCGCCCTCGACGATGTCGGTAGCCAGCACCTCGGTGGCCAGTTCCGTCGCGTGGTGCCGGATCGCTTCGGCCGGATCGGGTGAACCGCCGACCCGCCAGCGCAGCTGGATCCGGTCGGTCACCTCGAACCCGGCGTTCTTGCGGGCCTCCTGCACCAGACGGATCACGTCGCGCAGCAGCCCGAGACGCCGTAGCTCACCGGTCAGTTCCAGGTCGAGGGCGACAGTCTCGGCCCCTTCGCTGGTGACCGCCCAGCCCGACCGCGGCGCCTCGGTCACGATCAGCTCGTCCGAGCCCACCCTGATCTCCTCGCCACCCACCGTGACCGTCGCGGAACCGCCCTGCCGGACCGCGTGCGCGAGGGCGGTGGGATCGCCCGCGGAGATAGCCGTGGCGACGTCCTTCGTCCCTGAGCCGAACCGTTTGCCCAGGGCCCGGAAGTTCGGCTTGACCGACACGTCGACCAGATCCTCGGCATCAGCCAGTGCGGCCAGTTCCAGCACGTTGAGCTCGTCGGTGACCTCCGCCTTGAGCGGGTCCGGTATGCGATCCCAGCCTGGCGCCGAAACCAGAGCACGAGCCAGCGGCTGGCGCGTCTTCACCTTCGATTCGGCCCGCGCGGCTCGTCCGAGCTCGACGATCCGTCGCACCAGGGCGACCTGCTCGGACAGCTCGGAGTCGACCGAGACCGAGCGCTCGGGCCAGGGCGCCAGGTGGACGGATTCGACGCCGGTGCTCTGCGCGAACAGCGCGCCCCAAACCCGCTCGGTGACGAACGGGACGAACGGCGCGAGTAGCCGGGTGAGCACATCGAGGCAGTCGTGCAGCGTCTGCAGGGCAGCGGGGTCACCGTCCCAGAAACGCCGACGGGAGCGGCGGACGTACCAGTTCGACAGGTCATCGATGAGACCAGCCAGGGCGCGCCCCGCACGCGCCGGGTCGTAGGCCTCCAGAGCGTCATCGACCTCGAGCGCAACTCGATGTGTCTCGTTGGTCGCCCAGCGGTCCAGCGCGGTGGGCTCCAGTCCGTGAGCGGTCCCCGGCGTCCAGTCGTTGGCGCGGGCATAGAGCGACTGGAACGAGGCAATCGACCAGTACGTTCGCAGCACCTTGGAGGCGATCTCCTCAAGGTTCTTGTGGCCGACCCGCCGTGCCGACCAGGGCGAACCGCCGGCCAGCATGAACCACCGCACGGCGTCGGCCCCGTGCTGGTCCATCAGCGAGATCGGTTCGAGGATGTTTCCCAGGTGCTTGCTCATCTTGCGGCCGTCCTCGGCCAGGATGTGCCCCAAGCACACGACATTGCGGTAGCTGGACTGGTCGAAGACCAGCGTTCCCACCACCATCAGTGTGTAGAACCAGCCTCGCGTCTGGTCGATCGCCTCGGAGATGAAGTCCGCCGGATAGGCCGCCTTCGCCAGCTCGGCGTTGCGGTGCGGCGCCCCGAACTGGGCGAAGGGCATCGAGCCGGAGTCGAACCATCCGTCGATCACCTGCGGAACTCGGTGGAAAGTGCCCGCCACGTCCGGCAGCGTGAAGGTCGGGGCGTCGACGAACGGCCGGTGTGGGTCGAGCTCGGACAGGTCCTGGCCCGTCAGCGCGGACAACTCGGCGAGGGAACCGACGCAGACGAGGTGGGTGGGGTCGGCATCGTTGCGCCAGATCGGTAGCGGGGTGCCCCAGTACCGATCCCGCGACAGCGCCCAGTCGATGTTGTTGTCGAGCCAGTCGCCGTACCGACCGTGCTTGATCGTCTCCGGGTACCAGTTCGTGCGCTCGTTCTCACGCAGCAGCTCGTCCTTGCGGGCGGTGGTGCGGATGTAGAACGAGGGCAGCGCGTAATACATCAGCGGCGTGTGGCAACGCCAGCAATGGGGATAGGCGTGCTCGTAGTTCACATGCCGCAGCAGCAAGCCGGCATCGCGAAGCAGGCGCACCAGTTCGGCGTCGGCGTCTTTGAAGAAGACGCCGCCGACGACCGGAACATCGGCGAGGAAGTGGCCGTCCTTGCCAACCGGATTGACCACCGGCAGCCCGTAGGTGCGGCAGGTTGCGAGGTCGTCGGCTCCGAAGGCCGGTGCCTGATGCACCAGGCCGGAGCCGTCCTCGGTGGTCACGTAGTCGGCCAGGACCACATAGTGCGCGGGGTTCTCGGCATCGCCGATGGGGACGAACTCGAAGGGCCGCTGGTAGGTCCAGCGCTCCAGGTCGCGTCCTGGAAGCCGCGCGAGCTCGGAGTACTCGGCGCCGTTGAGGGCCTTGTCGACCAGCGGAGCGGCTACGACCAGCGTCTGCGCCGGCTCCCGCTCGCCGCCGACCGTCCGCACGACCAGGTAGGTGACCTCGGGATTGACCGCGACGGCGGTGTTGGAGACGAGGGTCCAGGGCGTCGTCGTCCACACCAAGAGAGACGCTTCGCCCGCGTAGGGACCCGAGGTGAGCGGGAACGTCACGTACACCGAGGGGTCGACCACGGTCTCGTAGCCCTGGGCCACCTCGTGGTCGGACAGCCCGGTGCCACACCGGGGGCAGTACGGGGCCACCCGATGGTCCTCGACCAGCAGGCCCTGGTCGAAGATCTGTTTGAGGGCCCACCAGACCGACTCGATGTAGGAGGCGTTCATCGTCCAGTAGGCGTTGTCGTAATCGGCCCAGTAGCCCATGCGCTCACTCATGGCCAGGAACTGGTCGACGTTGCGCTGGACCTCCGTGCGGCAGGCCGCGTTGAACTCCGCGATGCCGAAGCGCTCGATGTCGGGCTTTCCGGTGAACCCGAGCTGCTTCTCGACCGCCAGCTCCACCGGAAGACCGTGGCAGTCCCAGCCCGCCATGCGGGGGACGTGATAACCCTTCATCGTCTTGAACCGGGGGAAGAGATCCTTGAACGCCCGAGCCTCGATGTGGTGGGTGCCCGGCGTGCCGTTAGCCGTCGGCGGACCTTCGTAGAAGGTGTAGCGGGGGCCGCCCTCGGTCTGGGCCAGGCTGCGTCGGAAGACGTCCGCGCGTCGCCAGAATTCGATCACCTCGTGATCGGTCGCGGCCAGATCGACGTGGGCGGGCAGCGCGCGGTAAGCGGGGGGCGCGGTTTCGGCGCTCGTCTGGTCCGGGCGGTACGACGTCATCCGGTGGTTCTCCTTCGCCTCGACCGCCGGCCGGTGCCGACGATGCATTTGGTGAAGGGACGACGGAAGCCGCCGCGGTACCACCCCTCTTGGCGTCAGCGATCGACGCCCGCTCTTGCTGGTGCAGCGGCTCTACTGGCCGGCCTTGATGGCGGTCGGCGTTCTTCCGCGGGCTCGAAGGTGATTTCGCCGCCGGGCGTGGCCCCCGGGCTCGCACCGTCCCCGGGTCGCTTTGGCTCGTTTCCGGCGCTACTTGTCCTCGTCAGCGCCCGTACCGAGTCTAGAGGCAGTCGGGGTGGGGATCACGTCGGTATGCGGCGTGCCCCGACGCAGTCCGTTTGGTCCGGCTGGTATAGATATGGCGGCGCCGCGGACGCAGACGTGGCTCTAGCGCGAAGATCACCGCGCTCGTATCGTGAGCGCTCCGGTTCGTTTACTAGACAAATGTTCATCGGATCGCACGAGGCTTTCGGAGAGGTTCGCCATGGCGGGAGTTCGGGGACGGATCGGTCAGGCCTTGCGGCGGGCAACGGGGTCCACCGCGGTCGCGGCTGCCAAAGCACCGGCTCGGAAGGTGGCGACCACGGTGAGTCCCGCGAAGAAGGCGGCGCCGGTCAAGAAGGCGGCGCCGGTCAAGAAGGCGGCGCCGGTCAAGAAGGCAGCGCCGGTCAAGAAGGCGGCGCCGGTCAAGAAGGCGGCGCCGGTCAAGACGGCAGCGCCGGTCAAGAAGGCAGCGCCGGTCAAGAAGGCGGCGCCGGTCAAGACGGCAGCGCCGGTCAAGAAGGCAGCGCCGGTCAAGACGGCAGCGCCGGTCAAGAAGGCGGCGCCGGTCAAGACGGCAGCGCCGGCCAAGAAGGCAGCGCCGGTCAAGACGGCAGCGCCGGTCAAGAAGGCAGCGCCGGTCAAGAAGGCAGCGCCGGCGACCAAGGCGGCGCCGGTCAAGAAGGCAGCGCCGGCGACCAAGGCGGCGCCCGTTAAGAAGTCCGCATCGGCCGCGGTCACCAAGGCGGCCGTTGCCGCGGCGAAGCCCGAGCTGACGCCGAAGGAACTGCAGGCCCTGCGATCGCAGTTGGAAGCCGAGTTGCACGGCCTGCGTAGCGATTACGACCGGTCCATGGTGCAGCTCAACGAACTGCAGACGACCAACACGGACGGGGCCGGCGACGACCAGGCCGACGCTGGGAGCAAGACCTTCGAGCGGGAGCAGGAACAATCGATCGCCAACAACCGGCACGACCTGATCGTCCAGATCGAGCACGCCATCGAGCGAATCGACTCCGGCACCTACGGCCTGTGCGAGAACTGCGGCAAACCCATCCCCAAGGCGCGGCTGCAGGCGTTGCCGATGGCCACCCTGGACGCGGCGTGCAAGGCGCGCGAGGAGCGCCGCTGAGCTGACCGGAGCCGGTAGGGGAGAATGCCCCTGTGACCTCTCCCGGGACCGAACCGGCTGCCCCCGCTCCACGGACCGCCCGCCGGCCGACCAAGATCGGCATCTTCGCCGCGGTTGCCGGGCTTGCCCTGGCCGCCGACGCGATCTCCAAGTTGTTGGTCGTCGCCCACATTTCGGCAACCGAACCTGGCATCAAGCTGCTCGGAGGCCTGGTCTATCTCGACCAGGCCCGCAACTCCGGGGCCGCGTTCTCGGTCGGGACGGGCGCCACGGTCGCGCTCACCGCCATCGCATTGATCGTGGTCGCGGTGATCCTTCGTGCCGCGCGGCGCCTGACCTCGACCGCGTGGGCGGTCGCTCTCGGCCTCGTCCTCGGCGGCGCCCTCGGAAATCTGGTCGACCGGCTGTTCCGTTCCCCGGGACCGGGACGCGGGCACGTGGTCGACTGGATCTCGGTGTTCGGCGACGCCGGAAAGTACTACCCGATCTTCAATCTGGCCGACTCGTGCATCGTCGTCGGCGGGGCGGTCGCGGTCCTGCTGTCCGTTCGCGGGGTGGACTTCAACGGCGGACGGAATCCGATCGCCGACGACGACGACGATGACGGCGACGACGACGACAGCGCCCCTACTCCGCGCAACCCCACTCAGCGCGACCCCACTCAGCGCGATGGTGTCGGTGAAAGCAGTCCGGGCCCTGCGGCGGACGAGCCCGACCGCGGCCCAGGACCGGAAACCTCCGGCGGCGGTACGGTCACTCCCGGTGCCGCGGAGCGGACGACCGATGCCTGACAGCCGGATGGTGCCGGTCCCTGACGGCTTGGAGGGGCTGCGCCTGGACGTGGCCATCTCCCGATTGTTCGGCCTGTCCCGGACCGCCGCGGCGGACCTCATCGATGACGGTGCGGTCAGCGTCGACGGCTCGATGCCCGCCCGGTCGTCGAAGGTGGTAGCCGGCTCCTGGCTGGAGATCACGATTCCCGACCCGGTGGACCTCAGCACGGCCCCGGCCCAGGCGGTGGACGGACTGGTCGTGCTGTACGACGACGCCGACGTGGTCGTGGTGGACAAGCCGGTGGGCGTGGCCGCTCACCCCACGATCGGGTGGGACGGGCCTACCGTCGTCCAGGGCCTGGCCGCGATGGGATACCGGATCTCCACCTCCGGCGCCCCCGAACGGCAGGGTGTCGTCCATCGACTCGACGCCGGAACCACGGGAGTCATGGTGGTCGCCAAGAGCGAGATCGCCTACACCGTGCTGAAACGGGCGTTCAAGGAACGCACGGTGGAGAAACTGTATTCGGCACTCGTTCAGGGCCATCCGGATCCGACCAGCGGAACCATCGACGCGCCGCTGGGCCGTCATCCGTCCTCGGAGTGGAAATTCGCGGTGGTCGCCGACGGCCGGGACAGCGTGACGCACTATGAGACGGTGCAGGCCTACCGCGCGGCGACGCTGCTCGACGTCCACCTGGAAACCGGACGTACCCATCAGATTCGGGTGCACCTGGCCGCGATGCGGCACCCGTGTTGCGGGGACGCCCTCTACGGCGCGGATCCGGTCCTGAGCCGGCACCTCGGGCTGACGCGGCAATGGCTGCACGCCCGCGAGCTCGGCTTCGACCATCCGACCTCGGGGGAGCGGGTCAGGGTCGTTTCGCCGTTCCCGGCCGATCTCCAGAGGGCGCTGGACGTGCTGGAGGCCGAGGCATGACAACGGTTGCCGCGACGGCACTTACAGTCCCGACCCCGGAGGGTGGCGAGATCAGGGTGAACCCGTTCCGCCCGCGACCGTGTAGCTCCACAGCTCACTGCTGAGCCCCACCGGCCGTTTCGGTGGTTCAGAAGTCTCACCCTCGGGTTGATGCTCACTTCGATGCCCACGGCCGAAGGCGGGCGAGTTGGCCCAGGCCGCGAACGCCTGCTCGTCCCGCCAGCGCGTGATCACCAGCCACGTCGTGCGTGCGTCCGTCGGTTGCAACAGCTCGAAACCCTCGAAACCGTCGGCGTCGTCGACCGCCCCGGCCCGAGCGGCGAACCGATGGGCAAGCTCGTCCCCGCTGTCGGCAGCCACGGTGATCGCATTGATTTTGATGATCGACATGAACTCGATGGTCCTCCTGCCGATCGGTTAGGTGACGGTGGGTGGTGCTGAGTCGCACAGGACCATCCACCGTCCACCACGCGCTCGACACGCTCGACACGCCGATGCTCGCGCCGACACGCCGAAGCTGTCAGAGGTGGGGTGCAGAATCTAGATCGCTGGTCAGCCCGAACGATGGGCGCCACCTGATCCGGAAGAAGGCATCGCCATGACCTCTGGCGTTCTCGCAAGCACGGCCGCATGAGCGGGCCTACCGGATCGAACACCGGTTCCAACGACTCCTTCGTCCACCTGCACGTCCACACCGAGTATTCGATGCTCGACGGTGCGGCGCGGCTGAAGGACCTCTTCGCGACCACCGCGGAGATGGGCATGCCGGCGCTGGCGATGACCGACCACGGCAACGTCTTCGGCGCTTACGACTTCTACCGGCAGGCCAAGGCCGCCGGCGTGAATCCCATAATCGG
Source organism: Jatrophihabitans telluris (assembly GCF_023516435.1). GTDB lineage: Bacteria > Actinomycetota > Actinomycetes > Mycobacteriales > Jatrophihabitantaceae > Jatrophihabitans_A > Jatrophihabitans_A telluris. The sequence continues at coordinate 2,749,330 of NZ_CP097332.1, read as the reverse complement.
GATGGAGGCCTACCTCACACCCAACACCCACCGCGGCGACCGCACCCGGGTGCGCTGGAGCAACGGCGGCGAGGACGACGTATCGGGTGCCGGGGCGTTCACCCACATGACGCTGCTCGCTGAGAACACCACCGGAATGCACAACCTGTTCCGACTGTCCTCGCGGTCGAGCCTGGAAGGCTTCTTCTACAAGCCGCGAGCCGACCGCGAACTCCTGCACACCTATTCCCAGGGCTTGATCGCGACGACCGGGTGCCCCTCAGGAGAAATCCAGACCTGGCTGCGGATCGGCAACTACGACAACGCCCGTGCCAGTGCCGCGGAGTTCAGGGACATCTTCGGCAAGGACAACTTCTTCCTGGAACTGATGGATCACGGTCTGGGGATCGAGACCCGGGTCCGCGAGGGACTGATCAAACTCGGCCGGGATCTCAGCCTGCCGATGATCGCCACCAACGACCTGCACTACACCAAACCGGCCGATGCTGACGCGCACGAGGTGCTGCTGTGCGTTCAGTCGGGCAAGACCATGGCCGACCCGAACCGGTTCAAGTTCGATGCCAAGGACTTCTACCTCAAGTCGCCGGCCGAGATGCGCTCGCTCTGGGCGGACAAGTACGAGCTGCGTGAAGCCTGCGACAACACCCTGCTCATCGCCGAGCGCTGTGACGTCAGCTTCAACGAAGCGGCCAACTACATGCCGCGCTTCCCGGTCCCCGAGGGCGAGGACGAGACCTCCTGGTTCATCAAGGAGGTCGAGGCGGGTCTGCTGGACCGCTACCCGCACGGCATTCCCGACGAGGTCCGCAAGCAGGCCGACTACGAGGTCGGCGTCATCGTCCAGATGGGCTTCCCCGGCTACTTCCTCGTCGTCGCCGACTTCATCAACTGGGCCAAGAAGAACGGCATCCGGGTCGGTCCCGGCCGCGGTTCGGGCGCGGGTTCGATGGCCGCCTACGCGATGCGCATCACCGACCTGGACCCGCTGCGCCACGGCTTGATCTTCGAGCGATTCCTCAACCCCGACCGGGTGTCGATGCCCGACTTCGACGTCGACTTCGACGAACGTCGGCGGGGCGAGGTCATCCGCTACGTCAGCGACAAGTACGGCGACGACCGGGTGGCTCAGATCGTCACCTACGGCACCATCAAGGCCAAGCAGGCGGTCAAGGACGCCGCGCGGGTGCTCGGGTACCCGTTCGCGATGGGCGACCGGATCACCAAGGTCATGCCGCCCCCGGTCATGGGCAAGGACGTCCCGCTGTCGAAGATCTTCGACTCCAGCCATGAGCGCTACGGCGAGGGCGGCGAATTCCGGTCCCTGTACGAGGCCGACCCCGAAGTCAAGAAGGTCGTCGACACCGCCCAAGGTCTGGAAGGACTCAAGCGACAGTGGGGTGTCCACGCCGCGGGCGTGATCATGTCCTCCGAACCGCTCGTCGACGTCATACCGATCATGCGCCGCGAGCAGGACGGCGCGATCATCACCCAGTTCGACTACCCGTCCTGCGAGAAGCTCGGCCTTATCAAGATGGACTTCCTGGGGTTGCGAAACCTCACGATCCTCGACGACGCGGTGGCCAACATCAAGGCCAACCGCAATCACGAGCTCGTGCTGGAGGACCTCGAGCTCACCGACCAGGCGACGTACGAGCTGCTGGCCCGCGGTGACACCCTGGGGGTCTTTCAGCTCGACGGCGGACCGATGCGGGCCTTGCTCCGATCAATGCGACCGGACAACTTCGAGGACATCTCCGCGGTTCTGGCCCTGTATCGACCGGGTCCGATGGGCGCCAACTCGCACAACGAGTACGCCGATCGCAAGAACGACCGCAAGCCCGTCGTGGCGATCCATCCGGAGCTGGCCGAACCGCTCAAGGACCTGCTCGGCGACACCTACGGCCTGATCGTCTACCAGGAACAGGTCATGGCGATCGCGCAGCAGCTCGCCGGTTACACGCTCGGCGCGGCTGATCTGCTTCGTCGCGCGATGGGCAAGAAGAAGAAGTCCGAGCTGGACGCCCAGTACGAGATCTTCTCCGGTGGCATGAAGACCAACGGTTACTCAGCGGCTGCGGTCAAGGCCCTCTGGGACGTCCTGCTCCCGTTCTCCGACTATGCGTTCAACAAGGCGCACACCGCGGCCTACGGGGTGCTGTCCTACTGGACGGGCTACCTCAAGGCGAACTACCCGGCCGAGTACATGGCGGCGTTGCTGACCTCGGTCAAGGACGACAAGGACAAGATGGCTGTCTACCTGGCCGAGTGTCGGCGGATGGGCATCAAAGTGTTGCCACCTTGCGTGAACTCCTCCGACGCCAACTTCACCCCGACGGGGACGGACATCCGCTTCGGCCTGTCCGCCGTCCGCAACGTGGGCGGCAACGTGGTGTCCTCGATCGTGGCCCGCCGCAAGGAGAAGCAGAGCTATCTCGACTTCGCCGACTACCTGCGCAAGGTGGACGCGGTGGCCTGCAACAAGCGCACCGTCGAGGCCTTGATCAAGTCCGGTGCCTTCGATTCCCTCGGCCACACCCGACGCGGCCTGATCACCGTCTACGAACAGTCCATCGACGCCGTCGTCGACACGAAGAAGGCCGAAGCGATCGGGCAGTTCGACCTTTTCGGCTTCGGGACCGAGGATTCGGCCGCCGAGACAGATGTGTTCGCAGTCCGGGTGCCGGACGGGGAATGGGACAAGTCCGTGCTCCTGAACTTCGAGCGGGAGATGCTCGGGCTCTACGTTTCCGATCATCCCCTGTTCGGTGTCGAGCACATCCTCGCCACCGCGGCCGAGGTCAGCATCGCCGATCTGCAGTCCGACCTGGTCAACGACGGCCAGACGGTGACGGTCGCCGGCATTCTGTCCGGTGTCACGCGCCGGATGACCAAGGACGGTAAGCCTTGGGCCCAAGTGGCCCTGGAGGATCTCGAGGGCGCGGTCGAGGTCCTGTTCTTCCCCGCCTCCTACGCCCAGGTCGGTATGAAGATCGCCGAGGACGCGATCGTCGTGATCAAGGGCCGGGTGGACAGCCGTGAGGACACGATCCGGCTCATCGGCTCCGACCTGACACTGCCCGATCTCACCGAGGGGCCGAACGGCCCGGTCAAGTTGCAGATCGCGCCGTCGCGCTGCACGCCGCCGATGGTCGAGCGACTCCGAGACGTCCTGCGCGGCCATCCCGGCACCACGGAAGTGCACCTCGAACTCGTCAGCGGTGAGCGACGGCATCGCTACAAACTGCCCGACGCGTTGCGGGTCACCGCCTCGCCGGCGCTGATGGGTGACCTCAAGGCGCTGCTCGGGCCCAACTCGGTCGCCGGCTGAGCCCTGGGCGAACATCGTGAACCACACCCAACCCTGCGGCGTTGAACCGTCATGAGTTACGAGATCGTGCCGCCCGATCCAAAGCGTCCAGACCCGCAGGTGGGTTCGTTCGCGCAGGGTTCGGAGGCCTCGCAATGGCTGCTCCGTCGATACCTGTTGAGCCAGGCCATCGGCGCCTCGATCGTGCGCACCGTGCACTGGGCCGCGATCGCCGTGCTCGTCCTGGCCGTCGCACTGTGGTTCGGCGGTCTGAAAGTCCTCGCTGTGCTGTTCGGTCTCGTCGCCGCCGTGATCCTGCTGATCCGAATGTTGCTCTCCGGCCTCCAGCGGCGCCTGTCCGGTCTGGAGGCGATGGGTCCTGCGGGAATGCAGGTCGAACGGCTGGTCGGGCGCACACGACGGGGTCTGCGCGCCGAGCTGCGGCGAATCGGCCTGCCGTCCGCACCGTGGGGGCCGGCGTTGATCGGGCTGCGCCTGCTCCGCTCACGCAGGCGCGCCGACACCCTCGCGAGGCTTCGCAGCTTCGATCTGGGGCAGGTGGTGGACACCTCGACGCTGGACGAGTTGCACGTACTGCTGCGACGCCACACCCTCAGCTGAAGCCGAAGCGGCAGGGCAGGCCGCCCGGAGCGGCACCAGGGGCCAGAATCGTGCTGACCATCACCAGCCCTCACGTGAGCGAGACCACCGACTGTGACTGACCGCCCGGACCACCTTCGCTTCGCCGCCCCGCTCGCGGGCCGCGCCTGGCGCCTGGGCACCAAGCTGGCCGCCCGCGCGCAGGCCGGGCTGACCGTCGTCCGGGAGCGTCGTGCGAGCGTGGGCGCCGCGCCCAGCCGCGGCGTGGCCTTTGCCGGCACCGTATGGACCGGTGGCGACGCCGAGCCAACCCCCGGGGTGGTCGTTGTCGACGGTGGTGGTCGGGTCGTCGAGGTGCGGCTAGGCCCGCGCGAGACTCTGCCGCGCGACCTGCTCGTGCTCGGAGGCGAGCACCACTGGGTGGTCCCGGGAATTGTGGACGCGCACGTTCACCTGGGCTTCGACCCACGTGCCGATCCCGATCGTCCCGACAGCCCGATCAGCGGTCCCGCCTCCGGCCTGGTCGCCGTCCGCGATCTCGGAGCACCCATGCGCTGGACCCAACAGTGGCGCACCGGGCACCGGCCGATCCCCGCACATCGGCCGTTCGTCGCCGGGGCCGGCCCGGTGCTCACCGCCCCCGGCGGCTATCCGTCTCAGAGCTGGGGCGCAGACGGGTACGCCGAGTTCGTGGAGTCGCCGGCGCGGGCCCGGTCGGCCGTCCAACAGCTGGCATCGGAAGGGGTCGATCTGATCAAGGTCGCCCTGCAGGACGGCGGCTCGAGCCGCAATCCGTGGCCGGTGCTCGCGCCGGACGTATTGCGGGCGGTGGTCGACGCCGCGCACGCGCTGGGCCTGGGAGTGACCGCCCACGCGTTGAGCGCCGAGTACGTGGCCCGCGCTCTGGACGCCGGCGTGGACGAATTCGCCCACACCCCGACCGAGCGGCTGGACCCGGAACTGATCAGCAGGATCGCCGACAGCGGTACGGCGGTGGTGTCGACACTGCAGACCTTCTTCTCCGCGGGTACGGGGCGCACCGCGGCCGACAACGCCGCCGACCTCGTCGCGGCCGGGGTGGTGCTGCGCTACGGAACCGACCTCGGCAACGCGGGCACCGGCCCAGGAGTGGACCCCCGCGAGCTCGACCGCATCGCCGACACCGGTCTCGGCCGGCTCGGCGCCCTCAGAGCGGCCACCCAGGCTTCGGCCGAGGCGATCGGGATGAGGCGCAGGTTCGGTCGCATCGAGGCCGGCCAGGACGCCGCGCTGGTCCTGCTGCCGTTCAGTCCACTGGCCGAACCCGGGGTGTGGCGCACACCGGCAGCGGTGTTCTTGGGTGGACGGCTTACCGTGAGACAAGCCGACAACTCGGGCGTAGCGGCCCCACGAGCAGTACGGGAGAACCCCAGCGGATGACCGACTACCGCGTTCAGCTCGCCGACCCGCCCCCTGCCGACGTCCTTGCCTCGGACCCGCCGAGACGGTTTCGGCCGCTGCTGACGGTGCTCGGCGCGCAACTGTTGGCCGGTGTCGGGATCGGCCTCGCGTGGCTCTGGTGGTCGCCGCGAGCGGTCTCCTACCTGGTGCCGGACGCAGCGAACCGGCCGGTGATCATTCCCGCCGAGGCCGAGACCCAGATCGCCGCCGACGGCAGATTCTTCCTGCTCTGTCTGGCCGCCGGCGTGCTCACCGGCCTCGCCGGCTGGTTCCTGCTCAAGCCGCTGCGCGGGGTCCTCGTCCTGCTCTGGATAGCTGCGGCCGGGGTGCTCAGTTCGCTCGTGGCGGTCGCTGTCGGCCAGGCGCTGGCGCCGGGATCGAACAGCGGCCCGCTCAACAGCATCATCCATCCGCCGCTGCACCTGCACGCCGGTGTGCTGGTGTTCGTCCAACCGTTCCTGGCGGTTCTCGTGTACGCCGGTCTGGCCGGCCTGTCCAACGACGCGGCATTCGTCGCGCCGCCGCAGACGGCACCACTGTCGTATCCGGGAACCGACTCCGAGACGCGGCCTGACCCCGCCGATGTGGTGGCCGCGGCGTCAGCAGGCGCTGATGGCGGCCGAGAACGTGGCGGCGGTGGCCGGTATGGCGCGGAGCCGGCGAACCAGGACGGTCTCCCGGTGCAGCACCCTTCTGGCCGTGGTGAGCCGGGTCGCGGTGTCGGGACAGCTGAGTAGCTGCTGACGGTCGGCCACCGGTAACGAGGGCAACTCGGCGATGGCGTAGGACAGCGGGCGCCCCGCAATCAGCGGGACCGCCTTTTCGTCCAGTCCCTCGGGGTCGAGGCCGGCGCCGTCGGTGAGCGCGTGCAGAGCCGCCAGATGGTCCCGCCAGGCCAGCCGTGTGCTGACGCTGGCGTGGTCGCTCAGTGGTCCGTCCGGCTCGTCGAGATATTCCACCGACCCGAGCAGGTACGGCTGGCTGCCCTGGTCGAGCCCGTGGATGCGGAAACGTTGCTCGCCGAAGGCCTCCAGCTCGTAGCGGCCGTCCGGAGTCTGCCGCACGCTGCTGATCCGGGCGGTCGTCCCGATCTCGTGCAGATCGCCGACCGCACCGACCTCCCACCCGCGGCGCAGCGCCACGACGCCGAAGACCGCGGACGCGCCGACCGGATGGGTCTCGTCGTCGGGCTCGGCATCGACGCCGTCCAGCAGATCGGCCATGAGTCGGCGGTAGCGCGGTTCGAAGACCTGCAGAGCCAGCGGCATGCCTGGCACGAGCACCGTGCCGAGCGGGAACAGCGGGAGGAGCTCGAGCGGCTGGGCCGACTCGGGACGGGGTTCGGGCAGCTGCTCCTCCACGTGACTCACGGTACGGCCTGAGCGGGTAGTCCGGCATGTCGAGCAACCGAACTAGAATCCGGTTCGTGCTACGCCGAGTCGACCTCCGCCCCTCCGCCGCCGAGCAAGAACCCTCCTTCACCTCCGGCCATCGGTTGCGTCAGGTGCTGCCTCGGGCCGAGATGGACGTCGACGCGGCGATCGCCGCGGTGACCCCGGTGATCGAGGGTGTCCGCGATCGTGGCTACCCTGCCGCGCGGGAGGCGACGGCGCGCTTCGACGGTGTCGATCTGGCCGACCCCCGGGTGCCGGCCGCGGCCATCACGGACGCGCTGGCCACCCTCGACCCGGCGGTGCGCGCCGCTCTGGAGGAATCCATCCGCCGGGCGCGGATCGTGCACCGCAAACAGCGCCGGCCCACGGTCGAGGTGCAGGTCGTTGCGGGCGGCACGGTCACGGAGAAGTGGATCCCGGTCGACCGGGTGGGCCTGTACGTGCCGGGCGGCCTGGCCGTCTACCCGTCCTCGGTCGTGATGAACGTGGTGCCGGCCCAGGAAGCCGGAGTCCCGTCGCTGGTCGTGTGTTCCCCGCCCCAGAAGGAATTCGGCTCGCTGCCGCACCCGACCATTCTCGCCGCGTGCGCGCTGCTGGGCGTCGAGGAGGTCTACGCGATCGGTGGCGCGCAGGCGATCGCCCTAATGGCGTATGGCGATTCGGGGGAGGCAGACGGTCACAGTGCCGGGCGCGTGCTGATCGAGCCGGTGGACGTGGTGACGGGCCCGGGCAACATCTACGTCGCGGCCGCCAAGCGCGTGCTCCGCGGCGTCATCGGAATCGACGCCGAGGCGGGCCCGACCGAGATCGCGATCCTGGCCGACGCCAGCGCGGACCCGGCTCATGTCGCCGCCGACCTGATCAGCCAGGCCGAGCACGACCCGATGGCCGCGTCGGTCCTGGTGACCGACTCCGCCGAACTCGCCGACGCGGTGGACGCCGAGGTGTCGCGCCAGGTCCAGATCACCAAGCACACCGACCGCGTCCGGACCGCGCTGTCCGGCCCGCAGTCGGCAACCGTCCTGGTCGGCGATCTCGAGCAGGGTCTGCAGGTCGTCAACGCCTACGCCGCCGAACACCTCGAAGTGATCACGGTCGATGCCCGCAAGTGGGCCGAACGCGTTCGCAGCGCGGGCTGCATCTTCGTCGGGGCGTCCTCGCCGGTGTCGTTGGGCGACTACTGCGCGGGGTCCAACCACGTGCTGCCGACCGGCTGCACGGCCCGCCACGCATCCGGCCTGTCCGTGCAGTCCTTCCTCAAGGGCGTGCACCTGGTGGAGTACGACCACGAGGCGCTGGTGGAGGTGTCCGCTCACGTCATAGCGCTGGCCGATGCCGAGGACCTCCCGGCCCACGGCGCGGCGGTCAAGGTACGGCTGGCATGACCGGCCCGCACCCCGCGCCCGCCGAGACAGCGTCGGTCCCGGCCGACATCAGCCTCGCGGATCTGCCGCTGCGTGAAGACCTCCGCGGCGAACAGCCCTACGGCGCTCCCCAGCCCGATGTCCCCGTCAGGCTCAACGTCAACGAGAACCCCTACCCGCCGAGCGCGACGGTGATCGCCGAGATCGCCGCCGCGGTGGCCGAGGCGACGGCGTCGATCAACCGTTATCCCGATCGGGAGTTCCTGGCGTTGCGGGCCGAACTCGGGCGCTTTCTCACCGCCGACAGCGGCGGGGGCCTGGTCCGGCTGGAGCCGGAGAACATCTGGGCGGCCAACGGCTCGAACGAGATCATGCAGCAGTTGCTCCAGGCTTTCGGCGGCCCCGGCCGGACCGCGTTGTCGTTCGCGCCGACTTATTCGATGTACCCCGAGTACGCCCGCAACACCCACACCCGCTGGGTCGTAGGCCACCGCGCGGCCGATTTCAGCATCGACACCGCCCACGCGGTCGGGCTGATTTCCCAGCACCGTCCGTCCGTGGTGATCCTGACCTCGCCGAACAACCCGACGGGCACGGCGCTGCCCCTGGAGACGGTCCGCGCCGTGCTCGCGATAGCTCCCGGGGTGGTCATAGTGGACGAGGCGTACGCCGAGTTCCGCCGCGACGGGGTGCCCAGCGCGGTGAGCCTGTTGCCCGCCCACCCGCGCTTGATCGTCACCCGCACGATGAGCAAGGCCTTCGCCTACGCCGGTGGCCGGCTGGGTTATCTCGCCGCGACTCGCGCGGTGGTGGACGCAGTCCGGATCGTCCGGCTGCCCTATCACCTGTCCGCGGTTGCGCAGGCCGCCGCCCATGCCGCGTTGTCGCACCGCTCGGAGGCATTGGCCCGGGTGCAGGACCTGCGCTCGGCCCGGGACGACACCATCACGTGGTTGCGCGAGCATGGATTCAGCGCGGCGGACTCCGACGCCAACTTCGTGCTGTTCGGGCGATTCCGGGACCGGCACTCGCGCTGGCAGGGCCTGCTCGATCGCGGCGTGCTGATCCGTGAGACCGGCCCCGACGGCTGGCTGCGGGTCTCGGTCGGGACCACCGCCGAGATGGCCGCATTCCGTGCGGCGTTGCTGCAAGTGGCGCCTGGGGGCAATGAGCTTCCCGCGGTACGCGACAATGGACGGCAGGACGCCGGTGCTGATGCCGCAAGCGGATCAGCCGACCGTGCGGCGTCCCCCGCAGACGAAGGGGTAGGCAGGTGAGCCGAACCGGCCGCGTAGAGCGCACAACCGCCGAGACGAAGGTCCTGGTCGAAATCGACCTGGACGGCGCCGGCCACACGGATGTGAGTACGGGCGTCGGTTTCTACGACCACATGCTGTCCTCCTTCGGTAAACACGGCCTGTTCGACCTGACCGTCCAGGTCGAGGGCGATCTGCACATCGACTCCCACCACACGGTCGAGGACGCCGCGATCGCACTCGGACAGGCGTTCGGGGAGGCGGCCGGGGACAAGCGCGGCACCCAGCGCTTCGGTGACGCCGTGGTCCCGATGGACGAGGCACTCGTGTCGGCCGCGGTCGATCTGTCCGGCCGTCCGTACCTCGTCCACAACGAGCCTGACGGTGCTCCGGCCTACATCCTCGGACGCGACAGCTCCTACGCGACGACCCTGACCCGCCACGTTTTCGAGTCCTTCACCTATCACGCCCGGATCGCGCTGCATGTGAGCGTGCACGCCGGCCGCGACTGGCACCACATCACCGAGGCGCAGTACAAGGCGGTGGCACGGGCGTTGCGTGCCGCGGTCGAGCCGGATCCGCGGCAGAGCGGTGTGCCCTCGACCAAGGGTGTGTTGTAGGCCGGTGGAGATCGTCGTTCTCGACTACGGGTCGGGCAACGTCCGCTCTGCCGTGCGCGCACTGGAGAAGGTCGGTTCGGCCCTCGATTCCCACGAGGTATCGATCCGGCTGACCGCGGATCGGGCAGCGGCGGTGGCGGCCGACGGTCTGGTGGTTCCCGGGGTCGGCGCGTTCGCCGCGTGCATGGCCGGCCTGGGCCGGGTGGACGCGGCCGGCATCCTCGCCGAGCGCCTTGCCGACGCCCGCCCCGTGCTGGGCATCTGCGTCGGGATGCAGGTGCTGTTCGCCGACGGCATCGAGCACGGGGTCCACACCGACGGACTCGGACTGCTGCCCGGGCGCGTCCAGCCGCTGCGGGCGCCGGTGGTGCCACACATGGGCTGGAACACCGTGACGCCCCCGGCCGGGTCGGTCCTGTTCGAGGGAATCGAACCCGGCACCCGCTTCTACTTCGTCCACTCCTACGCGGTGCCGGCTCCGGATCCCGCTTCGCCCTACCTCGCCACGCTCACCGAGCACGGCGACCGTTTCGTCGCGGCCGCCGAGCACGGCGTGCTCTCGGCGACGCAGTTCCATCCGGAGAAGTCCGGAGCCGCCGGCCAGGCGCTGTTGCGCAACTGGATCCGATCGGTGGCCGCGCGGCTGGCCGGTCCACACCCGCCCCAGGCATCGCCCCCGGCCCGTAGTCACCCCGCGTCGAACGAGAATATCCCTGCTGAACAAGGAGAATCATGACTTTGGTGTTGCTGCCGGCGGTTGACGTAGCCGGCGGCCAGGCGGTGCGCCTCGTGCAGGGCGCGGCCGGCAGCGAGACCTCCTACGGCAGCCCGCTGGACGCCGCGCTGCAGTGGCAGAGCGACGGAGCGCAATGGGTGCATCTCGTCGACCTGGACGCGGCCTTCGGACGGGGGAGCAACCGCGACCTGCTCGCCGAGGTCGTGGGGCGCCTGGACGTCGCGGTCGAGCTCTCCGGCGGGATCCGCGACGACGCAACGCTCGAGGCCGCGCTGGCCACCGGGTGCGCACGCGTGAACCTGGGAACGGCCGCCATGGAATCGCCCGACTGGGTGCGTTCGGCCATCGCTCGGCACGGGGACAAGATCGCCGTCGGACTCGACGTCCGGGGAACGACCCTGGCTGCCCGCGGCTGGACGTCCGAGGGCGGCGACCTGTACGAGGCGCTGGCCCGGCTCGATGCCGACGGCTGCGCGCGATACGTCGTCACCGACGTACACCGCGATGGCACGCTGACCGGCCCGAACCTGCAACTGCTGCGCGAGGTCACCGCTGCGACCCCGCGGCCCGTCGTCGCCTCCGGCGGCGTGTCGTCCCTGGATGATCTTCGGGCGATCGCCTCGCTCGGCGTGAACGGAGTCGAAGCTGCGATCGTCGGCAAGGCCCTGTACGCGGGAGCGTTCACGCTGCCCGAGGCCTTGGCGGCCGTGGCAGAAGCCGGTTAGAGGCAGCCGGGGGCACGCCATGTAGTGGGGAGGTGACCCTCGGCCGCTACATCTGGTGACAATTGGTTGCGCAGAGTAGCTAACGCTGGGGCCCCACCGGCCGATCGGAAACCACGTCGCGCGAAAACAGCTCCGTGGCCGATCTCTGAGGACCCGATTCATGCCTTGCTCGCAGACCCGTCGCCAGCGTCCCGGCTTCGTCCGGTTTCGCGGGCCGCTGACCGCGCTAGCCGTGCTCGCCCTCGCCGGGACCGCGGCCATGGTGGCTGGCCCCCCGGCGGTCGCCGCGCCGCTCAATTCCTCACCGGCGCCGGTCAGTCAGCCCCGGCTGAGCACGGGGATGTCCGGTGCTGGGTTGTCCGGTGCTGGGCCGATCAGCGTCGGACCCCTCCGCACCCCCGGCGACGGTTCGACGCTGTCCGTCACCTCCGTCAAACGCATCAAGGCTCCGGCCGGAATGCCCAGCGCGATTGAACCGCTGGCCACCTACGTCGGCCAGACCTCCTGCCAGCCCGCGTTCCGCCCGGGCACGCTCGCCCTCGGCCGGCTCCTGGTCCGGACGTACCCCGACACCAGCTTCGGCGGGGACTACGCCTGCGGAACGGACGGATCTCGCAGCGAGCACTACGAGGGACGCGCGGTCGACTGGATGAACTCGGTCCGCACCGCCACCGGCAGGGCCCAGGCCAACGCCGTCATCAAGTCGCTGCTGGCCACCGATTCCGCCGGCCACACCTTCGCCCTCGCCCGGCGCATGGGCGTCATGTACATCATCTGGAACAACCGCATGTGGGGCGCCTGGAGCGGCAAGTGGGAGGCCTACAACGGTTGTTCCAAGACGCCGCAGAAGTCGCTCGACTCTGCCTGCCATCGAAACCACATGCACATCTCGCTGTCGTGGGACGGTGCGCTGGGCAAGACCTCGTTCTTCAGCAGGCACGTCGTCACCACCACCGACTACGGTCCCTGCCGGATGCCGGATCTCAACTGGGCGTCCAACTACAAGGGCGTCAACACCCAGGGCTGCCGCGATTACCCCAAGGTGGGTGCTCCGGCACATTCCTCCGCCGTGATGCGGCAACTCGTCCAGTATTCCGGCATCAGCATGGACCGCGGCAGCACGGGTCCCGCGGTGGCAGCTGTTCAGGCCGCGCTGGGGCTCGACGTCACCTCGGTCTTCGACGCCCGCACCGCGAGCCGGATCGTGGCGTTCAAGAAGCTGCGCCGGCTCGGCCACACCACCGGCGTCAACGTCCCCACGTGGCGCGCGTTGCTGGCGGCGAAGAAGCCGAAGAAGTAGGTGCGTTCTGCTCCGCACAGCCTGAGGGGAGGGTGCGCGGCGGGTACGGCAGAATGGGGGCCATGCCAGTAGCCGTCCGGGTGATCCCGTGTCTCGACGTGGACGCGGGGCGGGTGGTCAAGGGCGTGAACTTCGTCGGCCTGCGCGATGCGGGCGACCCGGTCGAGCTGGCGCGTCGCTACGACGCCGAGGGAGCCGACGAACTCACCTTTCTCGACATCACCGCCTCGTCGGCGGGACGTGAGACGACGTACGACATCGTCCGCCGGACGGCCGAGCAGGTCTTCATTCCGCTCACCGTCGGCGGGGGTGTGCGCTCGGTCGGGGATGTCGACGCCCTACTGCGGGCGGGCGCGGACAAGGTCGGCGTGAACACCGCCGCCATCGCTCGACCGAGTCTGCTCGCCGAGATCGCCGAGCGGTTCGGGCGCCAGGTGCTGGTGCTCTCAGTGGACGCGCGGCGAGTTCCTGCGGGCGAACGGCCGACGCCGTCCGGTTTCGAAGTCACCACGCACGGGGGTCGGCAGGGCACGGGGATCGACGCTCTCGACTGGGCTGCGCGAGCCGCCGACCTCGGCGCCGGGGAGATCCTGCTCAACTCGATGGACGCCGACGGCACGCGGGACGGCTTCGACCTGGAACTCATCCGCCTGGTTCGGGCCGTCGTGTCGGTGCCGGTGATCGCCAGCGGCGGCGCGGGCAAGGCCGAGGACTTCGCGCCGGCGGTCGCCGCGGGCGCGGACGCGGTCCTTGCGGCGAGCGTGTTCCATTTCGCCACGGTGAGCATCGGCGAGGTCAAGGCCGAGCTGGCCTCCCACGGCGTGACGGTTCGCTGAGCCGCCTCGATGACGTCCGAAATAACGGCCGACGGCACGACCGAATCGAATCAGATCGGGGAGCGCGATCGGGAAGGTGACCGCCCGGCGGCCAAGCACGCCAATCTTGCCTTGTTCGCATTGGCCATCGGCGGTTTCGCGATCGGCACCGGTGAGTTCGTCTCGATGGGCTTGTTGCCCAACATCGCGGCGGGCGTCAACATCAGCATCCCGCAGGCCGGACACGTCATTTCGGCCTATGCCATCGGGGTCATGGTCGGTGCGCCACTGATCGCCGCCTTCGCGGCCAAGTGGCCGCGCAAGCGTCTGTTGTGGGTGCTGATGGCGGCCTTCGTGCTGGGCAACCTGGCCTCCGCGGTGGCGCCGAACTATCCGACTCTGCTGCTGGCGCGCTTCTTCTCGGGTCTGCCACACGGCGCCTTCTTCGGCATCGGCGCGGTCGTCGGTGCTTCGTTGGTGGCGCCGACCCGGCGCGCGTGGGCGGTGTCGATGATGATGAGCGGCCTGACGGTGGCCAACGTGGTCGGCGTCCCCGCGACGACCTATCTGGGCCAGGTGCTGAGCTGGCGCTGGCCTTACGCCGCCGTAGGAATCCTGGCCATGCTCACCCTGGCCGCGGTGCTGTTCTGGGTGCCCGGGCGCCCACCCGAGGCCGACGCCACGATCGGGTCCGAGCTCAGTGCGCTGCGGCAGCGGCAGGTCTGGCTCGCCTTGCTGGTGGGCACGGTCGGCTTCGGCGGCATGTTCGCCACCTACTCATACATCACCCCGACGATGACTACCCTGGCGGGCTTCAGCGAGACGGCCGTGACCGGCTTGCTCGCGGTCTACGGGGTGGGCATGACGATCGGGGTCATCATCGGTGGCCGGTTGGCCGACCGGGCTCTGATGCCGTCGCTGTACGGCGGCCTCGTGCTATCAGCGATCGTTCTGTTCGGCTTCGGCGTCGTCGTCCACACCAAACCGGGTGCGGTACTCGCGGTACTCGTTCTGGGCCTGTCCGGGTCGCTGCTGATCCCAATCCTGCAGACACGGCTCATGGACGTGGCTCGGGAGGGCCAGTCGCTGGCAGCAGCGCTGAACCACTCGACGCTCAATCTGGCCAATGCCCTCGGTGCGTGGCTCGGCGGCGTGGTCCTCGACGCGGGTCTGGGCTACGAGTGGCCCAGCAGGGTCGGCGGATTCCTCGCTCTGGCCGGTCTTGCCGTGGCCCTGGTTTCCGGACGTCTGGATCGGCAGGCGGCGGATCGGGTCACGGCCACCGAGGGCGCCCGGGCGCGCCGAGGTGTGGGCTGAGCGAGCGAGCCGGCCAGATATGCGGCACCATGAGTACCGGGTAAGTCGCCAGTCCACCCCGAAGACCGAGGAGTCGGCCCGCCAATGAAAGCCCGGGAGAGCACCGAGCGAGCGCCACGATCGCTGGACCCGAACCGGACACCCGGGACCGTCATCGGGGCGGTTGCGGCCGGCACCGTCGTTGTCCCTTTCCTGATCGTCTACGCGCTGTTGTTCATCGCTCGCGGAACCTTCGTACCGGTGGCGCAGCCGGACATCACCAATTCTCGTGCAGGTGAAACCGCCGCCGGCGTGATCGCGCTGGTCTTCCTTTTCGTCGTGTTCGCGGGCATGGGGCGACTGCTCAACGGCCGCGGGCGCTGGCTGTTCATCGGCGGCCAACTCCTGGCTCTGGCGATCTCGGTGGACTTCCTGGTCGATACCTCTACCGGTGATCCGCAGGTTCCGGCAGCCGTGCTGATCGGCGCGGCGGTGGCGATCGTGCTGGCTTTGGTGCCGACGTCGTGGGCGTGGGTTCGGGGCAGCGGCGGAAACGAATCGGCTGCGGACTAGCGCATAGCTCATTCACAGACGAAGCTCAGTACATGCCTACCAGCACAATGCAGGCTCACAGCATGAGTTCATCGCTTGCTGCAGCTCAACCCGCCGCCGCTTCACGCACCAAGCGGAAGGTCCTCGTCGTCGACGACGAGGAAAATGTCGTCCACCTCGTCGCCTCGGCTCTTCGCTTCGACGGCTTCGAGGCGGTGACCGCCGACAACGGCAACTCGGCCTTGTCCGCCGTCGCCGAGCACAACCCTGATCTGGTCGTCCTCGACGTGATGATGCCTGGTTTGGACGGGCACGCAGTCCTGCAGAATCTCCGCTCCGCCGGCTCCACCGTGCCGGTGATCTTCCTGACTGCGCGCGACACCGCCAACGACCGCATCAACGGATTGCGGGCCGGTGCCGACGACTACGTGGTCAAGCCGTTCAGCGTCGAGGAACTGCTGGCTCGGGTGCACGCCGTACTTCGGCGGACCGCGGCCGACGAGGATCGGCCCGTCCTCAAGGTCGCCGACCTCGAACTGGACGAGAGCAGTCACGAGGTGACCCGCGGGGGTGAGGAGATCCACCTGACCGCCACTGAGTTCGAGCTGCTGCGTTACCTGATGCGCAACGAACGGGTCGTGCTGTCCAAGGCGCAGATCCTGGACCGCGTATGGAAATACGATTTCCAGGGCCAATCAAACATCGTCGAGCTCTACATTGGATACCTGCGCAAGAAGGTCGATGCAGTGGAGCCGAAGTTGATTCACACGGTTCGTGGGGCGGGTTACGTCATCAAGGCACCGAGGGTGTGACCCAACCGCCCCCTCAGCTCACGGAGATCTCCGACGCCCCTTTGGACTCCGATCATTTCGACCTGTCCACCTCGGGGGGCTCGGCGCGTCCCGGGCTGGGGTGGGCGCCACCGCCTGCTCCGACTCCGGCGCAGCGAATTCCGTGGTGGCGGCATCTGGTGCCCCGGACGATCGCCGGACGACTGCTCGCTTTCGTCGTCACCCTGGTGATCCTGGTCGTCACCAGCATCGGAGCGGCGACGTATCTGGCATTGCGGCCGGTCCTGTACGACAAGCTCGACCAACAGTTGTCCACCGCCGCCAACGCCGAGGCCCTCAAACAGATCCTCAATTCCGGCAACTCCTCGGTGGTCGGCGGCGCGCAGGACATCTGGATCAGCTTCATCTTCGACAACGGGACCACGGCTATCACGCTGTCGAGCCACGCGGGTATCCATACCCTTCGCCTGTCACCTGACGCCGAACAGCGGCTGACCTCCGATCCCACGAAGCCCCATACGGTCTCCACGACCGACGGCGTCGAACTGCGCGCGCTCGCGGTGCCGCTGGACTACGTGAACCTGAGCCAGCCAGGTGGGTACGGGCTGGTCGGGATCTCCACCCAATACGTGCGTGACACTCTCGGACGGCTGCTGGCCCTCGAGGTGGCGATCGGGGCCGCGGCGGTGGCCATCGCCGCCGGGGCGACCGCGTGGGGTGTGCGGGTGGGGCTGCGGCCGCTGTACCGGGTGACGCGTACCGCGCAGGAGGTCACCGCCGAGCTCGGACCGGACGGCGAGGGTCTGGACCGGCGCGTCGACGTGGCGGATCCGACCACTGAGGTCGGGCAGGTCGCCTCGTCGGTGAACACCCTGCTGGAGGCGGTTCAAACGGAGTTCGCCGCGCGGGTGTCGAGCGAGGATCGGATGCGGCAGTTCCTGGCCGACGCCTCCCACGAACTGCGCACGCCGCTGACCTCGATCCGGGGCTATGCCGAGTTGTCGCGGCTGCAGGGCCGGCACTTCAACGATCCCGACGATCCGATGCTGCGCATCGAGGTCGAGGGCACGCGGATGTCGCGGTTGGTCGAGGACCTGCTCGTGCTGGCTCGCGGCGATGACCGCAGCGCGGAGGTCCTCAGGGAGGCCGTCGAGGTCGACATGTTGCTGGCCGACGCCGTGTCCAGTGTGCGTTCGGCGCATCCCGAACGGGCCTTCGAGCTTGCCGAATCGGGGGGCGCCGTCGTCCTGGGCGACCGCGATCAGCTCGTACGGCTGCTGGTGAATCTGCTCAACAATGCCGCTGTCCACACGTCGCCGGACGGGCCGATCCGCCTCGAGGGGGTGCGCGGCTCCACCGCTGCCGGCCCGGCGGTTGCCCTTCGGGTCATCGATCGCGGTCCCGGTCTTCCGCCGGAGGAGGCAGAGCACGTCTTCGAACGGTTCTGGCGCGCCGACAAGGCTCGTAGCCGCGCCCGCGGCGGCAGTGGTCTGGGCATGGCGATCGTCGCGCAGATCGCCGAGGCGCACGCCGGCACGGTGGACTTCACCTCCTCCGTCGAACGCGGAACCGTCGTCACCGTGCTCCTGCCGCTGGCCGGCGTTTCGGCCGTCGATCTCTGAGACGTGGCGCCGAGCGGTGCCCTCTCGTTGGCCCCGTCGGTTCGCTGCCGTGCCGCAGGAGCCCTCCCGTCCACAGTCGGTTCACCTCACGGGGCAGAATTGGGGGCATGTCTAGCGTCCCCGCCTCCGATCTCGATCCGGCCGTCGCGGCCAGGCTCAAGCGTGACCCGGCGGGCCTCGTCGCCGCTGTCGTCCAGCAGCACGACACGGGGGAGGTGCTGATGGTGGGATGGATGGACGACCAGGCGCTGCACCGGACGTTGTCCACCGGACGGGCCACCTACTGGTCGCGGTCACGGCAGGAGTACTGGGTCAAGGGCGCCACGTCGGGCCACGCTCAGTACGTCAAGTCGGTCGCGCTGGATTGTGACGGCGACGCGCTGTTGGTGAAGGTCGATCAGGTCGGTGCGGCCTGCCACACCGGCGACCGGACCTGCTTCGACGCGGGTGTCCTCAGCCCGGTGGTCGGATCTGCCGCGGGCATCGCCCGATGAGCTCGGTCGACCGTTCCCAACTGGGAGAACTGGCCCGGACCCATCGCATGGTGCCGATCACCCGCACCCTGTTCGCCGATGCCGAGACACCCGTGGGCGTGTACCGGAAGCTGGCCAAGGACAGGCCGGGGACGTTCCTGCTCGAGTCCGCCGAGCCGGGAGCGTCGTTCTCCCGGTG
Organism: Jatrophihabitans telluris; assembly: GCF_023516435.1. Lineage (GTDB taxonomy): Bacteria > Actinomycetota > Actinomycetes > Mycobacteriales > Jatrophihabitantaceae > Jatrophihabitans_A > Jatrophihabitans_A telluris. Next base: position 2,730,840 of record NZ_CP097332.1, on the reverse strand, counting down.
GTCCTTTGTCGGAGTGAACGCAGTCGCGACGCTGACCGCCCGCGACGGCCGCACCCACTGGGACGGCGTGGCGCCCGGCGCAGGCACCGACATCGACGATCCCCTGCAAGCCCTGGGTCAGGCGTGGCGCGCGATCGCCTCGCCCCGGCTTCCCGGTTTGCCGCCTCTGACCGGTGGTTTTGTGGGCTACCTCGCCTACGACGTGGTGCGCCGGATCGAGCGGCTGCCCAACAAGGCGGTCGACGAGCTGGCGATCCCGGAGCTCACCATGCTGCTCGTCACCGACTTGGCCGCGGTCGACCACCACGAGTGCACTGTCGTACTCATCGCGAACGTGTTCCTCGAACCCGGGTTGTCCGAGTCCGAACTCGACGCGATTCACGCCGACGCGCTGGCGCGCCTGGACGCGATGGCGGCGGACCTGTCGGCGCCGTCGCCGTCCACGGTCGGGAGCCTGTCGGTGGTGCCCCCGGCGCAGGCGCGGTCGCGGACTCCGCAGGGCGAGTACCTGCCCGCGGTGGAGGCGGCACTGGAGGCGGTGCGGGCAGGCGAGGTGTTCCAGATCCAGATCGGTCAGCGGTTCGTGGTCGAAACCGGAGCGCAGCCGTTCGACGTCTACCGAGTGCTGCGCACGTTGAACCCGTCGCCGTACATGTACTTCGTGCGCATGGCGGACTTCGACATCGTCGGCTGCAGCCCGGAGGCACTGGTGAGTGTCAAGAACGGCGGCGCGGTGCTCCACCCGATCGCCGGCACGCGAAAGCGTGGCCTGACCCCGGAACGGGACGCGGCGCTGGCCAGCGAGCTGCTCAATGACCCGAAGGAGCAGGCCGAACACATCATGCTGGTCGATCTGGCCCGCAACGATCTCGGACGCGTGTCCACCGCCGGGTCGGTCGAGGTCGTCGAGTTCGGTGCGGTGGAGCGCTACAGCCACGTCTGGCACATCGTCTCGACGGTGACCAGCACCGTTGCCGACGACAAGGATGCCTTCGACGTGCTCACGGCGACCTTCCCGGCCGGCACGCTGACCGGTGCGCCCAAGGTGCGGGCGATGGAGCTGATCGACGAGCTCGAGCCGGTCCGGCGCGGGGTGTACGGCGGCGCGGTCGGTTATCTCGACGCCGCCGGCGACATGGACCTCGCAATCGCGATCCGGACGGCCGTGATGCGTGACGGCCTCGCCTACGTGCAGGCTTCGGCGGGCATCGTCGCGGACTCCATCCCGGCCAACGAGGAGGCCGAGACCAGGAACAAGGCGCGCGCGGTGCTTCAGGCGATCGCCACAGCGGAGACCTTGCGGCAGCACCGGCCGTGAGCGATTCCGCGGGGATGGATCGGCAACGCCGCGCTCTCGGGCTCTGCGTCGGCCTGATCGCCCTCGGAGGGGCCGTCATGCTCTTCAGCAGCAGCCGCGTGTGGCTGCGGCTCACGGCGGTGCGCCCGGCCCCGTTCGGCGCGCTGACGGCGCAGGTGAGCGGCAAGCAGGAATTCGGCGCCGTGGCGGGGATTGCCGTGGTGATGCTGCTCGGAGCGGTGTTGGCGCTGGTCAGTGGTAAGTGGCCGCGACTTGTGCTGGCGATGCTGTTGGCCGTACTCGCTGTGGTGGCCGGCTGGACTGCCGCCCGCGGGTTCATGACACCCAGCCGTGGCCGGTTGGTCGAACTACTGGGCGGGCCGTCCCAGGTCGGCGGCGGGGCCATCTCGGCCACGAACCACGGAGTGTGGGCCGCACTTGCGGTTTCTGGAGCCGCCCTCTGCGTCGTCGGGGCGGTGTACCTGGCGGTGGGCGCGCCACGCTGGCGCAACGGGCTATCCCGGCGGTTTGAGGCGCCCGTTGCAAGCGGTTCCGGTCCCGCGGATGCTCCGACGCCGACGGAGGATCCGTGGCGTCGGTTGGACCGCGGTGACGATCCGACAATTTCCGATCGCTAGCATCATGGCTACAGCCCGCCGCCCCGTCCGTGCAGAGCCGGTCCCCAACGGAAGCTGAGGAGTCGCAGTGTCCAACGTTCTCGACGACATCGTCGTCGGTGTACGAGAAGACGTTGCCGCGCGCGAAGCACAGGTGAGCCTCGCCGAGGTCAAGGCAGCGGCTCAGGCAGCGCCCCCGGCATTGGATGCGCTTGCGGCGTTGCGAGCGCCAGGCGTGGCGGTGATCGCCGAGGTCAAGCGCCGCAGCCCGTCCAAGGGTTCGCTGGCCGAGATCTCCGATCCGGCGGGCCTGGCCGCGGAGTACCAGGACGGCGGCGCCCGGGTCATCAGTGTGTTGACCGAGCAGCGGCGCTTCGGCGGTTCGCTGGCCGACCTGGACTCGGTCCGTTCGCGGGTGAGCATTCCCGTGCTGCGCAAGGATTTCGTCGTCAGCTCCTATCAGGTTCATGAGGCCAGGGCGCACGGCGCCGATCTGGTGCTGTTGATCGTCGCGGCTCTCGAGCAGAACGCGCTCATCGGTCTTCGTGAACGCATCGAGTCCCTGGGCATGACCGCCCTGGTCGAGGTGCACGATGAGGATGAGGCGTCCCGGGCGCTGGATGCCGGGGCGAAGGTGATCGGTGTGAACGCACGGAGTTTGAAGACGCTGGAGGTCGACCGCTCGATTTTCGAGCGGATCGCGCCAGGAATGCCGAGCAGCATCGTCAAGATCGCCGAATCCGGTGTACGAGATGCCCATGATCTGATCACCTATGCCGCGGCGGGCGCTGACGCAGTGCTGGTCGGTGAGGGGCTGGTGACCTCCGGACACCCCCGGCAAGCCGTTGCCGATCTCGTGACCGCCGGTTCCCACCCGGCCACCCCGCGGACCTCCCGATGACACGGGCGCCGTCGCTTGAGCCGCTTCTGGCGAAGCTGGTCCTGTGCTGCTGGCGATGGCAAAGCTGACGATCTCGGTCTGCTTCGTCCATCACGCGCCCCCAGCAAGGAGAATCTGTTCATGAGTACTTCCGCCCTACCCTCGACTGCCCAATCCGTCCCCGACGCCGGGGGACACTTCGGCCCCTACGGCGGCCGCTTCGTCCCGGAGGCGCTGGTCGCGGCTCTCGACGAGATCGCCTCGGAATTCAGGCTCGCCCAGGCTGATCCTGCCTTCGGCGCCGAGCTCACTCGCCTGTTGCGCGACTACGGCGGCCGCCCGTCACCGCTGTCCGAGGCCACCCGGTTCTCAGCGCACGCTGGTGGCGCGCGCATTCTGCTCAAGCGGGAGGACCTCAATCACACCGGGTCCCACAAGATCAACAACGTTCTGGGCCAGGCGTTGCTGACCCAGCGGCTGGGCAAGACGCGTGTGATCGCCGAGACCGGAGCTGGTCAGCACGGCGTGGCCACGGCAACCGCGGCGGCCTTGCTCGGCCTGGAATGCACCGTCTACATGGGCGAGGAAGACACCCGACGCCAAGCGCTGAACGTGGCGCGAATGCGCCTGCTCGGCGCCGAGGTCGTGCCGGTGACGACGGGATCGCGGACGCTCAAGGACGCGATCAACGAAGCCTTCCGTGACTGGGTCGCCAACGTGGAAACGACCCACTACCTGTTCGGGACCGCGGCTGGACCCCATCCGATTCCCTTGATGGTCCGGGAGTTCCACCGTGTCATCGGTCAGGAGGCTCGCGCGCAGGTACTCGAGCGGACCGGTCGCCTGCCGGACGCGATTGCGGCCTGCGTAGGTGGCGGGTCCAATGCGATCGGGATTTTCTACGACTTCATCCCGGACGAGTCCGTGCGCCTCATCGGCCTCGAAGCGGCCGGAGAGGGTGTCGAGAGCGGGCGGCATGCGGCGACCATCACCGGGGGGTCGCCGGGTGTGCTGCACGGTGCACGCTCGTACCTGTTGCAGGACGACAACGGCCAGACCATCGAGTCTCATTCAATCTCCGCAGGTTTGGACTACCCGGGCGTCGGCCCAGAGCATTCGTGGTTGCATGACATCGGACGGGCCCAGTACCGGCCGATCACCGACGCTCAGGCGATGGATGCCTTCTCCTTGCTCTGCAAGACCGAGGGGATCATCCCGGCCATCGAGAGCTCACATGCGCTCGCCGGTGCCCTCGACCTGGGGCGTGAACTTGGACCCGAAGCGATCATCCTGGTCAACCTGTCAGGTCGTGGCGACAAGGACGTAGAGACCGCGTCGAAGTATTTCGGCCTGGTCAGCGAGGACGCCCTCAAGGAAGAGATCGAACTCGCATGAGCATCCTGGAATCGTTGCTGGCCAATGCGAAAGCCGAGGGTCGCTCGGCCCTCATCGGCTACCTCCCCGTCGGCTACCCGGATGTGGAGACGTCCATCCAGGCCATGCGGGCCATGGTCGACGGTGGTGCCGATGTCATCGAGGTTGGTGTGCCGTATTCGGACCCCGGAATGGACGGACCGACGATCCAGGCCGCCGTCGATCCCGCCGTACGTGCGGGCGTCGGGATGTCCGATGTCTTGGCCGCGGTGTCCGCCGTGGCTGAAGCCGGCGCAGCCGCCGTCGTCATGTCCTACTGGAATCCCATTGAAAAATATGGCGTTTCGCGATTCGCCGCCGATCTTGCCCAGGCAGGTGGAGCGGGAGCGATCACGCCCGATCTGATCCCCGAGGAAGCCGGCGACTGGTTGATTTCGAGCGAGCTTCACAACCTCGATCGGGTCTTCCTGGTCGCGCCGTCGTCGACGGATGCTCGAATCGTTTCTACCGCTCGCCAGTCTCGTGGCTTTGTCTATGCGGCGTCGACGATGGGGGTGACAGGTACCAGGACGGCCGTGAGCGGTACCGCGACGACCTTGGTCTCCCGAGTCCGCCAGCTCGCCCCTCAGATCCCGGTTGCCGTTGGTCTCGGCGTCTCGAACGCGGACCAGGCCGCCGAGGTTGCCGCTTTCGCCGACGGCGTCATCGTCGGGTCCGCGTTCGTGCGCTGCCTGCTCGATTCCCCCGACGGTAAAGGAGCAATCGCGGCCGGCGTGCTTGCTCAAACCCTCGCCGAGGGTGTGCGGCGGCACTGACGGCGACTGATCTTGCGTGGTCGCGTACGGCCGCGGAGTACCTGTCGCGGCGATCCGTGCGGGTGAGAATTCGAGGGCTGGGAAGATTCTCGGTGGCTCGGTCTGGTTTGGCATCGCTCGATGCTGGCAGACGACGCGACGCCGCAGCGACACCTCGCGCGGCCTGTGGATGACCGAACCGGCTGTGGATGAAGGCGATTCTCGACCTGTCTGTGGATAACCTGCTTCGGTTGTCGGTGGGCGTATTTAGCGTGCTTGCCATGACCGCGATTGATAACCGATCCGATGAACGCGTGCATGAAGCCACGTGCCCCTCTGCCGCAACCCTGTTCGTGGCGATTGCGGAATACCTTCAGTGGGTCGATGAAGGCGCCGCGTCACGCTTGCCGGTGATGGAGCTGGCGGCCGAACTACGCGCGGTCGAAGGGCTACGCCGGCGGCTCGACGCTGTCGAGGCGGCCCTGGTCGCCGTCGTCGACTCCCGCGGGATGGCCGCGGAGGTCGGAGCACGGTCTACGGCGGACCTGCTGGTCGCAACATTGCGCTTTTCTCCGGCGCAGGCAAGGCGTCGGGTCGCCATCGCACGAGCGTTGTGTCCACGCCTCGGGCTGTCGGGTGCGGCCCTGCCCCCGGTGGTGCCGGTGTTGGCGCGCGCCTACCGAAACGGCGCCGTCTCGACCGAACAGGTGACGGTGGTGCTCGAGGTGTTGGACAAGATTCCGGCGGAGGTCGGGACGGATGGCTTCGATCGGGCGGCCGAAGTCTTGACCGAGCTCGCGCACCAAGCGGGTCCGCGCGAGTTGAGCCTGGCCGGGCAACGGCTGTTGGACACGATCGACCCTGACGGGCGAGCGCCCCGGGATGAATTACTCAACCGCCGTCGGTCTCTATCCCTCTTGCCTGCCTCCGATGGGTCCTGGCAGCTGAGGGGCCAACTGAGTCCGGTGTGTGGACAGCTGCTGTGGTCTTTTCTCGATGCGCGCTCAGCACCACGACCCGCCGGCGAGCAAGGCGCGGATCCTCGAAGTCACCCCCAGAGAATGCATGACGCGCTGGAGGAGGCTGCCGGTGTCCTGGCTCGCCACCAAGGCCCAACCGCGTCGGGGGCACCGGCAACCGTGATCATCACTATGACGGCGGAGCAGTTCGCACAGCGTGGGCGCCACGGCTCGGTCGTAGATACTGCAAGCGGGCAGCCGCTCGGGGCGCATGCTGCGCTGGGTTTGGCCGAGGAAGCGGAGATCGCAATACTGATGCGCGATTCCCGCGGGGCGGTCCTTGACCTGGCGCGCACCCGTCGCATCGCCTCACGAGACCAGACCCTGGCACTCATTGCCCGCGACCGTGGGTGTTCCTTTCCCGATTGCGACGCGCCGCCGACGTGGACTCAAAGGCATCACGTGCGGGCCTGGCAGGACGGCGGTCGCACGGACATCAACAACCTGACCCTGCTGTGCCACTTTCATCACCGCGAGTTCGGCGTCCGTGGCTGGACATGCCGGATGCACGATGGTCTACCCGCCTGGATCCCGCCGGTCTTCATCGATCCCGACCAGCGACCGCGCTACAACCGGCGAATCCGTCCGCCGATCAGGGAATGAGCAGAAGCTTTCCCATGGTCCGACGGCCCTCCAGGTCGTCATAGGCTCGCGCGGCATCGGCCAGTGGGTAGCGTCCGCCAATCTCGACCTTGAGCGACCCGGCGAGCACCGCGTCGAATAGTTCCTTGCTGCGCCCGAGCAGCTCGTCTCGAGTACGCAGGTGGTGTCCAAGCGTCGGCCGAGTGAGAAACAGCGACCCACCAGAGTTCAAGCGCTGAATGTCGAACGGCGGCACCTGCCCGCTCGCGCCGCCGAACAACGCCAGCGTGCCGCGAATGCGCAACGAGGCCAGTGAAGCGTCAAAGGTGTCCTTGCCGACGCCGTCGTACACGACGTCCACGCCTTGGCCGCCCGTCAGGTCGCGGACCGCCCTGGCCAGACCTGCTCCGTCCGCACCGCTGAACTGTGTGTAATCAATGACGTGGTCGACGCCCACGGAACGGGCCTTGTCGGCCTTCGCCGCGGACCCGACCGTCCCGATCACCGTTGCCCCCTTGGCCTTGGCCAGCTGAGTCAGCAGCTGCCCGACTCCGCCGGCAGCGGCGTGAACCAGGACGGTGTGACCGGACTGAACAGGAAAGGTGGAGTTGACGAGGTAATGAGCTGTGAGCCCCTGCAACATCAGAGCCGCCGCCAGTTCTGCCGGCACACCCTCCGGAACCGGAACCACCGAATCGGCCGGAACCGTGACGCGGCCCGCGGCAGTGCCCCGCACGTGCGGCCAGGCGACCACGTCACCGCGTTCGACCCCCAGGACATGGGCACCCAGCTCAGCGACCGTACCGGCCCCCTCACTGCCCAGCACGAACGGTGGATCGACCGGATAGATGCCCTGGCGCTGGTAGACATCCATGAAGTTCACGCCGGCCGCCGCGACGTCGACGACCACCTCTCCCGACGCGGGCGCCGTGACCGGCTGGGTCCGGACCTCGAGCACCTCCGATCCGCCGGTTCGAGTCACGACAAGGGCCTGGGTCAGCTGATCATCGGTCACGTTCCCGACCCTAGTTCGCTCGCTGCCGTCGGGCACGAGCAACCACCTCGAATGTCGGAGCCAAACCCGCGCCGGATTGACCCCGTCGCCACCCGACGTCCGGAGGACGATAGGCACCGGGCAGGCACCGCGGGAGCCCGCGGGCGACATCTCTTGCCTCGCGGTCCGGGAGCGCAGCGTCGCGACCGCAGGACGCTGCCGCACCGGCTGGGAGAAGCCCGGCCGACCTGGGCACTACCGTTAGCGCGTGCAGCGAATCGAAGCGACGATCCCCAGTCCCACCGTCAGCGTGATCCGTCTCGGCCCGCTGCCGATCCACATCTATGCGCTGTGCATCGTGGCCGGAATCGTCGTGGCCCTCTGGCTGGCCGACCGGCGCTGGAAGCAGCGTGGCGGGGGCCCTCAGCAGGTCGGGGACGTAGCCGGTTGGGCCATCATCTTCGGCATCATCGGTGGCCGCCTGTACCACGTGATCACCGACCCGGAGCTCTACTTCAAGAAGGGCCAGCATCCGCTGGACGCCTTCAAGATCTGGGACGGCGGGCTCGGCATCTGGGGAGCGGTGGCCCTCGGCGCGCTCGGCGCGTACATCGGTTGCCGCCGCCACAAGCTCAACTTCATCGCGTTCGCAGACGTGGCCGTGCCTGGAATCATCATCGCCCAAGCCCTAGGACGGCTGGGCAACTGGTTCAACAACGAGCTCTACGGCGACCCGACCTCGCTGCCGTGGAAGCTGGCCATTCACAACATCGACGTCGTCACCGGCAAAGCCCAACCCTGCTCGCCAAACGACACCGTGGCTCAGATCTGCGGCTACTACCAGCCGACGTTCCTCTACGAACTGCTGTGGAACCTGCTGATCGCCGCGATGCTGCTCTATGCCGACCGCCGGTTCCGCCTGGCCCGAGGACAGGTGCTCGCCCTGTACCTCATGGGCTATACGGCCGGTCGGTTCGTCATCGAGGCGATGCGCTCCGACCACGCCAACCATGTTCTGGGTCTGCGGTTGAACAACTGGGTGGCGCTGTTGGTCTTCCTGGGCGGCCTGGTGCTTTTCCTGCGCCAACGCGGTAAGCCGCGCAGCCTTGCGGCGGGACCCGAAAGCGTGACCGAGCTCGATGGCCAGGAGGGCGACGCCCACGGCTCCGCCGCCGGGTCGAGCGCCGGTTCAGACAGCGAGGGCGCTGAGCTCGGGGCTGAGGTATCCGGGGTCGACCTGTCTGCCCGCGACAGTTCCGTCGCCGAGGTCGCCGAGGTCGCCGAAGTCGCCGAAGTCGCCGAGGTCGCCGAGGTCGCCGAGGTCGCCGAGGTCGCCAGGTTCGCCGGGGTCGTCAATCCGCGGGACGCCGACGCCGATGCCGACGCTGAGGTCGCCGAAGCCAAGGTCGCCGGAGCCGACGTAGCCGATGCCCAGGTCGCCGATGCCGATGTAGCCGAAGCCCAGGTCGCCGAAGCCGATGTAGCCGAAACCCAGGTCGCCGATGCCCACGTCGCCGAAGCCGATGTAGCCGAAGCCGACGTAGCCGATGCCCAGGTCGCCGGTGTCGCCACAGCCAAGCCTCGAAGCCGGACCCAGCGAGGCAGCCGGTCGGCGCCGACGCCCTCGGAGTCAAAACCGGTCCAGCGCAAATCAGTCCCGCCAAGAACGGCTAGGCCGCAGCCACCCCAGCCGCAGCCAGCCCAGCCGCAGCCAGCCCAGCCGCAGCCAGCCCAGCCGCAGCCAGCCCAGCCGCAGCCAGCCCAGCCGAAACCAGCCCGGCCGAAAACGGCACGGCCGAAAACGGCACGGCCGTCCGCGCAGGTGGAGCCAGGCCGGCCGCAGGCGTCCGAGCCGACTCTGCCCGAGGTCGCCGATGTGACTGATGTCGCGGAGGCCGATCCGACCAGCGGAGCCGCCGAGCCCACCCGCGGAGCCGCCGAGCCCAGCAAGCAGGACGAAAGGGTTGCCACGAGCCCTGCTGCGACCAAGGCCGGGCGACGGCCCCGACCTCGGCGAACGACGGGGTTAGGCAGTCCTGAGTCCGCGAGCCCCACAAGCGGCAACCTAAAATCAGAGCATGACCAAGGGACTGCCGATCAGCGCGCCGACTCCTGAGCCGCATCCCGCGCCGCTGCCCGGCCGCAGCTCGCTGTCCAACACCGGCGAGCAGCGCGAATCGCATCGCGCTCCGCACGACCTGGCGCATCCGCTAGGACACGACCACGAGATCGGGCATGAGCATCGCGACGTCTCAGGCGGTTGGCTCCGGCCAGCCGTCTTCGGCATGGTCGACGGGCTCGTGTCCAACTTCGGCCTGATCGCCGGTGTCGCAGCCGCGAGCAGTGGGGCAAAGTCGGTCATGATCGCCGGCGTAGCGGGACTGTTCGCGGGCGCGTTCTCGATGGGCACCGGCGAATACATCTCGGTCCGCAGCCAGAACGAGTCCATGCAGGCGGAGGTGGACGTCGAGCGTGACGAGCTGACGTACAACGCCGAGGCCGAGCTGGCCGAACTCACTCAGATCTACATCAACCGCGGCGTCGACCCGGAACTGGCGCAGCTGGTGGCTGAGCAACTATCGCACGATCCCGAACAGGCCCTGGAGATCCACGCGCAGGAGGAACTCGGGGTCGACATCCACGACCTGCCCAACCCGTGGCAGGCCATGATCTCCTCGTTCCTGTCCTTCTCCGTGGGCGCGGTCCTGCCGCTGCTGCCGTTCCTGTTCGGCGCGGACCTGCTGTGGTTGGCGGCGTTGCTGACCCTGACCGGACTGTTCGTCACGGGAGCCCTCACCTCGCGCTTCACCAGCAAGGCCTGGTGGTATGCCAGCGGACGGCAGGTCCTCCTGGGCGTCGTGACCTTCGTGGTCACCTACAGCATCGGGCACCTGGTCGGCGCCAACGTCAGCTGAGGAGCGCGCGGATCGTTTCCGCTGCCGCTCCCGCGTCAGCTCCATCGCCAGCCCCGAAACTCCCAGCAGTCCCAGCAGTCCCAGCAGTCCCAGCAGTCCCAGCAGCGCCGACACCGGACCCCGCCTCTGCTTCGGCGGCGGCCAGGTGCCGAGCTGTCACGCCATCCTCTTTCGGCCGGTCGGGATCGGCGCCCGCGGCCAGCAACGCGCGTACCGACTCGACGTCGCCGTTGCGCACGGCAACCTGCAGGGGAGTCCAACCCTGTTGCTGTGGCTCATCGACCGGCGCGTCGCTGGCCAGCAGGAGCCAGACGACCTCGCTGTGCCGACCGGCCACGGCCGCATGCAACGGCTGCACCGCGATCGCGTTGCGGGACACCTCGTCGACGGGCGCGTCGGCATCCAGCAGCACTCGAGCGGCCTCGGCACGCCCGAAGAAGGCGGCCAGATGCAACGGCTGCCACCCATCGGCGCTGAAGGCCACCAGGCTGTCGGGATGCTTGTCGATGATCTCGGCCAGACGTTCGGTGTCGTCGAAGGCCGCCGCTTCGAAGATCGTGAGCTCGCCGGTACGCGCGGCCAACTCGTCGGCCAGCGGGCCGTGACGGTGGTAGAGCGCGCTCAGCGCCGGGGATTCACCCTCCGGACCGGGTTCGTCCAGCAGGTCCGGTGCCTGGTCCAGCATGGCCCGGACACCGTCGACGTCACCGGCCGCGATGGCGGCGAAGAACTCGGGAGCGCTCACGCGAAATACTCTGCCGTACCGCCGAGCGCAGGAGGCGAGGCGGGTCACAGCGTTACCAGTTCGCCACGAATGTTCGGCGCAGGTAATCTTGGCCGAGCACAATGTTCGGGCCGACGCTGTCCCGCTTGACCGACAAACGGTGAGACAACGCATCGGCCGGAATCCAGATTCCGGGTCGGTGAGCACAACGGGCCCGGATTTCCGGCCCCGCACAACGAGGGCCGAGCTGGCTTCCCAGCTGGAGTCGCGCCCTCACGACCAGAGGGAGCACGCGTGCCGTTCTCCGCAGTGCCTGCCGCGCAGGGTCTGTACGACCCCCGCAACGAAGCCGATTCCTGTGGCGTCGCGTTCCTGGCCGACCTGAAGGGACGCCCGCGTCACGAACTGGTCTCCGACGCTTTGGTCGCTCTGCACAACATGGATCACCGCGGCGCGGCCGGGGCCGAGCCGTCCAGCGGTGACGGCTCGGGCTTGACCGTTGCCATGCCCGACGAGTTCTTCCGAGCCGTCGTCGAGGACATCGACCTTCCGCCGCCGGGGCACTACATCACCGGCGTCGGGTTCCTGCCGGTGAACCCGGAGGCCCGCGACCGGGTCAAGGCGGTGCTGACCGAGACGGCCGCCGCCGAGGGCCTGGTTCTGCTCGGCTGGCGCACGGTCCCCACCGTCTCCGCCGGTCTGGGCCCGACCGCCCTGAGTGTGATGCCTGCCTTCGAGCAGCCGATCTTCGCCGCCGATCCCCAGCGGCCCGCCACTGACCAGCTCGATCTCGAACGCCGCGCGTTCTGCCTGCGCAAGATCGCCGAGCGCGTCGTTGCCGATTCTGGGGACGAGCTCTACTTCCCGTCGCTGTCCAGCCGGACCATCGTCTACAAGGGCATGCTCACGACTGCTCAGCTGGCCACCTTCTACCCTGACCTGACCGACCAGCGGTTCGCGACGGCCATCGCCCTGGTGCACAGCCGGTTCTCCACCAACACGTTCCCGTCCTGGCCCCTGGCTCAGCCGTTCCGGATCATCGCCCACAACGGCGAGATCAACACAGTCGGCGGCAACCGCAACTGGATGCGCACCCGCCAGGCGATGCTGGCCTCATCCCTGCTCGCGAGTCCGGACGACGCCACCGGCAAGGACTCGCTGCACAGGCTGTTCCCGGTCTGCACCCCGGCCGCCTCGGACTCCGCCAGCTTCGACGAGGTCCTCGAGTTGCTGCATCTTGCCGGACGCAGCCTGCCTCACGCCGTGCTCATGATGATCCCGGAGGCGTGGGAGAACGCGACCACGATGGACCAGTCGCGGCGAGACTTCTACGCCTTCCACTCGGCCCTGATGGAGCCCTGGGACGGGCCGGCCTGTGTCACGTTCACCGACGGCACGATGATCGGTGCGGTCCTGGACCGCAACGGCCTTCGTCCAGGCCGCTGGTGGCGCACGTCCAACGACCTGGTCATCCTGGCCAGCGAGGCCGGCGTGATCGACATCGACCCCAGCACGGTGATCGCCAAGGGACGCCTGCAGCCGGGACGGATGTTCCTGGTGGACACGGCCGCGGGGGAGATCCGGGACGACGATGAGATCAAGTCCGCCCTGGCGGCCGAACAGCCGTACGGCGAATGGCTTCACTCCGGGCTGCTCCAGCTCAACGCCCTGCCGGCGCGGGAACACATCGTTCACACGCACGAGTCCGTGCTTCGTCGCCAGCAGCTGTTCGGCTACACCGAGGAGGAGCTGCGGGTCATCCTCAAGCCGATGGCGAGCAGCGGCGGGGAGCCGCTCGGCTCGATGGGGACCGACACCCCGACGGCCGTGCTGTCCAAGCGTCCGCGCCTGTTGTTCGACTACTTCTCCGAGCTGTTCGCGCAGGTGACCAACCCGCCACTGGACGCGATCCGTGAGGAACTGGTGACGTCGCTGTCGGGCACCATCGGTCCCGAGCAAAACCTGCTCGATCCCTCGGCGGCCTCCTGCCGGCAGATCGTCCTGCCCGCTCCCGTGCTGGACAACGACGACCTCGCCAAGATCTGGCACGTCAACGCCGACGGTGACCTGCCTGGATTCCAGTGCGCCCTGATCGACGGGCGTTACCGGGTGCACGGGGGCGGGCCGGCCTTGACCGCGGCGCTGCAGCGGGTGCGCGAGGAATGCGCCACCGCCATCGACAACGGTGCGCGGATCCTCATCCTGTCCGACCGCGACTGCGACGCCGATCACGCCCCCATCCCGGCGCTGCTGCTCACCTCGGCCGTGCACCACCACCTGGTCCGGACCGGGCAGCGCACCAAGGTCGGCCTGCTCGTGGAGACCGGCGAGGCGCGCGAGGTGCACCACGTCGCGCTGCTCGTCGGCTACGGCGCGGCAGCGGTCAACCCGTACCTGGCCTTCGAGACCATCGACGACATGATCGCCTCCGGCGCGATCACCGGTGTCGAGGCCAAGGCGGCTCGCGCGAAGTACATCAAGGGCCTGTCCAAGGGCGTGCTCAAGGTCATGTCCAAGATGGGCATCTCGACCGTCGCGTCCTACACCGGAGCGCAGGTCTTCCAGTCCTTCGGCCTGTCCGACGAGGTGGTGGACGAATACTTCACCGGCACCGCGCACAAGCTCGGCGGTATCGGTCTGGAGCAGATCGCGACCGAGGTGTCGGCCCGCCATGCCCAGGCCTTCCCGCTGACTCCGACCGCGCGGGCGCACCGCCGGCTCGAGATCGGCGGCGAATACACCTGGCGCCGAGAGGGCGAGATCCACCTGTTCAATCCGGAGACTGTGTTCAAGTTGCAGCACGCCACCCGGCAGCGGCGCTACGACACCTTCCGGGAGTACACCGCCGAGATCGAGCGGCTGAACCGTGAAGGGGCCACGCTGCGCGGCCTGTTCGAGCTGCGGGTCGGAGCCCGCCCGGCGATCGGCATCGACGAGGTGGAACCCGTCTCGCAGATCGTCAAGCGTTTCGCCACCGGAGCGATGTCCTACGGGTCCATTTCGGCCGAGGCGCACGAGACCCTCGCCATCGCGATGAATCGCCTCGGTGGTCGGTCCAACTCCGGAGAAGGCGGCGAGGACGAGCGCCGGTTCACCCCCGACGCCAACGGCGACCTGCGCCGTTCGGCCGTCAAGCAGGTGGCTTCCGGACGCTTCGGGGTCACCTCGAACTACCTGGTCAACGCCGACGACCTGCAGATCAAGGTCGCCCAGGGCGCCAAGCCCGGCGAGGGCGGTCAGCTGCCCGGATACAAGGTGTACCCGTGGATCGCCCGGACTCGGCATTCGACGCCGGGCGTAGGCCTGATCTCGCCGCCACCACACCACGACATCTACTCCATCGAGGACCTGGCGCAGCTGATCCACGATCTGAAGAACGCCAACTCCTCGGCCCGCATCCACGTGAAACTGGTGGCCGAGAACGGCGTCGGCACGGTGGCGGCGGGGGTGTCGAAGGCCCACGCCGACGTCGTGCTCATCTCCGGCCACGACGGCGGGACGGGCGCCGCGCCGCTGACCTCCCTCAAGCACGCCGGTATGCCGTGGGAACTCGGGCTGGCCGAAACCCAGCAGACGCTGCTGCTCAACGGGCTGCGGGACCGGATCACCGTGCAGGTCGACGGGGCGATGAAGACCGGACGAGACGTCGTCATCGCGGCGTTGCTCGGTGCGGAGGAGTACGGGTTCGCCACCGCTCCGCTCGTGGTCTCGGGCTGCGTCATGATGCGGGTGTGCCACCTGGACACCTGCCCGGTCGGGGTGGCCACCCAGAACCCGGAGTTGCGGTCACGGTTCACCGGCAAGCCCGAGTTCGTCGTCACGTTCTTCGAGTACATCGCCGAGCAGGTGCGCGAGCTCCTGGCCGAGCTGGGATTCCGCTCCCTGCAGGAAGCGATCGGCCACGCCGAGTTCCTCGACACTCGCAAGGCCATCGAGCACTGGAAGGCCGACGGTCTCGACCTGACCCCGATCCTGACCATGCCCGAGCCGCCGCCCGGCACCGCGCTGACCAAGCGGGTCGAGCAGGACCACGGACTCGAGGCGGCGCTGGACAACACCCTCATCCAGCTCTGCGAAGGGGCCCTGCTGGACGGGGACCAGGTCCGCCTTGAGTTGCCGGTCCGCAACGTCAACCGCACGGTCGGGACGATGCTCGGCTCGCTGGTCACCCGACGCTACGGTGCCGCCGGGCTGCCGACGGACACGATCGACATCACCCTGCGCGGATCGGCCGGACAGTCACTCGGCGCCTTCCTCCCGCCGGGCATCACCATCCGGCTCTTCGGCGACGCCAACGACTACGTCGGCAAGGGCCTGTCCGGCGGTGTTATCGCGGTCCGCCCGGACGAGTCCGCGCCGCTCATCGCCGAACACAACGTCATCGCGGGCAACGTCATCGGCTACGGCGCGACCTCCGGCGAGCTCTACCTGCGCGGCATCGTGGGGGAGCGCTTCTGCGTCCGCAACTCCGGTGCCACCGCGGTGACCGAAGGGGTCGGTGACCACGCCTTGGAGTACATGACCGGTGGCGTAGCGGTCATCCTCGGCCGCACCGGCCGCAACATCGGCGCCGGCATGTCCGGCGGGGTGGGCTTCGTGCTGGACCTGGACCGCGGACTGGTCAACGCCGAGCTCGTCGACGTCGAGCCGGTGTCCGGCGAGCTGGCCGACACCCTGCACAAGGTGCTGACCCGGCATCGGGACCTCACCGGGTCCACGGTCGCGGACTGGCTGCTGGCCGACTTCACCGCGGCGCTGGCCAGGTTCTCGGTGATCATGCCGCGTGACTACAAGCGCGTGCTGGAAGCGACCAAGCAGGCACAAGCCGAGGGCCGGGACGTGGACGAAGCGGTGATGGCCGCCGCCCAGCGCTGAGGCGGGTCGGCCGTCCCGGGCGGCCGGCCGCACTGGGTACGCAGCGAGGCTGGCAGGATTGAGGACATGCATCTTGCGACCGGGTTGGTCCTACTCGTCGCCTCGGCCGCCGTCATCGCCATCATCGCCCGGCGCTTCGAGCTGTCCGAACCGCTGGTCCTGACCGCCGCGGGGATTCTGGGCTCCTACCTTCCCTTCATCCCGGACGTGCACCTCACTTCCCAGCTCGTCCTGGTGGGGCTGTTGCCGCCGCTGCTGTACACGACCGCGATCCGCAGCTCGCTGGTCGACTTCGAAGCCAATCGGCGCGCGATCGGGCTGCTGTCGGTCGGGCTCGTCCTGTTCACCACGTTCGGGGTCGCCGTCGTGACCTGGTTGGTGTTGCCCGTACCGTTCGCGGCTGCCGTCGCGCTCGGTGCGGTGGTCGCTCCGCCCGACGCCGTCGCGGCCTCGGCCGTGGCCCAGCGGGTCGGCATGCCGCGACGGATCATCACGATCCTGGAAGGCGAGTCGCTGCTCAACGACGCGACGGCGTTGGTCGCGCTCCGTACTGCTCTGGCTGCGCTCGCCGGGAGCGTGAGCATCTGGCAGGCCGGCGGTGAGTTCTTGTGGGCCGCCGGCGGTGGCGTGCTTGTCGGTGGCCTGGTGGCGATGGGGCTGGGTTTGATCCGGCAGCGGTTCACCGATCCGGTGCTGGACACGACGGTGTCGTTCCTGGCGCCGTTCGCGGCCTATCTTCCGGCCGAGCAGGTGCATGCCTCCGGCGTCCTGGCGGTCGTGGTCGCCGGGCTGATCCTGGGCCACCGCGCGCCGGTGTGGCAGAGCGCGGCCTCCCGCGTTGCCGAGCGAACGAACTGGCGCACCGTCGACTTCGTGCTGGAGAGCTCGGTCTTCCTGCTCATCGGGCTGCAGGTCCGGACCATCGTGCAAGATGCCTGGCACACCGGGCTGCGCCACGACCAGATCGTGCTGTCGTGCCTGGCCGTACTCGGCGCGGTGATCGTGTTGCGGCTGGTCTGGATGTTCCCGGCCAGCTACCTGCCGCATCTCGTCCCCGCGGTCCGGCGAACGCAGTCACCACCGTCACCCCAGCAGGTGCTGGTGGTGGGCTGGGCCGGCATGCGCGGCGTGGTGACCCTGGCGGCGGCGTTCGTGCTGCCCACCGAGAACAACCCGTATCGCGACGTCCTGGTGCTCGCCGCCTTCGTCGTCACGGCGGGAACGTTGCTCGTTCAGGGCACCACACTGCCGATGCTCGTCCGGCTGCTGCATCTGCGCGGGCCGAGCCGGGCGGAGGACGCACTGCAGATGGCCGGGCTGCTGCAACAGTCGGCCGACGCGGGGCTCAAGCGACTCGACGAGATCGCCGCCCGTGCCGACCCACCGATCAATCCGGACCTCATCGAGCAGGTCCGCGTGCGGTTGCTGCAGCGCACCAACGCGGCGTGGGAGCGGCTGGGACCGACCTCGTCCGATCACATGACTCCGAGTGAGAAGTACGCGAAGTTGCGGTTGAAGGTCCTCAACGCCGAGCGTGCCGAAGTCCTGCGGGTGCGCGACACCGGCGTGCTCGACCACGAGATTCTGCAGACCGTGATGAGCATGCTCGACCTGGAAGAGTCCACGATCGACCGGCTCAGCGAAGCGGAGGAGGACGCGCGGGAGGACCAGCTCATTCCGACACACGTGACCCAGGCCTGCGAACACCTGGAGCAGGCCCCGATCACGCACCGGCCGGATACGCCCGGCGAGTGCCACGAGTGTGTGGAGGAGGGCCTGAACTGGGTCCACCTTCGGATGTGCCTGACCTGCGGTCACGTTGCGTGCTGCGATTCCTCACCCGGGCTGCACGCCGACAAGCACTACGGCACGACCAACCATCCGGTGATGCGGTCGGTCGAGCCGGGCGAGGCGTGGCGCTGGTGCTACGTCGACAGCCTGCTCGGCTGATCCCGTTCCCGGCCGCAGAGACACGTTCGAGCCCCGCGCGGGACGTCCCTGCGATGCGCGGGGACGATCGATCAGCGGGTCCGTGCCTACGACCGGCCGGTAACGTTTAGGGTTACTCATCGTGAGCCGTCGAGCGAAGATCGTCTGCACCCTAGGGCCTGCCACCGATCCGCCGGAGCGAATGCGGGCCCTGGTCGAAGCGGGGATGGACGTCGCCCGCTTGAACTTCAGCCACGGCGAGCATGCCGACCACGCCGGCCGCTACCGGCTCGTGCGCGCGGCCGCCGACGCCGCCGGCCGCAACGTCGCGACACTGGCCGATCTGCAGGGACCGAAGATCCGCATCGGCCGCTTCGCCGACGGCCCGGTCGAGTGGGCGACCGGCGAGCGAATCCGGATCACCGTCGAGGACGTCGAAGGCACTCATGATCGGGTGTCCACGACGTACAAGCAGTTGGCCGACGACGTCCGTCCGGGCGATCGGCTGCTCGTCGACGACGGCAACGTCGCGCTCGTCGCGGTCGCGGTCGAGAACGGCACCGATGTGGTGTGCGACGTCAGCGAAGGCGGAATCGTCAGCAACAACAAGGGCTTGTCGCTTCCCGGTGTCGCGGTGAGTGTGCCCGCGCTCAGCGAGAAGGACATCGGCGACCTGGAGTTCGCCCTCAGGCTGGGCGTCGACTGGATCGCCCTGTCGTTCGTGCGCTCGCCCGACGACATCAAGCTCGTGCACGAGGTCATGGACCGGGTCGGTATCCGCCGCCCGGTCATCGCCAAGATCGAGAAGCCGGAAGCCGTCGAGGCACTGACCGAGATCGCGCTGGCCTTCGACGGCGTCATGGTCGCTCGCGGCGACCTCGGCGTGGAGCTGCCGCTGGAACAGGTGCCGATGGTGCAGAAGCGGGCCGTGGCGATCTGCCGCGACAACGCCAAACCCGTCATCGTCGCCACTCAGATGCTCGAGTCGATGATCAGCCACTCCCGTCCGACCCGGGCCGAGGCCTCCGATGTCGCCAACGCGGTGCTCGACGGTGCCGACGCGGTGATGTTGTCGGGGGAGACCAGCGTCGGGAAGTACCCGGTGCAGACGGTGGCCACGATGAGCCGGATCATCCGGTCGGTGGAGGAGAACACCGTCGATGTCGCCGCCCTGCTGCACGACCCCCGGACCCCGGGCGGCGTGATCGCCAAGGCGGCCAAGGACATCGCCGACTCGCTGGGAGCCAAAGCACTGGTCGCCTTCACCCAGAGTGGGGACACGGCCCGCCGCCTGGCGCGGCTGCACGCCCATCAGACCGTGCTGGCCTTCACACCGGACGAGCAGGTCGAACGGCAGCTGGCGTTGTCGTGGGGCGTTCAGGCGCACCGGGTGTGGACGGTGCAGACGACCGATGAGATGGTGCGCCAGGTCGACTCGGCCCTGGTCACCCAACAGGTATGTCGCCCGGACGACCTCGTGGTTATCGTCGCAGGAACACCACCCGCCACGCCCGGGACGACCAACACGATCCGGGTGCACCACATCGGAGGCGTCCTGCAACGTGACCGCTGAGGTTGATCTCAACACGCTGTCCGGCGCCCCGCCGGCCGGCCAAGCCGTAGTCGACGGGCTCGTCAACCTCCTCGATCTGGAAGCGATCGAGGAGAACATCTTCCGGGGCGTCAGCCCGCAGGTCTCGTTCCAGCGCGTCTTCGGCGGGCAGGTAGCGGGGCAGGCGCTGGTGGCCGCCGGTCGCACGGTCGAGGCCGGCCGGGCCGTCCACTCGCTGCATTCGTACTTCATCCGACCCGGTGACCCGGCGGTGCCGATCATCTACACCGTGGAACGGGTCCGCGACGGGCACTCGTTCTCGGTCCGCCGGGTGGTGGCGGTGCAGCACGGCCAGCCGATCTTCACGTTGTCGGCCTCCTTCCAGCTGCCTCAGGGCGGCATCGACCACAGTGCACCGATGCCGGACGTGCCGCGGCCGGAGTCGCTGCCGACGCTGACCGAACGTTTCATCGGCTTCGACGATCTGTGGTCGGTCGTGGGGCATATCCCGCAGCCGTTCGACATCCGCTACGTCGACGACCCGCCGTGGGTACAGCGCGCCCAGGGTCCGCGGGAGAATTCCCCGCACCGCATCTGGCTCCGTACGAACGGGGTCCTGCCGGCCGACCCGCTGGTGCACGTCTGCGCGGTCACGTTCGCCTCCGACATGAACCTGCTCGACTCGGTGCTGATCCACCACGGGCTGGCAGCGCGGCTCGATCCCATCTCGATGGCCTCGCTGGACCACGCGATGTGGTTCCACCGCGGGTTCCGGGCCGACGAGTGGCTGTTGTACATCTCGGAATCGCCCTCGGCCGCGGGTGGGCGAGGTCTGGCCACCGGCCGCTTCTTCACCCAGGACGGACGCCACGTGGTCAGCGTCGCGCAGGAGGGCATGATCCGATTGCCCAACGTGACCGAGCAGTTCTCCTAGGCTGTTGTTTGCTCCGGCTGGCCCGCTGTTTCAGCTGGATCGCTGTTTCAGCCCGATCGCTGTTTCAGCTAGATCGCTGTTTCAGCTGGATCGCTGTTTCAGCCGGTTCGACGGGCGGCGAAACCAACGCGCCGTTATGACAGTGTGCCCCCGGTGGGATTCGAACCCACACTTGATGGATTTTGAGACCATTTCCTCTGCCGTTGGGATACAGGGGCTTCAGACCGTCGGAAAGTGTAGCCCGATAGGCTCTGGGCGCGCGCACCGGTCCAACGGAGTACCGAGTGCCTGGACGAGTCGAAGGTAGTGAGCAGCGTGGTCGAGCAGACAGCCGCAACAGTGGGGGCACTGAGAGAGCCCGCTGCGTCCTCCAGTGCGCCCCGGCGAGTGTTGATCGCCGAGGACGAGGCCCTGATCCGTCTCGACCTGCGCGAGATGCTGATCGAGGAGGGCTTCGAAGTCGTCGGAGAGGCGGCCGACGGCGAAAAGGCCGTCGAGCTGGCCAAGGACCTGCGCCCCGACGTCGTGATCTGCGACGTGAAGATGCCGAAGATGGACGGCATCACCGCGGCCGGACACATCGCCGGCGCGCGGATCGCCCCCGTGGTCATCCTGACCGCCTTCAGCCAACGCGACCTGATCGAGCGGGCTCGTGACGCGGGGGCCATGGCCTATCTGATCAAACCGTTCCACAAGCGCGATCTGCTGCCTGCGATCGAGATGGCGACCAGCCGCTTCGCCGAGATCCGCGCCCTGGAGGCGGAAGTCTCGGGCCTGCAGGACCGGCTCGAGGCGCGCAAGCTGATCGAGCGGGCCAAGGGTGTGCTGATGGCTGAGCATCGGCTGTCCGAGCCGGAGGCCTTCCGCTGGATCCAACGCGCGGCCATGGACAAGCGCACCACCATGCGCGCGGTCGCCGAGCTGGTTCTGACTGAGACCGGCCACGGCTGAGCCGACCCCGTGCCATGGGCCGGCCGGTGACGACCGGCTCGAACACGACCTCAACGAACGGCATTTGAGTTCGATTTGAGAAACAATGTGTTGCGCGAGTATCCCCACTTTTCCGGCAAATTCGGACTCTCTTGTTACGTCGAGGCACATCCGGGACGCGATTTGATTACGACCGGCGAGACGCAACTCTTTTGTGACCTGCGAGACTCACTCGCGCAGTAGCGTCCACCCCGCACAGCCGCCGAGCTCCGTCCCGATGGTCGGAATCCGATTGCCGGTGGCTGACGGAGGAACCCGACCCTCAAATCGAGGGTCGAGAACAAGGGAGGACACGTCAGTGCGGACTCGTTCCCTGGCGAAGATCGCCGTAGTAGGCATTGCGGGCGTTCTCGCCCTCAGCGCGTGCTCGAATTCCAAGACCAACAACGGGGGGCTCGCCGGCAACAGCAGTGGCGGCTCGTCCGCGCCGGCCGGTGGTGGCACGTACACCATCGCCTTCGAGGGCCCGTTGTCCGGTGACAACCAACAGCTCGGCATCAACGAGGTCAACGCCGCCGAGTTGGCGATCAAGCAGGCCAACGCCAAGGGCGACCTCGGCTTCACTTTGAAGCTCCTCAAGGCCGACGACGTCGGTGACCCGTCCAAGGCTCCGGCCGCGGCGGCTCAGGTTCTTCAGGACAACACCGTCATGGGCGTGATCGGGCCGAGCTTCTCCGGCGCGACCAAGGCCGTCGGCCAGACCTACGGTGACGCCGGCCTGGCGATGATCACGCCGTCGGCATCGAACGGAACCCTGCAGACGCTTGGTTTCAAGACCTTCCACCGCATCATCCCCAACGACAACGTCGAAGGCACCCAGGGTGCCGACTGGCTGGCCCGCAAGGGACTCAAGAAGGTCTTCGTCGTCGATGACCAGAGCGACTACGGCAAGGGCGTCGCCGACGCCGTTGACAAGGAGCTCAAGGCCAAGGGCGTTGCCGTTACCCGCCAGGGTGTGGACGCCAAGACCACGGACTACGGTGCAATCGCCCAGTCCGTCAAGTCCTCCGGTGCCGGCGCGCTGTTCTACGGCGGCTACGACGCTCAGGCGGCGCTGTTCGCCAAGGCGCTCAAGGCGGTCAACTACACCGGTATCACCGCTGGTGGTAACGGCGTGAAGTCCTCGGTCTTCACCAAGGGCGCGGGTGCGGCCGGTAACGGTTGGTACTTCACCTGTGGCTGCCTGGACGCGACGATCGCTGCCAACGCCAAGCAGTTCACGACCGACTACACCGCGGCCTACAACACCCCGCCGTCGACGTACTCCCCGGAGGCCTTCGACGCGACCAACGCCCTCATCCAGGCGATCAAGGACGCTAAGTCCAAGGGCAGTGTCACCAAGGCCACCGTCCTGACGGCCGTGAACGCGATCGACTACCAGGGCATCACCACCGAGGTGAAGTTCGGTTCCGACGGTGAACCCGCCGGGGCCACCACGGTGAGCCTCTACACCCAGAAGAACGGCCAGATCGTCTCGGTTGGCCTGCTGAAGGACCAGAACTAGTCAGCCAGCCGGTTCGGGAGCTCGAGTGAAGTAGTGACGACGGGCTCCGTCGGTCAGCACCACTGACCGGCGGAGCCCTTCGTACGCCCGGCGCCCCGTTCCCGTTGGACCCTCTTCAGCATCTGTTTTCCGCAGGCACGAAACTGGAAGGCACTCTGGATGACCGACTTCTTGAACTATCTGATCCTCGGACTAACCCGAGGTTCCATGTACGCGCTGATCGCGCTCGGTTACACCCTCGTCTACGGCGTTCTGCAGCTGATCAACTTCGCTCACTCCGAAGTGTTCATGTCCGGCGCCTTCGGTAGCTACATCGTGATTCATGCCGTGGTGGGCGACGGAAAATCACTGCCGTGGTGGGGCGTTCCCTTCGTCTTCATTCTCGGACTCGGCTCGGGCGCGATCACTGGCGCCGTCATCGCCTGGAGTCTGGAGCGAGTGGCGTATCGGCCACTCAGACGTAGAGGGGCCCCCAAACTAGCCTTCCTGATCAGCGCGATCGGAATGTCGTTCTTCCTGTCCCAGTTGGCCGGCAAGATGTTCAACCGGTTCACCAACAACCAGTTCCCGCCGTACTTCCAGCAGAACCGCGAGATCCTGTCGATCGGCGGCGCGAGTCTGACGGTCATCCAGGCCACTTTGATCGTGACCGCCGTCGTGATGATGATCTTCCTGGATCGGCTGGTCAGCGGTACGAAGCTCGGGCGCAGCATCCGCGGCGTGGCCGAGGATGCGCCGACGGCGGCGCTGATGGGCATCAACATCGACAAGACCATCTCGCGCACCTTCATCATCGGTGGGGCCCTGGGCGGCGCGGCCGGATTCCTGTTCGGCACCGCCTTCGCGTTCTCCAACATCATGGGCTTCCTGCCCGGCGTCAAGGCCTTCGCCGCTGCGGTTCTCGGTGGTATCGGCAACATTCGAGGCGCCATGATCGGCGGCCTGCTGCTCGGCGTCGTGGAGAATCTCGTGCCGACAGCACCGTGGAACGGCCATGCGTGGATCGGTATCGGCTGGACCGATGTCGTCGCCTTCGTCGTACTTGTTCTCGTTTTGGTCGTCCGCCCCAGCGGTATTCTGGGTGAGCGTTTGGGGCGTGCAGCATGAAGAATGGATTCTTGTCCTCCCCGCATGTCAAGCGCTTCGGCGGGTGCATGGCTCTGGCCTTCGTGCTCGCCTTGATGATCGGCAATCAGGAAGGCTCGCAGAACGACTACGGGCTGGCCTTCCGGCAGGCGATCTTCTCGCCGCGCATCGGTCTGTTCGTTCTCATCGGCGTGCTGGTCTTCGTCGCGATGACGTTCTGGCCGTACATCACTCCTTACCTGCTGCGTCCGGGCGTGCGTCCACTCGCGGTCGGCGCGATCACGGTGTTGGCCTCGCAGACATTGCTGAAGTGGTCCGATGACGGCCGGGTCGGCAACGGCAAGTTCAGTTCGGTCGCCAGTCAAGCCGCCAACACCAGTGGCCTGGCGCCGACGGCGAAGTTGTTCTTCTCCAACTACCTGTCCTGGATCCTGTTCGTGGTCGTGTTCGGCCTGGCCAGCGCGGCGATTCTGTTGTCGCAGCGGATCCTGGCCTGGGTCGCCGCCGGCCTCGCGGTCGTCGGGGGAATCTGGGGTTACACCGCCCAGGGATCGGTTCGGGACTTCCTCGGGACTCCGGACCACTCGCTCGGCGGCGGCGTTCTGCTGATCGGCTACCTGACCATCGCGGCGGCCGCTACGGCCACGGCGCTGGCCAAGTCGGACGTCGCCGACAGCCGCGCATTCCTGAACCGCCTTCTGGCGTGGCGACCAGGCATGCCGCTGGTGGCGCTCGGGCTGCTCGTCGGGGCCATCGGATTCGTGCAGGCGACCTGGTTCTCCCCGCAGGGGTCGAACCAGACGCTGTCCGACGCCAAGACGTACTTCGAGGGGAACGGACTGGCCAATCTCGCCTTCCAGTACCTGGCGTGGCTCGGATACGCGCTGTTCGTCGTGACGCTCGGTCTGGCCGCCGCTGCGACGTATCTGCGCCACCGCATCCTCGGCCTGGCCGCCGCCCTGATCGGCGCGGTGGCGCTGCTGCTGACGTTGATCACGATGTACGACATGACGGATCTGGCCGCCGCTGCGGGAGTGGACGGCGCGACCGGCCCATGGCAGAACCTGGGTTCCGGCGGCTGGATGGCCTGCGCGGCGTTCTTCGTCCTGGCCGGTGCCGGGCTGGTGGCCGCCGGAGTCGGGTCGAGGACCGAGTCGGTCGAAGACGCCGCACCGGCCGCGCAGTCCTCGGACACGCTGAGCCGATCCTTCAGTGCAACCGGCAGTTCCAAGGTGTTCCTGTTCGCCATCCTGGCGGCCGCCCTGTTCTACCCGCCGACGGCGACCGGTTTCTGGCAGAAGGTGCTGGTCTCCGAGATCGGCATCTACGTCCTGCTCGCCATCGGGTTGAACGTCGTGGTCGGCTGGGCCGGCCTGCTCGACCTCGGGTTCATCGCCTTCTACGCGATCGGCTCGTACACAACGGCGTACCTGACCGGTGCGCTACCACACCGACCCCCGTCGTGGCTTCACCTGAGCCCGTTGCTGGCCATTCCCTTCGCGATCGCCATCTGCCTCATCGCCGGTGTGGCCTTGGGTGCACCAACGCTGAGATTGCGCGGGGACTATCTGGCCATCGTGACGCTGGGCTTCGGTGAGATCATCCGGATCACGGCCAACAACAACCCCGGAAACGTGACCAACGGGCCCAAGGGAGCCTTCGGTATTCCGCACCCGAAGATCAACCTCGGCCCGCTGAAGTTCACCTGGGGACAGAACAACCTGCAGTACTGGTACCTGCTCCTGGTCCTGATCGTCATCGTCGTGGTGTTGTTCAACCGGTTGGAAGCCTCCCGGCTGGGACGGGCCTGGGCCGCTATTCGCGAAGACGAGATCGCCGCCCAGGCCACCGGTATCAACACCACCCGGGTGAAGTTGCTGGCCTTCGCGATCGGGGCCTCGACCTCCGGCGTGGCCGGCGTGTTCTTCGCATCGCAGATCGGCTACATCAACCCGGAGAACTTCGTCCTGAACAACTCGATCCTCGTCGTCGCCTACGTGGTCTTCGGTGGCATGGGTTCGTTGCCGGGCGCGATGGCCGGTGCGGCGGTGCTGACGTGGTTGCCGGAGTTCCTCAAGGACCAGGTTCCGGCCGAGGACCGCCAGATGTGGATCGGCGCGGTCGTGCTGTTGATGATGATCTTCCGTCCGGCCGGCCTCATTCCGGCTCGGCGGCGCGCGGCGGAACTGAGAGGGCTGCACACGAATGCGTCCTCGGAGGTCAGCGCGGTTCCCGAAGGAGAAGGCATGGGGGTGACGGCATGACCGCAGTCGACAACTCGGCCGGTGCGCGGCCGGCTCAAACCAGAGACGTGATCTACGACGTGGACCATGTCACGCTGCGCTTCGGCGGCGTGACCAGTCTCAACGACGTGTCACTGAAGATGTACCGCGGCGAAATCCTGGCCATCATCGGTCCGAACGGCGCCGGCAAGACATCGCTGTTCAACTCGCTCACCGGGGTCTATACGCCGCAGGAGGGCAGCATCAATCTCGCTGCCCGTGTCGGGGACACACCGACCAGCGTGCTCGGCGCCAAGACCCATGTGGTGAACCGGATGGGTGTGGCGCGGACGTTTCAGAACATCCGTCTCTTCCCGGCTTTGACGGCACTGGAGAACGTGAAGGTGGGTGTGGAGACCAGGCAGAAGGCCGGCCCGGTCTCGGCGATGCTCGGACTGCCGTGGCAGCGCCGAGAGGAGCGCGAGAGCACCAAGCGGGCCTATGAGCTGCTCTCCTTCGTCGGTCTGACCCAACGCGCCAACGAGCTGGCCGGCTCGCTGGCCTACGGTGAGCAGCGCCGGCTGGAGATCGCCCGGGCGCTGGGCACGAACCCCGGCGTCATCCTGCTGGACGAGCCGGCGGCCGGTACCAACCCCGCCGAGAAGCGGGACCTGGCCGACCTGATCCAGCGGATCAACCGGGAAGACGACGTGTCGGTGCTGCTCATCGAGCACGACATGAAACTGGTCATGTCCATCGCGCACCGGCTCGTCGTACTGAACTTCGGGGAGAAGATCGCCGAAGGCACCCCGGAGGAGATCCAGAAGGACCCGGTGGTCATCGCCGCCTACCTCGGCACGACGGAGGATGAGTCAGCATGAGCTTGCTCGAAGTGGACGACATCGAGGTCCGCTACGGCGCGATCAAAGCGCTCAAGGGCGTCTCGTTCGAGGTCAACGAGGGGGAGATCGTCGCCCTGCTCGGCGCCAACGGCGCGGGCAAGACGACCACCCAGAAGACGGTGTCCGGCATGCTGCGGCCCGCGCTGGGCCAGATTCGCTACGACGGTCGGCGCATCGACGGAATCCCGGCGCACGAGTTGATCAACCTGGGAATCTGTCACGTTCCCGAGGGGCGGCACGTGTTCCCGAGGATGACGGTGGCCGAGAACCTCGAGATGGGCGCCTTCCGGTTCAAGAAGCCGGACGAGCAGGTGCTGGCCCACGTGCTCGAGCTCTTCCCGCGAATGCAGGAACGCTACAAGCAGCTGGCCGGCACGCTGTCCGGCGGCGAGCAGCAGATGCTGGCGATCGGGCGTGCGCTTATGGGCAAACCGCGGTTGCTGCTGCTGGACGAGCCGTCGATGGGCCTGGCTCCGCTGATCGTGAAGCAGATCTTCGATATCGTCCGCGAGATCAACAACGACGGGGTAACCGTCCTGCTGGTCGAGCAGAACGCGGCGCAGGCCCTGGGGTTGGCCAACCGTGGCTACGTCCTGGAGACCGGCGAGATCGTGCTCACCGGAAGCGGGCGGGAACTGCTCGCCGACGACCGGGTGAGGGCCGCTTACCTGGGCGAGGAGATCGCTTCGTAGACTGACTTGGGCATCCGGCCGCAATCGGGGCAAATTAGTCACCGTTTGTGTTCGGGATGTGACGGGCGGTTTTCGCATCGCGATCACTTCCGACGGACTCTTTTGGGCGAGCGATTCGCACGCTAGGGTGCCTCCAGAGATTTGGTTGCGAAGCCAACAATTTCGGCCCGCGACATCTGTGGTGCTCAAGGCTCGGTCCTGATCGTCGGCGAAGCGTTCTTCTGCAGAAGTGGAGAGACTCGTGTCGCGAGGCAATGTGCGGGTGCGACCCGCTTCGCCATCCGATATCGCTGAACTGATCGCTCTCTCCGAGGACAACGGGGTTACCGAACACATCGGTCGCCGCGGTCGCAAGGGTGACACGACCACGCTGGCCGACCGGTACTCCCTGCTGCTGTCCGACCCTGACCGGCTGGTGCTGGTCGCGGTCGAGGAGGAGCACGACAAGCTCGTCGGGTTCTCGGTCTTGTTGGAGGAGCAGGTCGGCGTGCTCGCGCCGACTTCGACGATGTACATCTCGCACCTGCTGGTCGCACCGTCCTACCGCCGCCGCGGCGCCGGGCGGGCCCTGCTCACCGGTGCCGTACGGCACGCGGAGGACCGCGATATCGACCACGTGGTCGTCGGCGTCCAGGCGGCCGCGCGCGATGCCAACCGGTACCTCGCCCGGCTCGGCTTCGCACCGCTGGTCGTCCGGCGGATCGCGTCGGTCTCGGCGCTGCGACGCAGCCTGGGTATCGCCGACTCGATCGACCGCGTGGCGTTGCGGCGGCGGCGGACCGTTCGCGGCGTCCTGCCGAACCGGGTCATCGGCCGGGGCGCCTGAGACTGCCGTCGATATGAGGTGAGCCTCTCGGTGGGGTGAACCCCGGCGCCGCTGTGGTAGGTAAGTGCACATGATCTCTCCTTCCCAACAGGCCCTTCTGGATTCCATCGACGAGCGCTGGCGCGACCGGAACGAGCTCCTGGTCGACAAGCTGGGAATCGAGATCATCGACACCGATCCGTCCCGGTTCAGCGGCACGATGCCGGTGGCCGGAAACCGGCAGCCCTACGGCCTGCTGCACGGAGGCGCGTCGGCGGTACTGGCCGAGACCCTTGGCTCCTACGCGGCGGCGCTGCACGCCGGACCCGACAACATCGCCGTTGGCGTCGAACTCAACTGCAGTCACCACCGCTCGGCCACGGACGGCCTGGTCACCGGCGTGTGCACGCCTTTGCACGTCGGTCGGACGATGTCCAGCTTCGAGATCGTCATCACCGACGAGCGGGGCCGGCGTACCTGCACCGCGCGGCTGACCTGTGCCGTGCGCCCGGCCCACCAGGCCGGCTTGGCCGGGCCGGCCTGAGTTCTGGGTTATCGGCTGCCGCGGCAGGGTCTCAGCCTCTGGTTGAGGCTTCGCCCGCAGCGCGACCCTGTGTCGGTGGGTCCGCCTAGACTCGGGCACCGTGACGAGTACCGCTGAGCCAGCCGCCCCCAGTACCGCTCCGGCGTCCGAGTTCGCCGCGGGCGCATCCGGTGCCGGCGGCAAACTCCTGCTGCTCGACGGGCACTCGCTGGCCTACCGCGCGTTCTACGCGCTGCCGGTGGAAAACTTCTCCACCACGACCGGGCAGGTCACCAACGCGGTCTTCGGGTTCACCTCGATGTTGATCAACCTGCTGCGCGACGAGGAACCGACGCACCTGGCCGTCGCCTTCGACGTGAGCCGCAAGACCTTCCGCAGCGAGCAGTACAGCGAGTACAAGGCCAATCGATCGACCAGTCCCTCGGAGTTCGGCGGCCAGGTCGGGCTGATTCAAGAAGTGCTGGCCGCGCTTCGCATTCCTACGATGTCGGTCGACGGTTTCGAGGCCGATGACATCATCGCGACCCTGACGACGCAGGCCGCCGAGCAGGGCATGCACGTGTTGATCTGCACCGGCGACCGGGACGCACTGCAACTGGTCACCGACTCGGTCACTGTTCTGTACCCGCGTAAAGGGGTTTCCGAGCTCACCCGGTTCACGCCGGAGGAGGTCCAGGCGAAGTACGCGCTGACGCCGGCGCAGTACCCGGACTTCG
Organism: Jatrophihabitans telluris; assembly: GCF_023516435.1. Classification (GTDB taxonomy): domain Bacteria; phylum Actinomycetota; class Actinomycetes; order Mycobacteriales; family Jatrophihabitantaceae; genus Jatrophihabitans_A; species Jatrophihabitans_A telluris. The sequence goes on along the minus strand of NZ_CP097332.1, from coordinate 2,700,893 downwards.
CCGCTCTGCGGGGCGATCCGAGCGACAACCTTCCGGGGATTCCAGGCGTGGGGGAGAAGACGGCCTCGAAGTGGATCCGTGAGTACGGCTCGCTCACCGCACTCGTCGACCAGGTTGACACCGTCAAGGGCAAGGTCGGCGACGCGCTGCGAGAGCACCTCGGCTCCGTTCTCCGCAACGCCCAGCTGACGAAACTCGTGCGCGAGGTTCCTCTCGAGGTCCGTCCGGAGTCACTCGCGCGCCAGAGCTGGGATCGCGACGAGGTCCATCGCCTGTTCGACAACCTGCAGTTCCGAGTGCTGCGGGAACGACTCTTCGCCACCCTGACCTCGGCCGAACCCGAAGCGGCGGAGGGATTCGACATCGCTGTTGCCCGACCCGACGTCGACGAGGTCGCGTCCTGGCTGGACAACCATGCCCGCGGTGTCGGTCGCGTCGGTGTGGCGTTCAGCGGCACCTGGGGCCGCGGCGCCGGAGTGCTGACCGCGATCACCTTGGCCTCGCCGGACGGGACGGCCGCCTGGCTCGACCCGACCCGCTTGGCTCCGGCCGATGAAGCGGCCCTGCGAGCATGGCTGGCCGACGATGCGGTTGCCAAGGCGACGCACGACGTCAAAGGCCCGTTGCTGGCGTTGCGACAGCTGGGCTGGTCCCTGGCCGGGGTCAGTTCCGACACTCAACTGGCCGCCTACCTCGTTCAACCCGGTCAGCGAACCTTCGATCTGGACGACCTGTCCCTGCGTTACCTCAAGCGAGAACTACGCGACGACAACGTCGACACCGGCGGACAGTTGACCCTCGACGGCGGGGTCGACGAATCCGACGACGAGCGGGCCCAGATCGAGGGCGTCAAGGCCGCCGCGATCCGTGACCTGGCTGATGCCCTCGACAGCGAACTCGCCGACCGCGACGGGGGAAAGCTGCTCACGGAGCTGGAGCTTCCCCTCTCCTTCGTCATCGCCGACATCGAGAGCACCGGCATCGCGGTCGACGCCGGTCACCTGGAGGCCCTGCAGTCCGAGCTCGGAGCAGCGGTGCGTGACGCGGAATCGGACGCCCACCAGGTAGTCGGTCGACCGTTCAATCTCGGTTCGCCCAAGCAACTCCAGCAGATCCTCTTCGACGAACAGGGCCTGCCGAAGACCAAGCGCACGAAGACCGGGTACACGACCGACGCTGACGCTCTCGCCTGGCTGGCCGAGACGACGGACCACCCGCTGATCTCGCACCTGTTGCGGCACCGGGAGGTCTCCCGCCTGAAATCCGTGGTGGACTCGCTGCTCCCGATGATCGATGACCTCGGCCGGGTCCACACCACGTTCAATCAGACCATCGCCGCCACCGGTCGGCTGTCCAGCGTCGACCCGAATCTGCAGAACATTCCGATCCGTACGGCCGAAGGGCGCCGGATCAGAGAGGCGTTCGTGGTCGGCCGCGACGACTCCGGTCCCATGGCGTCGCTGATGACCGCGGACTACAGCCAGATCGAGATGCGGATCATGGCACACCTGAGCGAGGACGCCGGCCTGATCGAGGCGTTCGCCTCCGGCGAGGACCTGCACACCTTCGTCGCCTCGCGCGCGTTCGGGCTCGAGCCCGAACAGGTGGACTCCGATCTGCGACGACGGGTCAAGGCGATGAGTTACGGCCTGGCCTACGGCCTGTCGGCCTACGGCCTGGCTCAGCAGCTCAAGATCACCCCGGACGAGGCCAAGGGCCAGATGGAGGCGTACTTCGCCCGCTTCGGCGGCGTACGTGACTACCTTTACTCGGTCGTCGATGACGCGCGACAGAGCGGTTATACCGAGACGATCATGGGGCGGCGCCGGTACCTGCCCGACCTCAACTCCGACAACCGGCAGCGTCGTGAGATGGCCGAACGGATGGCGCTCAACGCGCCGATCCAAGGGAGCGCGGCGGACATCATCAAGGTCGCGATGCTGAATGTGCAGCGGTCATTGGGCGAGACTCAGCTGCGTTCGCGCTTGCTGCTGCAGGTGCACGACGAACTCGTCCTGGAGATCGCCCCCGGCGAGCGGGACGCGGTTGAGGCGATCGTTCGCCGGGACATGGCCGCGGCCGCCGAGCTGACAGTACCGATGGATGTGAGCGTGGGGGTCGGTCCCAACTGGGACACCGCCGCGCACTGATCAACACGGCGGCCACTGATCCAGTGCGTCGGATCGATCAGTACGGACCCGATCAGTACGGATCCGATCAGTACGGATCCGATCAGTACGGATCCGGAGTGGTGTTGCCGAACGGCCGTGCCGCCCGCAGCCCAACCTTGATGACGACGTTGCGCACCCACCAGGGCAGCTGACCCATCAACCGTGCCCGGTCCCGCAACTGGGGCGGCTCGACGGCGAAGCGGGCCAACGAGGTCTGCCGGTCCAGGTAACGCAGCCGAGAGCCGAACAGCACGTGCCGCAGGAGCCCGAGGGTGACACCGATCGAGGAGAAGGCGTCGTGAATCAGCACGATGCCGCCGGGCCGGACGAACTCCGCCCAGCGCAGGTCGTCGCTCAGGGTCCAGTAGTCATGCTTGCCATCGATGTAAAGAAGGTCGATGGGCTCCGTCCAGGTCGGGCGCAGATCGGTGCTCTTCGCTTCGCGAAGTTCGATCCGGCCCGCCACGCCGGCACGATCGATGTTGGCCGCGAACTTGTCCTTGGTCGCCGCTCCACCGAACAACGCGCCGGCAATGAACGGGTCGATCGCGACGAGCGTCGACTCCGGTGCGGCGCGGGCGAGCACGACCGTCGAGCGGCCCTGGTGCGAGCCGATCTCCACGATCCGGCTCCTGGCCGGTAGGGTCGCCGCTTCATCCCAGAGCACCCGGGCCTGTGCTGCGGTCAGCCATCCGCCGATGCTTTCCGCGACGGCCATTGTGGCGGTGAACGCGGGGCCGGCCGGTTCGGATGAGGTGTCGGGCACGGCAGGACCATACGCGACACCGCGCGGATGGTCACGATGTCGCCACGCCGCGCACAAGATCGCAGACAACGTCCGCCCGGCGGTGTTGGATATCGCCATGCCCACCACCTACCGACGAGTAGCCACCAGGTTTGTGCCGTCCGTGGCCCTGCTGGCGACCCTCGCCACCGCGGCGTGCGCCGCCGACACCTCGACGCCGTTGACCGGTCGCCAGAAGGCCGTCCAGTCGAGGTCCGACTCCGTTGCCATGAAGAACTGTGCCGCTCAGTGCACGGGCGACATCGACGGCGCGAAATACACGATCAAGCTTCCCCAGAAGTGGAACGGCACGCTGCTGCTGTACTCGCACGGCTACCGATTCGCCGCCCCCGCTCCACCGACGTTCTCCGCGGTCGAGACCAACGCCCAGGTGACCTCGACCGATTCCGACGGCAGCGGCAGTGACGAGCTGAGTCAGAAACTGCTGTCGGAGGGCTATGCCCTGGCCGGTTCGTCCTACAAGAGCAATGGCTGGGCGGTCGGAGACGGTGTCAGCGCGGGTGAGCAGCTCCACGACAAGTTCGTCAGCCTCGTCGGCAAGCCCAACCGGACCTACGTCTGGGGTGATTCGCTCGGCGGTCTGATCACCCAGATCATCGCGGAGAAGAATCCGGCCTGGGTCGATGGTGCCGCACCGATGTGCGGTGCCGTCGCTGGCCCCAACTACAACTTCGACGTGGCGCTCGACGTCGCGTTCGCGGTGAAGGCCCTGGTCGATCCGCAGCTCAAACTGACCGGGTACAGCAGCGCCGAGGACGCCGCCGCCAACTGGACTCACGCCGAGAAGGCCGTGGTCAAGGCCGCCTCGGACATCAGTGGGGGTGGCACCGCCAAGGTGTTGTTCATCGCCGCGCTGGTCAATGCCCCCACCGCGACCGGCACCTACGACGGCCATGACGTCACCTCACAGGTCAAGGCGCGCGTCGAAGCGCTGCTCACCGCCTTGGCGTTCGGTACCAGTGGTCGCTACGAGTTGGAACAACGCGTCGGTGGAGATCCGTCCCAGAACACCGACGCAAACTACCCCGCGCGCATCGACGCCGCTGAGAACCAGCTGATCTCGACGGTCGGTGGCTCGGTCACCAAGCTCGAGTCGGCGCTCGCCTCGCTGCCTCGCGTCAGTGCCGACACGGCCGCGCGCACCGCGATCGAGAAGCTCGGTGACACCACTGGACAGCTGAGCGCGCCGACGGTGACGCTGCACACCGAGGCAGACCCGTTGGTGCTGGTGCAGAACGAATCGGTCCTGGCTGCCCGCACCCGCGTGGCCGGCCGCTCCGGGCAGCTCGTACAGCTGTTCATCGCACCGCCCGCCACCTTCTCCGAGTCCACCGGCGCGCCGTACGGGGCCGGGCACTGCAACTTCTCCATGGGACAGCGATTGGGCCTGATCTCCGTGCTGGACAACTGGGTGCGGCGCTCGGCGTATCCGGTGCAGTCCGGGCTGGTCTCGGCCATCGGCGACGGTTACGCCCCGGTCTTCGCCCCGGGTCCGTGGCCCGGCGACGAGAAGGGCTGAGCCGCGCGCACGAGCGGCGCGCACGAGCCGCGCGCACGAGCGGCGCACAGGAGCGGCGCACCACAGCTGCCCACCACAGCCGCGCACCACAGCCGCCCACTCAGCCGCCCACCCAGCAGGTTCGATGATCAGCTGACCGGCCCGACGGGGCGTCCGGTGTGTGCTCGGGCCAGCACGCAGGCCAGCGCGGCCACCAGGTTCACTCCGGCGACCGTGGCGACGACGTCGGTGACCGTCATGGGGTCGGGAAGGGCGTACACCGCGATCACCTCGCAGACGACGGCCGTCCACGCGACGAAGGTGACCCGCCGGCTGCGCACCGCCAGGCCGGTGACCATGCAGAACTGCGTGATCGCCAGGGCGCTGCCGAGCGCGGCGAACAGCCACACCGTGTCGTGCAGTTCCGGGTACTTGTCACCGGCGACGGCCAAGGCGACGAACCGCCCGACGGTGAAGCAGGCGGCCGTGACGATCACGCCCAGCCCGGCGACGGCCGCGGCGGCTCGAAGGAACAGACCCCGGTGGCGGCCCTCGTCGGTCAACGACGCGAACAGCACGCTGGCTGCTGACTGAGGTAGCCACAGAGCGGCCTTGGTGATCACGGATCCGGCGGAGTAGACCGCGGCCTCCCGGGTGGGCAGCAGGTGGTTGGCAACGAGCACGTCGGAAACGCTGAGCAGCAGGAAGACACCGTAGGCGTGCGCGGCGTGCCCGCATTCGGCGATGAGTTCCGACGACTCCCGAACGAGCCGGCCCGGGTCGCGCCCCGGTGGCGGCTCGGCCTCGCCTTGGGCCGTTGCTTGGCTCCGGGGTCGCGGGCGATGCTCGCGCAGCGGCCAGAGACTGGCCAGACAGGCAAGGCCGACGCCGATGACGATTCCGGTCGCCGCCGAGGTCGTGCTGCGTCCGATGACCAATCCGCACAACGCACCGCCGTGCCGACCGAGCATCCCGACGAAGGTGGTGCCGGCCAGCCCGGTGAAGCCCTGGCGGCCCTGCCACACACCTTGCACCAACCCCTGCATGGCGATCGCGGGCAGAGCGATCGCGATCAGCAGCTCGGCCGTGATGCCCGGGATCCGTAGGAAGCGCTGTTCGGCCGGTGCCAGGACGAGGAAGATCACGCCGACGGCCAACGAGATCAACGCCCCCACGAGCACCAGGTCCCGGGTCTGCCCGAGCGCCACCCGCCGGGCCGCGATGGCCTGCAGTGCGAACGCCGGGATGGAGCCGACGAGCAGGACGTTCAGCAGTGCGACGAGATGGGCGTAGTCCGCGGACGCCAACACCCGGGCCGCGCCCAGCAGCAGGACGTAGGCGAACAGGTTTCCGAGCATCGCCGCGGTGGTGACGCCGAGCAGGCCGCGGGCCAGGCGTGCGGAGGAGGACTGTTCGGCCACCGGCGTACGACCAGCTTCGCCCGCCGGCGTGCGACCAGGTTCGCCCACGCGATCGACCCCTCTGCGTCACTGCTCGGACAGTCTGGACCGGTACCACCTAGGGCCGGAGCCTGCCCCGGTCCGGACGACCCTCCGCGAAGCTGGGACCAGCGGTGCGGACTTGCACGCATCGTAGGCTTCGGCGGTGCCCACGGCTGGAAGGACGCCCGCAACAGGCGTCGACGGACCGCGATCGCCTGTGACCCACGGGCAGCGGCGCCGCGTAGGCGTGCTGGTCGTGGGCTGGCCCCTCGTGCTGACCGCGGTGCTGCTCTGGCCGATGCATCGCAGTGGATATCTGCTCGGTCGCGACATGGTGTTCACCCCCCGGCAGCCACTGACCCGCGCTTCGGCCGGCGCCGGGGCGGGCAGCCCGCGTGCGGTTCCCCTGGACGCCTTGGTCGCGCTGGGCAGTCGCATCATCGATGGCGCGTTGCTCGGACGGGTGTTGGTCGGCCTGGTGCTGCCGCTCGCGGCGTGGGGCATGCTGCGGCTTCTGGGGCCTCGTTCTCTCCCCGCGCTGCTGCTGGCCGGCGGACTTGCGGTCTGGAACCCGTTCGTGGTCGAGCGCCTCGCGCTGGGTCAGTGGGCGCTGCTCTACGCCTATGCGGCGCTCCCGTGGATCGCCGTCTCGGCGCGGTCCGTCCGGGCCGACGAGCGGCGGACGGTCGGTTGGGCGGCGCTGTTCGCCTCGGTGGCGCTCGCGTCGATCACGCCGACCGGTGCCTTGATCGGTGCGGCGGCGGCGGTCGTGCTCGTCGCCGGAACCTGGCTTCGCAGCAGCGCGGTCCTCATCCTCGCCGGACTGGCGCAACTCGCCTGGGTGCTCCCGGCCGTGCTGGGCTCGGCGAGTTCAGTGAGCGATCCGGCCGCGGTGGCCGTGTTCGCGGCCCGGTCCGAGCGGGCCGGCGGGGTGTTGCTCAGCCTGCTGGGTCTGGGGGGGATCTGGGACCGGACGGCGACGCCGGACAGTCGGGCCGGCCTACTCGGCTACCTCGGCACGGGACTGGTGGTGTTGGCGCTGGCGGCCTTCCTGTGGTGGCGCCGGACCCTGTCGCCTGCGTCGGACCGCACCGAATGGCCGCGCCTGGCCGCGCTGGCCGCCGCGGGTTTCGTGTTCGCCGCCGTCTCCTCGGTGCCCGGCGGCGGTGGTGTGGTCCGCTGGGCCGTGGAGCACGTACCAGGCGCCGGACTCTGGCGCGACAGCCAGAAGTGGTTGATTCCGTTGGTCATGGTCGCGGTGCTCGGTGCCGCGCTGCTCGTGGATCAGGCCGTGGCCGCGCTGAGGGGGCGCAGCGTGGGCTCGGTCGTGGTGATGCTTGCGGTCGCGCTGTTCGTACCGGTGGCCCTGCTTCCGGACGCCGCGGCGTCGATGCGTCCGACGATCACCCCGGTGCACTATCCGCAGGGCTGGGCCGCCGCGCGTGACGTCATCGCCGCTGGACCGTCGGGCACGGTGTTGTCCTTGCCGTTCGCGTCCTATCGCCGCTTTCCGTGGGTGTCCGCCGTCAACGTGATCGACCCGCTGCCTCGCTGGTTGAGCCAACCGGTCCTGGTCGATGACCGGCTGGTCGTGGACGGTCGCCGCCTGGCCGGAGAGGATCCGCAGGCCGCCCTTCTGGCGGCGGTGCTGGCCAGCCGGGGGAGTGATCCGGTCGGCCTGGCAACGGCGTTGGCTGATCACGGGGTTCGGTGGGTCTGGGTCGAACGCGATGGCGGCGGCGCCGATGCGACCAGCGCTGTGGATCTGTCGGGACTGACCATGCGTTACCAGGACAACTCGGTGGCGCTCTACCAGGTGCCGGCCCCGGCAAAAGGCGGACCAGGTCATACCGCGACGCCCGATCGGACTCTTCGTGGGAACCGGCTCACGGTGCTGATCGCCGTCGACGCGCTGGTGGCCGGCGCGCTCGTTCTCAGTCTCGGTGTAATAGCTGTCGCGGCGGCTCGTCGTTGCTACACTCGCCGGTAACTTAACCGAGGAGATCCCGTGGCCAAGCTCATCTCGCTCATCCTGTCCGGCATCGTGGGTGCCGCTCTGGCCGGGGTCGCGGTGGCGGGTGTGGTGTCCTCGGCGACGGCCGCTCCGAAGCACAACCCGGCGAACACGCAGATCGTCGACTACGGAAACCGCTGATCAGCTGAGTTTGCCGACGCGCGACGGGGTAGCGGATCAGCCGAAGAGCTGACGCGAGAACAGTCGTCCGGACGTCGCCCAATCGAAGTTCTCGGCACGGGCCCGAGCCGCTTTGCCCATGGTCAGTCGGGCTTCACTGTCATCGAGTAGGCGGCCGGTCTCGGCGATCAGCCCCGCAAGATCGTCGACCAGCAGTCCGGTGACCGTGTCTTCGACGGACTCGGTGACGCCGCCGCCGGTTGAGTAGGCCAGTGTCGGGACGCTGCGGGCTGCTGCCTCCATGATGGCGATCCCCCAGCCCTCCTTGACCGAGGGGGCGAGCATCAGCCAGCTGGCGTCGAGCAGTTCGTCGCGGTCGGTGTCGCTGACCTGCCCGTGGAACTGGACCCGGTCACCCACCCCGAGCCGCGCAGCTTCGGCATCCAGTTCGGCGCGCCACCAGCCGTCGCCGATCACGTCGAGCCCCAGGTCCGGTAGCCGCTCGCTCAGGGCGGCGACGACGGCGAGTGCGTGCTCGACCTGCTTGTGCGGCACGAGCCGGCCGAGCACGCAGATGCGGGGCGTGTCCGAGCGCGGTCGCAGTCGGGACGGGTGGGGCACGTCGATGCCGTTGTGTACGACGGCGATCCGATCGGCATGGACACCGAGGGCACCGAGGTCGGCACGAGTGGACTCGGAGACGGTGAGGTAGGCCGCGGACCGGTACAGCCACGGCGCCAGCCGCGATTCGATCCACCATCCGATGCGACCGCGCAGGCCGGGATAGACGATGTGCCATTGCTCGCGGTGGACGTGGTGAACCAGCACCGTCAACCCGCGTCGTCGAACCAGCGGGCTGAAGAACGGAATGCCGTTGTGGACGTCGACGACGATGTCGGTACGCCGACCCCGAGCGCTGAGCAGGTAGAGCAAGCCGTGCAGGTATACCGACAGCCAGCCGCCGCGCCGGCGGAATCGAACGCCGTCGCGGACCTCGTCGGCGGGAGCGCGATCGTGTGCGGCGCAGACGATGGTGACGTCATGGCCGTCGCGGACGAGCCAGCGGGCCATGTGTTCGACGTAGACCTCGGAGCCACCACCCTCTGGATGGCTGGTGTCGCGCCACACCAGGAAGGCGACGGATTTGTTCGCGTTGGGCACCGAGGTGGATCCTCCGAAAGGGCGGCGCAGCGGTTGGGGTTACCGGAGAGTAGCCCAGATATCGGTTCGGTGAACCGGTGTGGGCGATTCTGTTACCAACCGGTAGCGTGCGTTCGATGTCCGCCGTCTCGCCACCGTCGTCCCGCCCAGATCTGGGCCGGTCGATACGGCTGTTTCGGCTGTTTCTGGTTGAACAGAGCGAACCGGACCGCTTCTACACGGCGCTGGCCGAGGATTCCGTCGACCAGCTGCGACGCTACGTGCCGCTGGCCTCGGCGACCTTGCTGGACGTCGGGGGCGGACCCGGGTACTTCGGCCGGGCTTTCGCCGCCGCGGGTGCCCGCTACCTGGGCCTGGAGATCGACGCCCCGAGCGACGGACCCGTCGAGATCACCAGCGTGCGGGGGTCGGGGGAGATGATCCCGTTGCTCTCGGAATCGGTGGACATCGCCTACAGCTCGAACGTCCTGGAACACGTCGCCCATCCGTGGACCATGGCAGATGAGATGGTGCGGGTGACCCGCCCCGGCGGCGTCATCTACCTGTCCTTCACGCCCTGGCTCTCGCCGTGGGGTGGGCACGAGACCGCACCCTGGCACCTGCTCGGCGGGGGCGCCTACGCCCGGCGCCGCTACCGCAGGCGGACCGGCCACGAACCGAAGAACCGTTACGGTGAAACGCTGTTCGGCTATCGCGTGGGGGAGCTGCTGGCCTGGGCCCGGTCCCGCGACGACGTCGAGATTCTCCAGTGCTTCCCGCGTTATCACCCGCGTTGGGCCTGGTGGATCGTGCGGGTACCCGGCTTGCGCGAGCTCGCGGTGTGGAACATCGTGATGGTGTTGCGGCGTCGATGAAAGCACCGCCGACCCTGCACCGGTTGAAGTTGTTCGCGGTCTGCCTGTCCCTGGTGCTGCTGGTGTTCTGGCAGAGCGCGGGCGACACCGCGACCGACACCAAGTTCGACCTCGTCGTCTCGCCGTGGCGCTTCCTCGGCCGCGCCCTGCGCCTGTGGGACCCGATCACCAACGCCGGTGTCCTTCAGAACCAGGCTTACGGATACCTCTTTCCGATGGGGCCGTTCTTCGGGCTGTTGCACAGTCTCGGCTTGGACCCCTGGGTGATCCAGCGGTCCTGGGAGTCGGTCCTCGTCGTCGTGGCGTTCCTCGGGGTAGTGCGGCTCAGCGGGCTGATGGGCACCGCTGGACTGTGGCCGCGTGTCGGCGCCGGGTTGTGTTACGCCCTTGCGCCTCGGATGCTCAGCGAGTTGACCTCGATCTCGTCCGAGTTGATGCCGGTCGCCGCGCTGCCTTGGGTCCTGATCCCGCTGGTGCGGGGCAGCCGGGGCGGATCGACGCGCCGGGCCGGCCTCCGCTCGGGGGCGGCCATGCTGCTCGCCGGTGGGGTCAATGCCGGCGCGAGCCTGGCGATCCTGCCGGTTCCCCTGTTGTGGCTACTGTTCAACCGCGGGCCCCGTCGGCGTTCACTGTCCGGCTGGTGGGTTCTCGGCACGACCCTGGCCTGCCTGTGGTGGGCGATCCCGCTGTTGTTGCTCGGCCGTTACAGCCCACCCTTTCTCGACTGGATCGAGACCGCCGCGGCCACCACACAACCGACCGCACTGTTCGCCGACCTGCGTGGGGTCACCCATTGGGAGGCCTACCTCGGGCCGTCGGTCTGGCCCGCGGGCTGGGTGCTCGCCTCGGCGCCGGTTGTCGTCGTGGCGACCGCCGCCGCCGCCGGGTTCGGTCTTGCCGGCCTGAGCCGGCGCGATATCGGGCACCGGGCCTTCCTCTGGACGACCCTGCTGATCGGGCTGGTCCTGGTCAGTCTCGGTCACGCGGGGTCGGCCGGTCCGCTGTTCGCCGCCGACGTGCGACACGCGCTGGACGGTCCGCTCGCCGCTTTCCGCAACGTTCACAAGTTCGATCCCGTCGTTCGCCTGCCCCTCTCGCTCGGAGTCGGCTTCCTGCTCAGCCGCCACGGGGTGCCCGCGCTGACATCGTTCCGGGTGCCCCGGCGCAGCGGCTCCGGCGGCGAGTCGACGACGATCACCCTTCCCGTCCGCCGCTACGTGGCGATGGCGCTCGTGGTCGTCGGAGTCGTCGCGATCACCCCGGCCCTGAGCGGCCAATTGGTTTCCAACCCCCGGATCACCACCGAACCCGGCTGGTGGCGCTCGACCGGCGCGTGGCTCGCCGACCACAGCGAGGGACGACGGGCGCTGGTCGTACCAGGCAGTGCGGCACCGGCCTATCTGTGGGGGAAAACCACCGACGACGCCCTGCAACCCGTTGCCACCAGCCCCTGGACGACGCGGGATGCGGTCCCGCTCACCCAGGCCGGCTACATCCGGTTGCTCGACTCCTTCGAACAACTGCTCGCCCAGGGCCAACCCGACGACAGCGTGGCCCGGTTGCTGGCCCGCGCGGGGATCGGTTACGTGGTGCTGCGCAACGATCTGAACACCTTCACCTCGGTCAGTACGCCCACGTCCCTGGTGCGCAACGTGCTGCAGACCTCGCCCGGCTTCAGCGAGTCCGCCTCTTTCGGCCCGTCTGTAGGCGGCAGCAACTCGCCCAACAACCTGCTCGACGGCGGACTGTCCCGGCCACGGCCCAGCGTCGAGATCTTCGCGGTGAACGCGGTCAACTCGGTCGACGGTCCGGGTCTGGTCAGCTTGCTGCCGACCGGCGCAGCGGTGACGGCCAACGGATCGGCCGACGAGCTCGCGGATCTGGTCGCGGCCGGACTGCCGTCGAACTCCGCCGTGCTGTTCGACCGCGATGCCCAAGCCGCCGGCGTGCAGGCCGGTTCGCTGCTGACCGACGGGCTCCGACGGCAGCAGGCCAGCTTCGCGAATCTGCTCACCAAGTCGGTGACCCTGGCCCACGACGAGGCCAGCCTGCCTGCGCGCAAGGCCCAGGACTACCTGCCCGATCCGACGCCGGCCTTGTCGCAATACGTCTATGCCGGCGGGGTGAACTCCGTCCTCGCCACGTCGTCCGGAGCCGCGCAGTACGCGCTGAGCAATCGTGGACCCGATCACGGGGCCTGGTCGGCGATCGACGACGATCCGGCCACGTCCTGGCAGAGCAGTTCCTTCGCCGGTGCGGTGGGGCAGTCGCTGACGATCGGGTTCGACCATGATCAGATGATCGGCTCGGTCTCGATGAACTTCGTCGCCGGCCTCGGTCCCATGCCGACCCGGGTGCTGATCCGGACCGACGCCGGCAGCAGCGTGGCTCGGGTGGTGCCGGCGAGCGGTCTGCAAACGGTGCGCGTGCCGGCGCGCTCGACTCGCCAGCTCTCGGTCTCGGTCGCTTCGGTCGTCGGAGGTGGTCCGGGGGCCGGAGTCGGCCTCTCCCAGCTGACGATTCCCGGTGTCCAGCCGAGGCGCTTGCTGGCCGTGCCGGGTGCCTCCGATCCGTCCCTGATCTTCTTCCACGTCGCCGCGGGGCAGCGAAGCCCGTGCCTGCCGGCGGATTCCCTGCTGTACTGCGAGCCCGCCTACCAGCAGACGGGTCAGGAGGACAGCTCGCTCAGCCGGCGGTTCGTCACGACGGTCGGCCGTCGCTATGCGCTCTCCCTTCAGGTCGTGTTCCGGTCGGGCCAGGCCCTCAATGCCCTGCTGGACAAGGGGTCAGCGGTGCAGGCGAGCGCATCCTCGACCTTCCTGGCCGACCCGAGATTGCGGGCCGAGAGCGCGGTCGACGGCGATCCGGCCAGTTATTGGCGCGCCGCCGCGGGAGACGCCCGGCCGACTCTGACCCTGCGCTACGCCGCCCCGCGCCGGATCTCCGGAGTGCGAGTGTCGTTGCCGCCGGCCGCCGCGGCAGCACGTCCGGTGAGAGTTCGCCTCACGGCGGCGGGGGTGTCCTGGACCGGACCGGTGCCTTCGGACGGCGTGATCGCGCTGCCCCGCCCGGTGCGTGCCCGCAGCCTGAGCATCACGGTCCTGCAGGCCCAGCTGCGGACGGACTCCAACTCCGCGACGGTGGCGACCGCGCTCATGTCGGTCGGTATCGGTGAGGCTCAGGCTCTCCCCCCGGTGCGTTCACCTCAGGCGGACCCGGCGGTCGGCGTCGGTTGTTCGGCCGGGCTGACCGTCGACATCGACGGGGTTCGGCGGCAGGTCAGTGTGAACGCAGCTCGCTCGGACGTGCTGGCCGGTCGCCCGGTAGCGGCGTCACTCTGCCCGGGCCGAGCTTCGGGCCGCGACCCGCTGGTCGACCTCGGCGCGGGCACGCACACCCTCGAACTTGACCGTAACGACGTCCTGGCGCCGTACTCGGTCATGCTGGCCCGTCCCGGCGTCAGCCTGCCCGGACTGAATGCGACCGCCGACCCCGCCGCGATGCGGCTGCAGGTCTCGAAGTGGCAGGCCACCGACCGTGCGGTGCAGATTCGCGCGGGCGCACCAGCTCTGCTGGTGGTCGCGGAGAACTTCAACGCCGGTTGGCGGGCAAGTCTGAACGGAGCCGGCCTGAGGCCGATCCGGGTCGACGGGTGGGAGCAGGGCTGGGTGGTGCCGCGAGCGTCTTCGGGGACCGTGATCATGACCTATGCGCCTCAGCGACCCTTCCAGCTCGGTCTGGCCGCCGGTGCGGTCGCGGTGCTCATTTTGCTTGGGCTCATGTGGCGGGTCCGGGGAGGTCGTGAACTACCGGGCACCGTGCCGGTCTCGCCCACGTGGTGGGCATACGCGGTCACCAGCATCGCGGGGGCTGCCCTGCTCGCGGGTGCACAGGGCGGCCTGATGGCCCTCGCCGCGGTCGCGGGGGTTTTCTTCCTACGCGGGCGGGTAGATCTCGCCCGGTCCTACCTACCTCCGGTGCTGCTGCTCATCGCGGCGTTGGTCGTGGCCGGAGGTACTCACAGTCTGTTGTTCAGCCGTACCAACGCGCCGATGACTCAGCTGCTCTGCGTGTTCGCAGTGGTACTGGCGTGCCTGTCGGGCGCTGAGCGACCGCGCCAGCCTCGGGAGAAGTGAACCAACAACGGCTGCTCGACCAGGTGCCAGGACACGGCGGCGACTGCCGTGGTGGCGACGATAGTCACGACGAGCATGGTCATGAAGTGCCCGCGAAAGGACTCATAGCCGAGTTCGCGTTGCAGCAGCAGCATGATCGGGACGTGCCACAGGTACACCGAGTACGACAGGTTCGCCAGTTCGTGGGCGATCTCCGAACCCAGCGCCTTGGTCACCCCGTTGGCCGGTCCGAGCACGAGCGGCAGCAGAAAGAAGAACGCGGCCAGACCGAACAGGTAGTGCTGTGCGGTCCACTGCCACCAGGTCGCCGGTGCCAAGGTGTACGGGACACCGACAGGCAGCGTCGCGATGAGGAATGCGACGAGCGCGATCACCCAGCAGGTACCGAGCGATTGAGCCCAGGCCGCGGTGTTCTGTTGGAGTCTGGGCCAGACCCCGAGCTCGGCGGGGATGCAGGTCAACAACGCCAGCAGCATCCCGAGGGCGAACCAGTCCAGGTAGCCGGGTAGCCACAGCAACGCCTGGCTGTTGCTGATGGGCAGCTGGCCCTGGATGACGTTGAACGCCAACGCAACCACGCCCAGCCCGGCGCACGCGGCCAGCTGCCGGCGGGCGGCGCTCAGCGGTCCGGCCGAGCGGCGCCCGAACACCCAGGCGAAGGCGGGAATCAGCAGGTAGAAGCTGACTTCGACCGCCAGGGTCCACAGGTGCGTCAGGTTGGGGTCGTAGTCGTGATGGTCATAGGTCTGGATGAGAAGGAGGTAGTGCAGGTAGTCGGTGGGATGCACCGCGTACGTGGTGAGCCAGGTAAGCGTCACGACGACGAAGATCCAGGCCGCGGGAAAGATGCGAAGAGCTCGACGCCAGAAGAAGATTCCTACTCTGGGCCGCGGGTCCAGCCCGAGTGAATGTCGGGCGAACGGGCGGTAGAGCAGGAAGCCCGACAACAGGAAGAACAACGTCACCCCGAAGTCCAGACGCGCGAGCACCGGCCCGAGAATGCCCGGATGCTGGGTGCGACCGCTGTTGAAGCCGACGTGGGTGCCGATGACGGCGTAGGCGGCCAGCGCTCGAACGCCGTCCAGTGCGGCGAACCGTCCGCCGGCCGGTCTTACCGTGGGCTTCACGTCAGCCTGCCTTCGGAAACGGTGCGCCGATCGCGACGCCGGCCAGGCAGATGCTGGCGTGGCGATCTTCGGACGTGATGATCACGCTGGTCGGCGCCGACAACGGCAGACGCCGATTGACCTGCGCCAGCGTCGCCGTGATCGTCAGTCGGGAGCCACCGATCGGCGCCACCTCGTTCCGGTGGTCATCGACGATCTGGACGTCGATCGTGCTGGGGTTGGCCTGGTACAGGCTGAGCTGTAGGAACCACTCGGCGCGGGGGACTGCGGGGGTAAGCGGGATCTGCCAGCGTCCCGCGCCCGACAGGTAGAAGCCGCACTTCGGGCTGGTGCCACCGACCCCGACGGCGGCGTCGACGAACGTGACCGGGACCAGGTGCCCGTCGCCGGCGACCATCAGCGGGACGGTGGACGAGTCGTCGAAGCTGGCTCGAAGACCGGCCAGGTCCAGCAGGTCCGAGACGTGATGGTGCGGTTCGACACCGGACACGATCTGAGTCGGCAGCATGCTGTCGTAGAGCGCGACGTGACCGCCTGGGTGACCGAGCGCCGAGGTCAGGTTCGCGACGTAGGCCCGGGTGGGATTGCGGGCGAAATCGTCGGAGAAGCGCCAGGCGGACAGGGCACTGCTCAGCACGAGCAGGACGCAGACCACCGCCAGCAACGGGCGATTCTCGCCCAGACGCGCGGGTCTGAGCTCCTCGTCGCGGGGTGTAGCCGCGGCGTCGCCGCTTCGGTTGACGGGCCGCAACGACAGAACGACCGCCAGCGCCAGGGGGATCGCGACGGGGTAGCTGTAGCGCAGGGTCAGGGGAATCAGCTGTCCGTACACCCCGTACCGGCCGATGCCCACGATCAGCACGCTCCCCACAGCCGTGCACACCGGCATCGACCAGGCCACGACGCTCGCCCAGCGCGTCACGGTGAATCCCAGAACGAGCAGCACGACGAAGGCAACCTGGCCGGCGATGATCACCGTGGGTGGTGGTGCGGCGTAGCCGACGAAGATGTTCGGCTGCGCGAACCAGCTCCACGGACCGCCGACGAGGATCGGGCCGACGGCCTTGAGCCATTCGTTGCGCACGAGCAACAGGCCGTCCGACAGCGACAGCGGATGCGCCCCGGTGGCGTAGTCGCTGCGCTTGCTGAGAAACAGCGTCGCGAAGCACACCAGGGGGCTGAGCAGCACAAGCCAGCCGTAGCGTTGGCCGACGGCCTGGCCCCACCGCTCGCGCAGGTTGCCACGGTAGAGAAATCCGAAGGCCAGGACGGGGTAGACGACAAGTTCGGCCAGGGTGCCACTGCCGGTGAAGATCGCCAGACTCAACCAGATCCCGGACACCGCAGCGGCCCGCAGGCCGCCGGAGTCGAGGAATCGGAGGAACGCCAGCAGGCTCAGCAGCAGCAGGACGTGGGACGGGACGAGATCGACGGCGCTGGTGAGCCAGCTGGCGCCAGGGACCGTCAGGGGGCTTACGGCGTAGACCAGCGTCACGGCCGTGACGAGCCAACACGGTCCGACCAGCGCGACCAGCAGCCGGTACAGCAGATAGGTCGCGGCCACGCAGCCGAGCACGCGCAGCACGATGGTCAGGGAGTAGTTCAGCGGAGCGAGGTGGGCGAGCAGCCAGTACTCCAGGCGAATCACCGGGCTCAGATGGCCGCCCAACGACTCGGACAGGTAATGCCAGTCCAGACTCGCATTGCGCGCGTCAGCGAGGTTGGAGATCTCCGACTGCAGGTACCAGCCACGGTCGAACAGCACGAACAGCCAGCCGGCCTGCGCGCCCAGGATGGCCGCCAACGCAGCACGGCGAGGCCACCAACGGTCCCTGACCACCGGCGGAGTTGCTGTTGTGATGACCCTGAACTCCTCGGACGCAGGCACGCTTGATTTCAGTTCTGCGACATCCTACGGAAAGCTCCCGGCGGAGGCTACTAGCTGGTAACGTGCGCGCAATTCGTCAATCAAGCACCGGTGCTTCATTCGGAGCCGAGGGGGTTCGTGTGCGTAGGGTGCTGTCTTCCGTCCTGGTGCTCGTCGGGGTGTTCTGCATAGTTCTCGCGGGATTGCTGGCGTTCTACGCGCCGGGCAAGGCCCTCAAGACGCCGCTGAACCTGAACATCAAGCAGATCGCCACCGGCCCGGCGAAGATCCTCAATTCCTCGACCGGCCAGGTGGAGGACACCCAGTTGATCGCGACCCGCCGGGTGCGCACGGACTCCTCGGCGTCGGACAGTTCGGTGACGGTCATCCAGGAAACCCTCTGCATCGTGAAGAACGTGGGCAATCCGCCGGAGTGCGTGGACAAGGACGACCCGCAGGCGCGGCTGGTCAGCTTCACCACTGACCGGGTGGCGGCCGACCGTAAAAGCGCAGAATCGGTCAACGACTCGAAGTACGGCGAGAACATCAACGGCGCCGGCGCCAAGCACATCGGGCTGACCTACAAGTTCCCGTTCAACGCCAAGAAGCAGACCTACAAGTTCTTCGATCCGCAGTCGCAGCAGTCGCCTGACGCCAAGTACCTCGGCACGGACAAGCTGCTCGGCATGTCGCTGTACAAGTACGAGGCGGTCATCAGCAATGTGTCGCTGGACGTCGGTCCGGGGATTCCGGGTACCTACAGCGACACCCGCACCGTGTGGGTCGACCCCAAGACCGGCACGATCGTCAAGGGCATCGAGCACCAGGTCCGAACGCTGACCTCGGGGCTGACCGCCCTGGACACCACGTTGACCTTCGACGCGGCCTCGCAGAAGTATCAGGCTGATTTCGCCAAGAACGGCAAGCGCAAGATCCTGCTGCTGACGGTCATCCTGCCGATCGTGGCTTTCGTCCTGGGTCTGCTCGCGCTGGTCTTCGGACTCCTGCTCGCGTTCCGATCGCGTCCCGAGTCGGGCCGACCGGTGCAGACCGGCGAGCCGGATCGCTCACCTGAGCCGGTCGGGCGACACTGAAGCCTGCCCGATCACACCGAGCCGGGGTCGATCAGGGCCGCTCGCAGACGAAGATCGCCGTGCCGGGAATGATCTTTCCGCGCAGCGGTGACCAGCCGCCCCAGTCCTGATCCAGCTCCGCCGGCCACTCCGGCTCCACCAGATCGACGAGTATGAAGCCGGCCGCGACCAGCTCACGAACGCGGTCGCCCAGCGTGCGGTGGTGCTCGACGTAGGTCGGCGTCCCGGCAGTGTCGAACTCCACGTAGGGCCGCCGGTCGAAATAACTCATCGAGGCCGTCAGGCCTTCCTCGCCGGGATCGTCGGGAAAGCTCCACCGGATCGGGTGGGTGGTCGAGAACACCCAACGGCCACCGGGACGAAGTACGCGCGCGACTTCGCGCATCACGCCGGCGGAGTCAGCGACGAACGGCACCGCGCCGTAGGCGGTGAAGGCGAGGTCGATGCTGTCTTCGGCAAACGGCAGGTGCTGGGCGTCGGCCTGAACGAGGCGCACGCCGCTGGAATCGTCGCGGTCGTGGCTCAACATGCCGAAGGAGACGTCGAAGGCAATCGGACGCGCGCCGCGGGCGGCCAGCCAGCGCGAGCACATCGCCGAGCCGGAGCCGACCTCGAGAACCCGCTTGCCGTGCCACACTCCCGGGCCGCCCAACAGCTGAGCCTCGTCCTCACGAAGGCGTTCCGGGCACCATACGAAGTCGTCCGTCCCGAGGAAGCTGCCGTGCTCGGCGTGGTAGTGGGCAGCGTCGGCATCCCACCAGAGGCGGTTGGCCTGCGCCGACTCGGCCGGACCGATCTCGCGACGTCCGACCCCGACCGTGCCCAGTTCGCCCTCGGTGCCCACGCAGCGAAATCTAGCCCGTCACGTCCAGCGCGGTCCGCGACAGGACGCCTTCAGCCGAACCGGTGCCGGTGGCGGCCACGCGTTGACGGGCCGCGGATTCCATCG
Organism: Jatrophihabitans telluris; assembly: GCF_023516435.1. GTDB lineage: Bacteria > Actinomycetota > Actinomycetes > Mycobacteriales > Jatrophihabitantaceae > Jatrophihabitans_A > Jatrophihabitans_A telluris. The sequence continues at coordinate 2,681,655 of NZ_CP097332.1, read as the reverse complement.
ACAGCAGGCCGCCGAGGGCGACCCCCAGTGCTCCGGCGCACCCGAACCAGACGGCCGGGTGGGCAGCGCCGATCAGCGAGTTCGCACCGTTGCCACCGAGGAGAATCCAACTGCGGTAGCACGCCAGCAGGGCCCGGATCTGCAGCGCAAGCGCGGAGATCGCCGAGACCGCGAGCAATGCCCCCAATCCGTGCCGCCGAGACGGCAGGGCCGCCAGCAGGGCCAACAGGACGGTGAAACCGAGCAAACCGAGGGTCAGCCCCCACTGCACCCACCAGCGACTCAAACCGTCCACGGTGACATGCAGGCGTCGCAGCCCGTCGTCGTCGTTGCCGAAGCGTGCCAGCCAGCGCCGGTAGTCGGGAAGCGAGGGCGTGACATCGTCGTAGTAGGCGTGGCGCATCAGGGGTTCGACGAGCCAGCACAGCACCAGGACGGCCTGTCCGAACAGGGCGACGACGATGCCGGAGGCGCGCCGATCCCACCGGGTCGGCACCGGCTCGGCCGAGGCCGGCCTCTGGTCGTCGGACGCGGCGCGACGCAGGACGTCCAGGGGGAGGCTCATGGTCTTCCCTATCGTCCGGATTTAGGGGAACACAAGAGCCTGGAGTAGGCTTGAGCCTGCGGGATGGGTCTGTGACCTCGACAGGGAGTAGGTCGCTCGTTCTCCGGGTTCGATTCGGTGCGTTCAGTGCTGAGCCGAGGTCGGTGGGCGAATCGGTGCGAACCGGTAGCTCAGCCCGCGGTTCCGCTCTACAAACTGTCAGGATCTATCTACTCAATGACGACCACCGTCGACCCAACACGCATTACCCCGCAGGTAGCAGTCAACGACATCGGTACGGCCGAGGACTTCCTCGCGGCCATCGACAAGACGATCAAGTACTTCAACGATGGTGACATCGTCGAGGGCACGATCGTCAAGGTCGACCGCGACGAGGTTCTGCTGGACATCGGTTACAAGACCGAAGGTGTCATCCCCTCCCGTGAACTGTCCATCAAGCACGATGTCGACCCGTCCGAGGTCGTTTCCGTGGGCGATGAGATCGAGGCCCTGGTTCTCCAGAAGGAGGACAAAGAAGGCCGTCTGATCCTGTCCAAGAAGCGCGCACAGTACGAGCGTGCATGGGGCACGATCGAAGAGAAGAAGGAACGCGACGAGGTCGTCGAGGGCACCGTCATCGAGGTCGTCAAGGGCGGTTTGATCATCGACATCGGCCTGCGCGGCTTCTTGCCCGCCTCGCTGGTCGAGATGCGCCGGGTCCGTGACCTGCAGCCCTACGTCGGTAAGACGCTCGAGGCGAAGATCATCGAGCTCGACAAGAACCGCAACAACGTCGTGCTGTCGCGGCGCGCGTGGCTGGAGCAGACCCAGTCCGAGGTCCGCAGCGACTTCCTCAACAAGCTGGCCAAGGGCCAGGTCCGCAGCGGTGTCGTTTCCTCGATCGTCAACTTCGGTGCGTTCGTCGATCTCGGCGGCGTCGACGGTCTGGTCCACGTGTCCGAGCTGTCCTGGAAGCACATCGACCACCCGTCCGAGGTTGTCGAGGTCGGCCAGGAAGTCACCGTCGAGGTGCTCGACATCGACCTGGACCGCGAGCGCGTGTCCCTGTCGCTGAAGGCCACCCAGGAAGACCCGTGGCGCCAGTTCGCGCGTACCCACGCCATCGGCCAGGTCGTGCCCGGCAAGGTCACCAAGCTGGTGCCGTTCGGTGCGTTCGTCCGGGTTCAGGACGGCATCGAGGGTCTGGTCCACATCTCCGAGCTGGCCGAGCGCCACGTGGAGATCCCGGAGCAGGTTGTCAACGTCGGCGACGACCTGCTGGTCAAGGTCATCGACATCGACCTGGAGCGTCGCCGGATCTCGCTCTCGCTCAAGCAGGCCAACGAGGGCTCGCTCGTCGAGGAGAACTTCGACCCGTCCCAGTACGGCATGGAAGCCCAGTACGACGACAAGGGTGAGTACATCTACCCCGAGGGCTTCGACCCGGAGACCCAGGAGTGGCTGCCCGGGTTCGACGAGCAGCGCGAGGCGTGGGAGAAGCGCTATGCCGCTGCCCGCGAGCGCTTCGAGGCTCACCGCAAGCAGTTGGAAGAGGCTCAGAAGGCCGACGCCGAAGCTGCGACCGAGACCGGCGACGCGTCCTCCTACAGCTCCGAGGCTCCGGCCGAGACCTCGGGCACGTTGGCCTCGGACGAGGCTCTGGCCGCGCTGCGCGAGAAGCTCGCCGGACGCTAGAACCAGCACCGACATCGAGTCGGTGATCGGCGCCAGGCACTGACGCTGGAAACGAAGCCCGGGAGGTTCGCCTCCCGGGCTTCGTGCTGTTCGCCGGTTACGGTGTTCAGGTGGATGCTCCAACCCGCCGCCGATCCGTCCCCGTAGCTGGCATTGCGTGCGCAGCACTGATCGCCTGCCTGGCACTGAGCGCCTGCTCCAAGGCCGAGCCGAAGACGTCGAACGCGTCCAGCACGAGCCTGAGCACCACGGCGGGTACGTCAGCGGCCAGTTCTTCCAGTGCCTCGCCCACGCCCACACCGAGTGCCACCAGGACGCTGCCCGCCTCGTTCAGCGGGACCTGTGACGACCTGCTGCCGCTCACGTCGATCGAGGACGTGCTCAATGCTCCGGTCATCGGCCAGACTGCGTACATCGTCGGCGTTCCGCAGACGGACATCGGCCGCGTGGCCTACCTGAACTGCAAGTACGGGATCACCAAGACCAAGGTCAAGAAGAAGACGGTGACCACGACGAAGATCGAGGTCGGGATCAGCCTGTACGGGACCAGCCAGCAGGCGCTGGACCGGGTGGCCGGCACGGTGGATGCGTACCGCCTTGCCGGCTCGACGACCTCCGACGCCGGAGTCGGCCAGTTCTCCGGCACGATCCTGATGGGCGGCGGTGAACTGCCGACGCTGGTGGTCGCCGCCGGACCGCGGACCGTTGCCGTGACCGTGGTCGGCAATCTCGTCGCAAGCTCGAAGCTGCCCACGACGCTGGAGAGGATCGCCAAAGCCGCCCTGGACGCCACCACCCGCTTCAACCAGGCAGGGCCCGGGGCGACGGCCTCGGCGTCGGCGTCGGCGTCGGCTGGCTCGAGCTGAGGGCGATGCGCCGGATCGCGCTGACCGGGGGAATCGGCAGCGGTAAGAGCACTGTGGCCGATCTGCTCGCGCGGCGCGGGGCAATCGTGATCGACGCCGACCAGATCGCCCGCGAAGTTGTTGCCGTCGGGACGCCGGGTCTGACTGCGGTCATCAACCGCTTCGGCCGCGACCTGCTTGCCGCAGACGGATCGTTGGACCGGCCGGCGTTGGCACGCCTAGTGTTCGCAGACCGGGCGGCGTTGGCCGACCTGAACGCGATCGTCCACCCGTTGGTGGGAGCCAGGTCCGCCGAGTTGATGGCGCGAGTGCCGGACGGGGGAGTCGCCGTGTATGACGTCCCGTTGCTCGTCGAGAACGGCACTGTGTCTGGTTGGGACGAGGTGGTGGTCGTGCAGGCACCGATGGCGCTGCGGCTGTCCCGACTGCGCGGTCGAGGTCTGCCGGAGGACGAGGCCCGCAACCGGATGGCGCGGCAGGCCGGCGATGAGCAGCGCCGGCAAGCGGCGACGATCCTGGTGGACAACGACGGGACTCTTGAGGAGCTGGCGGCGCGGGTCGACGCGGCGTGGCCACAGATTTCCGGCGAGACGCCGACATCGGCATGAAGCGGGCAGGACCCAGTTTTGAAACCCCAAAGCTCATCGGATAGAGTTCTCGCTCGGCGCCAGTGAGTCGTCTGAGCGGGAAATCGCGAGGGTGACAAGCCGGAGGTCATTGCGGATGTAGCGCAGCTGGTAGCGCATCACCTTGCCAAGGTGAGGGTCGCGGGTTCGAATCCCGTCATCCGCTCGGGTGGACGCTAATGGCGTTCCTCAGGACCGTTTTCCGGTCATGGTGGAGTGGCCGAGAGGCGAGGCAACGGCCTGCAAAGCCGTGTACACGGGTTCAAATCCCGTCTCCACCTCGTAGCCAGTGCTTCGAAGGCCCCCGGGCCGGGTGAGCGCTGAGTACGGGCGATTAGCTCAGTGGGAGAGCACTACCTTGACACGGTAGGGGTCACTGGTTCAATCCCAGTATCGCCCACCATCGGAGGCCCCATAATATGGGGCCTCCCTTGCGTTTAGCGGCGCTCGTGCCCACTACGTGCCCGATGGTGGCTGAGCCCAGGAGGCAGCATGACCCCGATCGAAAGCACCGTCACGATCACCCCGGAGATCCTCGCGGACTTCCCCACTTGGTGCCCGAAGTGGTGCACCAAGAACCACACGGCCGAGTTCGAGGAGGGCGGCGAGGAGGACATGCCATACGTGCTCCAGCATTTCGATTGGCCGTCCTCGCAAGTGCTGTCCGAGCTGCGCAACTCCTACGACGACCGCGTCGAGCGTGCCGGCGGCGGCTCGTGGGACATCGTCCTCGCGCAGAACTCCCTGCCCAGCACCCACAAGGGGTACAACGGGCCGCCGATCGTCCAGCTCGACACCCGCGATTCGATGACCACGAGCACGAGCCTGCTGCTCACCAGCGGCGATGCCCGGGTGCTCGCTGCGCAGCTTATTGCTGCCGACAAGATCGACCAGTAGGGGTCTAAGCACTGCTGAGGCCCTAGCGGCCGAAGTCGATACAAGTCCGTGAGGGGCGCCCACTGGGTGGGCACCCCTCACTCTTGTTTAGAACGCGTTGGGTCGATACCCTCACGCGTCATGGGGATCCTCATATCGCTGACGATGAAGCTGATGTTTTTCGCGGTGCACATGATGATCCTCATGCTCGTCCTGTCGTTCTGGTTCGTGATCGCGTTGACCTGCCTGGTGTGTCGTCAGAGAGTGCCCCGCATGCCGCGGCTTGGCCTGCCCCACCTTTAGCGATCCCGCACCAGCGTCCCGGTGCGCGCCGGCCGCGGGCGGGCGCCCCGCACTGGAACTCCGAATGACCTTGCCGTCCGCCCGGACCGAGGTAATGATCTGCGTTCATGTCTGAATATGCGTTTCCCCCTGCCTGGATCGTGACAATCGTCGGCGGGCAGGGCGGTCCTGCTGGCGTCGGCGGAGTAGGACCGTTTGACAGTCGCGATCTGGCCGAGGCCTTTTGCAAACGCCTACGTGCCGCCTGGGTGCATGACATCACCGACGACTTCACCGGAGAAAGCCCGCGCATCGAAGTCGTTCAGCTGGAGGCAGCTGAGCGCCTCGCGGCCATAGTCATTGGTGACCGTTGAGCCGTCCTCGGCGCCGCACCCGTAGGCGCGCTGCCGCTGGCAGCGCGTTAACGTCGGTCAGTCGGTACCTGCGGTAGCCGTTGAAAGCGCGTCGGGCCTCCACGCGACCTTGCACCACCAGCTCGGCAAGCCCGCGATGGGAGCAGCCCGTCAACCGTTCGGCGGTGCTTTGTCCGATCCAGCCCGCCCCGTAGATCGTGTCCAGCTGATATTCAGCGGCGATCCGCTCGACCGCCCCCGCGTCGTAAAGCGGCCACCGGCCCGCCAACCTTCGCACGGTCGACGGCGTCAACTGCGACACCGACGCCCGGCTGATTCGGAGGCGGCGAGCGACCTGGTCGGTACTGAGCCCGAAGGCGTCGGATGCAGTCTCGACCGCGACGGGGCGACGCTGTACTACCCGTCCGGGCGCCAGCATCCGAGACGCGCTGTTCTCGTTCCACGAGTGTGCTGTCCGGGGGCGTAGTTCGGGGTGTGCGTTGAATGCCTCAGCGATCGCTCGCCACGTCAGGCCCTCGAGCCGTAACTCAGCAGCCTTGGCAATGACCATCTGCTCTCGCTCGTCGGGGACGCCGCGGGTGAGTTCGCCGAAAGGGCCTTTGCCGCTGGTCCACGGCCCGTTGACCTCTACCCGGCGCCGCCTGCCGTCCGACATGCGCTTGACGATCATGGCCCGCTCTAGCTCGGCGAACACTCCGACGATCTGCCGCATCGCGGTCCGCATCGGATCGGACGGATCGTCCTTCATGACTTCGCCATCGTCGGCGGTGTGGACCTGGCCGTTGTTCTTCCACACCACGGCCAGCAGTCCCTCTTGGATGGTCAAGCTTCGGGCGAGCCGGTCCAAGCGGGCGGTGATCAGCCCGTCGGCGCCGTTGGAAGCGACAAGATTGAGCGCGTCGGTGAGTCCGGGCCGGTCGGCAGCCGCCAGCGTGCCTGAGATCCCGACGTCCTCGAACGATGCGGCGAGCGTGTGCCCGTCAGTTGCACAGCGACGCTCGATAGCTCGGCGCTGTAGGTCCAATCCGAAACCTTCTGCCTGACCCGCCGTGCTGACTCTGAGATACGCCACCAGATTCGCCATACGCAAAGCATGGTCGCGGCATACCGCCTAGGCCTCGTCCGTGGGTCCGTGGCTGCCCCAGACCTCATCCGTGAGGCCGTTCAGCCTGAGTAGGTCGACGCCTTCGGGTATCTCGAAGTCGGGGTCCTCGGGCTCAGGCCGTGAACTTCATCCCGCGGGGGGTTGTCCGGGCGTGGGTGGGGTCGCGACAACAGTGCAAACTCTCTCACCGGCGGTGGGTTCTCGCTGAGGGCGTGGGCGCTCTGGGCCGAGAAGCCAGATCCTCGCGCGATGGGCGGGCGGGATTTAGAATCCGCGTCAGTCATAGTCCCGTGCGGGTCCAGCAGCTGGCCCTGCCGGTCACGGAAGCGAAAGACACCAGTCATGTCCGAGCCCCTGGATGCCGTCCAGCTGTTTGCCCGCATCGCGCGGGACCTCGCGAGTCAGGATGATTACGCCCGCACCATGCAGCGGATCGTCGAACTCAGCATTCAGCTCGTGGGCGCCGATATCGCGGCACTGTGGGAGATCAACTCCGGCGGCAAGGTAGCGCTCAGGGCGACGACAGACAGCGCGTCGGGACAAGAGCTGCACTCGATCCTCACCAGAATCGACGAGGGCGTGGCTACCTCCGCCCTCCGCGACCGCCGCACCATCGTGATGCAGGACCTAGAAACTGAGCAACGCTGGCCCGCCTACGTCGCAGCCGTGAAACAGCGGGAGCTTCCGATCCGGTCCGCGACCGCGTACCCCCTTAGCCTGGGCGGCGCTGACCTAGGCGCCCTCGCGCTGTATTCGGCGAAACCGGAGTACTTCAGTCCCGACCTGATCGACGTCGGCGGCGTCCTGGCCGATCACGCCGGCATCGCGCTGGACTCCGCCCGCACTGCGGACAAGGCGGAACATCTGCAGACCGCGCTGATCTCGAACCGGCGCATCGGGATCGCCATCGGCATCCTGATGGCTCTGCACCGCCTGACCGAGACCCAGGCCTTTGACCTACTCCGGACCGCGTCGCAGAACAACCACGTGAAGCTTCACGAGGTCGCCGAACAAGTGATCTTCAGCGGCGAATCACCGCAGTGGCCCCCCGCGCGACGCAGACCCTAGAGCTGATACCGTCCAAAACGCATAGGTTCAGCTCGCTAGCGAGCGACGAGTCTGTGTTCGCGTCGGTCCGGGCTCACCTTCGGGCGAGCAGCAGTGTCAGCAGCGTCACCCCGGGTCGGCCCCCGGCCCTGCCCTCGACACCAACCACACGGGCACCTTTCTACGATGCGTTGATCCCCTCGCCGCCTCCCCATGGGCGGCGGGGGGCCAGGGCCCGTGCGTACCCCTCCGGCCCCGGGCCGCAACGCTTCGAATCCTTTCGGCGTCACGCGTTAACGGAAGGCACCCATGTCACACAACGAGCCGAACGCCCCTTCGGGCAGCGATGAGGATTCGGATCGGGGCGAGCCGGGACACAACCCACCGGAGGACCCCCAGGGCGTTGCCGCGCCCGGTGCGGACAACCCCTCCGGCCGCACGCCCGAACAATCCCGCAGTGATGCGCAGCCCGATCCCCGCGCGAGTGAGGGGGGCGACGCCAACTCTGAGGACTCCGCGCCCCGGAGCGACACGGACCCAGACGAGTCCGGCCCCTCCCTCGGCGGCCCCAACGCCGCTCTCGGCAGCGGTGTCGAGGACGGGCTGACCGACGAAGCTGCGAACACGGACGATGTCACGCACCACGGCTAAATCGTCTGCGCGCACAGGCATCTTGCCGGACGGGGATATCGCGGCGACACTGGGAACATGGCCAAGGATCTCAAGGCGAAGGACCGCAAGAAGCTGAGCAAGAAGGAGTTTGCCCTTCCCGGCAAACGCAAGTACCCAATCCCGGACAAGGCCCACGCACGCAACGCACTCGCCCGGGTCGCGCAAAACGGCACCCCCGCTGAGGAGAAAAAGGTCAAGTCCGCTGTCAAGAAACGCTTCCCCAGCATCGGAAAGAAGAAGGCCAAGAAGTCCTGACCCGTCTGCACATCGCGCTGGGTGCGCGCATCGCCGCCCGGACCGTGTCGGCGCTGACTGCTCGGTCTTGGCGTGCGCTGCGTTCATGCGTTGAGGCTGTCATCCGCCCTTTCCATCTCCACCCAGCCACGGGGCGAGCTCAGCGAAGAGGATCGTCTTGTCATGGCCCGACGCCGTCGGTGCCCATCCGCAATCGGCGAAGTCGAACAGCGTCGCGTCGAGAACCTCGCACTCGTGGAGGCCGGCCTCTGTAATCAGCCCGAGGGCCTCGCCCCGGGAACGTTCGTGAAAGTGAGGGTTTGAGTTCGGCGTAGATGACGACGCCAGAGGTGTCGCGGGTGAGTCGCAGGACGCCGAGGACCACGCCCGACAGCCAGTCCGAGTGCTCCGCGACTCGGCTTTCGTTATACACGTCTCGACGCGAACGGTCACGACGCGAGCTTATGCCCGAACCTTCCCGCGTTGAGCTGTCCTCCGCGCCGAACCCGTAGCCGAACCGCCGACGGCACACTACTAACATCGGCGAGCCTGTAGCGGCGATAGCCGTTGAACGCCTGCCGAACTTCGACCAGTTCATCGGCTACCAACACGTCGAGCTGCCGGTGGCTGCAGCCGCTCAACTCCTCGGCACGCCCCTGGCCGATCCAAGCCGCCCCATAGATCGTGTCCAGGCCATAATCCAGAGCGATCCCCTCGACTAAGGACGTGTCGTAGCTGGGCCACCGGCCCAGCACCCTTCCAACCAGGCTCGGTGCCAACCCCGACACCGACGGGCGGCTGATCCGTAGCCGGTGAGCAAACCTGATCGGTACTCATGCTTCGAGCGACGGGAGATGTCCCCTCAGGGACGGCCCGTGTCCGGGCAACCCGACCAGGTGCAAGCATCCGCGAGGCGCTGTTCTCGTTCCACGAAGACGCCGTTCGTGGGCGTAGCTCGGGATTGGCGTTGAACTCCAGCGCGATTGCCCGCCAGCTGAGACCTTCGCCCGTTACTCGGCAGCTAACGGTCACCGCTCTGGGCGATGTCAACGAGCCACAGGTGAAGGCGATGCTCGGGTGCCTTCGTCGAGCAGGGGCCTGGCGGCGAGTTTCACCATCTTCGACGTCTTCAACCCGACGGAGCGATTCTCCTCGGGGCGCGGCGCCGGTCCAAGGCTAGCGCCGTTCGCGGCTACCGACCGATGTTCGTTATTGGCCGGTCAGGCGCGCGGTGATCGGTGAGCCGTAACCGGTGAGGCCCGGGACGTTTGCGATGGCCGCGGGGTGTCGGAGCCCGGGGTGCCAGAGCAGCAGGCTGCTGTGTGTGCCTTCATCCAGGCCGATGATCAGCCATCGGCTGTCTGAGGAGAATGCGAGGCTCGGGCTGGCTTTGGCCCACAGCTCAACGCCGGGGACGGTCTCAAGCTGGCCGGTGTCTAGGTGCAGGACGGCGATGTCGGAGGGGGTTCCAGGGTGGCCGGGGTCGAAGCGCGGATCCGGTGAAGGCCGGTGGAGTTGGAAGGCGAGCAGACGTCGGTCAGGGCTGATCAGCCCGTCACCGAGGTACGCGTCGGTGCTCAGGCCGAGGTGGTAGATCTGGGAGGACCTCGTGCCGGTGGCAGAGTCGTAGCGGTGTAGGAGGCAGCTCCTTGTCGCTTTGCACGCGCCGTCGGTCCAGAGGATCAGGCCGCCGCTTACGCTGACGACGGCGCTGCCCGGCCCGATCGTTGCCTCAACGCGACCGGTGGCCAGGTTCAGCGTGACCAGCGGCCCTGAGGTGTTCGGAGCCGACCCGTTGGGCGGGGCCTGGTAGCCGATGATCAGATCTTGATATGCGCCCACGACACCAAAGCCCGCGGGCAGGGTCGTCCACGGTCCCCCATTGAGGGGGTCGAGGCGTTCGGGCGTGGTGTTGTTGGCGGGGTATTGATACGCCCATGGATGGCGCCCGCCGGCCAGTAAGCCATCGAAGCGCCCCGCCGCTATCTGACGCGACGCGCCGGCGGCGTCGATCCGGATCACTCGCGAGCGCGCACCTAGATCGCACGTTTGGATCAGCGCGAGAGTGGACGATCCATCGGGCACGACCTGGGTCACGAACTCTCCGGTCGCCAACCGTAGGTGCGGCTCTATGCCGACTCTGGCCCGGTCGACCTCAACCGTGGTCAGTTGCGGGCCGAGCCCGACTTGCAATCCGGTGCGCTCAGTCAAACGCACCGCGGAGGAGATGAGCGGCAAATGTGCTTGGCCGTTGCAGCCACTAGTGGCTGTCGGCCACGGCCGTGGGTGGGGACTCCCCGAGATTGGCGGGGGCGTGCTCGGGACAGACGCGCTAACACGCGGGCTGGGCATCGGTGCTGCCGCAGGCTTGCGGCGCTGATGATTGACGACCCCTACCCCGCCCACTAGCACGACGGCAGCCAATAGCAGAGGCAGTGACCGGCGCCACCGCCGGTCCGAGGCCGCAGTCAAGGACGTCGGGGCGAAATCGATGGACTGGACATCGCGCTCTCGCGGGTCGCGCTCTTGCTCCACGCCCACATGATCGACCTACTTTCCACACGAGGACAAGCCGACCGTTACCCCGGGGACCTTGTTTGCGAGGATGTTGATCTTCTCGATCTGCGGTTCGGAGAACAGCATCCCGATATTGGGTCCAAGAGCGTGGCCCACGCGGCCGACGAGATTGGCGTCGGGCCGCTAACGCTCGGTCATGCTGCCTCTCGGGCGCGCGGAGGTAGAGCTTGCTTGGCCAGTGGGGTGTTCGGTTATGTTGGTCAGCGAGAGCGTGTTGGGCAGGGCGGCGGTGAACTGTCGCTTGACGCGACTGTCGTGGACCGGCGGTCCCGAGGCTGACCTCTTGATTGGTGGGGAGAAACAGGATGGGGCGGCCACCAACACAGCTCGGAACGGCAGGCAGCGTGAGTTGCGCTCGGACGAGCGCAGGAAAGCCACTTGCGCGAACACGTGTCCGTGACTCTAGCGATGACGCCTTGTTCGCGGATGTCTGGGACACCGCGCGTCAATTCGCCAAACGGCCCCCTGCCACTCACCCACTGCCCCTTCACGTCGACCCGTCGCCGCCGGCCGTCGGACATGCGCTTGACGATCATCGCCCGCTCTAGCTCGGCGAACACTCCGACGATCTGCCGCATCGCGGTCCGCATCGGATCGGATGGGTCATCGTGCATGACCTCGCCGTGGTCGGCGGTGTAGACCTGGCCGCTGTTCTTCCATACCACGGCCAGCAGTCCCTCTTGGATGGTCAAGGTTCGGGCGAGCCGGTCGAGGCGGGCAGTGAGCAGCCCGTCCGCGTCGCCGGAAGCGACGAGGTTGAGTGCGTCCGTGAGTCCGGGCCGGTCGGCCGCCGCCAGCGTTCCTGAGATCGCGACATCCTGAAATGATGCGATCAGTGAGTGACCGTCAGTTGCACAGCGATGCTCGATCGACTGTCGCTGGACGTCTAATCCGAAGCCATCCGCTTGCCCGGACGTGCTGACCCTGAGATATGCCACAAGGTTTGCCATGCCCTCAGCATCCGCGCCCAGCTGGCTCTCGTCATCGCGGCGTGGCCCGGACGGTAGCTGACGTCAGGCTTCGACCAGCTCCACGATGATGTCGACGCTGTCCTTGGGAACGCCGGCGACCCACGCGATCGCTTCCTTGATCTGGTCGGCTTGGTCGAGCCGCGTCACTTCGGTGATCGCTCCGGGGACTTCCACGCATTGAAGCACCGACACTCGGGTGCCGCGTTCCGCGCTGACGTGGTAGGAGGTAGTGGGGTTAGAGGGTGGTCGAGGTAGATATCGATGTCGGTGAGGCGGATGCGGACCAGGCCGCCATCGCGGAGCGCGGGAAAGGTGCCGTCGGCGACGCGGCGTTTGATGGTGCCCACGGAGCAGTTCAGCGAGTCCGCTGGCTGCTCGTGGGTGAGTGCTTCCGCTTTCACGGTTCAAGCATTCCCGACCTCGGCCAGGTCACCAACCGGTGGCCCCGGCTGTCCCTGTATGGCCCTCTCTGACATGGCGTGCTGCAGGGGTAGAAGCTCCGCGGGGACGAGAATCCCCAGCTCGGCAGCGTTCTTCCGGTATATCGACAGCGCGACTGCGACGTGCGCGCACGCCCGCTCAGACAGATCAGCAAGGACGACACTCACCGGCCGACTCCTGAACTCCGCACACGTATAGCTGCGCGGCCCGGCGCGTACTTTAAGCGCGGCGTGTGACCCCCGCTTGTGTCAATCAACAGAGATACTCGGCCCATGGATGAATCTCCGCGCAAGTACGCGCCAGGCGCCTTCGCTGCCGCAATGGGCGGTCTCGGCTTCCTCCTCCTGATGAACGTGGCGAACGCGTTCCAGCGAAGCTCCGACGAGAGCTTGCGGGGCGCCCAGCAGATCGCTTCGCGGCTCGCAGCCGATGCGCGGCTGTCCTCAGACACATCCGCGACGGACTCCGGAGGCGAGACACTGCCGACACCTGTCGCAGCAACGAACGCGCCGCTCGCGGTCTCGGCAGAAGCACCGTTGCTGCTGTTCGCGCAAAACGAGATCGACCAGGACATCGAAAGCCAACGGTGGGCAATCGGCGGCGCCGGCGCGGCTGCCCTCTTCGGGATAGGAGGGCTCGTTCAGATGGTCCGGGCGTGGGCCCGACTCGACGCGTCCGAGGGCGACCTCAGCACGGACGCCCGTGCATGACTCTTCCCAGCGGTCCATTGAGGACCCCGCCCGAAACGCCCCGGCGGGTCACCCCTCCCCGGGGCGCGCCGCGATCACCGGGACGTACTGCGGCGCGCGGTGTGTACGGGTTGCAAGGGTGCTTTCGAGGCCCTTGTTAGGTAGGAGAAGGTGGCCCGACGCTGCCCTCGGGTACCTATTCTCAGATCTCCAGACTCACGCGCACCGCAGTTCGTCTCGGTGGGTGCTTGTGGGTGTGGGGGGAGGTTCCCTGCCTGGGGGCTGCTGACGCGGCGAGGCGTGGCAGGTGATCGACCGCGCTCCTTCGTGAGAGCTGTTCAGCTATCTCGGGTCCGGTGATCAGCGGTGGCCGCCAAGCACAAACCGGTCGACACCGTCAGGGCGGGGCGCGGCGGGTGTTGCCTTAGGCGCGGCGGGTTCGTCGAGGGGTGGGAGGCCGGCGAGTTGCTGGAGTCGCTGCTTCTGCGCCTGCGCGTGGGTCGCACGGTGGGTAGCGGCCGCGGTCGTGGCTTGGTTGTATGCGGTGACGCTGTTGGCGGCGGCTCGGTCAGCGCGACTACGGCGAGGTTCAGGCCCTCGACCTCGGCGGTGGCGGCGGCCAGTGTGGCTTCCGCTTCGGCGACCTTGCGCTGCGCGGTGTGAGTGCGTTGCTGTAGGCGGCGTTGGCGCACGACAGGGACTGTGGTTGCCAGTTCGGCTTTGGCTGCGCGGAGTTCGAGGACTGTGGCGGTCGTGTCACCGATCGACCCGGACTGGAACCCAACGATGGGCCAGGTCAGACTGGAACCCAAACGATTGGTCAGGTCACCAATGTCACCAGTTCGTGCACCAGACCCGAGACCGCCGATCGCGTTTCATCTATCTACCGCTTTCCGACCGCCAAAGCCGTGCCTTGGTAGCACAATCTTTGCGGGGAGAGATATTTTCGCGACTGGCGGGTCGACGTCCGTCGTGTCCAAAAGTCGAGGCAACGGGTCCTAGCCCTCCAGGAGTCCGAGGCCGGACGCGTCATTGGGTACGGCGATGGCTGTGTCAACCCGAAGTGGCCCCGCCATGGCGGCGCGAGGTGGCCCCAGTCGGAGTTGTGATGCGGCACGGACTGGTCTGCGTTCGACTGAGGGCATCTCTTTGCCGAAGGCGGTCAGTGTGTTCGGTGCCATCGGACCGGACCGGCGATGATGGGCGGCTGGCTGTGTTCGCCGTGGTGATTCAGTGGTTGTTGCCGTGCTCGCCGTGCTTGGTGCGCTGGTGTGGTGAATTGCCGGTCGTAGTCGGCTCGCCGGGCCGGGTTGTGGAGCACGGCATAGGCGGCGAGGACTTGTTCCAGTGCGGTGTCGGACTCGGCGCCTTGTGATTCGTCGTCCTGGGGCCGGGTGTCTGGGTGGTGTTGGTGCAGCAACGCGCGGTAGGCGTGGCTGATCTCGGCCTGGGTGGCGCTCGGTGGCACTCCCAGGATGGCGTAGAGGTCGGGCCGCTTGGTCATGCTCGATGGGTGGCTTGAGGTGGTGATGGGATGGTCGTGGCCCCGGCCGCTGGCCGGGGCCACGATGCGAGGAGGGCTGTCGACTGGCCCGCGAGGAGGGGCGCCGTGCGGGCGCGGGCGCCGCGCAGTCTGCGTCAGACGCTGTGGGGTGGGACGTGCGGGCGGGGCGAACAGTCACCTCGTGCGGGTTGGTTCACGTGTGGCGAGCACCTGCCTTCCTGCTTGTGGCGCCTCGGGTGTCGGAACGGGGGTGAGCGTTGCCGGTCCCATCGGCCGACGCCGGGGTGCCGAGGCCAGCACCCCGGGCCCTGGACAGGGTCGGTTCCGCGGCAGGCTGGACCATTGCCAGGATTCCTGCCGGCAGCGCTGCGACCGGGCCTTTCGGCGGGCGGCTCGGGCCATTCCGCGGCGATGATCGCGTCGAACTCGGCCGTGAGCAGGTCGGGGTCGCTGCAGATCAGGTCGAGGAACTGATTGTCGACCCTCGGCGTGGTCTGGCTGGTCGGGGCTGGCGTGGGCATGACCGATCCCTGCCGGGTCAGGCGTTGATGGCCTGCCGGTCCTCACCCTTGCTGGTGACCGAGATCTTGCGGGGCTTGGCCTGCTCGGCGACCGGGATCTGCAGGGTGAGCACGCCGGCGTCATAGCTGGCGCTGATGTGCTCGGTGTCGAGATTGTCGCCGAGGATCAGCTGCCGACTGAACACCCCGCGCGGCCGCTCGGCCGCGATCAGTTCGGCGTCGCTGGCGCGGGCAGGGCGTTCGGCCTTGACGGTGACGACGTTGCGCTCGACGTCGAGGTCGATCGAGTCCGGGTTGACGCCGGGCAGGTCGAACTCGACGTGGAAGACATCACCGTCGCGCCAGGCGTCCATCGGCATCACCGACGGACGGGCCAGCGTGCCGTTGGTGCCGAAGACTTGCTGGGTGAGCCGGTCCAGTTCGCGGAACGGGTCGGTGCGCATCAGCATCGTGTCCACCTCCATCACTCCTGTTCTCTCGGATGCTTGTGGGCCGCAGACCCATCCATGGATCTGTGGTGTGCGCTATAGATTTGTTCTAGCACGTGTGTCATGATGGCGCAAGAGGTCCAGTCGAGAATTTCCTCGGACGGGAGTGGTGTGGTGGCCGGGGCAGAACCGGACTCGGCGCGTGGCGTGTATGGCATCTCGGTCGCCGCGGAACTGGTGGGCACCGGGGTGCAGAACCTACGCGCCTATGAGGCACGGGGTCTGCTCGAGCCCGAGCGCACCGAGGGCGGCACCCGCCGCTATAGCGCCGATGACCTGGAGCGGTTGCGCCGCATCGGCGACCTGCTCGAGGCCGGACTCAACCTGGCCGGCATCGGGATGGTGCTGAATCTGCAGGACGAGAACACCCAACTGCGCGCGGAGAAGGAGGACCAGCAGTGGCTGCCAACCGCACCGATCACGACCGCATCGAACTCACCGGGCAGATCCCCGAAGCGGACCTCCTCGAACAGCAAGCCCCGCTCGACCCGAGGCTGAGCGACGACGACTACGCCTCGGTCGACCGAATTGGCGCTGCGGCATCGGTTGAACCAATCGATGAGGCCGACCGCTGGGAGCAGCAACTGTCGCTGCCCTCGGAAGACGAGGAGTACCCGCACGACGATCCCGACGACGAGATCGGGGCTGGGTGAGTCTGATGGGCGACCCGCTGGTCGACGTCACGGTGCGGGTGTATGCCGACTTCGCCGATCGTGCCACCCTGGCCGAAGTCCTCGCCGTCATCGCCCGCGCCCGCAACGACCTGGACACCCCCAGCACCGAAGCGTTGCCCGAGCTGGTCGAGCGGCTGGCCCGGCAACGGCTCGCCGACCGCCTCGCCTTCCCAGCTGCTAGTAACGGCTCGGCTCCGGCCGAACACAGCGCTGAAGCCGACCGGTGACACTCGCTCATCTGCTTCGCGTGCGCCGTGCGTGCGCGAGCCGGTAGCTCACGGTTCCCGTCTCGATGATCTGTCCGGCGAAGGTGAGCCGGTCGACGATGGCGGCGCATAGACGCGGATCGGTGAACGTCTTGGTCCAGCCCGAGAACGGTTCGTTGGAGGCGATCGCGACCGCCGAGCGTTCCTCCCGTTCGGTGAGTACTTGGAAGAGCAGTTCGGCGCCGCGGCGGTCCAGTTCCATGTAGCCGAGCTCGTCTAGGCAGAGCAGGTCGACGCGGCCGTAGCGGGCGATCGTCTTGGACAGCGGGTCTGCTGCACGAGCAGGTGACAACGATTAGGCAACCTGGTCGGCTGCTTGGGTCATGATGATCTCGTACTCGATGGGGGTCAATCGGCCGAGCGTCGTCTGGCGGCGGCGCCGGTGGTAGGTGCGCTCGATCCAGGTGATGATGGCGATGCGGAGCTGCTCGCGCGTGTCCCAGGTCTGGCGGTTGAGGACGTTCTTCTGGAGCAGGCTGAAGAAGCTTTCCATCGCGGCGTTGTCACCGGCAGAACCGACCTGGCCCATGGAGCCGAGCATGTGGTGACGCCAGAGGGTCTGCTGAAGTTTCCTTGATCGAAACTGCGACCCACGGTCTGAATGCAGCCGGCAGCCGGCGACCTTGCGCCCTCGGCGAGCCACCGCGGACTCCAAAGCGTCGACCGCGATCTGCGATTCCATCCGGTCCGACATCGAGTAGCCAACGATCCGGTTCGACCAGACGTCCTTGATCGCGCAGAGATATAGCTTTCCTTCCCTGGTCTGATGTTCGGTCAAGTCAGTGAGCCACAACTGGTTCGGGGCCGGGCCGGTGAAGTCGCGGCGGACCAGGTCGTCGTGCGCGGGAGCCCCGACCTTGGTCTTCTTGCCGCGCCGCTTTTTGCCGAACACGCTCCACCAGCCGTTCTCGCTGCAGATCCGCCACGCGGTCCGGTCCGCGAACACCAACCCCGCGTCGCGTGCCTCATCGGCCAGGAACCGGTAACCGAACTCTGGGTCATCGCGATGGGCGTCGAACAAGGCGTCGGCCAGGTGGGCCTGGGCCCACTCGGCGTCAGTGACGGGGTTGGCCAGGCAGCGATAGTAGGGCTGTCTGGCGATCTTGACGACCCGGCACGTCACCGTGACGGGGATCCCGTCGGCGGCCAGCTCGCGGACGAGCGGGTAACTCATTTTCCCGGCAGATGCGCTTGAGCGAAATACGCCGCCGCCCGGCAGCACCTCGTTCTCCTGCTCGAGGGTCCTGATCCGACGCTGCGCTGCCCGCAGCTCCGCCGCGTCAGTAACCGTGGAGCCGGGCCGCTTGCCGTCCTCGATATCGGCCTTCTTCAGCCACGAGTACAGCGTCGTGAAGTGGATACCGAAGTCCTTCGCGATCTGCTCCAAATCGACATCAGGACCACGGTTGCGAGCGACCCGAACAACATCGTCACGGAACTCCTTCGGATACGGCTTCGACACAGTGACATCCTTCCAGCCCCAGCCCGAAGGCTAGGACAGTCGGTTGTCACCCATCCGTGCAGCAGACCCGCGCATGACTGCGCGCAAGCTGCGTCGGCTCGCTACGTCCAGCTTTCGGTACACCTTTCGTAAGTGGTACTCGACAGTGTGTGAACTGATGAACAACTGGGTGGCGATCTCATTGTTCGTGGCTCCGTCGGCGGCGAGCCGGGCGATCTGCGCTTCCTGGGGGGTCAGATCGTGGGCTGCGGTGTGGTGTCGTTCCCCGGTTGCGAGGAGTTCGGTTTGAGTGCGCTGGGCAAAGGCGCGCGCGCCCATGTCGTCGAACATGTCGTGTGCAATCCGGAGTTGCGTACGGGCGTCCGAGCGTCGCTTCTGCCGGCGGAGCCATTCCCCGTAGAGCAGGTGCGATCGGGCCAGATCGGTGCGCACAGCGGTTTGCCCGAGATGGCTGATCGCACGGTCGAAGAGCATTTCCGCGTCGGCGTCGGTGGCCACGATCGCCTCGGATCGAGCAAGCAGCCCGAGCGCCCACGGAGTCCCGCTTGCTCGGGCACGTACGGCCAAATTCTCAACGGCTAAGAGGGCTTCGTCAAAGTGGTTACTGCGCACTGCCGCCTCGACAAGGTTGGGCAGAGCTTCGTTGGTCAGGGCCAGCTGATCGTACTCGATGAGCTTCTTACAGACCGAGTAGGCCTCGTTGTAGCGGGCTCGGCCGAGCTCCACGACGACCAGTGCAAGTTGTGCCAGCCGCTGGTTGTTGCCAGCCCCGATCGCGGCTCCGACCTCGAACGACCTGGTGGCTGCCTCGCGAGCACGGTCGTCGAGACCAAGCCATGCCAGCAATCGGGCGTTCTCGATTTTGTTCACGCGGTCTTCATCGATTCCGATGGCGCGAGAGAGTTGGCGCAGGTCGGCGATCCGTGATTCGGCTGAGGCCAGTTCACCCAAGACAGCTTCCACGCCAGACAGAGGTGTGAGCGTCATCGTCAAGTACTCGATCGCGCCGGTCCTTCGCGCGAGTGCCTCGCAGCGAATCAGCCATGAGTGAGCAGCCTTTTCGTCCCAAACCAACTGGGCCAGCAACTGGCCGAGCGCGAACCACCGTGGCACCTGCTCACCGAGAGCGTCAGCCGCGCCTAGAGCAACGATGGCACGCCGGATCAACGGCACCGCCTCCAGGTAGCCCGAGCACAGGTACGTCCCGGTGGCAGCGAGCAGGACGTCAGTCACGTCAGCCTTCTCAGAGACCATGAGCAGCGCAGCCCGCCCGACCTCGAGTGGTGTTGTACCCGTGATGAGCGCACCTCGTATGAACGTTTGCTCCAGCGCCTCGAGCATGGTTTCGCGGGCCATGTCGATGTCGATTGCCGCGAATACTGTCGCGGACGACATGAGGATGGCTGGCGTGTCGCGGCCGGGTTTACCTGCGCGGTGCAGAGCGTTGGCTTGGACCTTCTTTATTTGAGCCTGCAGGAATGGATCTTGACCCTGCGAGAGACCGGCGTCCAGCAGGGCCTGGGCGCGCAAGGGCGCTCCTCCGGTGAGTGCTGCTTGGGCGGCATTGAGCAGTCGTGATGCACGTCGCTTCGGGTCGGGGGACAGGTCGGCAGCCCGGGCCAGGTACGTCGCCTCTGACAGGTAGCCGCCTCGGGACCGCGCCGTGCGTGCGCCCTCCTCAAGGGCGGCCGCGGCATCCTCGTCCGGTCCGTTCGCTGCGGCCGCGAGATGCCAAGCACGTAGATCAGTCTCCGTCGAGGGATCCATCAGAGTCGCCAGAACTTCGTGTACGTGTCGACGATCAGAGGTGGATGCGTTCGCATACACGGCCGATCTGATCATCGGGTGCCGGAATTGGAGTGTGGCTGCGATCTTGGCGAGGCCGGAGGAGACTGCCGGGTGTGCCGCGTCGGAGCTAATGCCGTCGCGGGCCGTTGCTGTCCACAGCAGTCGAATATCCAGGTCTGGGTGAGCTGCTGCGTAAAGCAACGTACGTTGACAGTCACCTGGAAGCGTCGAGACCTGTTCGCCGAAGTGCTTCTCCAGCCGCTCCCCCATCGGGAGTGGGTCGTCGAGAAGCAGGCTCCGCGATGTCTCGATGGTTTCGAGCTCGCGGCTTACTTCGATGATAACGAGAGGATTGCCGCGGGATCTGATTGCGACCCGGTCGGATACCTGCCGGTCTACATGCTCCGGAGCTAGCGTCAGCAAGAGATCCGATGCGTCAGAACGCGATAGTCCACCTACGTGGATCGTGGGGATTCCCTCGAGCAGTTGCTGATCGGCTGGTTCCCGGACGCTGAAGATCATGCCAATGCTCTCGGCGAAGAGTCTCCGTGCGACGAAGCCGAGAATCTCGACCGATTCAGCGTCGAGCCACTGGGCGTCGTCGATCACAATGAGTAATGGTTTGGTCGGGGTTGAGTTGGCGAGCAGTGTGAGAACCGAGAGACCCAGGAGGAAGGAATTCGCCGGAACGTCTGCGGCGAGACCGATGGCCGTGCGCAATGCCTGGGCCTGGGTTGGCGGCAGCGCGTCGACTCCCGAAAGATGGGGGATGAGAAGGCGGTGCATCGCGGCGAACTCCAGGTGTGCCTCTGACTCCAAGCCTGCTAGTCGCACTACGTCGACATCGGCAGCCATCTCGACCACGTCGTCAAGGAGCGCAGTCTTGCCGATGCCGGCCTCGCCGCGCAGAACGAGGGCAGCGCTCAGGCCCTGGCCGAGGGACAAAACGACGTTACGCAGCGCCTCCTGTTCCCTCGACCGACCGACTAACATTGCCTGGCCGCCTCGCGATTCGTGAGCGTACTTGTCGCGAGACGTCGTGGGTGCGCCTTGCGATCTGGTTCGCAACGAAGCGTAGGTCGGCGGGCCTCAGGCACGAGGCGATTGTGAAGATGCTGCACTCGTTGTATAGATGTCTGCGCAAAAACTCGATCAACCTTGCTTGTCACGAGGCTTAGGCCCCCGATAACTATGCAGGCGGCGCCACTCGCCCGGAGTTACACCGTAGGCGGCCTTGAAGGCGCGCCCGAAGGTCGAGGGATCCCGGAAGCCCCAGCTGCGGCCGATCCGAGCGACCTCAAGATGTCGGGACTGAGGTCGACCCAGCTCGAGGCGGCATTCCTCCAGTCGGTGCTCCCGAATCCAGTCACCGAGAGATATGTGGGCCTCAGTCATCACGTTGTATAGCTGGCGTACCGAGATATTGTGGGCGGCCGCGATGTAGGAGGCACGCAGGTCAGGTTCGTGGAGGTGGGCGCGCGTGTACTCGAGAACCCGCAGGGCCAGAGTGCCGTACATCGAGTCTCGTGCCGGGGTCGACGCGTCGAGATGGGTGGCGAGCAGTGCGCGCACCAAGTCAATGCTGGGCTGTCCGATCGAATCGGCACGCGGATGAGCAAATATCTCGCCACGGGCGGCAATCCGGCCGAGGTAGTTTGCGGTGAGGTCGGTGAGCGGGTCGTTCGGTGCGAGCGTTGTCGCCGACAGCGAGCTGATCGCGTCCTGGGGTAGGGCCAAGGCGGCGACGGGGATCGCGAAGAAGTGTTGACGTATCCCGCCGTCGTCGAGCAGTGAGTACGGCGCGCTCGACTCCGAGTAGGCCAGTTCTCCGGCGTGGAGGACCGTCTCTCGCCCCCCTTGCACGATCAGACTCGATCCCTCCATCTGGAGGGCCAGGAAGATCCGAGGTGCTGTGTCGTCGCCTGCCAGTTTCGCGGTGCGCTCCACTTTCAGGGCGTCCGAGCGAACCGAGCACAGCCGCATGGCACCGAGATCCGCGATAGTGCCGTACACGTCGGCCGCGCCGCGCTCGCTCGCGAACTCGATGTCCACGTGCACTACCGCGCTGGCAATCGTCTCGCGCACGACATCGGCGCGGTCGGGCCGTGCGAACGCTCGGGTGTCGAGTATCAGCGCCACTGCGGACCCGCCTCCCGTGTTGGTGTACGGGCCGGCGCGCACACTCCCCTAGCGTTTGGACGAGAGCAACTATGACCTCATACGCTGTATCAAACCTTGCTTCCTATAGGTGGACAACCGGTCCCGAATGTGCTCGCTCGCCTGGGAGATTGACTGATGGCACGGTCGCGTAGCTTCGACTACCAAGTTGCGGTGCAGGCTGCGCAGGAGCTGTTCTGGGAGCACGGCTACGCCGCCGTGTCGCTCCCCGATCTGCAACGAGCTACCGGTTTAAGCCGCTCAAGCCTTTACGCCGCTTTTGGTAATAAACGCGGCATTTATGAGGAGGCCGCTCAAAGCTACTTGCGCGATGTCATCGGTCCCTTGCTCGCGCCGATGGAGGTGCCCGGATCAGGGGCAGCTCAGATCGCCGGGTTCTTCATCGCCATGGCGCTCGTGATGCGTTCGCCTGACTCGCGGATCGCTAAACGAGGATGCTTCATGCTGAACATGCTGATGGAAGTTGAAGAACTCGACCAGCAAGCGGACAGCATGGTTCGTAGGTACCGCGCGCGGGTTCACGCCGCAATGATGAACGCGCTGGCATCGATGCCAGAGGTGGCACACCGCAGCTCGCGAGCAGACATGTTGACCGCCAGCCATCTCGGGATCGTAGCTATGGCGCGCATCGATCCAGGTGGGGCCGCCCGGGCATCCGAGACCATCGCCCACGACGTTGAGCGCTGGTAGCCCACCAACCTCCCAGGCGCCGAGGCTGCGGCGTCAGATCTGAAGTCTCCGGCTCAGTCACGGACTAAGGGGTTTCCAGGATTCGGACTGCGCCCAATCGACGTAGCGTGCGCGAAGTGGGCGGCTCTGAACACAGGCGCGAGCAACCCCGTCTAGTGGGGCAGGTCGCTCGGGTACTTGCACTGCTTTGGTCGCTCAGTTTCGTCACCTTTGCGCTGGTTCAGCTGCTGCCCGGCAACGCCGCGCAGGTTCAGCTGGGGCAGGGCGGTACGCCGGCAGACGTGGCCACCCTGAATCGCAAGCTCGGCTTGGACCGCAGCTTCCTTGATCGCTATCTGAGCTGGGCTGCGGATCTGGTCCACGGGCGACTGGGGTCCTCGCTGGCGACCGGTCAGCCGGTCATGGGCATGCTCACCGGTCGCGTACCGGTGAGCATGGAGCTGATCGCGATCGCACTCGTGTTCTCGCTGACGTTCGCGGTTCCGATGGCCCTCCTGGCCGCGCGAAGGCCTGGGGGAGTGGCGGACTGGCTGAGCAGTGCGGTCAGCGTCGGCGCCGTCTCAGTAACCCCCTTTGTGGTCGGAATCGGGCTGGTCAGCGTCTTCGCGGTCCAGCTGAAGTGGTTTCCCACCAGCGGTTTCGTGCCGCTGACCCAAAGTGTGCTCGGCAACGCGGCGTCGGCCGCCTTGCCGTCAGTGACTTTGGCCTTGCCCTTATTCGGGTTGTACGTGCGTGTCCTTCGCGGCGACTTGATCGATCAGATGCGCAATGCCGAGTACATCCTCACCGCGCGCTGCAGCGGAGCGTCCACCTGGCGGGTGCTCACCCGGCACGCGTTGCGCAACGCGCTGTTTGGGACGGTCACGCTCATCGGCCTCAACGTCGCCGCGGTGCTCGGCGGGACGGTGGTCGTCGAAGAGGTATTCGGCATCCAGGGGGTGGGGTCCATGTTTGTCCAGGGCATCCAGGGTCGTGACGTTCCTGTGGTCGAAGCGGTCGTTCTGCTGTCAGCGTTGACGGTTCTGACGGCGAACCGGATTACAGATCGTTGGTACCGCGTCTTGAACCGCAGGGTGCACGTTGCTGTGGGTTAGCGACGCCGAAACCGTCGGGCAGAGGCCGATAACCGGGAGTGGTCGCCGGCGAATCATCCGTAGGTGCGGTTCCTTGAGCATCTACGTGCCGTCTGTTGCGTTAGCGGCGGTTGTCTTGGCGTGCTTTCTCTGCCCGTGGGTTGCTCACCTGCCGTCGCCGGCCGCGGGGAGAGTCGCGGACGCCGGCCTAGGAATGTGGTCGACCCACCACCCGCTGGGAACTGATCCGCTCGGCAACGACGAGTTCGCGAGGGTACTGGCCGGAGGCCGGATCTCAATCGAGGTGGCACTCGCGAGCAATGTCGTCGGGTTGCTGCTCGGCGGTCTGCTGGGCATGTTTGCGGGCTACATCGGCGGATGGCGCGGCCAGCTGATCAGTAGCGCAGTCGATCTTCTGCAGACGTTCCCGTCGCTCGTTCTCAGCTTCGTCATCGCCGCGAGCCTGGGGCCTGGCGAAGGCAACGTCATCTGGTCCCTGTCTGCGGTCGGCGTCCCGGTCTATGCGCGTTTGGCCCGCGCTCATACCCTCCGGCTGCGCTCGGAGGACTTCGTCATATCGGCCCAGCTGTCAGGTGTGTCCGCGCGGCGGGTGATCGTCACGCACATCGCTCCTAACCTCTGGTTGCATCTGCTGACGTTTTCGGCGGCTGGATTGTCGGGCGCGATCATGTTCGAGGCGTCGTTGAGCTTTGTCGGGTTGGGAGTGCGCCCGCCGGCGGCCAGCTGGGGAAACATGATCGCGCAGGGGCAGGAGTACATCACCACGTCGCCACGGTTGGTGGTCGTTCCCAGCGTCTTCTTGGTCTTGCTGGTGCTTTCCACGACGGTGTTGAGCGACGCCATCAGGGGCAGGGCCACCGTCCGATGACACCGGCAACCCCAATCCTGGACGTGCGCCGTCTGACCGTGCGTTATCGAGGCTCAGACCATGCTGCGCTCACAGACGTCGGGTTCTCGGTGCTGCCCGCGCAGATGGTCGCGCTGGTCGGTCGATCCGGATCAGGAAAGAGCACGACCGCGCGCGCGATCACGGCTCTGCTTCCTCGCGCAGTGCAGCTCGACGGTTCGATCCTTGTCGGTGGCCAGGAAATACTCGGCGTTGGTCCCGATCGCAGCGCGCCGAACATTGCGCTGATCTCACAAAATGCTGATCGCGCGCTCAACCCGACCATGCGCATAGGGCAGCAGCTCGTCGAGGCACAACGAGCGCGAGGATGCCCGCGGCGGGTCGCGCGTGCCCGCAGTGTCGAGCTGCTGGAACTTATGCGGTTCGACGATCCGAACCGCGTGTACCGGAGCTATCCCGATCAACTTTCGGGCGGCATGAGGCAGCGCGCCCTGATCTCTATCGCCCTGGCCAGCAATCCTCGAGTCCTCATCGCGGACGAAGCGACGACGGCACTTGATGTCGAAACGCAGCGGCACATGATGGACCTGCTCGCTTCTTTGCGCCAGGACCTGTCCATGGCCGTCCTACTCATCAGCCACGATGCCAACCTCGTGGCCGCATACGCAGATGACGTAGTCGAGCTACGTGACGGCCGGGTCGTTCAACGGGCGACAGAAAGACTCGCCGAAACAGGCGGGACACAACCCCCACGGCCGGGGCCTGCCGTCGTTGGTCCGTTCGTCGATCCGACAGGATCGTTCGTCGAAGGAACGCCACTAGTCGAACTCGTGAACATCTCTCACCGCTTCGACGGTCCAAGACGTGGAACCTCGCCGACAGTCGCGCTATCAGATGTCTCGCTCACCGTGCGCCGGGGCGAGACACTCACCCTGATCGGAGCCAGCGGCGCCGGCAAGACGACCCTCGCACACTCAATTCTTCACTCGCCGCCCCCGACGTCGGGACACGTGAGCATTGACGGCGTCGACCCAACGACGCTGCCGGCCAAGGTGCGACCGTGGCAACGCGCATCGGTCCAGTTGATCTTCCAGAATCGGGGTGCCGCGTTCGACCCGACGTGGACGGTATTCAGGATCGTGTCTGAACCCTTACGCGTCAATCATTCCGGCACGCGCCTTGAGCGCCGTGCTCGCGTCCGGGAAACGCTCGACCGGGTCGGACTGCCGTGGCTGATCTTCAGTTCCCTCCGTCGGAGCCAGCTGTCCGGGGGACAGCTACAGCTCCTCGCCCTGGCTCGCGCGCTAGCTCCGTTGCCCGAGCTGATCATTTGCGACGAAGCGTTCTCAGCCATGGACGCGACGACACGGACTCGGGCCCTCGACGTGCTCACACAGTTCCAACGTGAGCAGGGATGCTCGTACCTGTTCATCACCCATGACCTTGACCTGGCCGCCGCCGTCAGCGACCGCGTCGCCGTGCTGTACCGCGGTCAGCTCTGCGAAGTCGGTCCCGCGGCGCGCATCTTCAACGCACCGACCCACCCCTACTCCCATGGGCTCACGGGCCGGGATTCGGCACCCAACCAGGCAGGCCTGACCAACCCAGCCGCGAACCCCGCAGGCCGCGACGACGACACCGGCTGCATCTTCCGATCGCGCTGCCCACGCGCGCAGGCCATCTGCGGCCAGCTACGCCCACGCCTTCGAGCGGTCAGCGCATCTCACGAGGTGGCCTGCCATTTCCCGTACGTCCCATGACCCGCCCGGCGCCGCAACCCGAGACCGAGACAAAGTGAAGACGGAGAGCACAAATGAAGTCACGAAGGTCAATCGCAACGCTGGCGATGCTCAGCCTCCTGCTCGCCGCCGCCGCCGGCTGCGCCCGCTCAACCCACACCCCGGCGACGAAATCCCAACTCACGGTCCTGGAACTCGCCTCAACCTACGGCACCTGGAGTGGTCTCGATCCTTTGACCAACCGGGCAGCCAGCGTCAACCACGACCTATTCAACGCAATCTACGGACAGCTGTTCCTGCGAGACGCCAGCGGCCACATCACCCCCGGACTGGCCAGCGGATACACCGTGAGTGACGACGATCTCACCGTCGACATCGCGCTGCGGGCAGAGGTGAAGTTCAGCGACGGCACCCCATTCGATGCCACCGCCGTCGCCTTCAACATCCAACGCGATCTTGCGCACGATGCAGCTTGTATCTGCAGCCAGAACTTCGCCGCTGTCTCATCGGTATCGACGAACGGCCCCGCAGACGTGCTACTACATCTGACTAGTCCCGATCCGGCGATCATCGACGCGTTCCTCGACGCCGCACCGAACTGGATTGCATCGCCGACCGCGATGGGCACACTCAGCGCCGCGGAGTTCGCGCTCAAACCAATCGGCGCGGGCCCGTTCGTGGTCGTGTCGGACCAGTTGAGTTCCACCCTTGTCCTGCAAGCCAACCCGACGTACTGGCGCAGCGGATACCCGAAAGTTCAACGACTGATGTTTCGCTCCGTAGCTAACGACACCACAGCCTACGAGGCGCTGCGCGCGAACGAGGCCCAGATCTATATGAACCTGGCGACTCCGGCGATCCTGCCGCAGATGAAGGACCAGTTCACAGTCCTGCCGATACCCGCCACCCAGACCGAAGCGGTCAATCTGAATCCCCGCGTGTTGCCCTTCACGAGCCTCGCCGCACGCGAAGCAATCTACTACGCAACCGACCCAAACGAGATCAACAACTTCATCTTCCACGGAGCAGGCACCGTATCGCAGTCACCCGGCGGCCCTGGCGATCTGTACTGGGAGGGGCAAGTACCGGGATATCGTACCTTCGACCTCGACAAAGCAAAGTCGCTGGTGAGCCAGCTCGGCGGACTGTCGTTCACGATCTCGACCCTCAACACGCCGATCCAGGTCCCGATCGTCGAAGCCCTCCAGAAACAGTGGGCACTGGCCGGAATCAAAGCGACAATCGACTTGATCACCATCCCGCAGGCCGTCAAAGCAACCCAGGCCGGCACCTTGCAGGCAGTCGCCACCGAGGTAGGAAGCTACAACCCCTCGCTCATGCCCGGGCTCGCCGCGTCCTACGCATCAACCGGACTGTTCTCACTGGTCCGCGACGAACAACTCGACAACCTCATCGCGTCGGCAGCAGCGGAACAAACCCCAACGGCCGCCGGTGCGAGCTACCACGCCGTGTACACAGCGCTGAACGACAAGGCGTACGCGCCGCTGCTGTTCACCACCAACCAGTGGAACGTCACCACCCACGCAGTGCACGGGATTCCGAACGGTACTGGCGAGATCGCGTGGGACGAAGTCAGCATCACCTGACCAGCTGACCTTAGCTTCGACGTTGCATCCGGGCTCATGAGCTACGCACCCCCTAGGGGATTGAGCGGGAGCACTAGGCGTCGCCAGGGATGCCAGCAACCAGCCGCAGGCACAGAGTTGGCCTCTCCAACACGGAGGCACGAGGCAGACACTGCTCGGCCACCAACTCACGAGGAGCCGCGCCATGCCATACGTCAAGCTCGGACGAGAAAACTCCGGCGACATCGAAATGCACTATGAAGACCACGGTTCGGGGACCCCGGTCGTGTTGAGCCACGGCTACCCCCTCAACGGGCATGCGTGGGAGAAGCAGGTGCCGACCCTGCTGGACGCGGGTTATCGCGTGATCACCTACGACCGCCGCGGTTGGGGCGGATCAAGCCAACCTGCAGTGGGCTACGACTACGACACCTTCGCTGCGGACCTCAACGCCCTGGTCGAGGCCCTGGACATCCACGACGCCGTCCTGGTCGGACATTCGATGGGATCCGGCGACGTTGCCCACTACCTCGGCCGATACGGGTCCGCCCGCGTCAGCAAGGCGGTCCTAGTCTCGCCGATCCCGCCGTACTTCGTTTCAGCGCCGGATGACCCGGATGGCGTGCCGCAGTCGCTGTTCGAGGGCTTTAAGACCTCCGCGATCACTGACCGCCCATCCTGGCTCAAGGGCTTTCTCGACAACTTCTACAACATCGACGTCTACGCCGGGTCGCTCGTCACAGACGAGGCGTTTCAGGCCAGCCTGACGATCGCCCTGGAGGGGTCCCCGATCGCCGCCGTCGAATGTATCCAAACCTGGGCGACCGACTTCCGATCGGACGTGGCGAGCTTCAACGTCCCCATCCTTGTGATTCAAGGCGATCAGGACCGGGTGCTGCCCATCCAGTTCACCGGAAACCGACTCAAGTCCCTGACCAAAGACCTCACCTTCGTCGTCATCGAGGGAGGGCCGCACGCCATCTCCTGGACCCATTCCGACCAGGTCAACAAAGCCCTGCTCGACTTCCTCAATTAGTCGACGGCCTACCCACGGCAGCACCAATCCACGTACTCCTCTGAAAGGAAAGTCATGCTCAACCGACGAAATATCGTTCGAAGTGCGCTCATCGCTTTTGTCGGCGTCGCCGCCGCCACGCTTACGTCAGGCAGTAGCGCGAGTGCCGGTACCACGCCTTCTCAAGTCAAGCCAACGATCGTGCTCGTGCACGGGGCATGGGCCGACGGATCCAGCTGGAACGCCGTCACCAAAAAGCTGCAGCGACTCGGCTACACAGTCGACGTCCCCCCCAACGAACTGCGCGGCCCGGTGGACGATTCCCGATACCTGCACGACTACCTGGCCACCGTGCCCGGACCTATTGTGCTCGTTGCCCACTCCTACGGTGGAATGCTCACCACCAATGCGGCGACCGGCAACCCGAACGTCAAGGCACTGGTGTACATCGACGCCTACGTCCCTGCCCAGGGTGACACTGTCATCGGACTCACCAGTGCGCTGCCCGGTTCGGCGCTGAACCCGGCCACGACCTTCAACGCGGTCAACTTCACCGACGCGACCGGCAAAGTCGTCGGCACTGATCTGTACATCAAGCCCAATCTCTTCCCGGCGATCTTCGCCACGGGCGCCCCAGCCAGCGTCACCTCCGTCCTAGCCGCTGGCCAACGTCCACTCTCCGCGGCCGCCCTGACCCAAGCATCACCCGGTGTACCAGCCTTTAAAACCATTCCATCCTGGGATCTGATCGGCACCCGCGACATGGTCATTCCGCCAGCCGAACAACAGGTGATGGCGACCCGAGCGGGAGCGCACATCCTGAAGGTCAACGCACCACACCTATCCATGGTCACCGATCCGTGCGCGGTTACCGGTCTCATCGTCACCGCCGCAAAACACAGCTGATCGAGCCGCTGCGCGTTCGGGACCCGGGGTCCGGACGCGCAGTACTCGGCGAATCGTGCAGAGACCTCGCGCCACCCGAAGGAGAACTCCCAATGTCTGACCTCGACGCACTGCTCCAGCGGAACAAGCACTTCGCCACCACTCCAGCGTGGAAGCAGGCCGATTTCCGTCCACGGCATGCCGTCTTCGCCATCTCCTGCCTCGACCCGAGAGTCGACCCGTTCGCACTTCTCGAACTCTCCATGGGCAACGCGATTGTCGTCCGCCATCTCGGCGGACGCGTCACGCAAGCCGCGCTCGACGACATGGCCTACATCGGTTATCTCCAACGCAAGCTCATACCCGGCGGACCGACCTTTGAAGTGACAATCGTCCACCACAATCAATGCGGAAGCAGCTTCCTTGCCGATCCTGAGGTCCGCGCGGGATACATGGAGCTGATGGAGTCCGACGACGAAACTGCTCTCATCCAACGGGGCGGTGGTCGACCCGGCCGAGACCGTGCGCAGCGACGTAGAGAAGGTGCTGGCCTGCGCGAGGTTGCCCCGCACGATCACCCTGCCCGGTCATACCTACGACGTAACGACCGGTCTGCTGTCCACCGTCGTACCGGCGTTGCCCATGCCGGCCGCGGCGATGGCGAGCTGACCGCTGATTGGTTCTGCCATCGCCCTGGTTCCGCCTGGAACCGGCGGCACGCCAGGGCGAAGCCCCGATCTACTAATGCAGGAGGAAACAATGTCTACGCCCACCGCTGAACAGCGACCGGTCGTGTTCATCCACGGCCTTTGGATTCACGCGACTGCCTGGCAACCTTGGCAAACCCTGTTCACTGAGCGCGGCCATCCCGCGCACGCCCCCGGCTGGATGGGCGACAGCGTGACGGCGGCCGAAACCCGAGCGAACCCCGGACTCATGGCCGGCCTCGGGGTCGGTGAACTCACAATCGGGTACGAGAAATTCATTTCCACACTGCCGGATAAGCCGATCGTGATTGGTCACTCGTTCGGCGGTCTCATTGCCCAGAAACTGCTTGCCAGCGGTCACGCGGCCGCGGCCGCTGTCATCAGCCCGGCGCCGATCCGTGGCGCGGACAAGCTCCCGCTCGCCCAGATCCGCTCCGCGCTGCCCGTGCTGAGCCGACCGGGAAACAAGAAGCGCGCTGTGGCCCTTTCCCGGCGACAGTTCCGCTTCGGCTTCGGCAACGCCATAAGCAAGGACGAATCCAGCCAGCTGTACGACAAATTTGCAATCCCCGGCCCCGGCCTACCGGTGTTTGAACTCACCGGGGCGAAGAAGAACCCGCAATCAGCGACGGCCGTCAACACGACCACCGGTGATCGAGGACCGTTGCTGATCATCGGCGCAGGCCGAGACCACACCGTCCCCGAGGTCGTGAGTCGACAAGCCCATGGTCTGTACTCCGCGTCGGCCGCCGTGACCGACTACCACGTCTTTCCCGACCGCGGCCACGCGCTGGTGTTTGACAGCCGCTGGCACGACGTGGCGGAATTCGCCCTGCGCTGGCTGTCCGAGCACACGCCGAGGCAGACCGATGTGGCGGCGGCCGACCGAAACAGCGCCGAGTCATGACGCCGCACCCCCCAACTGGCCGAAGGAGCGACGATGCGCAGTCCGAAGATCCCTCCGAACATGTTCGGCGTGGGTTTCGGCCTTGCCGGACTGAGCGAGGTTTGGCAGGTTACGTTCGCAGCTGGCCTCACGCCGGAAGTGATCAGCACGCTGTTACTGACGCTTACCGCGGCGGCGTGGTTCGGTGTCCTCGTCGCTTACCTCGCTCACGCCCGGACTGACCACGCCACGATCGTCCGAGACCTCACGGACCCGGCCGCTGCACCCTTTTTGTCGTTGGCTGTCATTACCCCGATGTTGCTCGGAGCCCAGTTCCTTTATCCGCACGCGCACGTTGCGGGAACCGTAGCGGTTGATGTATGTATGGCCCTCACAGTGACGCTCGGTGGATGGCTCACCGGACAGTGGATCTATCGACCACTCATCATCGATGACCTGCATCCTGGGTATTTCCTGCCGACGGTCGCTGGTGGTCTCCTCGCCGCCATCAGCGCCGCCACGATCGGTCAGCGGCAGCTCGCGGAGACCATGTTCGGCTCGGGTCTCATCTGCTGGTTCGTCCTCGGATCGATCATTCTAAACCGCCTGATCACGAGACCGCTGCCGCCACCCGCGCTGCTTCCGACCGTGGCTGTGGAAATCGCGCCACCGGCCGTCGCCAGCCTGGCCTGGTTCGCTCTGCACGGCGCCCATATCGATAGCGTCGCTGAACTTTTAGGCGGATACGGGCTGCTGATGGTCGTCGCTCAGTTGCGGCTGCTGCCTGCCTACGCTCGTCTGCCGTTCAGGCCGAGCACATGGGCATTCACCTTCAGTTGGGCGGCCGTCGCCAGCACCGCCTTGGTATGGCTTGAGGCGCTGCACCCGGTCGGCTACCAGACCTGGCAGTGCATCGTGCTCGCCGCAATCAGCTTGCTCGTCGGCAGCATCACCGCCAGGACCGTGGTCGCACTTGCTCGCCGCGATCTGTTGCCCCCACCGACCGACCAAATCAACTCCGGTATAGGAACCAGCGAGACCATCAGAGACACAACACCGCAATACCGTTCCCCGACAACGGCGAACGCATCGCCCAGCGGAAGAAGGACCACATGAGCACTAGTCAGAACTGGACCGAACGCAACGCCGGCTTCGCTTCGAAACATTACGATCCGAGTCTGCGAATCATGCCGTCACTCAAGACGATCGTCATCGGCTGCGTCGATCCCCGCGTCGACCCGACCGACGTGCTCGGCCTCGACCCAGGTGAGGTCGCCGCCATCCGCAACGTCGGCGGGCGGATCACCCCCGACACGCTCGATGAGCTGGCAATGCTTCGCGCCGTCACCCAAGCCGCTGGCGGCGATATAGGGCCCGGGTGGGAGTTCGTCGTGCTTCACCACACCGACTGCGGCATCACCCGGCTGCAGAACAAGCCGGAGCTGCTGGCCGCCTACTTCAATGTCAACGCGACTCACCTGCCCGACAAAGCAGTCGGCGACCCGAAGGCGGCCGTCGTCGGCGATGTCGCAGTGCTCCGTGCGGATCCTCGCCTCCCCGGCGTCACGGTGTCCGGGCTGGTCTACGACGTGGCCACGGGCCGCCTCGAAACCGTCGTCGCGCCGTGAGTGCTGGGTTGTCACGATGACTGACCTAGCTGATCTCGTCACTCGCAACCGCGCCTTCGCCACACGAAGCACGATCGGGGGGTTACGGATGAATCCGTGGGGCAACCTCATGGTCATCGGCTGCGTAGATCCCCGCGTCGACCCCAGCCACGTCCTTGGCCTGGCTCTCGGCGAAGCCGCTGTAATCCGCAACGTCGGTGGCCGGGTGACGCCGAACACGCTAAGCACCATGTCTCTGTTGGGCCAAGTTGGTGAGGCGAACGCGGATGGACGGCCGGCAGACGATTGGAACCTGGTAATCCTTCACCACACCGACTGCGGCATGACCGACCTCGCCGCGTTCCCCGAACTGCTAGCCCGCTACTTCCAGATCCCGGCCCACCAACTCGAGCTGAAGGCCGTATCCGACCCGTTCAAGTCGGTGCAGGTCGACGTCGACGTCATCCGGTCACAGATTTCGGGCGGCAGCGACTTCTACGTATCGGGACTTGTGTACGACGTGGTGACTGGACAAGTCGCAACCGTGGTTGAACCGACACTGTTGTCCAGCGCGTGAGGTCGGCCCCGAGATGACGTTTGAGTACTCGAACCCAAGCGACCGCCCACCTAGCCGTTTCATCGTGCTTGCCCGCAGGCTGCTGCCCGGCGTCGGATTGGTCGAAGACGAGATCGGCCCCTATGCCGCGGCCTGGCACACGCGCAATCTCGACGCCCTCGCCTCGTCGGATCCTCTGTGGGTCGTGCTAGGCGACTCGCTGTCTCAAGGGATCGGCGCCAGTTCTATCGATCAGAGTTGGGTTCTGCAGACTTGGCGGGTCCTGGTCGAAAACGGGATCCGTTATCGAGTGATCAACCTATCGATCAGCGGAGCCCGAGTCGGTGATGTGCTGGACCGCCAGCTCCCCGCGATCGCGGGACTGGCCGCGTCGCCCCATCTGGTCACAGTGCTCATCGGCAGCAACGACATCATCAAACACGACCTTCGCGCGCAGTTACCCGATCACTACACGGCGTTGATGTCGGCCCTGCCAACCGGCTCCCTTGTCGCGACCGTGCCGAGCTCCCGAGGCGTGCAAGCCGAAGTGAACAGGATTGTCGCCGACGCCCAGAACACCGGTACCGCTGCACTTCGCATCCAGCGCACGAGCACCAGACCACTTCCACCCCAACGACGTCGGCTACGCCGCCATTGCCCAAAGCTTCACGCGGGCAATTCTCACTCGCACGTCACCTCCACCGTGACCTGTCAGAACCGACGCGCCCCTACCCGTGCACCGCGACACCAAGGAGAACCACAATGGATTTGTCCGGAAGCACAGCTCTGGTCACCGGGGCCAACCGTGGACTAGGACGTCACATGGTCGAAAACCTTCTAGCGCGAGGCGCAACGGTCTACGCGGCCGCGCGCGATTTGGCAACCGTCCAGACGAAGGGGGCAATCGCCATCCAAGTCGACCTGACCCGCCCCCAATCGATCGTCGCGGCCGCCGAAGCCACCGGCGACGTGACGCTACTAATCAACAACGCCGGCTCGTTCACCGGCACCGACCTGCTCACTGGATCCATGGACCAGATCGAACTCGAAATGAACACCCACTATTACGGCACCTTGGCCATGGCGCGGGCTTTCGCACCCCAACTCGCAAGCAACGGCGGCGGCGCGATGCTGAACGTACTGTCCGTTCTCTCGTGGTTCGCCGTTGCACCCGATGGCGCCTACTGCGCCGCGAAATCCGCGGAATGGGCTCTGACCAATGCGCTGCGTGCTCAACTCTCCGCGCAAGGCACCCTCGTGACCGCATTGCACGTCGGGTACATGGACACCGACATGTCCCGCACGGTCACCGCCGACAAGAGCGATCCGGCTGAGATCGCGACGCGGGCTCTCAACGCAGTGGAACGGGGCGAACGGGAGTTCGTCGCCGACGACGTCAGCCGACACGTACAGGCCGCGCTTGCTGGCGGCGTCGCGCAGCTATATCCCGCCTGACGTCGTCAAGGCCCAGCAACTAGGAGACCCGACCTACATGAACTCCCCTACCACCGCCTCATCCGCGGAACTGCCTGCAGAACTTGACCTCTACGCTGACGCCGACCGTCGGGCACTCACCTTCGCAACCGGCATTGGCAGTCGACCAGTATTTCCAGACGTAGCTGCGAGGAACGGACTGGCACGCTTCAACGAGCCGATTCCATTGCGTGGAAAATCCGCGATGGAGACGATCGAACTGCTTGACGCAGCCGGCAGCCCCGCCGCAGTCGCATTCAACGATCCCCGCTACTACGGCTACGTTGTCGGCGCGACATTGCCCGCTGCAGCCGCAGCCGAACGCATCGCTCTCGCCTGGGATCAGGCTGCCTCGGACTCATCAGCAGCACCCGCACCCGCCGCCATCGAAGCGGTCGCCGCACGTTGGTGCCTTGAGGTGCTTGACCTTCCTCGGACCGCCGGCGTCGGGTTCACAACAGGAGCATCCACAAGCAATCTCATCGCCTTCGCAACCGCGCGCCGTGTCCTGCTCGAGCGTCTTGGATGGAATCTCGACCTTCGTGGTTTGCGTAACTCCCCGCAGTTACGGGTCGTTGTGAGCGATGCTCACCACGTGACGGTCGGGAAGGCCCTTCGAATACTGGGCTTCGGCGCTGACGATATTGTGCGCGCCCCGGTCGATGAACACGGTCGAATCCGCCCGGAGCTTCTGCCGCCCATCGATGCCCAAACACTGCTCGTGCTCCAAGCCGGCGAGGTACATACCGGCGAATCCGATCCCTTCACCGAGATCCTCCCACTCGCCTCCGACGCGGGAGCATGGACCCACGTGGACGGCGCCTTCGGACTTTGGGCTCGCGCGTCCGACAATCATCGGCATCTCGTTGCCGGGATCGAGGCCGCCGACAGTTGGACAGTCGACGCCCACAAGTGGCTGAACACCCCATACGACAACGGCATGGTGATCTGTCGCGACGTCGCTGCCCTGGGTCGGGCCATGACCTCCGACGCCGACTACACCACGCAGTCCGCTGGTGCTCAACGAAACCTGACCCTCGAGTTCTCGCGACGAGCACGTGGAATCGCAGTATGGGCAGCATTGAGAACCTTGGGCCGAGACGGCGTGGCGGACCTCGTCGACTCTCGAATCGCGCTCGCGCAACGCGCCGCCGAAGGGTTAACCCGCGCTGGCTTCAACGTCCTGAACCGGGTCTATCTCAATCAGGTGCTTCTCGACGCGAGCACCGCGGAGAACGCGCGCAGGATCTCCACTGCCGTACAGGACTCTGGAAGAGCTTGGTTGGGTCCGAGCACATGGCGTGGAAAGCCAGCGATCCGGGTATCGGTGACCTCATGGCGCACCACGGAGCGCCACATCGACGAGCTGATCACGTTGCTCGCGGAAATTCGAGATGCCTAAACGCGCCCACCTGGCGACCCCGGAAGTGTGCGAGTTCGGATGGTTCATCGATCGAATCGGGCAAGGAAGTCCTCCGCGAGGGCGAGCCAACCAGCGGCGGGCACGTCGCCGTCGATGCTGTCGGCGATGGCGTCGGGATCGATCTCCTGGTCGGCCCACTGGGGTCGCGCGAAAATGTTGATCGCTGCTCCCGTGCTGTCCCAGTAGAGATTCCAGACCTTCTTCTGCTGGTCGGCGTGCGTCATGACCCAGACACCATCGGAGCCGTTGCGCAGGTCAGTGTTGACTTGGGAGAACCGGCCGCGGTAGGGCCAGTTGCCCCACGCACCCTTGAATGATAGGTCGGCCAGCACCTTGTCGAAGGGCAGCTCGCTGCGGTCGCACATGAGTAGTCCGGGGGCCATGCCTTCGGAGACCGCGTTGTGTTGTCGAGTCGGCGTGATCCTCACGCAGGGCACGGTAGTCGACTGTACCGACAGGAAGTCAGGCATCGCGGAACTCGTCATGCCATGGCGGCAGAGCGAGAAGCCGCCCCCGGGTCGAATCCCAGCACCAACGCTGCATGCCGGCCGCTAGTGGAGCCACCCGATCGGCGTAGGCGAGCCGACCCGTCCATGGATTGATCGCATTCGTTTGGAAGGACGGGTGCCAGGTTTGATCGCCGACGACGACCGCAGCCAACCTTGCCATCTGGCCGAGCCGGACCTGGGCGGCTGGGATTCGCCACTCGCGTTCGTGCAGCCATTCCGATTGACCGGGCTCGAGCCGCGCCGTCCACACCAGGAGAGGCTCAGGGATGCTCGGCAGGACGTCGGTGCGCACCGACCACACCGGCGCGCCCCCCGCGGTGAAGACGTCGTCGCGGTAGACGACGACGCCCCAGGGGGGCGAAGTAGCCCCGTTCGAGCAGGTACTCAAGATCTTCGATGCGACTTTCGGTGAAGCTGACCGCCGGTGGGCCGGCCGAGTACGGCGCGCTGCCAAGGAGCTGCTGCGACCACAGGAGCTGGTGCAGCCGGGCAGGGGCCAGGGCGTGTTCGGCCGGCGTCTGGCCCCGTCGCCCGGTGAAGTGGGTCAGGGCGGGGGCCGCGATCGGGTGATCGAGGGCGTATTGGAATGGCACCAACGAACCCTGTCACGTTCCGACGGCAAGGCTGCGTTTGGCCGGGTCAGAGCTGGTCGAAGAACGCCTCGGCCTGCTTGCGGATCTTGGCGAGCTTTTTGGAGATGGGGCTGTGGTTGGCGTGCCCCATCTCCGAGGCGATGTGGGTCAGCGTGGTCTGGCCGTGGTTGAGCAAGATGATGACCTGACGTTCCTTCTGGTCAAAGGGCCATGAAGTCGGCGAAGACCAGCCGGTTCTCGACCTCGATCTCGGTCCCTGGGCCCTGCACCGGGATAGTGTCGCTGAGCTCGACAAACTTGACGGCGATCTTGCTGCGCTTGCGATACAGCTTGCGCTCGAAGTCGTTTCGAGCGTGACTCCAGCGCTCGGAGAATTCGTCCTCCATCCGGTTCGAGCGGACAGCATCGAGGATGCCGCGTAGCCGTCCGGTGCGATCTGCCTGCTCCAGGGTTGCAGCCACGATGTCCGTGGCCTCCTCCTCGCCCCGCGAGAGGTCGCCTCCCATCCGAGGCCACCCGGGCACGGCTCCGTCGAAGATCGACCCCTCGCTAAACCGGATCTCGGTTGGCAGCTCCCCGTCGCCTACAACGAGGGGGAAGCTGCGCAGGGTCTGCTGCATGACTTCGGTGATCGCGGGAACCCAGAGATCGAGGTCGTGGGCCAGTAGCCGTATGGGGTCATCAGCGCCGAACGCGTCGGGCCCTGATCCCGCGCTCAGATCGCGCCAAACCGTCCATGCCCACGCTCGCGCGAGGCGCTGTTCGAAGTCGGCTGGAAGGTACGTGCGGATGTCGTGGGTCTGCATCGTCTACGGCCACTGGCCCGCGCTCAATACCGGCAACCCGGGATGCTCGACTGTGCGTCGCCTAAGCAGGTGAAAAAGGGGTGCGTATTCGTAGTAGCGCGAAGCTGTCCGCGGTACGAAGACGACGTTGATGTCTCCGCGGTCTGCGATCCGCTCCAGGTCTGGGGTCAGGTCGTCTTCGTCGAAGAACCGCCGGCGGTACTGCCTTTGTTCCCACATCAGCTTCCATTCCGCGATGGCGAGGCTCTTCTTCAGGGCCTCGTCGTCCCGGCCTCGCAGCGGAAGGGTAAACCCTGACGTACTCGGGCTTGTGGGGAGACCGGTCGGATGATCGCGTGCTTGAGGAAACCGGCGGATAGGTTCGACATGCGCGGGTACTGATCTGCGGTGCCGTGATCTTCGGATGCGAAGGTCTGCTCGCGTTCGAACGTCTCTATCTCAGCCGGGGTGAGAAGCGTTGCAGGATCTGCCGTTGGAGTGTGCCGAGTTCAGTAGCGCAGATCAGTCGTGCGTCGTCTGACATTTCGAAGCAGGTCATCAGGATTTCCTTTCAAGGGATTGGGTTTCTCTGTCGATGCCGCCCCAGACGCCCCAGAGCTCGCGGTGGCCGAGGTCGGCGGCACGGGTCGATAACCGGGCAGCGCTGGCAGCGATGGGATGCGGCTTCGCGTTCTTCCGTATCGCCAAACCACATTGCGGGATAGACCTGGCGGGCACGAACGGGTCGCCGTTCATGCCGTCTCCTCGCGTTGCGGGCACGGTCCTGCGGATGGGTTGAGGTACTGAGCGAGATCGCACTGAGGGCAGCCGGTGGCCCGTGCAACGTCAGATGCTGACGGCGCAGTTGTAGTGCGGCTCGTCGATGCGTCGTTGGTTCTTTCTGTTACGTAATGCACGCGCGTACTAGTGGGCCCCCCGTCCGCACCATGTGGCCCCTCATTCGGTGGTGCGGACGCACGCACCAGGCTGGGTACTAGATTCCGCACCATGTGGTTGGTGCGGACGTACGCACCCCTTTTGGTGCGGACGCACGCACCATTCGGACCGGGCAGAATTGCCTCGTATGCAGCGGTGATTCCCGGCCGGCCAGCTCGGACCGTGTCCAGAAATCCCGCCTCCTGTGCAGCCTTGAGCCGCTCAGTCACGCGTCGATCGGTGCGGCCGAGCGTCGCCGCGATCTTCGAGCGTGGAACGCTGACGTAGCCGGCGTCGGTCATGTCGTCGGCGAGGACGAGCAGGACCACGCGGACGCTGTCCGGGATCGCGGCGGACTTGATCACCTCCGCACGCCAGCGGTCCCGGAACCCCTTCCGGGTCACGGCAGTCTGCGTGGTGCGGCAGCATCAGGGACGACGCTTCGCAAGACAAGGTTGATCCGAGCAAGCTCGCCAGCGGCCTGGACGTCGGCCGCCCTCACTGCGGGGAACGACATCTTGCCGGTCGTCAGGTCACGCATGAAGCTGACACCGAGCTGGTTGAGGACGCCGCGGATCTGCGGCCAACCCGACCAGACGATCGCGGAGCGGTCTCTGACTTCGACCAAGGCGATCCTGTCCATCTCGGTGTACCGCTCGATCAACCTCGTCTTGACCGTGGCCGGATTCATCGTCTTGTCGCGGATGCTCAGGTACACCGATTCCAGGTCGTGCTCGACCTTCCGTTTTGGGAAGAGCGCCGTCACCTCGGCGATGATTTTCGCGAACGGGTCGACCTCGTTGCGCCGCTGGTGGATCTCGTCCACGAGTTGACGGAGAACCTCAGCGAAAAACGACGCGGTGACCGCGACGTCGACCTGGGCGAGGGCTGCGCGCTGGATCCAGCGTTCCTCCCGCTCGAGTTCCTCGAGGGCGACGGAGAGCCGGATGAGGGGATCGTCGATCTCTTCCGCTTCGTCGTCGACCACCAGCGGCGTCAACGGTGCCGTGTCCACCCGGTTGTCCATTGTGGCGGCCCTCGGCAACTGTCCCTGTTTCGGGAACCGGTGTGCCCGGACCGTAGCGATCGTGGCCGCCGTCGGCGCCGCCGTGATCGAGCTGACCTCGGCCATCACCGCGGCGGCCTGCGCCGGCGCCAGCCCTGCGAGCGCGCGGACCTGGCCCTCGCTGGTCGGCAAGTGTGTGTCCACAATTGTGGACATCTCCGCGACCATCTTGGCCGCGTCCATCAGCTGGTAGGCGCGGCTCCGGCCGATTTCGAAGCGGTCCTCGACGTAGGCGGCGAAGCTGTGGTGAGTGGCTCGATACAGCTTGGAATCGCGGACCTCTGCCAGCGCCAGACCCACCTGGATGAACGTGTCCAGGCCGGTGGAGATGACGGCCTCCAACTCGTGCA
The DNA here is from genome assembly GCF_023516435.1 of Jatrophihabitans telluris. Taxonomy (GTDB): domain Bacteria; phylum Actinomycetota; class Actinomycetes; order Mycobacteriales; family Jatrophihabitantaceae; genus Jatrophihabitans_A; species Jatrophihabitans_A telluris. The sequence goes on along the minus strand of NZ_CP097332.1, from coordinate 2,641,028 downwards.
GCGTGGCCTCGTCCGCGCGTGACAAGGGCACCGTCGTGATCTCTGCCGCGGTCACGCTGCACCTGCCGCGCTGGACGGGGACGATTCCCATTCCACGGGGCCGCCTGGGTAGTCCGGTGAGCCATAGCGGCGCTGGTTACGCCACGCCCGCGCAAAACGGATGCATTTCGAGCAAGCCTTGCACCGACGAGAACAGGGATCGTTGGTGTGCACCCGAGCGCGGTCAAGTTCGTCGCGGGTGGGTTGCGCTAGGACGAGGCGGGTCACGCCGAGCTGCGCCTGGACCTCATCGTTGCGGCGGTTGTACCCGTCCACGTAGCCGATCTGTAAACCGACCATCTCGCCGGCTTCGACGCCGAATAAGAAAGTGCCGACGACCGCGGGGGTTACGATGGCGTCGTTCGTGTCGATCTGTGGGGCGGCCGTTTCCTGGCGGGGGCGGCCTCTTCCATTTCCTGAGGTCATGCCACACCGCCGACTGTGGGGATGGGCCGCAGCAGTCGCTCGACCTCATCCATGTCGAGACGGATGAGGCGTGGGCCCATCCGATAACCGGTGATGAGACCTGATGCGATCCAGCGGCGCACGGTTCTTTCGGAAACGTGGTTCGCGGTGGCGACCTGCTGAATGGTCGAGAGACTGCGGAGTGCCGTATTTGAGGCACGCGGGGTCGGGCGCATAATCGGGTGTCCTCCTTCGGGAGGGTCGGCGGCCCCGGTGTGCGCGGATTCTTTGCCGAGAGATGCGCTGCCGGGGCCGTGTCCGTTTCATGTCCTGGCGCGGCGCCCCAGGACTGAAAGTAGATTGACACAACTGCTGGACATTTGTGTTCGCTTGCCCTTGTCCGTAAGGGCGAAATGGCTTGCGCGCGCGTAGGAATCAACGCCAGGCGGACACGGAAGTGTCCCCAACATTTCCGTCGGTGCAGATGTGCGCCAGAGTGCGAACGAGTCGGAGAGAGTCGGAGAGAGTCGGAACGAGTCGCAAACGAAAAGACTGAATGACCCGGTGAAATCTCCGCTCATATAAGGCAAAAAGGATGGTCACGCCGCGGGAGGAGGGTCCCAGGCCCGTTGCGCGCACGCAACACCTGTGAAGTTTTTAAGTCGGGCGTGTCGCGACCGTGGACGAGGCTGCCAGCGCCGATAGTGCCGCCGCGATCTCCAGGTCGCGGCCATCAGCAGCGTGTTGATACCGCAGGGCGGCGCCCGGGGTTGAGTGGCCGAGGCGCGCCATCAGTTCGGCGAGGGTCGCACCGGTGGACGCTGCCAGGACAGCTCCGGTGTGGCGTAGGTCGTGCCAGCGGAGGTCAGGGCGACCCGCTGCTGTCCGGGCCGGGTAGTACACCTTGTACAGCGTCGTGGGGACAATCTGGGCGCCCGTGCGTGACGTGAACAGCAGGCCATTACGGCCACCGGTGATGTGCTTCGACAGGTGCGACCTCACCAGGGGCATCAGGTGGGGCGGGATCGCGACATCTCGCACGCCGGCCTCCGACTTGGGCCGGCCGACGATCAACGCTCCGTCAACTCGCACAACGCCGCGTTGAACGTGAATGATGCCGTTCTTGAGATCGATGTCGGAGCGCCGAAGCTCGGCCAACTCTCCGAATCGGAGCTGTGTCCACGCTGCGAGCAGGGTCATGAGCCGGTACCGCTCGGGCATGGCGTCCACGAGCCTCGCCAGCTCGTCCAGCGTCGCGGGTTTGATTCTTCGTGCCCGCTTCGCCTGACCAGCCCCTCGGATGCGGCAAGGGTTCGCGGCGATGACGTCGTCGGCCACGGCGGTGTTGCAGATGGTGCGGAGCAGGGCGTAGGCGTGCGCTCGGAGCGTGGGTGTGGTTGTGGCTGTGGTCGAGAACCATCGTCGGACGAGGTCGGGCGAGATGTCGCGGATACCCATCGTCCCGAAGGTCGGTCGGAGCTGTTTGGTGAGTAGCTCGGCGTAGTGCTGGTGCGTGCGTGGACGCAGGTTTCGTTCCTGTAGCCAGGTGTCGGCGTACTCGCCGAATGTCAGGGGCCGGTTTGATCCCGCGGGCTTCCACGTGCCGCGGCTCATATCGGTGCGCATCGCTGAGAGCCACGCGTCGGCGTCGCCGGTGGTGTCGAAGGTCAGGGGAGCGGTGTAGCGGATTCCGTCTGGCCCGTGGTACCTGGCCTGGTACCTGCCGGACGGTAGTTTGCGGACCGACCCGAACGGCTTGCCGCGTTTCTTGGTTGGCATCCCGTTTCTCCGTCTCCGGGCGTGCCCTGTGCGTGCCCGATACAGAGTCTATCCGTGTCCCCTTGCGTGTACTAGAGTCACGCGTTACTGTTTGCGCGACGGGCGAGAAATCGCCTGTCTCGTTGGAGGAAACCGCGTACCAGCGGGAAGTGAGAACAGTGACGCTTACCGATGGGCGTCACTGGTTCAATCCCAGTATCGCCCACCTAGAAGGCCCGGAATTGCTGGTCTCCAGCGGTTCCGGGCCTTATTTTGTGCCCTCCGCGACCACTGAACGCAATGTGTAGTGCTCATCGCCATTCATGATCTGGGAAACGAAGCGCCGGAACCCCAAGTTTCAGGCGCTCTGAGCGCCCGAAGCAGCTCGAATTCAGTCGCCCATCTGGATCCAATCGGCTGCCGTGCAACAAGCGTGCAAGGCCAGCCCGGGCGCAGGCCGCGTTTCGAGCGCCCGGTCGCTCTGGCCGATGTCGATGGTGTCGCCCGCATGCCGGTCGTTATCTAGGTCGTGTTCCTACACGGTGCGGCGATCGTGGTGTTGCACGTCGGTTGCACTGACCGGCGCAGTCATGCTTCGGCGAGCGCAAGGCTCCGCGAATGCCGGGGAGGAGGGCTCGCACGACTCGGTGACCACTACCGCGGGTATGTAGGGCTCGTCGTCAAAGGCGTCTTGCACAAGACGACGCGCGGCGCGAAGGCGTCGTCCGACAACGTCCCGCGTAGACGTGGCTCGTGCTCGGCACGCGAGATGGCCGCTCCTGAGACAAGGATCGCGTGCAGGAGCCGAATCAGGCCCGGCTCGCTCTGCTGCCATTCACCACTCGCACCCGTGTCTCTCTGCTCAGCGACGACTGGAGGAGCGGGACGGGGCGTGATCAGACGAGGTGTTTGAGATCAAGGTTCCGGACTGCGTCGCGAATGTCCTCCTCGACTAGGTCGGCGTTGATCGCGATTGCCGCGGCCGATCCTTCGCCTGCCGCTGTGATGACTTGGGCGCGGGGGTTCACGACGTTTCCCGCGACCCAGACGCCGGCGACGCTGGTCCGGCCGGTGCTATCGGCGACTACCCAGCCGGCGTCGTCGACGGGGCAGTTCAACGTCGTGAGTAGATGATTGTTCGGCACGAACCGAGGCGGGACGAAGACGGCGTCCCGCGCGAACACGCGTCCGCCGCCTACCTCGACGCCACGCAGTTGATCGTTCTCGACCACGATGCGGGTGACCTCGTCCTCCACGATGCCGATCGACCGTGCACGCAACTGGTGGCGAGCGGACGTCGACAACGTTCCTGGTGCAGCGAAGAGGACGACGTCGTAGGACCATTGCCGAACGATCTGCGTGAATTTCACTGCCTCGAGGGTCGAGCCGAGCACGGCGAGGCGCTGGTCGCGGACCTCGTAGCCGTGGCAGTACGGGCAGTGCAGCACGTCGCGGGCCCATCGGTCGGCGAGACCGGGGATGGTGGGGAGTTCGTCGCGCAGGCCGGTGGCCACCAGGAGCCGGCGGGCGGTGATCGGCTGCCCATCGGACACCGAGAGTGAGAACCCGGATGTGCCGGTGGGCGCTACGTCGGTGACGGTGCCCGTGACGAACTTGCCGCCGTAGCCGGTGATCTCGGCCCGCGCGACGGTGAGCAGTTCGGCGGGCGGGAAGCCGTCGCGGGAGAGGAAACCGTGCATGTGGGCAGCCGGCGCGTTGCGCGGCGATCCGGCATCGATGACGAGGATGTTGCGGCGTGCTCGAGCCAACACCAGCGCTGCGGACAGTCCGGCGGCCCCGCCGCCGACTACAACTACGTCAACCTCGTTCACGGCAATACGCTCCTCGATTGATCCACCACGTCACAGCTAGGTCGCTGTGGGTCATCGGGCACTGCTGTCATGCGGCTCGCGGTGACCGGCACAGCGACGAGGTCGCGATCATGCGGCGCGGAGCGGGCGATGGACCGCAGGGCCAGCGGTTCCCACGACTCGGCCACGAGCAAGTCATCGAGCACTCTTTCGATCTGCTCGGTCAGGTCGTTGCCTGCGAGGACGCTGGCCAGGAGGGCGGTGTCTTTGTCGAAGCCTGCGGCCAGCTCCGTGGTGATGCCGAAGAATGCGGCGTCGCGCTCGTCGCTCCACGTCGTGGAAATGGACTCGGTCATGTCCGGCTCCTTCGGCGGCGCCACCCTGTCGTGGCGAGGTGCTATTAGCTTCGCGCGGAACGCCCCTCATCGCTCCGGCGGAATTGCCAGGCTCGGCTGCGTTATCCGTCGCGGACGTAGACCGGGTCTGGAAGCGTCTCGTGAAGCTTCCGGGCCCGGTCTGCGCGATGAATGTCAGTGCATGGTGAGGTGGCCGCCGCCGTCTGTGGCTCGTGTGGCGGGCATCCGGACCAGTGCGAAGACCGCGACGACGGCCGCCATGACGGCGGCGCCGATGAAGCCACGGGAGTACGCGTCCGCGGCGCCGGCGGCTGTGGTCAGCGTTCCTGCGGTGCTAGCGACGGCGGACAGGACGGCGACTCCCAGGGCGGCGCCGATCTCGTGTCCGGTCATCAGAAATCCGGAGGCCACGCCAGCGTGCGAGGCGGGGATGCCGGACATCGAGGTCACCGAGACCGGGACGAAGACCATGCCGACTCCGAGCCCGAGGGCGCATAGTCCGGGAAGTATGTCCGTCGCGAACTGCGCACCACTCGTGGCGGTGGACAGCGCGAGCGAAGCGACGACGGCGATGACGAGGCCTGTGGCGGCGATGACGCGAGGCGACAGGTGGCCGAGCAGATGCCGCGCCACGATCGTGCCGACGGTGATGGCAAGCGCGAACGGCAGGAACGCGACGCCCGTCTTCACGGCTGAGAACCCGAGCACGGTCTGCAGGAAGATGGAGGTGAGGAAGACCGTGCCGACCAGCAAACCGGTGACGCCGAGCATGACCGCGGTGCCTGAGACCAGGGCGTTGAGCTTCCACACGTGCGGCGGGAACAGCGGCTTGTCCGCCCGGCGCTCGAGCTTGAGAAACGTTGCGAAGGCCGCGGCGGATGCGGCGAATGCGATTGCGGTGTGGGCCGACCACCAGCCGTGCTGGGAGGTGCCGCCGAGTGCGTAGACCAGGATCGCGAGGCCGCTGATGACGGCCAGGGCGCCGGGGAGGTCGAAGTCCCGCAGGTGCGGGTGCGAGCCGGGCTGCTTGGCGATGATGCGCGATCCGACGAGCAGAGCGACCAAGCCGATGGGGCCGTTGATCCAGAAAATGAAGTGCCAGTTGGTCCAGGTGGTGACGGCGCCGCCGACGAGGACGCCGGCTGCGATGCCGAGGCTTCCGACGGCGCCCCACAGGGCGAGGGCGGCTTTGCGTTGGGCGCCGGCGTAGGTGGTCGTGATCAGCGACAGCGCGGACGGGGTAAGAAGGGCGGCGCTGAGGCCCTGCACGGCGCGGGCCGCGAAGAGCTGGGTGCCGCTGTTCGCGAATCCGCTGCCGATGGAGGCGAGGGTGAACAGGGTCAGGCCGGTCAGGAAGACGCTGCGTCGCGAGATCAGGTCTGCGATGCGGCCCCCGAGCAGCAGTCCGCCGCCGGACATCATGAGGTAGGCGGTGACCAGCCATTGCAGGTTGGTGCCGCTCAGGTGCAGGTCGCTTCCGATGGTGGGCAGGGCGGTGTTGACGACGGAGATGTCCAGAACGACGAGGATCTGGGCGGCCAGGGCGACGGCGAGCAGGGCCCAGGATTTCCTCGGCGCGTGCTCTTCCGGGTGGGTGCCGGCGCGGGTCTCGGGTTGTGCGGCGTGGTGGGACATCGGAACTCCTTCGGGACAGTGTTCGGTGGGTGGTGGTCAGGTGGTCAGCGCAGTGGCGAGCCGGTTCGGACCGAGGCGATGACCTCGGCGATGGCGTGCGCCGACTCTGCGGCGGGGCGCTCGTCGGTGATGAGACCGGCGTGGGTGGATTCGACGTCGCGGTGCAGGTGGTTGGCGGACAGGGCGGCGAGCTTGTCCTGGGCGGCTTTCCACCCGTCCGTGCCGAGGGAGGCGGAGGTGGTCAGCACCGCGAGCGGCCGACTGTGCAGCGAGGTGAGTGTCTGGGCCTGGCGGAACACGGTCGGGATCATCGAGATTTCGTCGCGCCCGTTGCAGGCGGCGCGTGCGGTGGACGTCATCGCCTGGGCGCGGCCGATCGAGTCGGCCGGCAGGCCTGCTCCGGAGCTGAACAGCGAGCCGAGACCGATCCGGGTCAGCGTCGGCAGGAACGCCAGGCCGCGTCGCAGGGCCAGGGCGTACTGGCCCGCGTAGCTTGGGATGCTGGTCATCTGCTCGGGGCTTGAGCTGTCCAGCAGCACCATGCCGGCGACCTGCTGCGGGTATTGCGCGGCATAGGTGAGTGCGTAGGGGCCGCCGGTGGAGTGCCCGGCCAGGATGTAGGGGCCGGGTTCGCCGGCTGCGGCGAGTAGGGCGTGCAGGTCACGGGCCGCGGCGACGCCGTCCTGGGGGCTCTTGGTGTCGTCGCTCCACCCCTGGCCGGCGCGGTCGTAGGCGCACACCCGGGTCGTCAGGCTGACCTCGCTGGTGATGCGGGCCCAGGTGGCCGAGATCTCGCCGAGGCCGTTGAACAGCACCACGGTGGGACCGCCGTGGCCCTCGCAGTCGATGTGCAGGCGACGGCCGCCGACGTCGTAAAGCTTGCCGGGAGCCGGGTAGGTGTGGTCGATTCGGACCTCGGCGACATTTTCGACGGTGGCGCCGATGGTTGTGGCGGCGAGGACGACTAGGACGGGGGTGAGGAGCCAGCGACCCTTTCCGTGCAGGCGGCGGCGCATCTGCGCGAACATCCAGACCGCGAGCGCGAGCATCGCCGGCGGCCACACCCAGTTGAGGTCGGTCAAGGTCGTGTTCTGCGGGGAGCTGACCATGAGCCCCACACCGGAGACGCCCATGACGAGCGCAGGAACCGTGGTCCAGCGTTGGGGCTGCGCGGTGAATCGGACGGACAGCGCGGCCATCATCGCCCAGCCGATGCCGAAGGCGCTCAGGATCGAGCCGGTGATGACGCTCTCGGTTCCGCCCGGGAAGACCACCAGGGTGAGCACCAGAGCGGTGACGACTCCGGCAGCGAGCGAGCCGACGATCACCCCCGCCACGGGCACGGCCCGGCGCACCCGCGTTGACGCTTGCGTGTCGCTGCTTTGGGTGGGATGGATGTCGACGTTCATGGCGGCCTCGCTCTCTCGCAGTGATGGCTGATGCACTGCTGCCGAGCGTGGCCGTGAATGGGATTGCTCACCCCGGTCAGATGGCCGGGATGCGGGGTGTGCCGGCGGGTGTCCCGGCTAGGCGAAGTCGAGTTGAGCCAGCGCGCCGCGGGAGGTGACGCCAGCCTTGGTGAAGATGTTGCGCAGGTGGAAGGCAACGGTCCTGGGGGAGACCCAGATCTGGGCCGCTACGTCCTTGTTGGACAGTCCTGAGCTCACCAGCTGGGCGATCTTCAGCTCCATCGGTGTCAGCTTCACGAGCGTGGACGGGTCGCGCTTGCGCGCGGTTTCGCCGGATGCGCGCAGCTCCTGGGTTGCCCGGTCCGCGAGCGCCTCGACCCTTGCATCCTCGAAGGACTCCAGGGCGTGCCGAAGGTGGCGGCGGGCGTCGACGCGGCGCTGGGCTCGGCGCAGCCACTCGCCGTAAGCCAACTGGGCGCGAGCCTGGTCCAACGGACGCCCGGCTCGTTCGTGCTGCGAGAGCGCTTCCTGGAAAAATGTGTCCGCCTGCGTGCCCTCAGTCGTGAGGGCGCGTCCGTAGGCAGCCGTCGCGAACGCCCAGGATCGGCCAGTCGCCTCGGCGAATGAGGCCAGCTCGTCGGCCCAACCCCGGACAAGCTCGGCTTCTTCGGCGCGAACCGCAGCGTCGAAGCGCTCCACCGCGGCCATGCGGCTCAGCGCGGGAAGGCGGAACCGACTCAGGTGGTGCAGCGCGCCGGACCTGTCCCCGGTCGATGCAGCGCGAACACCCTTGGCCCAGCGGGTGAGATCGTGCACGGGGTCGGTGAGGATGCCGAGCGAGCTCGACGCGGCGGCCTGCTCGAGTTCACGTAGGAGCTGCTCATAGGTGTCACTGCCCTGAGTGGCGGCGAGCAAGGTCAGCCATGCGGTGGGAGGGGCGGTCACGGCCGGCTGCCCCATGCCTGATCCGAGTGAGAGGGCTTCCTCGGCGGCGCTGCGTACCGCGATCAGGTCCCCGGCGAGGTAATGGCTGAAGCACAGCCGCTGCAGTGCGTAGATCACGGCCGTGACCGCTCCCGCCTCGCGTGCCCGGGACAGGGCAAGTGAGTAGAAACGCAGCTGCGCGTCGTCGTCACCCAGCTGCAGGGCGGCGTTGCCGAGATTCCACAACACCTCGCGGTCATCGACCTCCTCGCCGATCGCGAGCGCCTGGTTCAGGGCGTCAACCGCGCCGGACCAACTCCCCTCGGCGGTCAGGGTCATCGCTGCCAGCATCTGCTTCAGGCACCGGGTTCGCGCCGAATCTCCCGCCGCGGCTGCACCCAGGTCGGCCGCAGGCAGCCGAGAGCCACTGTCCGCGCCGTAGGTGCGCAAGGTCGCCGCGAGCACGCCCACCTCCAAGGCTCGCTGCGGGTCATTGCCACGAACAGCGTTGGCGGTTTCGACGAAGATCCGGTGCGCAAGTGTCGCCGAGCCGAGGTTGACCTCGATGTGGCCCCGTAACCGCGCCATGTCCGCCAGCAGCGCAGGCTCGGTAGCGGTCTCCTCGGCCGTGGCCAGGAAGGTCCGGGCCGGGCCGACCTGACCGCACGCCCAGGCGCTGCGGGCGGCCGCGAAGGTGAGAGCCGCACGGCGTGCCGGGTCGGCGCACAAGGCTGCCGCACGTTCGAAAGCTGCGAGGGCGGACACGTGCGCGCCGCGGCGTTGCGCCCGAGACCCGACGATTTCCAGGGCGGCAGCCACGCCGTCGTCCGGGCCTTCGGCTGCAGCGGAGCGCTGCCACACCTCGCGGTCGGCGTCCCCGATCGCGGCGAACGCGTCAGCCAGTGCGAGGTGGATGCGGCGCCGTTCCGCACTGGTGGCCGCCTGGTAGATCGCCGAGCGCACCAGCGGATGCCGCAGGGAAACAGCGCCAGCGCTCGTGTCGGCCTCGAGCAGCCCGGAGTTTACCGCGGCTTCCCATACCTGCTCAGTCAGGCCCAGGTGTGCCGCGGCGGACTTCAGGACGACGAGATCGCCCGTGTCGTCGGCAGCGGCGAGCAACAGGAACGACCGCACCTCGCCAGGCTGGCTCCGGCTTCGTTCGAGAAAGACTCGTTCCAGCCGTGCCGTCACGTGGAACTGGACGGGCAGCGGAGATGCTCCGTGCAGCTGAGCGGTGCTCAATTCCGTCGGCAGCTCGAGCAGTGCCAACGGGTTGCCCCGCGTTTCGGAGATGAGCCGCTGGGTCACCTCCTCGGCGAGGGTCGTGCCCACTTGTGCGTCGAGCAGCGCCTGCGCGGCATCCGAAGTGAGCCCGGTCAGGGTGATCGCGGCCAGGTCCTGATCCTCAAACCAGTCTGCTGCGCCGTCGCGGGTTGCGAACATCATGGCGACGCGGTCGGCCCCGATCCGTCGGGCACAGAACAGCAGCGCGTCCGCGGTGGCCGGGTCCAGCCAATGTGCGTCGTCGACGACGCACAGCACGAGTTGCTCCTCCGCGGCCGCGGTCAACACTGTCAAGGTCGCCACCCCGATCAGAAATGGCTCTACGGCGGGTCCGTCCTCCTCACCGAACGCCATCCGCATCGCCCGTGCCTGTGGCGGCGGAAGCTGGGACAGCAGCCTCGTCAGTGGGCGCAGCAGCCGGTGCAGCGCCGCGTACGGCAGCGGCGCCTCGACCTCGAGACCACGCGTCCGCAGAACGGTCGCCGCCTCGGTCAGGCGCACGACCTCGTCCAGGAGCGCGGTCTTGCCGATCCCCGGCTCGCCGCGCACCACGACGCTGCCGGCCGCCCCGTGCCCGGCCGCTTCGACCGTCTCGGTAAGGAGTGTCAGCTCCCGCTCGCGGCCCACGATCACGCCGTGACCGTACCCCGCAGGAAGAGCCGGAGGGGCCGGCCGGACAACCCGGCACTTTGGCCGGGGCGACCGGCTTCGCAAGTGGCGAGGCTGGCAACCAGCAAAGACCGCACTCGATCCCGACCCGCACCAGCGGCCACGCCAGGAGGCGCGCAATGTCTGCTCCAATGAGCAAGCTCAGTGGTGACACCACGGAGGCGCACCGGCAGATCGGGCTGCTGCTGTTCGACGGAGTCGAGGAACTGGACGCCGTCGGCCCCTGGGAAGTGCTTGCCTACTGGACACAACAGCATCCGGAGGACGGCTGGAGCATTTCCTGCCTCTCCCCAGGCGGCGCAGATGCCACCGGTGCCAAGAACCTCCGCCTCGGCGCGCATCACTCATTGGATAACGCTCCTGCGCTCGATGTTCTTATCCATCCGGGCGGCCCCGGCACCCGCCGACTGCTTCGCGACCCTGAGCATCTGGACTGGGTTCGGGCGCAGCGGTCGTGTGTTCCGCTCATCGCCTCGGTGTGCACCGGAAGCCTCGTCTACGCCGCAGCAGGCCTGCTGACGGGAAGGCGGGCGACCACCCACTGGGCATCGCTGAACACGCTGTCCGAGCTTGATCCCACCATCATCACTGACGTCGATGCACGGTTCGTCGACGATGGCGACCTCATCACCAGCGCGGGCGTCAGCGCCGGCATCGACATGGCCCTGCACCTCGTCGCTCGATTCGCGGGAGCCGAACGCGCCAGGGCGGTGCGGCGCGGAATCCAGTACGACCCACGACCTCCCGTGTGAGCGGAACCAGCCGCCCGACCAAGCTCCACACAACGCAACGACGGCACCACAGGACTTTCGATCAAATACGCAGACTCCCACCCACCTCGCCGTGTTCACGGGCTTTGCTCCCACGAGAAGCGTCGTCATCGAGGTCCATGACAGGCCGGGTGCCGCACCTGGAAGGCAAGCCATGAAAGCACTCACCCAAGATCGGTACGGACGCGCGGACGTGCTCGAGGTCCGTGACATCGAGCGCCCGACGGCAGGGGACCGGCAACTCCTGGTCCGCCTCGTCGCAGCGGGGATGGACCGCGGCGCGTGGCATTTCATGACAGGTGAGCCCTACCTCATGCGGCTTCTCGGATTCGGCCTCCGTGCGCCGAACGTCGCCGTGCCGGGGACGAATTTCGCCGGTGTGGTAGAGGCCGTCGGTCGCGACGCACGCGGGTTCAAGCCCGGCGACGAGGTGTACGGCGTGACCCGCGGGACGTTCGCAGAGTACGCCGTCGCGCCGATCGACAAGGTCGCACCGAAGCCGCCGCAGCTGTCTTTCGAGCAGGCCGCAGTACTGCCGTACCCGACGTTCGTCGCGATGCAGGCACTACGCGATCAGGGGCACGTCCAGCCGGGGCAGCGGGTGCTCGTGGTCGGCGCCTCCGGCGCCGTCGGCACGATCGCGGTCCAGCTCGCGGTCGCGTTCGGCGCCACGGTGACCGGCGTGTGCAGCGGTCGTCACGCCGACCTCGTGCGCTCCCTCGGCGCTACCGAAGTCGTCGACTACACCAAAGGAGACTTCGCCGACCGGTCACGACGGTTCGACCTCATCATCGACATCGGCGGCCGGACACCCATTTCCCTTTTGCGCCACGCACTGACGCGGACCGGCACGCTCGTAATCGTCGGCGGCGAAGGCGACCGCTGGATCGGAGGCACCCAGCGGCAGCTGTGGGCCAGCGTGCTGTCCGCGTTCGTCCCGCAGAACCTCCGCGCATTCGTTGTCAAGGAGAACGCGGCCGAACTGTTGGCAATGAACGAACTCGTAGCCGCCGGCAGGGTTACCCCAATACTCGGACCAGCTTTTCCGCTCACCGACGGCTCGGCCGGCATCGCCGCGTTCGAGGCCGGACAATCCGACGGGCGCATCGTCATCACGACCTGACAGGTCGAGGCGAAGCCTGTCTGCCTCTGCCCCGTGTGGTGGGAGTGATTGTGGCTCTGGCATCGGTGTCGCCACAGCTCGAGAATGTCGTCCATTCTCTCGAGGAGTAATGGACGGGGGCCTTGGCAATGCTGATGGGCCGGGCAGGCAATGCCTGCCCGGCCACCGGTGTCGCTGGTTGATCCTCACGCAGGCAGGAGCCTGTGGGTCTGCGGGGCGGCATCGTGCATGTCCGCCGACTCCTGCGGTGAGCGCGCAAATCCCTTGAACGTCAGGTAGATGCCGAGTGAGAACTCCCAGGCGGCGATGGGCAGTGCGAACAGGCTGCCGGTGACGCTCGTCTGATCCCACAGTCCGCCGATAGTGGCGATCGCCGAGAGGGCGATCAGCGGTGCGCCGACGAGTCCGATGGTGGGGATAGCGCGGGGAACCAGGCGGGACCTGTACAGCGCGTAGCCCAGGAATGCAGCGTTGACGGCGGGGATGAGGCCGGGGCCGATCAGGAACGACCATTGCCGGGTGGCGACGAGGGCCTGGCCGACGACACCGAGCGCGTCGCGCTCGGCTCCCGTGGCGCCGTCGTACTGCTCGTGAAGGGTAACTAGGGCAAGAAGGCTCATGGTGCCGGCGAAGATGACGGCCGCTTCGAGGGTGCGGGAAGCGACGAAGCCGATCGCGGCGCTGCGACTGACGCACCGGATCGCCGGATACAACGCGACCGCTGTAGCGATGCAGGCGAGGCCGGTGATCAGTTCGAGGATCGAGCCGAGGCGCAGGCTGGCGTCGCTTCCGTGCGCCAGGATGTAGTCGGGGTCATCGATGACCTTGCTGAAGAGGCCCAGCTGGGGCATCGAGGCGGCGAAGGTCGCGAGATACGCGAGACCACCCAGCAGGGCGACTTTGCGCATGCGGTCCGGGCTTTGTGAGGCGTTGACGTTCATGGCGTTCTCCTTTGGTGTTGGTGTTGGTGGTTGGTTGTTGTTGTCGTTCGGTTGCTGGTGCTGGTGGCGACGATGCGAGCGCGTACGCGGTGCAGTTGGGGCATCAGGCCGTAGATGACGATGGGAACGGCGATCGTCGCGAGCACGAAGGTGCGCGGGACGGTGGCGAGATCGCGTAGCCAGTCGCCGAGGGCCAGGTTCAAGACCGTGAGCGTCGGGAAGACGGCGAGCCAGATCATCAGGGCGAGTTGGTGCTTGCTGGGCGGTCCGGCGGGTCGGGACGGTCGAGTCTTATCTGCGTTGGTCATGGGTGATCTCCTTGTGGCTGGGTTGTCAGTTGGTGGGCAGTAGCCCGTGGCGGGTCACGTCTAGGGCGACGCGGACGTCCTCATCAATGAGGTCGGCGTTGATGGCGATCGCCGCGGCCGAACCTTGACCGGCGGCAGTTATGACTTGGGCGCGGGGGTCGACGACGTTGCCGGCCGCCCAGACGTTGCGGGCTGAGGTGCGGCCGGTTGGGTCGACGGCGATCCAACCGCGGGGGTCGAACTCGGCGCCCAGTTCTCGCAGCAGGTCGCTGTGCGGGACGAACCGGGGCGGCACGAACAGGGCGTCGATTCCGGTGACACAGCCGTCGTCCAGTTCGACCCCGCGCAGCCGATCGTCGTCGATGACCAGCGCAGCGATCGCGGCATCAATGACCGTGATGCCGCGAGCGGTCATCGCGGCGCGGTCGGCGACGCTGAGATTGTTGTCGGGCGAAGCGAGGTAGGTGATGTCGGTGCTCCACTGCCGGACGATCTGGGCGTAGCGGGGCGCCTCGGGGGACCAGCCCAGAACGCCTAGGCGCTGGTTGGCGACTTCCCAGCCGTGGCAGTAGGGGCAGTGCAGTACATCGCGCGCCCACCGGTCGGCTAGTCCCGGAATCTGCGGCAACTCGTCGCGCAGGCCGGTAGCGACCAGTACCCGACGGGTGCGGATCCGCCCGCCATCCTCAGTGATGACCCAGATGCGGTCGGCGCCGTCCGGAACGAGGCTCGTTGCCCGCGCCTCGCGAATCTGCGCGCCGTAGCGCGCGATCTCTTCGCGACCGGCATCAAGCAGGTCGGCCGGTGGCACGCCATCGCGGGACAAGAAACCATGCATGTGGGCGGCCGGCGCATTGCGTGGTGTGCCGCCGTCAAGCACCAGGACCCGGCGGCGGGCCCGGGACAGAACCAATGCCGCCGACAGTCCGGCTGCGCCCGAGCCGATGATGGTGATGTCGTAATCGCTCATGGGGCAAGGATCTGCGCCTGAGATCGGCCGAACAACGAACGTTGCCGAAACTGGGAATTCGCGGTGTGATCACCAGGTGTCAAACGATGAGCCGGCGATCGACCCGGCGGCGGGCGAGATCGTCGGACCGTGGCTGAAGGCCCTGCGACAGCGGCGCAACATCACGTTGACCGCGCTTGCCGAACGTACCGGGATCTCCAAGAGCACCTTGTCCCGGCTAGAGACCGGTCAGCGCCGGCCCACCCTCGAGCTGCTGCTCGCGCTCTCCCGCGAGTTCCGCGTGCCCCTCGACGACCTCGTCGCCGCGCCTGAAGTAGGCGATCCCCGAGTGCGACTTAAGCCCAGCAGCGTGAAAGGCCGGGCCGTCATCCCGCTCACCCGCCAGCCCGAAGGCACCCAAGCTTGGAAGATCGTCATCCCGGCTGACAAGACGAATCCAGAGCTCCGATCGCACGACGGGCACGAGTGGATATACGTCCTGTCAGGTCGCATGCGTCTACTACTTGGTGACGGTGATTGGATTCTTGGGCCCGGCGAGATCGCTGAATTCGACACGAAGGTCCCGCACTGGTTCGGCAGCACCGGCGACGGCCCAGCCGAAATCCTCAGCATCTTCGGGCGACCCGGCGAGCGAATGAAAGTCCGAGTCTCCGACCGCACGTGACAAGAGGCCCGACGCTCGCGGGGCCTCGATGCAACGCCCCGTCGCACTATTGCGACGGCTGCCCTGGCGGCCGTGAAGGAGGTCCGGAATCTGACGATTGGCATTCCGCCGCGAGATTTAGCGCTTCGCGATCCTAGTGGGCGGCACCCAGTCACGAACCTGGACGCTCAGTAGCGTACTGCCGCGGCCGCCTCGAATGATCATGACCGCGGAGCTCATGGATCCGTCCACCTGGAAGCGGCCCGGGTGTGTTGCACCTGTTGGTTACATCGCGGTTGACGGAACGGCTTCGACTGTGGCGCTGGTTAGACATCGATCGACCCGCTTGAGCCCGCCGGCGCCGCGCGCACGACGTGAGTTCTTAGGCGCTGATCGTCATCTCCGAGCATTTCGTTGAAATGGCGGACGGTCCAGCAGAGCTCACTGACGAGTTCGGGTTTGGTGAGTCCCTGGTGGTGCCATTGGATGCCCGGATGCCCGGATGCCCGATGTGCTCATGCTTTCGGGTAGTGTATCCGATCGGATACGTTAGCCGGGTATCGAGGTGGGTCGTGCGGGGAGCTGAGCTGTTGTCTTGGGTTCGCCGTGCGGCGGGCCTGAGCCAAGACGAGCTTGCGGGGCGTGCGGGTACGTCGCGTACGGCTGTGTCGGCCTATGAGCATTGCCGTAAGTCGCCGTCGCTGGACACGGTTGATCGGCTCATTGCCGCCGCTGGCTACGAGTTGGAGGCTCGGCCGCGGATTGAGTTCGTGAACGTGGCGGCTGGTCGGGGTCGCGTCATGCGTGTGCCGAATCGCCTGCCGGGGCTGCCCGTGGAGCAGGCGCTGGGGGCAGTGGAGTTGGCGTTGACGCTGAACTGGTCGCAGCCGGGCCGGGTGTTTCGGCTGTCCGATCGTGGCGATCGGGCGCGGGTATATGAGTTGGTGTTGCGCGAGGGCAGCGACGCGGACGTGCTCGCCTACATCGACGGCGCCCTGCTGGTTGATCTGTGGGACGAGTTGGTGTTGCCCAGGGCGGTTCGCGCGGCGTGGTTGCCGCTGATCGGTCAGGTCCGCGGTGTCGTGGATGTGCCGGTCGTGGCCTAGTGGCTGGCACGGACAGCGGTGGCTTGACGGAGTTTCAGCTGCAGGTGGCGCAGCTGTTCTTCGGCCTGCCGGCCAGTGACGGATTTCTGCTGGCTGGGGGAGGGGCGTTGCTGGCGCAGGGTCTGACGGCGCGCCCGACCCAGGATCTAGATTTCTTCACTCGGCCTGGGGCGGGCGACGTCGGGTCGGCGAGGGATCAGCTCCTCGCCGCGGCGGGCGAGCACGGTTGGGATGTCGATGTCGTGCAGGACAGCGACACGTTCTGCCGCATGCTCATCCACGGGCCCAATGATTTGCTGGTGGACCTGGCTTTGGACTCCGCTCCGGGTCGTCCTGCGATGGCCAGCCTCGCTGGTCCGACGTTCGCGCCGGCGGAGCTGGCCGGGCGCAAGCTGATCGCGCTGTTCGACCGTGCCGCCGCCCGCGACTTCGTGGACGTCTTCACCCTCAGTCGTCGATTCAGCAAGGCAGAGCTGCTCGAGCTGGCATGCGAGCTCGACGCGGGCTTCGACGTCGCAGTCTTCGTCGACATGATCGGTCTGCTCTCGCGGTACAGCGACGTCGATCTCGACCTCGGCGACGTGAACGCTGCCGAGGTCCGGACGTTCTTCGCGGACTGGAGCACCGAGCTCGAACCTGGCCGGCAGTGATGCTCGATGCCGCCCGTTGTCCGACTCGAGAAACTCCAGCACGATGGAAGGCCGCGACCACCGGCGGCACAGCTTGGGGCTTGAATCGAGTCATGAGATCAGCGACGCCAGACACGAGCTTCCGAGGAGGTGACGTGCAACGGTCGTGCAACACCAGGGCCGCAAGCAACCGTCGCAACCAACGTCACCAACGAGGAAGATGCCGGTAATCAACGGCGTCGGGACCAACCAACCCCATCAACGCCGGGCGGCAAACGTTGACACAAGGGTGCTTAACCAACGCAGCTAGCGCCACGAAGGGCGATTAGCTCAGTGGGAGAGCGCTTCCTTGACACGGAAGAGGCCACTGGTTCAATCCCAGTATCGCCCACACGAGGCCATGCGTACGGGTCCCGCGGTGTTCCGGGGCCCGCATTCGTGCCGCGCTATCGGACGCGCGACGCGCGCAGTCATGCGGCAGTCGCGCAGTGAGCCTCGCGATCAGGCTGGCCACTTCCGGCGCTGGCGCGCGGGGTCGGGGGCAACGACCTCAATCGGTGCTGGCGAGAATCAGCCGGGTCGCTTCGTGGGGCGCGTCCCATTGTGGAAAATGACCGCACCGCTGAAACCAGTGCAACGCGGCGTCGGGGAAAAGTTCGGTGGCGCGCGCGGCCTGTCTCGGCAGAGTCACCAGGTCACGACGACCCCAACCGATCGTGACCCGGCCGGGCACTGTGCCAGCGGGGGCTCCCTGTTGCTTGGGTCCCTTGATCAGGGCGTTCAAGGCAGCGCCAGTCGACGGGGAGTCCGCCAGCCCGCGCACGTCGGGCAGCACGGTCTCGCGCGAGAGCGCCCAGGGCCGTGCCGAGAACTGCGCCAGCAGCAAAGTCCTCCCGACAGGGCTGCCGAGCAGCGCTGGCAGCCGGCCTCGCAACGCTTGGACCAAAGCGATCGATGGCCGCAGCGTGGCGCCGAAGACGGCGACCTCGCGGTCGCTCCAGAAGCCGCCCGGGTCCAACGCCACAGTGTCACCACCAACGCCGCGCCGCGCGAGCTCGAGCACCATACGCCCGCCCATCGACTGGCCGACGGTCGAGACCCCGTCCAGGCCCTGTTCGCGGATGAAGTCCACGACGGAGTCGGTCAAGGTGGCGATCGAAACCTCACCGGTCAGCGGCGGTGTCTCGCCGAACCCCGGGAGGTCGACGGCGATCACCTCACGGCGCTCGGCCAGCTCGTCGAGGATCGGGGACCACGATCGCCACCCAGCACCCAGACCGTGCACGAGCAGCAGCGGGCTGCCGCTTCCTCGTCGTACGTGATTCAACGCCACACCAGAAACCCTACTCACCCGGAGCTCGGGTCGTTCGTCGCGCTGTGAACCGCGCAGCCATACCGGCGTTGCACGCCGGTTGCACCGAGGGTCCGCGGCAGCTCGCCGGGTTGTCGCTCGGGGGACAAATGCCAGGGGAGCAGCGTCCACACGTCGCAGTGATCACTGCCGAGGGTGTGTTTGGCTCAAGCCGCCACGGGCCGTGTCCACCAGCGCCGCAAGATTCGTATCGCGGCCGCCGAGACCGGCGCGTGCTGAGATCGACCTGGCGACTCCGGCGGTTGTGGTCGGGACATTTTCCGATGCCAGTCGACACTCGCTCGTTCATGCCCTCACCACGAGCGTGCCGCCCTGGTGAGGAGGTCGAGCTCCCGGCGCGGGATCTGCCATGTAGGCACGGATTTCGCGATCGGGTCTGGGCCCGATTCGGTCGACTCGGGTCGTCAGCACGAACGGGTGGCAGCGGTTAGGGAGCGTGTGCGCAGTCACGCGGGGTAGCGCAGGATCGCCTCGTGTCCGAGGAGTCGTCCAGGAATGAGGTCAACGTAGAGGTGCAGCACGGTCAGCGCCTGGTCGCAGCCGACATCGCGGGGGTCGGTGCGCAGGAACGCGGTGAAGGCGCTGTGCTCGTTCATACCGGACCTCCTCGGTGCTTGCCGCGGGTCTGCCCTCCGGTGGTGTCGGGCAGGTACCCGTTTGCGACCAGCGCGGCGTGTAACTTACCCGGGGCGTCGAACATGGTCTTGTAGACCGCGCGCCCCGGGTCGACTCGAGCTGCACGGCCAGAGCGTCCAAGGGACCGCCGCAGACGACGATCGCCACGAGCACGTCCCGCTGGTGCGGGGTGAGGTCGTGCTTCACCGCCCGGCGGAGCGCGTCGAGCAGATCCCGGGACTCGCTGCGCTGCTCCGGGGTGAGCCCGAACCGTTCGGGTATCTATCCTCAGTCCTCGGGCGGCAACGCGACCGCTGGGGTGCGCCTGAAGTGTCGGCCCAGTTGGGTCGAGACCTCGAAGATGACAAACTTGTAGTTCCAGGTGGTGGACGTGCTCTTACCCCGGAACTGCCCGAGTCTGGCCAGGATCGCCCGATGTCTGCGTCACTGCAATCGGCCGGATCCAGTCGGCCGCGAGGACAGCCAGGCTCTCTCCTAATATCGACCGACGGCCCGCTTCCCGTGCCGCCCGAATCATTTCCTTCGTCCTTCGCGTCTTGCGGTGGACCGCCGGAAAGGCCGCGGTGCGCGGCGGTACCGGTATGAACTGCTGTGTCTTCGTGGAGCGCATCCAGGCGGTTGGCCGTTGGTGAACGGATTCACGGCTGCTTTCTGGGCGATACAAGCCCTCGCTCGACGCGCGGCTCTCGGCGCGCGGGGACTGGCACTGCCGCGGCTACTTCTTTGGCGACCTGCACCTCGCCGTCTCCGCCGCGTCGGCGCCCGAGACGATCACGCCCTGGTCACGCCCCTTCCCTCGGTCGAGATCACCCGACGGGACAGCGGGGCGTGCTGTGCGAAGCCGCCCTCTAGCGCGTCGAGGAAACCGTCCGCCACGTCCTAGTCGTCGGGAGGTCGATGACCGGGCGAGGCAGCCACCGCAGCCCGGCTTCCGCACCAGACGACTCAGCGAATAACCAGCCGACCAGAGCGGTTTTCAGGTACGGACGCTCTCAGGAGGGCAAGGCCGGTAAATACTATTCGAGGCTGCGCGTGCTTTCGGATTGGCTATTGCGCATAAGAGTTTGCTGTGGCAAAAGTTGTGCGGGCGAGCTGTTGACAGGGGTGTTGTTGGCGCAGATGCTGTCGTCATCCTGTGGGCCGTTAGGCCCCTTTGTTATGAGGAGCCTGAATGGCTGCAACATCCCAGTTGAGAAGGCCTGTGGCGATTCTGTCGGCACTGCTGCTGGCGGTCGGTCTGATGCTCGCTGGCCCTAACAGCGCCGGTGCCGCGACCGACCCGTACAACACCGGTGTGACGGTGAATCCGCTGAAGGCAGGATGCGAAGCTGCGGCCCCGACCTGCAACAACGTAGGCACCACGAACAGCTTTTTCAACGGTGAAGACATCAAGCTGCTCTACTCCCAGAACTTCTACTGCGACACTTCGGTGAGCAGCGCCGCGTCCAGCAAGTGCGAGGCCGGCGCCAAGTACAGCAAGTTGCCGCCGGGCACCGCTGCCGGA
Source organism: Jatrophihabitans telluris (assembly GCF_023516435.1). GTDB lineage: Bacteria > Actinomycetota > Actinomycetes > Mycobacteriales > Jatrophihabitantaceae > Jatrophihabitans_A > Jatrophihabitans_A telluris. The sequence continues at coordinate 2,620,736 of NZ_CP097332.1, read as the reverse complement.
GCGGTCGACCCGCTGTACATCCCGATTCCGCTCGGCTTCACGCCGGTGCCGTCCTACGTGCAGTGCCAGGCGACCCCGATGTGCATCGACCACCCTTCGACGATCGACCTGTCCCGGATCGCGGGCGCGCTGCCCGGTGCTCCGACGCCGGCTTCGGTGCAGAACGCGATGCTGCCCGGCCATGACCACATCATCACGACCCGCAACAACGACCAGCCCGAGTGGTGGCCGGTCGTCGCGGTCGGCGTGACCAACCAGGCTGCGTGGACGGCGATCACCACGGCCAAGAACTACGCGACCATGCAGGCCTTGGAGGGCAAGCCGAGCTCCGGGGTCACCGGCGAGATTCCGACCAACGTCTTTCTGTGGTTCCAGGCGCTGCCGGGCCATGTCAACCCGGCCGATGCCTCGAAGAACTTCGACCAGGCTCCGCCCGCCGCCGCCAACGGTCTGGCGATCGACAACTTGAAGAAGGACTGCGGCACCAGCGCTACCGGGTGCAACAACCCCCGTGATTACGTGGGTCAGACCCGCGCCTGGATCGGGAACGCGAGCACCGCACAGGGTTCGAACGTGAACCTGCTCTATTCCAGCCCGTTCTTCTGTGACACATCCGTGCAGAAGGCAGGTGCCAATCCGTGCGAGGCCGGTCAGAAGCCCAACAAGGTTCCGCCGGACATCACCTCGGCTCAGTTCACCGACCCGCTCTACATCCCGACGCCGCTGTTCAAGCAGCCGGTCAACGATCTGCAGTGCCCGACCGGCCTGCCGTGCATCGACCACCCGATGAGCGCTGACCTGTCTCGGCTGGCGACCGCTCTCGGCGCCCCTGCCAGCGCGTTGGCCAACTTCGCCCTGCCAGGTCACGACCACATCATCACCGACCGGAACAACAACAATCCGGAGTGGTGGCCGGTCACCGTCATCGGCGTCACGAACCCGGCGTCGTTCGCACTGATCTCCCAGGCACACAGCTACGCCGAGGTGAAGAAGCTCGAAGCCGACCCGGCCAACGGCGTCCTCGAGGTCCCGACGAACATCTTCCTGTTCTTCCAGACCGTCCCCGGAACCGGCGTGGCCACGGCGGCGTTCACGCCGACGCCGGTGGGAGCGCCGAACACCGGTGGCGGATCTACCGCCGGGTTGCAGCACCAGAGCCTGCTCGACTTCGGCGTTCTGCTGCTGCTCGGTGCCGGCGGTGCGCTGATGCTGGCTCGCCGTCGACGCGACACGATGGCTGGCTGAGTAGCGGCGTTGCCACTCGCTGAACCGACCGGGGCCATCGACATGGCTCTGGTCGGTTCGGCGTGACACGAGACGAGTAGTGAGGGCGGGTGGACATGGTCGAGCGTGAGTCCGACGACCCCGCATTTCCGGAGCCCCTTCCAGCCACCCTCGCGCCCTCGAGGTTGCGTCGTCGCCGTGCCCTTGTTGGCCTGGCCGGGGTGCTCGCGATCACCGGCGCGGCCGCCGTCGTCGTCGGTCTGACCGGCCAGCAGCACGCCCCACGCCCGTCGAACTCGGCTCAGGCAGCGCCGCTGCCGAGCCCCAGCACCATTGTCCCGACGAGCGCAGGGTCGTCCCCGCCGCGCCAGGCGACGACGAAGCCGACCCCGTTGAAGATCGTTCCCAAGCCGACGGTGATGTCGCGGCCTGCGTTGCCGCCGGTGCAGGCAGGCTTGTCGCTGGCGAGCTCCCCGCCGGTGGAACTGACCATCCCGGCGATCGGCGTCGACACCACGCTCATGAATCTCGGACTCAATCCCGACAGCACCGTGCAGACACCGCCGTTGAGCCGCAACTCGATCGCCGGTTGGTACGAGCTGTCGGCCACCCCTGGTTCACTCGGCGCCTCGGTCATGCTGGGGCACGTCGACTCAGCCGCCTACGGAGCCGGCGTGTTCTACCGACTCGGTGCGCTCAACCCCGGTGACCATGTCGATGTACGACGCCAGGACGGAACCGTCGCGGTCTTCCGCGTCGACCGGGTGGCCGAGTACCCGAAGAGCCAGTTTCCCACCGCGCTGGTCTACGGCCAGACGAGCTACTCGGCACTACGACTGGTCACCTGCGGGGGCTCATTCGACACCACCACCGGCAACTATCGCGACAACATCATCGCCTTCGCCAGCCTGGTCTCGAGCCACCACGCCTGAATCCCACCACCGCACAGGACCGTGCGCCATATCCGCGGCATCCACGCCCTATAGGCCAGGGCGCGGAGCTGTCACGGGGTGCGCTTCCTGGCGTTGGCCGAGGCAGAGGAAGTAGCGGTAGGTGGTGCCGTGGCGGCTGGTGTGGTGAGTAACGATGAGGCTTGACCCGTAGGCGCCGCAGTAGAGGGTCGCAGGCGCATCCCACACCCCTCGCCTTGACCACCAACCGCGCTGCTACGGTCGGTTGGGGTCACATGTGCATTTCGAACCAGACCATCTTTCCCGTGGGCGTCGGCTGCACACCCCACGTTGACCTCAGTGCCTCGACGATGCGCAGGCCTCGGCCGTCCATCTGGTCGGGTCGAGGCTCGATGACGGGGCTGAACGGCATGCTGTCGCCGTCATCATGGACACCTATGGCGATGCCAGCCGCGAGGTCACGGACAAACAACCAGAACGCGGGCCGCCCGTGCAGGATGGCGTTGGCGACGAGTTCGGACGTGGCGAGCATCGCGTCGGCGAGGAAGTCCCCGGGTAGGCCGGTGGCGCGCTCTTGCAGGAACAGGCGAGCGAATGCGGCAGCCGAGGTATCCGATGGGAGCGGCACCGTTGCCGACCAGTCGCCGGGGGCGGCGCGGACGCCTAGCCCGTTGTGGGCACCCGAATCGCGCATGAGGCTCATTATTGCGCCATATTGCGCCGGGCCGCCGCAAGTCGCCGAATGCCCTCAAAATGGTTGTGGCCAGATCGAGGCCATCAAACCAGCTACTGCCGAGCCGAACTCGGCTACGCTCCACGCGTCCAACCAAAGGCAGCACAGAGGCAGGCGCTCGCAGTGATGCTGTCCGACATGCTCGCCCAGCGGCCCCAAGCCTGGGAACAGGACGTAGCCCGCCGCCTGAACGGCGACCTTCGGGACGCCGTTCAGGCGTTGATGGAAATGTATGACCGGATCGCGCCAGCGATCTGGGCGTACGCCCGAGCCCGGACCAGAACTAGACGCGGCGCACGCGCGGTTACCCGCGAAACATTCGTCCAGGCCTTCATGCACCCCGATCTGTTCGATGGTCGAATCTCGATCGCGGCGCGGATGTTCCTCGTCGTCCATCTGCTGACGGAGCGGCCAGTCAGCACCCAGTCCAGCCGGCTGACGCGACGTTTCCGGCGCGACCGGGCGGCCGTCGCGACAGGCGTCTTTTAGTCGTGGTGGAGGGCGCGGGTAAAGATGGCCTGGAGCCTGGTGTTGAGGTCGTTCGCGGCCGTCACGATCAGTTGGTCCCCGGGTAGCAGGGTGCTGTCGCCTCGGACGGGCACGGGTTGGTTGCTTCGCACGATCAGGCTGATCCATGCGTCTACGGGGAAGTCTGGTAGGTCCTCGATGCGGCGGCCGTCGGCTTTCGATCCCGGGGAGACGGTGAAGCGGTGCACCCCGTCGGGTTCCTCGGCCAGCCGCACTCCGAGTGCCCACGGCTCGGGTTCGCTGACGCGCATCGGCAGGTTCAGCCAACCGGCGACGGTGGGGACGAGGCTGCCTTGGACGAGGACGGAGAGCGCGACGACGATGACGATGATCCCGTAGAGCCGCGGAGCCTGCTCGATGTGGGCGGCAAGGATGAAGCCGCCGAGAAGGATCGGCACCGCGCCTTTGAGGCCGGCGAACAACACGAAGGTGCGTTCATTCGGCCTGAGCCGAGCTGGGATCAGGCATATCGCCACGAACACCGGCCGGATGACCACGGCGAGCACGACTCCGATGATCAGCCCGGGCACCCAGACATCGGTCTGGATGAGTTGATGCAGGTCGACTGTGAGGCCGAGGGCGATGAATGCGACGATCTCACCGAGGCTGGCCAGCGCGGAGTGGAAGCGTTCGATCTCGCGCTTGTACGGTGCGCGTTCGTCACCGAGCAGAATGCCGGCGACGAAGACGGCCAGGAAGCCCGAGCCGTGCGCCAAGGTTGCGGCTCCGAAGAGGATGAACGCGCAGGCCAGCGTGCGCAACGGGTACAGGCCTTCGCTGGGCAGCGGCACCGCGCGGATGAACCACAACACCAGCCGGCCGCCGAGGATCCCGACGGCCGCGCCGACACCCATCTGCAACACGAACTGCCCGGTCACCTGCCCGAACGCGCTCGCGTCCAGGCTGCCGGCGCTGATCAGGCTGGCCATCAACGCGATCCCGACCGGGTCGTTCGCGCCCGATTCACCTTCCAGGATGGTGCCGCTGCGGCCCTCGACCTCACGTTGCCCGAGGACGGAGAACACGACCGCCGGGTCGGTGGGCGAAATGGCGGTCGCGACCAGCAACGCGAGGTACCAGGCAAGCCCAAACATGTAGTGGATGAACGCCGCGGTGGCGGCGGCGGTGAGGAAGGTGCCCAGCACGCCGGTCACTGCGATGGGGACGGCCGCGGTGCGGAACCTGGGCCAGCCCATGTTCAGGCCGCCGTCGAACAGAATGCAGACCAAGGCGACAGTGACCAGCCGCTCGACCAGCCGCTCGGGCGGCACATGTAGGACGGGGATGGCGTTGACGGCGATCGTGGCAGCGACCAGAACCAACAGCGGGGCGGGAATCTTAATGCGTTCGGTGAGTCGGTTGGCCAGCAAGGCAACCAGCCCGACCCCGGCGATGAGCAGCACCAACCGGGCGAAGGTATAGGTATCGGACATGGCTCTCCGGGGCTCGGGTTGCATCCGCGGGAAGCAGGTGCTCAGGGCAGGGCGAAGACGTTGCCGACCAGACTTCCCGGCGCACCGGAGCCGATCCTAGTCCAGCCGATGCTGCCGGGATGGTCAGCGGATGGTGTCGGCCTCGCCCGGCCACAGGTGTCGGCGGCGTGGGCGAACGCCGTCATCGCAGCCGCGAGCGCGGCCTGCTACGGGGGGCGAGAGCTGGGTGAGCACGGCGGAGAGTCGCGACGCCGCCTGGCGGTCACGGTGCGGACGGTTCGACGTCCTGACGCGGTGAGGGTCAAGTGGGTTTCGCGTCGGTTGTCGGCATGCACCGAGCGTTCCACGAGGCCTGCGGCCACAAGTCGGTCGACCATCCGCATCGCCGTCGGGGATGCAACGTCCAACGCAGCCGCGAGCGCGGTCAGGTTGGTCGTCCTGTTCGTGGCCTCGAACAGGACAACGAGCATCCGGAACTGCGGCAGCGTCACGCCCTTGGCGGCGGCGATCGAGCGGGCCGATACTGCGACGAGGGCTCGTGAGGACCGCAGCACTGCGTCGAACACGGCGTCCAGGTCCCGCGTCGCGTCCTCCCGGGCGGTGTCTGTGATTAACCCGCTGCCCCCGACGTCGGCTCGGTGAGCGTCATGTCACCAGTCTCGCAATGGCTTGCACACAATAATCTTTGCATACCGCAAATGTGACGTCGATGCCGATCAGCCTTTCACGCCTGAAGCAGCTACGGTCAGAGCGAGTCGGGCTGTTGAGCCTCGCGGTTCTGGTCGGTGTGGGCGCAGGCCTGGGTGCTGTGGTGTTCCGGTACATCAGCGACGGGTTGACCCGCGGGTTCACCGGATACCCGGACTACGCCGGGCACGGTCACGCCGGCAACCCCCACCTGCCTGCGTTGGGCCCATGGTTCGTGCTGCTCACCCCCGCCCTCCCTGGCGTCCTCTACGGCCCGCTGGTCTACCGCTTCGCCGCGAAACACCGGGCCACGGCGTACCCGAGGTCATGGTCGCGGTAGCCAGCAGCGGCGGCCGTATCCGCCCCCAAGTCGCCGTAGTCAAGGTGGTCGCGTCCGCGCTGTGCATCGGCGGGGGCGGATCGGTCGGGCGGGAGGGACCGATCGTGCAGATCAGTTCCGCCCTGCGCCAGCTCATCGCCCGCACCGACACCGTCGAGGACTGCCTGGTTGATGAGCCCGGGACGCGAGCCCGTCCGGTGCCTTCACCGTGTTTGCACTGGGCGCCCCCCGCTGATTGGGCGGCCCGGCTCAACCGCTTCATCCATCTACCAGCCGTGCAGGCTGTACTCCGTCGGTCTGCTCGTGCGAGCCTTCGGTCAGCGCTGGTGCCGCTCTCGATGTGGCCGGCGAGTGCGGCGGCGACGGATTGGTCTGTGGATTCCTGCGCCGGGCTGGGCTGGGATTTCTGGAGCGACGGCGATCCAGCCGGGCCCGGCGACGTAGAAGGCATCCCAGCTCCGCACAGCTGTCTCGGTGGTTTCCTGGCAACCTGGCACCCGTCGACCTGGTCGGCAAGCGCGGCGGCTTGGCGCCCGTAACCGGTGTCGCTGCGGGGGATGCCCGCGGATGCGGATGCGGTGGCCCCGATGTCCGCAGGCCGGATACCGATACCGGCGGCGTGGTCCGGGTGGGCTGGTGCGCGGCAGCCGATGAGGAGCGCTGCTGCGGCCGCGGCGAGGAAGGGTGCCGCGAGCGGGGGTGGCGGGTCATCGCGTGTCCTTCTCGCTGAGGACCAATGCGGTTTCCAGCAGCAGGGCGTGGACGAACGCTTGGGGCAAGTTACCGCGGAGTTGTCGTTGATTGATGTCGAATTCCTCGGCGAGCAGGCCGGGTGGTCCGCTGGCGGAGCGGTTACGTTCGAACAGTCGCACCGCGGCGGCGTGGTTTCCTTGGTGTGCTTCGGCAAGGGCGGTGATGAACCCGCACAGCACGAATGCGCCCTCGGTGTCGCCCAGCGGGCGGCCGGGTTGCTGGTAGCGGTAGACGTAGCCCTCGACGCTGAGTTGGTCGCGGACCGCGGCGAGCGTGGCGTGGGTACGGGAGTCATCGGCGCGGAACGCGCCGCGCACGGCGGGCAGCAGTAGTGCGGCGTCGACGCCGTGTTTGGTCGGGCTGCGTTGCCAGGCGCCGTCGGCTCGCAGACAGCGGCGGCTCGTTTCTGCGGTGATGGTGGCCGCCAGCCGGGTGAGCCGGTCGCCGTCGCCGAAGGCTGGGACGGCCGCGGCGCGGCGCAGGCCGGCGACGCAGGCCAGCCGTGAGTGGGTCCACCAGTCATCGTGCAATTCCCAGATGCCGGCGTCGGGCTGCTGCCAGCGGGCCTCAATGACCGATATCGCAGTTTCGACTGCCGTGATCAGGTCCCGATCGATCATTCCGTGTCCGGCGGCGGCGGCGAACAGCTGCAGGGCCTCGCCGGGCGCGTCGAGCTGGAACTGCTCGTTGACCCAGTTGCCGCGCACGTCGGCACCGCCGGGGTATCCGGGCAGCGGGAGCCGGGTTTCGTCGGGGACCCGGCCGCCGCCGGCGGTGTAGGCGGGTTTGAGGTTGGCCCCGTCGGCGGCGAGCGCACCGGCGACGAAGTGGACGGCGTCGCTCAGCAGCCGGTCCGGCCCGTGCGCGGCGACTGCCAGGCCGGCGTAGCACTGGTCGCGGATCCACACGTAGCGGTAGTCATAGTTACGTCCGGCTTTCGCCTTTTCCGGCAGCGACATGGTGGCGGCGGCGACCATGCCGCCGCCCGAGCCGGTGAGCCCGCGCAGCACGGCGTAGCCCTGGCGCGCGTCGCGCGGTGCTGCCGAGTCGGTGAAGTCGGGCACGCTGGCCGCCCAGGTCGACGCAGTCTCCCGCCAGAGTTCGCCTGCCCGCGGGGTGGGCTCGCCGTCCCGGTCGCTGATCTGCAGCACCAGGTCATGGTGCGCCCCCGCGGCCACGGTGATCTCCAGAGCGAGCTGGCCGTGCCCATCCAGGACCGCATCGGGGGCGCCGGTCCAGCGGAACCGTAGCCGCCCGGAGCGGCCGGTCCACGTTCCATCGGCGTCACGGCTCAGGCTGTGCATGCCGTCCTGGCCGAACCGGGCGCGAACATCGAGTAGGACCCGTACCCGCGCCGGATCGGCGGAGGCCTCGATCCGGCGCAGGATCACCGCGCAGTGTTCCTGCGCGGGCATCGCGAGCGCGTCGCGGCATTCGATCACCGCGCTGTCAGTGACCCACCGGTTGCGCCAGATCAGCGACCCGGGCTCATAAGAGCCGCCCCAGACGTGCCGCTCGGTCGGGGTGACGGCGTACCCTCCGGCGCCGCCGACCAGGGTGGAGAACACCGCGTCGTCATCCCAGCGCGGCGCGCACAGCCAGGCCAGGTCGCCGTGCGGGCCGCAGAGCGCTCCGCGCTCGCCGTCGGCGATCAGCGCGTACTCGCGCAGCACATGCGGGGCCATGTCGGACAGTCGCGCGGTCATCGGCGGGGCTCCGGCACCGCGTGTCTGCTGGCCACCGCGCCGGCGCCCGCGAACGCGGCGCTGGCCAGCGTCGGCCGTCGCCAGCGTGGGCTGCGGGCGGCGATCAGCAACATCGAGGCGGCGTGGATGGCGTCGACCGCGCCGCCGACGTCGATGACGACGGGGCTGCCCGACAGCGCCACGGCCGAGCCCTGCACACTCAGCCGGGCGCCCAGGATCCGGGCGATCCACCGCGCTGAGCGGGCGTCAGGTCCGGTGAGTTCGTTCAGCGCAGCCTGCGGCCGTGCGAGCAGCACGAGGCCGACGCAGGCCTGGGCGGCGCCGAGCATTTGATGTCGGGCGAGGCTCACCGTCGTGCCCCGCGCAATACCAGCGCCGCGCCGAGCAGCGCCCCGGCTGCCGCGCCGAGCAGCCCGTGGTGGCGTGAGGCGAGCAGTTGCGGATCCAGGGTGTGGGACCGGTCATCGAAGCGACCGTGGGTGCCGAAGTCGCGCCCGTCCGGCCCGTCGGCCGGCTCCCATAGGTTCACCGGCTCGTTCGGGTCACGGCGGGTGGCCCGCTGCTGGGCGGCGAAGCCGGTCTTGGCCAGGTAGCGGTCCAGCAGTCCGGGCGCGATCGCGTTGGCCGCCAGGGTGGCCATCGTGGTCGAGCCGACCCAATATTCGCGCCGGTGAGGATGCTCGGCGGCGTGCAGCACCGCAGCCGCCGCGACCTCGGGCTGGTAGATCGGTGGGACGGGCTGGGCCTGGTGCGGCAGTCGGGACAGCAGCCAGGAGAACTGCGGGGTGTTGACCGCCGGCATCTGCACCATCGTGACGTTGATGCCGCTGTGCTCGTGCAGCAACTCGCAGCGCAGCGATTCGTGAAAGCCCTGCACGGCGTGCTTGGCGCCGCAATAGGCGGTCTGCAGCGGGATGCCCCGGTAGGCCAGTGCCGAGCCGACCTGGACGATCGTGCCGCGGTTGCGAGGCCGCATGTGCTCCAGCGCGGCCATGGTGGCGTAGACGTAGCCGAGGTAGGACACCTCGGTCGCCCGCCGATACTCAGCGGGGCTGATGTCCTCGAACCGGGCGAAGACGGAGGAGAACGCTACGTTCACCCAGACCCGGATCGGGCCGAGCTCGGCCTCGACCCGCTGAGCGGCCGCAGTCACGGCATCGGCATCGACCACATCGACCGGGATGGTCAGCGCCGCGCCGCCGGCCTGCTCGACCTCCGCCGCAGCGGCCTTGAGTCCGGTCTCCCCGCGCGCCAGCAGCGCCACAGTCGCCCCGCGCCGCGCGAACGCCAGAGCACTGGCCCGTCCGATGCCGGCGCTGGCCCCGGTCACCACAACCACATCGCCGCGCTGAATGGCTGCCCTGCCCATCATGTCCTGCCTTCCATGTCACATCCGAATAAATTTGCTTGCTCTTATCGTTGCAGTACGCAATGATTGTATCGAGTGAGCGAACCGGATGTGCAACCACTCGGCACCGACGAGGCGAAATCACGCTGTTGCGGGCCGCGGAGAGGGAAATGGAAAGCGATGACCACCGACGAACTCCGCACACGCGGTTCCATCATCGGCCTGCTCTCCGGGACCGGCGCGGACCTGGTCCGCGCCACCGTTATCACCCAGGCCGTCCCGGACCGGCCCCCGCTGCAACTGAACGAGCTCGTCGCCCCCGTCTATGACCACGCCGCCCACCTGATCGACTGGCGGCTCACACCGCATCATCCGGACCAGAAGATCGAGGACGCCGAGATCAGCGCCTTCCGCAGCTGGCGGGCCTCCTTCACCGCCGAACGGCTCCTCGGTGAGCGGGCGCTGATCCGGGCCTTCCTCGACTGGACTCCACCGCAGTGCGACACCCGCGCCCTGGACGTGCTGCGCCTGCCCAGCGCGCACGTCGACTTCCACACCGCCCTGGAAATGCGGCTACAGATCGACCAGGCCCGCAAGATCGTCAACGCCAGCACCGAACACGGCTACGGACTCTTCACCGCAGCCGGACGCCGCAGCGCCTCCCGCGCCCTGATCCCCACCGATCCGCCCACCGTCCTGCTGGCGACCGCCGAAGCCGCCCTGACCATCGGCCCCGGCGGTCTTCGCCTTCAGCAGACTGCGGCGGACAACGACACCGTGCGACTGCGCGGCTGGACTGCACATGCCGATGGCATCCGGGCCCAGACCTCTACCGGCGAGATATACCTCGCAGAGAGCGCCGCCGCTCGCCTGCTGCGGGCCGCGGGCCGGCACGCCGACGACGTCGAGGTCCACGAATGCCCGTTGTCGACCCTGCTGGCGCCGCTGCTGGTCTTCCTGCGCGACGCCACCGAACTCGCGGGCAACACCGGCGCCGCCCTGCACATCCGCTCCGGCTGGAGCTAGGCGCCCACCGCTGCCCAGCGGCACAACCTCCGCCGCACCGTCGACCCGGATGGACATTCATGAACCTGGTTCCGCTCGAAGTACCCGCCGTCCTGCAGGCTCACCGCGGGCATCTGACAGGCAAGGTGGAGCTGGCCGATCCGGCCGGGAAGATCGAACTGCTGCAGAAGGCACTCGACCAGGCGTGCGACTACGGCCAGCAGCTGTGGCACCAGCTCGACGCCCAACGGCGCTACCTGCTCGGCTGCCTGCCGCCCGCCCCACCGCTGGACACCCCCCATCCGATCGCCAGCGGCGCCTCACCCACCGGCCCGGGCGACGAGACCGGCTGGGAGCACTGGATGACCGCCTACGCCGAGACGACCTCGACGCTGGCCGGCCCACGCGGGGACTCCGGCTACGGCCGCACCGAAGCCGAGCACGAGATGCGCACCCGCTGCCGGGCAAGGCAGGATCTTGACTGAAATCGCATCGGGAGCTGCCCAGGTCGCTGCGAGACGGTCGAAAACGACCCATGGGAGAACCCGATATGGTCACGCTGAAAGTGCTGGTGATGGTCGCCGCAATCGTGGGCGTAGACCTGCTCCTCCTCCGCCAGCATGGTAGGCGGCGGCTGATGGTCGACGTCGTCGGACTCGTCCTGACCTTCAGGGCGTTCCATCTCCCGTTCGCCCGACCGAGCTGACGTCGCAGGCTCATCGGCGGCCTGCGGGCCATCGTGTTGTCGAGCGAGCTACGGCGCTTCCTTGGTGCCCACCCGGATCAGCCAGGCGTTGACCGGATAGGCGGTCGGGAAGCCCAGGACCATCCCGATCTGCATGCCGAACCAAGACACCGGCCAAGCGGATACAGGTGGTGCGGCGCTGGGAACGGCGCCAGTGCCCGCACGGCCATCCCGCGAACAGGCCGATCTCGAACGCGGTCAGCGACAGGAGGTCGGCCTTGGCCACGGCTTTAAGCCCCGGCCAGAACTCAAGCCGCGCATCGGGTGACCGCGAAGAACTGACGTACCAGCCCCAGCAGGACGGCCAGGACGCAGTCACCGGCGTACTCGCCGAGCAGCGTCTGCCGGCAATCGTTGCCGCGAGGAAGGAGATACCGAACTCGGCGAGGACGTCGCCGAGTGTGCAGCCGGCGCCGCAGTGGCTGACCCGACCGCGACCGCGGCCCAGCGGGGCTTGTCGGGGCGGTCCCGACACCCTGCTCGCGTTGCCAGGCCGGTGAACTGGTGCGTCCCAGCGGCGGTAGCCACACCGCTACCGGGTCGAGGTAGAGGGCGGTGACCGGCCAGACCCAGTTCATGATCGGCACCTGCTGGCGGAACCCGCGACCGCAGATGTCGATCAAGATCAGCGTGCTGCACAGCAGCGCCACGGCCAGTGAGCCGCAGACGAGCGCGGTCAGCCATGGGCCAGGCATCAGGTCGCCTCGGGATCCGTGCCCTCCCGGACGATCGGCGAGACCATCGGCGGACGCGGGGGGCGAACCGCAGTAAGCACTGCTTGGTGGGTGAGCCATCCGACAACCTGCGCACCGCCGGCATCCAGGACGGGCACACCGCCGGGCGCGTTCTCGAGCACGTCGAGGGCGTCGTCCAGGTGCTGGTCGGCGCGGATGGTCTGCGGCAGTTCCACATGATCACCGACCACAGCGATGTCGTGGTTGCCGTCGGCGAGGGCGTCAGCCACGGCCCGGGCGCTGATCACCCCGCGGTAGCAACCGCGGTCGTCGAGGACCGGCAGCTGACCGTGTGTGGAGCGTCTGAGGTGCTGGGCCGCCTCGATCAGCGTGCGGTTCTGGGTGACTGACTCGCCGGCCGGTTCCATGACCTGCCCGGCCGTGCCTGTGACGAACGGCAGCCCAGCGGCGCCGGGCTCGTCCAGATCCACGCCGCGGCGGCGCAGTTTGAGGGTGTAGATGGTGTCGCGGGAAAACAGGTGGCTGACACCGGTGGCAAGGACGATCGCGGTCATCAGCGGCAGGATGATCGAGTACTCCCCGGTCAACTCGAAGAGGATCACCACCGCGGTGATGGGCGCGCGGGCTGAGCCGGCGAACACCGCGCCCATTCCGATCAGCGCGTACGCCCCGGCCGGGCCCGCGGCGCTTGGGATCAGGTGGTGCAGGCCCTGGCCGTAGGCGGCGCCCAGCATGGCCCCGATGAACAGGCTCGGCGCGAACACCCCACCGGAGCCGCCGATGCCGATGGTGAGACTGGTCGCGACCGCTTTGCCGACGAGCAGCAGAATCAGGAAGGCGATCGCGTACTTGCCGGCAATCCCGTTACCCAGCACCGGGTAGCCCACCCCATACATTTCCGGCAGCACCAGCAGCAGACCGCCGAGCAGCAGGCCGCCGACCGCCGGGCGCAGCCATTCCGGGCCGCGCCAGGCCCAGTCGCACGCATCCTCGATCCAGTACAGCACGCGGGTGAAGCCGACACCGACGACACCGGCGATCAGGCCCAGCAGCGCGAAGAGCAGGTACTGCGACAGGTGGTCCACGGTGAAGGCGGGTAGGTGCAGGAACGGCTGGTTACCCAGCGCGGCCCGGCCGATGACGCTGGCGGTGACCGAGGCGAGCACGACCATGCCGAAGGCCTGGCCGTTGAAGTCGCGCAGGATGAGCTCCATGGCGAAGAACACCCCGGCCAGTGGCGCGTTGAACGTGGCCGAGATGCCGCCGGCGGCACCGCACGCGACCAGCAGCCGCATCCGCTCCTCACTCACCTGCATCACTCGTCCCAGCGTCGAGCCGAGCGCGGAGCCGATCTGCACAATGGGACCCTCCCGGCCGACGGACCCGCCGCCGCCGATGCACAGCGCCGAGGCCAGGGCCTTGACCGCCGCGACCTGCGGCGCGATCCGGCCACCCTTGCGCGCCACGGCGAACATCACCTCGGGTACACCGTGGCCTCGGGCTTCCCTGGCGAAGAAGTGCACCAGCGGCCCGTACAGCAATCCCGCCACCACCGGGGCGAACAACACGAACCAGCGGCCCAGACCCGGCACGTGCGGGTTGGCGACGTGTCCGAGGCCCGCGTAGTCGGCGTGCCCGGACAGCGCCAGGGTGAAGCTCGTGATCAGCCACCGGAACACGACCGCGCCCGCCCCGGCACCCGCGCCGACCAGCAGGCTCAGGGCGAGTAGACCCGTACTCGAGCCGCGTAGCGTGGTTAGCAGCCGCTCCCGGCCGAGTTGCACCGGCAGGGCACGGGAGAGCGCGCGCTGGCGGGGATCGCTGCCGCTGTCGGTCAGGTCCGCTGATGTCATGCTTGTAGTATGCAACGGTTGCGTTATGCTTGGGAAATGGAGACAGGGTGTCGGTGAGTAAGCCAACAGCCTCGACGGCCCGACGGCCGCGAGCGTCCGCCAGCGACGTCGACGAGCTGGTAACCGCGGTCCTCGGCGCCTCCCGCGTCCTGGTCGGGGTATCGGCGCGATCGCTGTCCGACATCGAGGACGCGGTCACGCTCACCCAGTTCCGCACCCTGGTCGTGCTGAGCAACTCCGGGGAGATCAACCTCAACCGCCTCGCCGAACTGCTCGACGTGACACCATCTACGGCGATGCGCATGATCGACAGGCTGCTGGCTGCGGACCTGGTGACCCGCCGCGACAACCCCGCCAACCGGCGCGAGGTCGTGCTCGGCCTCACCGACGGCGGCGAGCAGCTCGTGCGCCAGGTCACCGCCAAACGCCGCCGCGAGATCGCCCGCATCGTGACCGCCATGCCCGAAGCGCAACGCAACGACCTCGTCGACGCGTTGCGGGCCTTCGCCGACGCCGCAGGCGAGCCCGAACCCCGCTCAGCAGTCGGCACAGCCGTGGGCTGGTAACCACCAGCGCTCATTCGGTCACCCCGCCGGGTGGCAGGGGAGGTGCAGGTAGACACAGCCGGCTGATCCACAGTCAGCGCAAGCCTATGATAGGTGTCGTGCCGTCCTCGCCGGGTGCCAGCTCGCCCTCCACGCCGGTTGATGGCAGGCCGCAGGTGCACTTCACCTCCACTCGTGGCTGGATCAACGATCCTTAAGGCGTCCGCTTCGTCGACGGCCGGTACGTCCTGCACTTCCAGTCGCTGCCCGGCCAGACCGTATGGTCCCCCGAGATCTCCTGGGGCACGGCGACTTCAGACGATCTCGTGCACTGGCGTCAGACCGATGCCTCACTGGTGCCAGGTCCCTTCGAGGTTGGCTGTTGGTCGGGATGTGTCGTGACCAACGATCAGGGGCAGGAGTGTGCCTTCTACACGCGGGTGCGCACGAATGCGCTGGACCGCGCCCAGATCGCTGTCGCGAGACGGGCCGAACATCGCTTGGCGTGGATGTCTTCGGAAGTCGACGTGGTAGTCGACGGGCCCCCCGATGAGTGCGTGATCGCGTTTCGGGATCCGTTCGTCTGGCGCTACGGGCAGGGCTGGCTCATGATCGCCGGCGCGGGGCTCGCCCACGGTGAAGGTGCCGTGCTGGCCTATCGTTCGACGAATCTGCTGGCGTAGGACTACGTCGGGGTCTTCGCCCAGGGGCATCAGCCGAACCGCCTTCGGCGATGGGACGGCCTCAGCCATCAGGTTTTGGCGCTGACCGGTTCCTCGGAACGTTCGCTGATGTAAGGGGCGTCGTGGCGGATTCGGCGTCGCCAGGCAAACATCGCGATGCCGAGGAGGAAGACGATGATGGAGGTCCAGTCGTTGAGGCGCAGGCCGAGGATGTGGTTGGCGTGGTCATGGCGCAGGGCTTCGATCCAGCCTCGTCCGGCGGTGTAGCCCATGACGTAGAGCGCGAAGAGCTGCCCGGAGCCGAGTCGCCAGCGTCGGCTGACCCAGATCAGGATCAGGGCGAGGCTGATGTCCCACACCGACTCGTACAGGAACGTCGGTTGGAACAGTCCGGCCACGGTTGCGCTGCTGTGACAGACTTGCCCGCCGTCGGCGGTCCCGAACGGTGTGGCGTGGCCGGTGATGATGTCCAGGCAATGCACCCGCAGGCCCCAGGGCAGGCTGGTCGGTCCGCCGTAGAGTTCGTTGTTGAACCAGTTGCCCCACCGCCCCAATCCCTGTGCGGCGACGACGCCGGGGATGACGACGTCGGCGAACACCGAGAGTCGGATGCCTTTGCGGTGGCAGCCGATCCAGGCACCGAGTCCGCCGAGGGCGACGGCGCCCCAGATGCCCAGGCCGCCGTCCCAGATCTTGAGTGCGTTGAGCGGGTGCTCGCCGTGTTTGAAGTACAGCTCGGGGTCAGAGATCACGTGGTACAGGCGTCCGCCGATGATGCCGAACACGATCGCCCAGCCCGACACGTCCCACAGGTCGCCCTCGCGCCCGCCGACGGTGCGCCACCGGTTCGCCGCCACCCGCAGCGCGACGGCGATTCCGGCGACGATGCACAGGGCGTAGGCGTGGATCGGCAACGGTCCGAGATGCCAGACACTCTGGGCCGGGGAAGGCAGATACGCCAGCGGCTTTTCTGTCATTGCGGTCAGGGTCATCGCGACCAGCGGATCAGCACGGTGTACGCGCCAGCCATCAGGGCGACGATGATGACGACACCGGCCCAGCCCAGACCGGCGACCGCGAACACGAGCACCGCAAACACAATTAAGGCCGCGGTCAGGACCCATCCGCGCACTGGCGGACCGGGCGAAACAGGTGGCGACAGTTCCGACGGGATGGGGGAGTCGGTCATGCCGACTTGCCGTTCGGTTCGGCCGACTGGTCGGACCCGTCCAGTCCTTCGAGGCGCTCGATGCTTTCCAGGCGTTCGACGAGCCGGCTCAGCGACGGCAGGGTCGCGAGGATCGCGGTGCGGTCTTTCTCGGCCAGGTCGCTGAACGCGGCGTCCAGGCGGCGGCCGTTGGCCTGCATCCAGCCCTGTAGCTGCTCCTGCCCGGTGTTGGTGAGGTGCACGGTGACGGCGCGCCGGTCGTACTGATCGACGCGGCGGTCGACCAGTCCGGCCAGGACCATCTGCTGCAGAACGTTGCTGACGGTGTTGATGGCCAGCTTCTGGCGGGCG
This sequence comes from Jatrophihabitans telluris, assembly GCF_023516435.1. Classification (GTDB taxonomy): domain Bacteria; phylum Actinomycetota; class Actinomycetes; order Mycobacteriales; family Jatrophihabitantaceae; genus Jatrophihabitans_A; species Jatrophihabitans_A telluris. Next base: position 2,604,028 of record NZ_CP097332.1, on the reverse strand, counting down.
GCGAGTTCGGTGACGCGCAGGCCGGGTTCCTCGGCCAGGCGTTGCAGGATCTCGACCTGGGCCATGGGCAGGCGCTCCCAGGGGAACTCGCTGCGGATGCTGGAGCGCAGGATGCGGCGCAGCCGGTTGACGACGTCAGCCAATGCCCAGACCTCTACTGAAGTCGAGCGATCCGGCTTGGGGGTCTCTGGTCGGCGGGCCACGCCAGTATGATAGCGCTGCGCTAGAATAGTTCTGTGGCAAGAGTATCTGAGCGTTCAGTGAGAGGCCCCTGGGTGTGAGGCCGCAGATCCGGCTCTCGACCGACCTGGGCTCGGTCACGGAACGCAGCCGTCGCCGGCCGGTTCGGTGGTGGCGGGAGCTGATCTTGGTCGCCGGGTTCTACGCGGTCTACGACTCGATCCGGGGCGTCATCGCCGGCAGCATCCCGCGGGCCCAGAGCGACGCCGCTGAGCTGCTGCGGTGGGAACGCTGGACCCACCTGGACCCTGAACATGGCCTGAACAACGCCTTGCAGCACGTCGGCGTCCTGGCGGTTCCGGCCTGCTACTTCTACGCCACGTTGCACTTCGTCGTGACCCCGGCGGTGTTGATCTGGATCTACAAGGCGCGTCCGGGCGCCTATCGCCACGCCCGCACGGTCTTGGCCGTCGTGACCGCCTCGGCGCTGCTCGGGTTCTGGAGGTTCCCGACCGCCCCGCCTCGGTTGCTGACCGCCGGCGGGTTCCACGACACCCTGGCGGGCTACAGCCAGTGGGGTTGGTGGGGCAGTGATGCGAGCGTTCCGGCCGGGGCGGCGGCGATCGCGAACCAGTTCGCGGCGATGCCCTCCCTGCACATGGCATGGGCCGTCTGGTGCGGCGTCACCGTCTATCGGCTCGCCTCGCGCCGGTGGCTCCGGATACTCGCGGTCGCCTATCCCGTGCTGACCGCGTTGGTGGTGCTCGGCACCGCCAACCACTTCCTGGCCGACGTGCTCGCCGGCGCGGGGCTATGGGTGCTGGCTGATTTCGGTGTGCGGCATGTCGCCCGGTCGGCGCCGACCCCAGATCAGGACGCGGTCGAGGAGGCGTCACTTCAGTGACGCGATCTAAGCCCGCGAAGGCCAGCGAGCGACTGCGACAACCGCAGCCCTACCTGCGGACGCGGCTGCCGTCCGGACGCGGAGCCACCGAGCAGCCGAACGTCACCGGCGACGGCGAGGCCGCGTTGAGCCCGAGGTTTTGGCTCGCGCTGGTGCTGACCGGGGTCGCGACCGGGCTGCTCGGAGTCGCCCTGATGGCGCTGCTGTTTCATGTCGAGTCCGCCGCGTTCGGCTACCACCGCGGGGACTTCCAGTCCGGGGTCGAGGCCGCATCGGCGCTGCGGCGGGTCACCTCGCTGCTGATCGCCGGCGTCTTCGGCGGGATCGCCTGGTTTCTGCTGCGCCGCTATACCCCGGGCAAGAAGTCCGAGATCGATGACGTGCTGTGGAGTCAGTCGGGGGAGTTGTCGGTCCGCCGCTCGACGGGTAGCAGCATCATCTCCGAGATCGTGATCGGGATGGGCGTGTCGCTGGGCCGGGAGGCGGCGCCGAAGACGATGGGCGGTCTGTCCGGTGGCCTGCTCGGGCGCTGGTTCGGTTTGTCCGGCGCTCAGCAGCGGTTGCTGATCGCCTGCGGCGGGGGAGCCGGGCTGGCTGCCGTCTACAACGTCCCGCTCGGAGGGGCGTTCTTCACTGCCGAAATCCTCGTCGGGTCGGTCTCCATCGCCACGATGCTGCCTGCGCTGGCCTGCTGCGGCATCGCCACCGTGACCGCCTGGGTCTACCTGCCCAACCAGGCGACCTATCTCGACGTCCCCGGCTATCACGTCAGCCCGGCCCTACTGGTCTGGGCTCTGCTGGCCGGGCCGCTGATCGGACTCGGCGCCGCCGGCTACATCCGTGGCATCGGGTGGCTGTCCCACCACCGCATCACCGGCACCCCCAGCCTGTTCGCGCCGCTGGTCGCGTTCGGCGCCTTGGGCGTTATCGGGATCGCCTACCCGCAGCTGTTCGGCAACGGCAAGGACATGGCCCACGACGCCTTCCTCGGCGGCGGCACGATCGGCTTCCTGCTGGTGCTCGCGGTGCTCAAGCCGGCCGTGACCGCGCTGTGTCTGGCCAGCGGCGCGTCCGGTGGATTGTTCACTCCGGTCATGAGCACCGGCGCCGTCCTCGGTGGCGGACTGGGACTGGTGTGGACCCATCTGTGGCCAGGCACCCCGGTCGGGGCGTACGCGATGGTCGGTGCCGCGGCGATGATCGGCTGCGCCATGCAGGCCCCGATCACCGGGCTCGCGCTGGTGCTGGAACTGACCCACAGCGGCTTCGGTCTGATGACCCCGATGATCATCGCCACCGTCATCGCCACCGCGGCGGTCCGCTATCTCGACGGGTACTCGATCTACTCCGCGCGACTGCCCGCTCGGCCGGCCGCGCCGGGCCCAGCTGCCGTTCCCGCCGACGGGTCAGGCGGGCTCGGCGATCGCTGAGGGCGCAGCCGGGAGGAACAGTCGGCCGCGGACGCTGCCGTGCGCGGTGCGGGCGGCGACGGTGATCCAGGCGGCGACTAGGCCTGCGTAGAACAGCACGGCGGCGTAGCGGAACAGGTCCGCGCCGGTGTGCAGCGCGAGGGCGCTGGTGCCGGTGACGCAGGTGCCGACGGGGAAGGTGAACGACCACCAGGTCAGGGAGAACGGCAGGCCCTCGCGCACGGTGCGGATGGTGATCGCGCCGGCGACACCGGCCCAGAGCAGTGCGAACCCGAACACCGGAACGCCGTAGACGACGCCGAATGCCTGTAGCGCGGTGGAGTAGGGCGCGGGCAGCGCTTCGTGGGCCACCCCGCCGAGCAGGTTCGCCGCGGTGATCGATTGGCCGAGCGGACCGAGGACGATCCACAGGGTTGGCACCATCCGGGCGTCGCCGGTCTTGTGCACGGCCAGGCGGTACCAGATCAGGGTGATGACGATGAGGGACGCGAGCAGGCTGAGCCCGAACATCGCGTAGCAGACCATCAACAGGGTGAGGCGGGCTTGCCCGGCGGCGGCGTGCGGGATCAGCAGGGCACCGGTGGAGGCCGACACCATGGGGGGGACGACGGGCATCAGCCACCCACCGAACGCGCTGCTGGCGGTGATGGTGTGCCGGGTGAACATGAGGTAGGGCACGATCGCGGCGGCCGCGAGGCCGGTGACGGTGCCGGCGGTCCACAACACCCAGTCGAGGTCGACCGCAGCTCGCAGGCCCAGAACGTCTTTGCCGAGCAGGATGGTCCCGGCCCCGACGGTCATCATCGCCATCGGCGGGGCGCCGTAGAAGTGGGCCATCACCGGGTTGTTCGCGTGGCTGCGGGCGGTGTCGGTGTGTCGGACCCAGTGCACCGCGGTCGCTGCGGTGAGGGCGATCAGCAGCAGCGCGGCGGCTGCCCAGACGACGATGGCGAAGGTGTGCAGGCCGAGGAACTGCTCGGGCAGGCTCGCGGCGGCGACGGCGACGATGCCGGTGCCCATGATCGAGGCGAACCAGTTGGGGGTGAGGTTCGCGAACAGATGACTCGGGTGCTCGAGCTCGCTGAGCACGCCGATGCGGGCCAGCCGGTGCGGCGCGACCGGCGTCGTGCCGGTGACACTGTTCGGGGTGAGCCGGGCCAGATTCGACTGGGGTGCTTCGGTGATGCTCATGTTCTTCAGCGTGCCCGGGTTGCTGGGCTCCGGGTAGGGGTCGAGTTGTTGTAGGGTTACAAACAGTACTTGTATGGGAGGTCTGGTCGTGCTGAGTCCGCAGTTCCCCGACCTGGCGGCACTGGAGCTGCTGCTCATCGTCGCGCGGACCGGAAGCCTGAACATGGCCGCCACCGAAATCGGGATCACTCAGCAGGCGGCGTCGGCCCGGATCACCTCGATCGAAGCTCAGACCGGTGTCGTGCTGATGAGCCGCACCGCGCGCGGATCGACATTGACCCCCGCGGGAACGGTGGTCGCGGAATGGGCCGCCCGGCTGCTCGACGCCGCCGCCGAGGTCGACGCCGGACTGGCCTCGCTGCGCACTGACCGGGTCAGCACCCTGCGGGTCAGCGCGAGTCTGACCATCGCCGAACAACTCCTGCCCGGCTGGCTGGTGACCCTGAACGCCGACCAGGCCCGCCGAGCCCAGGCGCCGGTGCAAATCGTGCTGCGCGCCACGAACACCGACACGGTCGTCGTCGACGTCCGCGACGGTGTCGCCGATGTGGGGTTCGTCGAAGGGCCTGTGGCGCCCCGCGGGCTGCGCAGCCGCCAAGTAGGCGAGGACCGACTGGTCGTCGTCGTCCGGCCCGACCACCCGTGGGCGCGCCGACGGACGCCGGTCACACCCGGCGAGATCGCCGCCACCGCACTGGTGACCCGCGAAGCAGGATCAGGCACCCGGAGCGCCTTTGAGACCGCACTGCGAGCGGTCCTCAGCGACGACCAGGCGCTGGCTGCGGCCGCCCTGGCCCTGTCGACCAGCGCCGCGGTCCGGGCTGCGGTCATCGCCGGAGCCGGACCGGCTGTCCTCAGCGAGCTCGCCGTCGCCGACGACCTCACCGCCGGCCGACTGAAGGAAATCGCAGTGAGCGACGTGGACCTCCGGCGCACCCTGCGCGCGGTGTGGGTCGGCTCGAAAATGCCGGCGGCCGGAGCCGCCCGCGACCTCATCGCCCTCGCCGCGACCCGCACCCGCACGGGCGCGTCAGCAGGCCAGGCGTCAAGGCGGTCATGATGGATCGATGACCACCACGAACCCGACCGCCTCGCCCCTCAGCCCGGGTTGGCGATGACCGTCCTGGGTAGCGCGGGGCCGTTCACCAACCGCGACCCAACGTCCACACGTGGCTGATCACTTCCCGACTGGTGCGCGAGCGTTACGCGATCCGCAGGTCCGGGCCGCGAAGATGCGACGCCTGGATGACCCTCGAATGGTCACGCTCAACGACCTGGTCCGCCGCTGGCGACAGCAAGACGCGGCCCGCCACATTCCCTGGTTCGACCCCGACGGCGGCGACACCCGCGCCCGAGTGCTGGTGCTGATGGAGGCGCCCGGACCGAGGACCGTCCAGGACGGCGACGCAGGCTTCTGCTCCGAGGACAACGACGACGCGACCGCGGCCACCCTGCACGAGCTGCGTCACCGCAGCAGCCTGCCCCGCGACGCCTACGTCCGGTGGAACATCGTGCCGTGGGCGGTCTACGCCCCGGACGGACACTGGCGGGCGCCCACCGACCAGGACCTGCTCCACGCGGAACCCGCACTGGGTGACCTCCTGGCTGCGCTGCCGCAGCTGCGGTTGGTGATCTGCATGGGCGCGAAGGCGCTGACCGGGTTCATGCGCCACATCACGCTCACCGACAACCTCACCCTTCCCGTCGTCCTGGGCGTCCCTCACCCCTCACAGCGCAACACCCGCGCCCGCACCGAAGCTCTCACCCGGATTGAGAACGCGTTGCGCGTCGGAGCGGCAGTCGCGCTCGAGCGAAACGACCTACCGTGAACAGCAAGCGCCCGGAGCAGCAGTTGCCATGGAGGTATCCGAATGACCCAGTGGGGTAAACGCGCGGACATGGTCGTGCACGAGTCCGACCCGTTCAACGCCGAACCGCCGCCCGGTGCGCTGGCCGGAGCCGTGCTGACGGGGCTGGATTCGTTCTACAGCCGCAACCACGGCCCGATCCCCGACCTCAACCCCGAGACGTGGGAGTTGGTCGTCGACGGCCTGGTCGACACCCCGCTGAACCTGTCACTGGGGCAGCTGCGGGACAGGTTCGTCGAGCAGACACTGACTGCGACGATGCAGTGCGCGGGCAACCTACGCGCAGGTTTCCTGAAGGTCCGTGACATACCGGGTGAGGATCCCTGGGGGCCGGGGGCCACCTCGACCGCCGAGTGGACCGGTGTCCGATTGGCTGACGTGCTCTCCGCGGCCGGTCTCCAGCCCGCGGCCGCCCACATCGCGTTCGAGGCCCCGGACGTGTCCCAGCTCGCCACCCCGCCCCAGGCCTACGGCGGGTCAATCCCCGCGGCGAAGGCGATGGCGGGTGAGACGTTGCTGGCCTGGGCCATGAACGGCGAGCCGCTCACGGCGCTGCACGGGGCGCCGCTGCGGGTGGTGGTGCCCGGGTGGATCGGGGCCCGCAGCATCAAATGGGTGCAGCGCATCACCGCCCGACGGGAACCCTCGGACAACTACTTCCAGGCCACCGCCTACCGGCTGCTCCCACCGCAGGCCGACCCCACCCACGCCGGCCCCGGCGTCGGCCTGTCGTTGGGGGCGATCGCGCTGAACTCCGCCATCCTCAGCCCCGACGACCAGGCTCACGTGCAGGCCGGCCCGCTGGAGATCGCCGGGTACGCACTGGCGGGCGAGGACCGCGGGGTCGCGCGGGTCGACGTGTCCATCGACGGCGGCGACCGTTGGGTGCAGGCCGAACTCGTGAGTCAACCGAGCGCGTGGGCCTGGTGCCAATGGCGCACAACCGTGCTGGCGCCGCCCGGGGACGTGGAGATCATCGCGCGCGCGTGGGACACCACCGCCGCGATGCAACCCGAGTCAGCGGCGCAACTCTGGAACCCCAAGGGCTACGTGAACAATTCCTGGCCCCGCATCCACATCCATGCCAGCGCCCGCATCGCCAGCTAGACCGACTTTCCGTTCAGGAATGCCGTGCCGGGCAAGTCAGTCAGTCGGGCTGGGCACGATCGTGATCGGGACGGTGCTGTCGTGCAGGAGTCCGCGGCTGGTGACCCGGCCGAACAGTCGCTGCAGCAGGGGGCGGTCGTGGCTGCCGATCACGATCATGACCGCGTCCCGACCGTGCTCGAGGAGCACCTGGGACGGTTCGCATTCGGCCGCGACGATCTCAAGCTCAACCTCGCGCATACTCGACTGGCCGAACGCTCGCTGTAGCGCCGATTCGGTGCGGGCTCGGGCCGCCTGCTGGAGTTCGGCGTCGGGGGTGTCGAAGTCGTCGAGGTCGGGGGTCGATCGGCCGGTCGTAGGCGGCAATGACGAGCAGTTTCGCGTGGCGCAGTCGTGCATCCTCGGCGGCGAAACGCAGCGCGGGGTCGCTGGCTGGGCTGGCATCGCAGCCGACCACCACGGTGGGGACGGTCATGTGGGTCCCTTCTCCCAGAGTGGGCTAGGGCCGGGTTCGAGTGGCGCGCCAGAGTGAGACCGCCAGTAGGGCAGCTACCGCGAAGGGCAGGAGCCATTATGCGGGGATGGAGGTCGTGGCGATCGCCGCGGTGCCGGCCAGCGCGAGGACCACTCCGGCCGCGATCCGCCAGTCGTCGCCGACGATGAAGTCCCACCAGAACAATGCGAAACTCCGCGACCCGCTGACGACGCGCCTCACGGGGTGGACACCTGGAGCGGCCCGGCCCCCAGGTTTGGGGGCTTGGCGCGGTCGGCTCGCCTGAGTAGGCCGACGGCGCCCAGAGCGAACGCGAGGACGGCGAGGATGACGGCGAGCAAGGCCAGATCGGAGCCGGGCCAGTGCGCGCCCGCTCCTTCGACGCCCCAGAACGTCCCGAAGGAGGTGAGCAGGACGCCGACGGCGAACTTCAAGGTGTTCTCCGGGACCCGCGCCAACGGGAGCGCGAGAACAGGCGCCGCAGTAGCGAGGTGGGTTGCGGTGCCTCGCAGTGGCACCGGTCGTCGGCGGGAACGCGGGCCATGACGGCGTCGACGTGCTGACCGCAGCCCCGCCAGGTCGTCTTACCGCAGGTCGAACATCGGGCGGCTGAACACATCAGAGATCTCCGTTCACCTTCGAAGTACCTGCTCGGACCCGTTGGGTGTCGCTCAGGCCAGCGACATGAACAGCTTCTCCATCTTCTTGCTATCCAGCCCCTCGGCGCCCTCCGGTTGGGACAGGCACTGCTTCAGGCCGGAGGCGATGATCGCGAACCCGGCCTTGTCTAAGGCGCGGCTGACCGCGGCGAGCTGGGTGACCACGGCCTCGCAGTCCCGGCCGTCCTCGAGCATCTTTAGCACGCCACCGATCTGGCCCTGGGCGCGGCGGAGCCGGTTGATGACCGGTTCCATCTCATCGGTGGGCAGCTGAACCATGGTGATCCTCCTCGTTGGCGTGCGAATTCGACTATACCCCCAGGGGTAAACCGAAGCGCGGCCTCAGGCCTATGGTCGCGAGTTGCCTATACCCCTACCGGTATGCGTATGGTGTGGTCATGAGCGCCGCGACGACCACCGCTTCCCGCACCACTTCCCAGCCGGAATCACCTGGTGGTTTGGCGCGGCTGGGCCGTTGGTCGGCGACGCACCTACGCGTGGTGCTCCTGCTGTGGTTGGCGGTCATCGCGGTGTTGGGCGCATTCGCGCCCCGAGTGGAATCGGCGCTGTCGGGTGCGGGTTGGCAGGATTCGACCAGTCAGTCGGTGCAGGCGCGGGCGGTGATCGCGCGGGACTTCTCTGGGCTCGGGGCGACCGCGTTGCAGGTCGTGGTCCACGACAACCACGCACCGATCGCGGCCGATCCCGCCGCGCAACGCATCATCGCCCGGGCCAGCGACCTACTCGCGGCCGATCCGCGGGTCTCTGTCGTCGTCGCACCGGAGGCCGGGGTGAGCCTGTCGAAAGACGGCGCGACCGCGGTGATCCAAGCCGGCGCGAAGGCGAACGCGAACGACATGGTCCGCGCCGCCGACGACCTGACCAAGCCCCTAGCGCGGTTGGCGACCGGCTCGATCACGGTGAACCTGACCGGCGACAGTGCGCTGTGGTCGGACTTCAACCAGGTCAACCACGCGGCCATGATCCGATCCGAGGTGCTGTCCTGGCCGGTGACGATGCTCGTCCTCGTCCTGGCTTTCGGCAGCCTGGTCGCGGCCGGACTGCCGCTGATGCTGACCCTCGTCGGGCTGCTGTCCGCCGCGGGCGCGCTGGTGCTCTCCACCCACATCGCGCCGGTCAGCATCTGGGCGCTGAACTTCGCGCTGATGTTCGCCCTCGCCCTGGGCATCGACTACGCCCTGTTCCTCGTCGTCCGCTTCCGCGCCGCCCTGGCCGCACGAGCCGATCAACCCGACCGCAGACAAGCTGCCGTCGACGCCATCGGCGAGACGATGGCCACCGCAGGTAAAGCCATCGCGTTCAGCGGCGTCACCGTGCTGGTGTCGCTGTCGACGGTCCTGCTCGTACCCTCCCCGGCATTCCGCAGCATGGCGCTGGGGATCATGCTTTCCGTCGTCGCGGTCCTCGCCGCAACCCTGACCCTGCTGCCCGCGGTCCTGGGTCGCCTCGGCCACCGCGTCGACGCCGGCCGGGTGCGACTGCCCCGACGCCTGACCCGCCGCCCCGCGGCGCACCCGCTGCCTTCGACGGCCAACGAGGCGGTGGCGCGGAAGCGTGGCCTGGAACTGCTCCTGCACCGCTGGGGTGGCCTGTTGTCACGTCGTCCATGGATCGCCGCCGGGCTGGTCGTGATCGTGCTGGGGGTGCTGGCGTGGCCGGTACTCGGCCTGCGCACCGGGATGCCCAGCATCGCGATCATCCCAGCCGACCAGAGCGCCCGCGCCGGCTACGTGCAGGTCGTGTCCGCGTTCGGACCCGGGGCACCCGGCGAGCTGCAGGTCCTGACCCCAGTCGCCGACCAGACGCGCACGAATGCCGTCCTGACCGGCGACCGGGGTATCGCCGCCGCGATCCCCGGCAGCACCAACGCCGGGTGGGCGCTGATCCAGGTCATCCCCACTACCGACGCCTCCGCACCGGCCACCGGCGCCACCATCGACCGGCTCCGCACCGAACTTCCCAGCGGGTCGCTGATCGGCGGAGCGGCCGCGGAGAACCACGACCTCGACACCGCCCTCTCTTCCCGCACCCCGCTGGTGTTCGGTCTGCTGATCGGCCTCGGGTTCCTGTTGCTGCTCATCGCGCTGGGCAGCCCGCTGATCGCGTTCGCCGGAGTGATCACCAACCTGGCCTCGATCGCGGCCGCATTCGGGGTCGCCAAGCTGATCTTCCAAGACGGTCACCTGTCCGGGCTGCTGCACTTTCAGCCCCAAGGCTTCGTCGACGCGTGGGCGCCCTTGTTCTTCGGGGCGATGCTGACCGGCGTCGCGATGGACTACACCCTGTTCCTGCTCTCAGCCGCCCGCGAGCACTACGACGCCACCGGCGACCCGCAGGAGGCGATGCGGACAGCGCTGCGCACCTCCGGCCGGGTCGTCGTCGCCGCAGCCGGGGTGATGGTCGCGGTGTTCCTGACCTTCGCACTGTCCGGCCCACTGGCCCCCAAGGAGATGGGAATCATTCTCGCGGTCGCCGTCTTCCTCGACGCCCTGTGCATCCGGCTGATCATCCTGCCCGTGGTGCTGCGCTTGACCGGACACGGCGCCTGGTACGCCCCGGCGTGGCTCACCCGAGTGCTACCCAACATCCGATTCTCCCACTAATCGCCCATCATCGAAGGAGAAACCTGTGTCTGACTACGGATTCAGCATCACCCTGACCGAGGACTTCGAACCGGTCGTCGTCCGAGCCCGCGACGCTCTCGCCGAGCAGGGGTTCGGGATTCTCACCGAGATCGACGTCGCCGCGACTATGAAGGCGAAGCTCGACGTGGACATGCCGCCCTATCTGATCCTCGGCGCCTGCAACCCGCCCCTGGCCCACCAGGCCATCGCGATCGACGCCTCGATCGGGTTGCTGCTGCCCTGCAACGTCGTCATCCGCGCACTCGATGAACGACACACGCTGGTCGAGGTGATGGACCCGAACGTCATGGTCACCGCGACCGGCAATTCCGCGCTCGCCCCGGTCGCGGACCAAGCCCGTACCCATTTGACCGCGGCGCTGGACACACTCTCCGGGCCGGCGCCGGTAGCCCGCTGCGGTTAGCTGATCGTCAGCTCCTGGTGCAGCGCATCGGCGACTATCAGCCGGCCCAGACAGCATCATGCAGCTTGCACCAGGCCGCGGGATAACGCATCGACCGTTCGCTACTCGACCAGCGAAACTCCAGCACGATGGAAGGCCTCGACCACCGGTGGCGCAGCTTGGGGCTTGAATCGAGTCATGAGATCAGCCACGCCAGACACGATCGCCTGAGGAGGTGGCGTGCAACGGTCGTGCAACACCGTGGCCGCAAGCAACCAACGTGGCCAACTGGCGGAAGGCCCGTAACCAACGGGCCCGGGCATCAACCAACGAAACCAACTTCGGTGGGAAAACGTTGACACGGTAGGGGTCACTGGTTCAATCCCAGTATCGCCCACCATTACAGCCCCCGGATTCCGGGGGCTGTAGTCATTTCCAGATCTTTCTCGGGCCGTTACGGGGCCACGCGGGCGTTGGTTGAGGACGGTTCCGGTGTGGCCCAGATGCGACCCGAGCGGAAGCCCAGGACCGTCATCCGTGTGCCCTGCGTCAGCGGATGGACCGGTTGGCCGAGCGTACGAATAGTAAATCGATCGAAAGCGGAGGCACTCGGCGCGACGGCCGGATGTCCTCTTTCGTTGGCCGTGTCTCTACGCGGGACGAGCGGATGGCAGCATCCACAGTTTGTCGCTGTGCTCGATCTCGGCCGCTCATAGCCGATCTGCGGACGTTTGTGCCGCCGTTGAACTGTGTCTTGCGCGCGGCGAGAGCGCGAGTCACCACCAGTAGTTGTCCTGCGCGGTGTATGGCTCTTCGACTGCCGCTATCTCGTCCGAGGTGAGTGTGAGGTCCAGGGCCGAGACCGCGTCCTGGAGGTGATTGGGCTTGGTCGCTCCGACGATCGGGCACGAGACCACTGGCTTCGACAGCACCCAGGCGAGGGCGATCTGCGCCATCGGGACGCCACGCGAGTCAGCGATCCCGTGGATGGCGTCCACGATTGGCTTGTCGACGTCCCGGTCGAATGCCTTGGCCACCGCGTCCGAGGCGGACCTCGCGGTCTGCTCACCCCAGGGCCGCGTCGCTCGCCCCTTGGCGAGCGGCGAATAGGGTGTCAGTCCGACGCCCTGGTCGAGGCAAAGCGGGATCATGTCGCGCTCATCCTCGCGCTTGAGGACGTTGTACTGATTCTCCATTGCCGAGAACGTCGTCCAGCCGTTCGACTCCGCGGCCCGCTGCATCTTGGCGAACTGCCATGTCCACATCGACGAAGCGCCCAGGTAGCGGACCTTTCCCGCTTTCACCACGTCGTGCAGGGCCTCCATCGTCTCCTCCACCGGCACCTCGTCATCGAAGCGGTGCGTGTAGTAGACGTCGATGTAGTCGGTGCCCAGCCGGCGCAGCGAGGCGTCCAGCTGCTCCAGGATCGCCTTGCGGGACAAGCCGCTTCCGCCCGGCCCGTCGTGCATCTTCCCGTAGACCTTCGTCGCCAGAACGATGTCCTCGCGGCGGGAGAACATGCCGATGGCTCTTCCCACGAACTCCTCCGAGGTACCGCCCTGGTATGTGTTCGCAGTGTCCCAAAACGTGACACCCAACTCGACGGCCTGCCGGAAGAAAGGCGCGGCCGCATCCTCATCCAGCGTCCATTGATGCATCCCCGAGGCGGCCCGCCCGTAACTCATACATCCCAAGCCGATGCGACTTACCCGCAGGCCCGATCTCCCCAGTCGCGTGTACTCCATTGGCCACCTCCTGCGGAAGCTCCGTTGGCCCGGCAGCTCGCAATCCGTCGCAAGTATCGACATTCAACACGCCTGCCTGAACGCAGCGTAGGTCACGGGTCACTCGCAAGGGGCTCCGCGAGCCCGAGGCACCACAACGGAGCACAGCACCGCGGGAGCAGGTCGGCCGTGGAGTAGTGGAGGGGCGGAACCCGTTCGGCCGCCCTTGGGCGCGGATGACGCGGATGGTGCCCGATCTGGCGACGAGTCCCGCACGAGCACCCCTGGATGCAATTACGGTCTAGGTACCTCGGACTGGAGCGCCGAGCTCAAACCTGGGTGGCAGCGATGCTCGATGCCGCCCGCCGTTCGAGTAGAGAAACTCCAGCACGACAGGAGGCCGCGACCACCGGTGGCACAGCTTGGCGGAGGGAACCTTCTGGCGAACCGTCAAGAGAAGCGCCCTTGATCCGGTTGGTCGTTGGCGTCACTGCTCATCACGAACTCCGCGGTTCGGTTCCCCCCTCAGCCGTAAGCCGGCCGCGCGCGACGTGTTCGCGTACCGCGGGGATGGTCTCGGCGGCGAAGCGTTCGAGTGTGTCGGGGTCGTCGCTGGCCAGGATGAAGATGCTTATGCCGTCCTCGATGGCCAGCTGGGCCAGTGCCTCCGGAGTCTGCTGGCCTGCGAAGACGTTGAGCAGACGGGTGATCTCGCGAGGATCGCGACCTGCGGCCCGGGCGGCATCGTCGATGATCGCGTTTCCCTTTGAAACGCCGCCCGGCTCCATGACCGGCAGCGACGGCAGCCAACCATCGGCCTTGCGTCCCACGAGGTCCTGCATCTTCGGCTTGTGGGCGCCGAGCCAGATCGGGATCTCATGGGCGGGTGCCGGACCACGCTCGGCACCGCCAACCGAATAGAACTCGCCGTCGACATCCACGCCGCCCGGCGCGTCGGCATCCCAGACCCCGCGGATCACGTCGATCGCCTCACCTAGTGCCGCAACGCTCTGCAGTGGACTCAGCCGCCGTCCGCCGATCGCCTGGACGGCGTCCCAGAAGTAGCCGGCGCCGAGCCCGAGGCTCATGCGTCCACCGGAGAGCAGGTCGAGGCTGGACGCCGCGCGGGCGAGCACGGCGGGAGGCTGACGCAGCGGCAGATTCAGCACGTTGCCGGACACTCCGATCCGCTCGGTCCGCGCGGCCACCCAGGCCAGCAGAGTCCAGGTATCGAGGAAATCGGCCCTGTAGGGATGATCCTGGAAGGTGACGAAGTCGAAGCCGAGCCGCTCGCTGAGCTGCGCCAACTCGACCGGACGGCTCGGCGGGGAGTTGGTGGGACCGATGAACGTTGCGAAACGCAGGGGGTGACCGTAGTCAGGCACCGATGTCTCCTTCAGTCGTTCGTGCGCGGCCATCCGCGACGCGACAGCGTCGCGCACAGCGTGTCGTCAGCTCGGGGCGCTGACTGACCTGTCGAGAGGCTCGTGCTGGCCGATCTCGTGGCTCATGGCCGGTGCTACGGCCGATCACGCTCCGCAAGAGGATGTTCAGGGGGCCTTGGCGCCGAGGGCGATGTCGAAGCCGGCACCGTTGTTGGCCACGCCCACCAGAAGGATGCCGGCCCATTCCAGGGCGTGAGCCATTTCCAGCGGGCCAGCATCGAGTGCCCGCATGTCCAGGCTCTCCAGGAACGCCGAGACACGTGCCTTGGCCTCGGCGTCGTCACCGGCGAAGAACGCGTCCATCGGCTTGTTCTCACCGATGACGCCGCCGAAGATCGTGTTGAATGCCTTGACGACGTGCGCGGCCCCAGGGGCCACGGCCGCGATCTGCTGGGACACGGAGTTGCCCGGGGTCGTCACCACTCCACTTGCGTCGCCGTTGAACGGGTTGGTGATGTCGAGGAGGATCTTGCCGGCTAGAGCGTCGCCGTAGTGCCTCACGACGTCAACCGCACCCTGGTAGAGGACAGCGAGGAAAACGATGTCACCGGCCGGCGTTGCCCCGTAGGTGCCTACGGTGGCGCCGTGGCCTATCTGGTCTGCTGCTGCCTGAGCCTTGGTCGTGTCGCGGCTCATGAGCTCGACGGTGTGGCCGTGGTTGGCTGCCCGGGTGCCGATGGCGGTGGCCATGTTGCCCGAGCCGATGATGCTGATCGTGGTCATGATGTGTGCTCCTTTGTTGTGGATGGATCAGTTGGTGGTGACGGTCTTGCCGGCAGTGATCGGTTGCGTTGAAGGCGTCCCCGTTGCTGCGGGGGAGTGGCACTTCAATTCGAGGTTGTTTCCGGCGGGGTCGCGGATGAACACCGCGTAGTAGTCGGGTCCGTACTCCGGCCAGAGCCTGGGCTCATGAAGGATCTGCGCGCCGCTTGCGGTTGCGAACTCGTAGCCGCGTAGGACGGTCTCCTCGTCCTCGACCCTGAGGGCGAGGTGCGTCTGGCGACCGGCGGGGTCGGTCGCCTGGGAGAAGAACAGTTGGGTCGGTTGGCCGGGTAGGGCGTACCCGATCAGATTCGGCGTATCGAAGGTTCGTGCACCTCCGGCGAGGGTGACGATCTGGTCGTACCAGTCGCCGGTGGTGGTCAGGTCGTCGACTTGCAGGACGACATGGTCGAGCAGTGTCATCAAAGCCTCCGGTGAGTTGGAAGTCGGATATGGGACAGCGGTTCATGCTCTGGTGGGTGGCGCCGCGATCCGGTTGGGTATCACGGCCCGACGCCTCGGGCGCGGTCTCAGAACAGGCCGCTGATCTCGTCTAGGGGCTCGGGCTGGCCAGCCTCCTGGTGGAGCCGGGTTCCGCCGCGGATCAGGGCACCGCAGATGAGCGCACCCGCCCAGAAGAGGCCGGCGGCCCACCAGTAGCCAACGACGAACCCGTGCACGGTCGCGCCGATCAGAGTGGTGCTGCCGTGGTGGGTGAGGTAGTCGGTGGTGGCGGTGCCGACAAAGGTGCTGATGACTGCGACGCCCAGAGCCGCGCCGAGCTGCTGGGCGACGTTGTTGACGGCGCCTGCGGTGCCCGCGTCGCGCGGATCGACACCCTGTTGCCCGGCCGCGACCGCCGAGACGATCGCCGACCCGATACCGACCCCGACCAGGATCAGCCCGGGCAACACCCAGGCCGCGTAGGGACTGCCCGCGTCGGCCTGGGCCAGCACGGCGGCCCCTGCGCCGCTGATGATCAGACCGGCGACGGTGATGACCCGCATGGTCAGGCGTTGCACGAGCATGTTCTGGGTCAGCGTTGCCACCACGACAACTGTCACCATCATCGGGAGGAACGCGACGCCGGTCTTGATCGGCGAGTAGTGCAGCACGTCCTGGAAGTAGTAGGTCAGGAACAGGAACAGCGCGAACACGCCGCCCTGTCCCAGCATGAGCGTCAGGTAGGCAGCACCGCGGTTGCGGTCGGCGACGATGTGTACGGGGATGAGTGGGTGGCGGTCGACCTTCTGGAGCATGACGAAACCGAGGAGCAGGAGAGCGCCGGCGAGGAGCGGGATGAGGGTGGCTGGCGAGCTCCAGCCGTCGGTCTGGGCTTTGGCCGATCCGAAGACCACCCCGAAGATCGCGGCCGCGCCGAGGATGGTGCTAGGTACGGAGAGTTTCGGCTTGTCGGGCTCGGTGGAGTTGTGCAGCAGCGCGAGGCCGCCGATGATGCCCGCGACCGCGAACGCGATGTTGACGTACATGCACCAGCGCCAGTTCACGTACTCGGTCAGAAACCCGCCGAGCAGCAGACCGACGGCGGCCGAGCTCCCGGCGACGGCGCCGAAGATCCCGAACGCCTTGTTGAGTTCTTTCATGTCGGTGAAGATCACGGTGATCAGTGACAGCGCCGCCGGCGCGAGCAGCGCGGCGAATCCACCCTGAACGGCCCGGGCGGCGATCAGCGTGCCGATGTTCGGAGCGGCGCCGCCGACAGCGGAGGCAACCGCAAACCCCACCAGTCCCACGATGAACATCGTCTTGCGCCCGTACGTGTCGGCCAGTCGGCCGCCGAGCGGGAGCAAGCTACCGAAGGCCAGCAAGTAGGCGGTGACGACCCACGGACGGGCGGCGTTGGAGAAGCCGAGGTCGGCCTGAGCCGAGGGCAGCGCGACGTTCACGACGGTCGCATCAAGCAGGATCATGATCTGGGCGATGAGAATGACGCCCAGCGCCATCCACCGGCGCTCGTGGTGAGGATTGGGTGGGACTGTCGATCGCGCTTCGACGGGGTCCACCGTCGCTGCGGCGCCCGCGCCCCTGGAGGACTCGTTACTGCTCATCTGTTTCGCTCCTCGTGCGGTCAAGTCGGGGCACCAATATGAGGTACCCCTCCGGTATCGATCGTACGCCTAACCTGAGGGGTACCTCATCCTATTCCGGAGGGGAGCCTCAATTTTGAGCGAAGTTCGGATTTCGGAATTCAGCAGCGTGGGCGAGGCCGGGTGCTCCTGCGGTCTGCTGCGGGCGCCAGCGGCGAAACGCGCGATCCTGGACTCGCGAAAGGCAGGTAAACGGAGGCTGTCCTCGGCATCGTTGATAGATTGGGGGAGTGAGCGCGAGCGAGGTTGGGCAGATGCGCAGGCCCCTGCGCCGTGACGCCCGCGAGCACCGCGAGAGGCTCCTCGCTGCGGCGCAGCGCGAGTTCGCCGCACGCGGCGTGGATGCCTCCTTGGAGAAGATCGCACGCGACGCCGGCGTCGCCATCGGCACCTTGTATCGCCACTTCCCAACGCGCCTGGACCTGCTGATGGCCGCTTTCCAGCCTCGGCTCCGGGAGTTCCTCGATGGAGCCACGAAGGCCTTGGCGATCGACGATCCGTGGGACGGCTTCGCCGCTTATTTGGAGAACCTGTTCCGCGTGCAGGCCGGAGACCGAGGGTTCAACGACTTCCTCTCCCGCCGCTTCACCGACAACGCCGAGACCGAGCGCATCCACGACCAGATGTGCCTACAAATCGGGGATGTACTCGTCCGAGCTCAAGATGCCGGCGCCGCTCGCCCCGATATCACTCTGGCCGACGTCGTCAACCTCATCTGGTCCCTCGGCCCGATCATCGACGCCACCAGCACCACGGCGCCCAACGCCTGGCGGCGCAACCTCCACCTCATGCTCGATGCCTACCGGGCCGAGCGGGCCCATCCGCTCCCCGAGCCGCCGATGACGGACCAGCAGCTCTACGACGCCATGGTTCATCTCAGCAAGGGAAAGTCGGGCTGATCGACGTACGACTGCTCGATGGGCTCGATCTGGATGCGGTCGAAGTCGAGGCTCACGACGGTGACCGATCGGCAACAGATCGTGCGTGATGGACGAGCTGGCGGGCCAGGTCGAGGCCGTGGGCCGCTGGTCCGTCCGGCCCGAGATGGGCCGCGTTGGTGTAGGCGCCATCGATGAGCGTCGCGAGCTGGGCGCCGATAGCGCCTCCCTCGGCCTCGCCTGCTAGTGCCTTCGACAACGTCGTCAGCCGCCGCGCCAGCTGTTCGCGGTACGCCCGGGCGGCCGCTCTCGCCGGGTGGTTGGTGTCGCTGAACTCGATGCTGGCGTTGTTGAAGGGGCAGCCACGAAACGTCGCACGTCGCAGGTCGTCGTCCACCGCGTCAACGATCCGGAGCAGTACACCTGCGGGGTCGGACTGGGCCACGTCGGAGTCGATCTGCGACAGGATCGACTCCGACAACCTGGTCAGGTAGGCACCGATGAGCTCGGCCTTGGTCGGGAAGAGGCGGTAGACGGTGGCCTTGCCCAGACCTGTGCGAGCGATCAGCTCGTCCATGCCGACTTCGTGGACACCACGGGCGTAGAACATGTCGGCGGCGGCGTCGAGCACCACGGTCACTCGATGTTCGCGACTGCTCCAGGACTTGCGTTCGGTCTCCATCGTCGCAATGATACGGACTGATCCGTCACACCTTGGAGGACCTATGGCCGACACCCCGATCGCCCTAGTCACCGGTGCCGCTCACGGCCTCGGGCTCGAGGTCGCCACCCAGCTCGCAGCAGCAGGCATGGCGGTCCTCATCGCTGCTCGTGACGTCGATGCGGCGACGGCCGCTGCCGACCCGGTGGCTGGCGTGGAGGCCCTTCCGGTCTCACTCGACATCAGCGATCCGCACTCGGTCACTCAGGCCGCGCGAGTGGTGGCCGAGACCCCGGGCCGACTCGATGTGCTTGTCAACAACGCGGCCGGGTACGTCGACTGGAGCGAAACCGCCTCCGGCGCCGACCTCGCCGCCGCCGAGGCCGTCATGCAGATCAACCTGTTCGGGACGTGGCGCTTGACCCAGGCACTGCTGCCGCTACTCCGCCGCAGCCCAAACCCGCGAGTCGTCAACGTAAGCAGCGGTGCCGGCTCTCACATCGACCCCGACTTCGGGCTCACGGCCCGCCATGGCGCGGCAGCCACCTACGGAATCAGCAAGGCCGCCCTCAACGCCCTCACCGCGACCTTCGCCGCCGAACTGTCCGACACCGACGTGCTCGTCAACGCCGTTTGCCCCGGTCTGACCGCCACTTTCCCCGGCGCCGAGCAGATGGGCGCGCGGCCGGTCAACGCCAGCGCGCGTGGCGTGGTGTGGGCCGCCACGCTGCCTAGCGACGGACCTCGCGGCGGGTTTTTCCGGGACGGCCAGCGCCTGGGCTGGTGACGGCCTTTGCTACTCGACCACACCTGCTGGTCTTCTGGGCTTTGAGGTCTAGGTGTATTCACACCCCCATCGAGTACGAGATCACCACGGGCCGTGTAGTCCACTTCATGCCGGCCGGCTGAGCGTCAGGCTGATCAACGTCTGATTGATGCCGAGGAAGTACGAGCCATGCAGTGCGACGACATCGGCGCCTTTGCGGCCACGGTAAGCGCAGTCCAGGGCGTCATCGTGTACGGGCTCGACAAGGCCGTCATCCGCCCACGCCGCGAGGGATCGTCGAGCGGCTGGACACACGGTGGCCGGCTGTCCCGGGACGTACCACGCCTTGAGAAAGATGCGTGGGTCCGCGGCCTCGGTGACCTCGTACTGGGCGGTTGCCGCAGCCGGGGGCCGGAATACCCCAACGGCAGCCCGCTGCTGGTCGAAGGAAGGATGAACTTGCCGCCACCCATGAACCAACACCAGCGTGGCGAGAGCAGCGGAGACGAGCGCGCCCAGCAGCTTTATCACGCGCCGGCTCAACCCCGGGCCGGCCCAACCAGCTCCGAGAAGGCCAACTCCGAGGATGAGCGCTGCGGCGACCAGCGGGGGCAGCATCTGGGAACTGACATGCGACCGGAAGCTCGTGGTCGGGCTCGGGTCGAAACTGAATCGCAACTGCAGCGCATAGATGCCGCACCACACCATCAACGCGACCGCCGTAATCTGCCCAACGGCCGCCGTCGCGGGCAGAATCAGCCCCAGTCTTCGAGTGAGGGCGTCTACTCCGGTAGATCCGTGAAGGGGCATGCGCCTCAGCCTCATCGGGTCTAGTCGACGCATCGTTGACCACCGATCGAATCGCGAATGAATTGGTCACTGCGCTTGGTGATCACGCAGACCGCCAGTGGCGTGCTTTGACTTCCCAGGTCCGGGGCGATCGCGAAGACCACGGCACATCGGCAACGGCGACGGTGTCCACCCGCTGGTTCCGAGTCGGTCAGGAGTGCGTCTGCTTCATGATGGCGACCGCTGCCTGGACGATCTTGTCAGCCGCCAGTTCGCCGACCGTGCTCACGCCCAGGGCTTGGGTGAGAAGTGTGGCCTTGGCGCTGCTGAGCCCCTTGAGCGCGTCGAGTGGGGCCGCGGCGAGGTCGGCTGCGGTCTTGCCCGCGTACTTCTTGTCAACGAGATCGTCAAGGCTTCCACCTGGCCCAGGTCCAGGTCCCGGTCCAGGCCCAGGTCCAGGTCCAGGTCCCGGTCCAGGCCCAGGTCCAGGCGCCGGAGCGGGTCCGGGCGTCGGTGGGACCGGGGGCTTGGGTGGCTTCGGGCGGACGATCCCATCGGTGGGGGCTGGCAGGGTGCTCCCGTCGAGGGTGACCAGCGCGGGCATCTGCTGGTCCAGTGACCCGGCCCAAGGGGGAGGGTCAGCCGGTCTGGGGGTCGGGCTGGGTGGGGCGGGTTGGGTGATCGTGCTGCCGTGGGCCGGCGGTAGCGGCCTGGATGTGGCGGCGTCGACCAGGGCGGCGAGGCTGGGCGCATCATCGACCCGGGGCACGCCGAGTGCGGGTAGTCCGAGAAGATCGACGATGGTTTTTGGGATGCTCGCGTGGGAGTGCCATCGGTTGTCGATGGCTTGCCTGACCTTGCCGCCGAACATGATGAGCGGGATGCGGGCGCCGCCGATGGCTGCGAATCCACCAGGGTGAAGGGCGTCGGGGACGGTCTCGATCGCAGGAGTGGGGATGGAGTCGGCGTAGCCGCCCCAGTCGTCCCAGGTGAGGATGAACGTGGTGTCGGGCCAGCCGCCGCCATCGATGACCGCCTGGACGCGAGCCCAGACGAGGTCCTGCCCTTTCGTGACGTATGAAGGATCGCTTGTCGCCGGTGGGTGTTCGTCGTAGCCGGACGGACTCCACACGTAGCAGACTTGCGGCAGGGTGCCGCCTGTGGCCATCGGGATGAACTCCGCTGGGCGGTGCACGTTGTTGGCGCCCGGAGTGGTGGTCAGGCTCGCGTAGAACTTCGTTGGGTAGCCGCTGGCATCTGGGAACGCCGCCCACGAGACACCCGCCGCGTCGGCCGCGGTGAAGATCGAGGGGATGTTCCAGACCGGGTGAGCGCCGACGAACGGCGGGTTCTTCATCGTCGGTGTCTGACCGCCCACCGCGAGCATGTGCCCGCTGGTGGAGTTCGACCCAAGTCCGAAGTGATGATCTGCGAACACGAACTGCTTAGCCAGATAGCTGTAGAACGGGATGACGGCGTCATTGTCGATCTGCACGGGCAACGCCGGGTAGTCACCCATCGCGTAGTGCACCCAGGAGTTGCGGTCGTGCGGCTGATCGAAGTTGGGTGGCGCCGCCAGCAGGTTTCCCCGGTTGGCCACCGCCGCGCCCCACGCAGCCATGGTCGGGAAGTAGAAATCCGTGGTCTTGTTCTCCTGCAAGAACACGATGACCCTGTGCCCAGCAATCCCTGACATGCGCCCCACCCCGTCCTGCTCGACGATGCAGCCTCATCCGGGCCAGCGAACCACTCATGGAGCCAAAGCACCACTGCGCCCCGGCTACGACTGGATGAATCCTTTGTGCCGGCGACCGAGACCTACGCATGTCCGCTGCCGTCAACGCCGCTGTGCTCAGCTACAACGACCCGTCCCGGGCGTCCATCTCATCGGTGACGCCCAGGTCTTGGTCCTCATCGGGTGACGGCTCATGCCGGTAGCGCCACTCGCGAGCGCGTGTACTCGCCCCGATCAGAACGTAGCGGATCAGCACGGGACCGCCGGAGGGGATCTCCAGGACCAAGGGCGGTGCGCCGTGTTCCCGCTCTTGCACCTCGCGGCGCCTGCCAGCGAACGGGCCGCCGATGAACAGCGCGACGATCATTCGGTCTTCCTACTAATGCGTACTCGGTGATCCCCATACAGCTGCGCATGCCACTGACACAGGCGCAGCGTCGCAGGGGTGTGCGCAGCTTCTTCCTCAAACACCCCGGTCCCGGGTGCGAGACAGAACACGCCGTCTGATGCGCTCGCACATCCCGTTACTTCACAACGCTGCACCCGATCACGGTGCACGCCCGAGGTGTCTTGACGTTGAACGCAAGCTTTCCAACACTGTCTGTGCCCAACGCGGCCGCGCATCAACCAGATCGTTGGGGGCACAGTGAACGCCGACGCCTCGCCCCGTCCACTGGTAGAGGGGGAGTTCGCCACTCTCGTTGATCTTGATTAGTCGCATCGTCGGACGGAGCGCCCGCGCGTCCCCGACGCCAGCAAGGGCTGCCTGCTCAGCATCACGAATGTCGTCATCCCGAAAGACGCGCAGGCTCAAACTCAAGAGCTGTCAGCGGACCGACGGGCGGTGGTTGTTCGATGAGAAACCCGTGGGCCGTGCTGCAGCCCACGTTCCGTAGCACGTCCAGCTGCTCCAGCCGTTCAACACCTTCGGCCGTCAGCGAAGTCCCGGCATTGTGGCGGTGGTGCGGCGCAGCGCGTGTGGCCGACTCAGTTATGCGAAAGGATTGTCGGGGAAGTGGTCCACGAGGCTGATCTTCACGCGTGACCCGTACTTGGTTGTGAGTAGGTCGGCAAGGGCCCGCTGGCCGCGTCCTCGACCCATCGTGACTGTGACGGCGTTGTCCGCCGGACTCGGGCCCCATGTCATACCGAAGGTGACGTGCGCGGCTGCAATGTCGCGACTTACCTGGACATTGAGTTGGTCGAGCGCGGCGACGCGTTGTGCGAATTGCCTGGACACCCGGGGAGCTGCCGCTGGCGGCCGTCGGGAGGCGACGCGTTGCTCACCCTGTGAATCGTGGTGTGCCGACTCGGACGCCTGCGTTCGCGAAGCGACCAATACGACGGCGGCCAGGACGGTTGAGCCGATGGCAGCAATGCTGGCCGCGCGCATTGGGTTCATGAGCTGCTCCGTCTCCGGTGGCAGAGGTCGTTTCGAGCATACGGCGACCCGACGTTGACGGAGCAGCTGCCGGCCGATGCTTATCGACTGCGACCGCGACCGCGACCGCGACCGCCACTTCGACAAGCGTGTTGACGGCACAAGAGCGAGGACAGCATCGCCTCGCTGGTCGGTCGGATTCACGCAACAGAAGCGGGCTACCGCCGCGTCTCGTACGTGTAATGCTCCGGCTCCGGCTGGACACCTACCAATCGGGTGTGTCGCGTCGCGAGGAGGGCCTGGATGCGGGACGAGGATCGTCGTGCGCTGCTCGACCAGTGGTTCCGCGCCGATGCGAACCGGGTGTTGGCCTACTTGCTGCATCGAACCGACCCCCAGACCGCTCAGGACGTGCTACAGGAGGTGTTCGTGACTGCATTCCGTAAGGCAGAGGACGTGCCTCAGCCGCCAACCGGCTGGCTGTTCGGGACGGCCCGAAGGCTGCTTGCCAATAAGCACCGAGGCAATCGCCGCCGCGACGAACTAATCGCGAGGCTGCTTGAGGACGCCAGCCGTGAGGTGGACGCCGAGGTTGCGGATCTGAAGGCGGCCTTTGGGCAGACGCTCGCGGTCTTGTCGGCGGGTGACCGGGAAGTGCTGACCCTGACGGGCTGGTATGACCTGACCGCACGGGAGGCGGCCGAGGCGCTCGGGACTTCAGCTGCAACCTACGCGGTCCGCTTGCACCGGGCACGCAAGCGTCTCGCCGCGGCTCTCGACGAAGCGGGTTACCGCGGCGAAACCCCTGCTGGTCAACTTGCGGAGGCACTCCGTGGCTGACGATGTGAACCGCTGGCTTCGCCTCGTCCGGCCGACGTCGCCGCCAGACGTGGATGGCTGGGTCGACAGCGCCGAGGGATCGCAGTCGTTGTCCGATATCCATCGACGGATAACGGCCATGCGGGATCGGCGCCGAGCGCGCAGGTGGACATTGCTGCCCACGGCGACCACCGTGACAGCGGTCGCCGCGGTCGTCCTCGTTTCGGCAGTAATGGGTGCCGACCCTGAGATTCATCAGCCGCAGGGTCCGACACTCACGCAGATCCGTCCGGCCGCAATGCTGCTCAGTCCCTATTCCTCCTGCGATGCGCTGCTCGATGGGCTGCGTGCGCATGCGGTGAAGCACTTGCAGGCGTTCTCGCCTTCCGGCGGTGACGCGTGGTTCGGGCTGGCAGGGGGCCCAGTGCGTTCGTCTGCCTTTGCCGGCGTCGCCGATGCTGCTGCCGCCGCCCCATCGTCGGCGCCCGGTGGCAGTGACGTCACGTCGACCACGAACGTGCAGGAGCAAGGTGTCGACGAGCCGGACGTGGTGAAGACCCAGGGCGGTCGGGTAGTAACAGTGACCGACGGTGTGCTTCGGGTGATCGATGCGGGTGGCCGACGCATCGTGGGCAGCCTCGATCTACGGCACTACGCCAATTACGAAGGCGCCCAATTACTCACGTCCGGCGATCATGCTCTCGTCCTGCTCAAGCCAGATGCACTCGGGCTAGGCGGCCTGGTCGGCATGCCGGCGGCCGGAGGTCCGAGCCGCCCGGGGATCGGCCTAGGGACGAACAGCGTCAGTCCAGACTCGATGGTGCTCTATGTCGACCTCTCCGCCTCGCCACGCATCACCGGCTCACTCGAGGTCACCGGCAGGATCCTGGACGCGCGCATGGTCGGTACAACGGTTCGCGTAGTGGCGTCGAACACGCCTTCGATCGAGCAGCCGCAGGCGTACAGAACCTATTCGCAGTACAAGTCGGAGTTGCGCGCCAACATCGACAAGGCTCCGCTGAAGTCGTGGCTGCCTGCGTACACGATCACCGGCCCGGCCGGCTCGTTCTCGGCGAGCGTGCCTTGCGCTGCAGTCGATCACCCAACGGACTTCACAGCCGCCTCGATGCTGACGCTCTACACGGTTGATCCGGGCAAGCCGGCGGCCGATCCGCAGCCGGTCAGCGTCTCGGCGGACGGAAACACCGTGTACGCCACAACGTCGAGTCTCTACATCGCAAGCAGCCCGAACTGCCGGTGGTGCGCCGGGTCAAACGCTGTGACGACCACGACTGACGTTCACCGGTTCGACATCACCGGCACGGCCAAGCCGACCTACCTCGGTTCAGGCAGCGTGCGAGGGTCGCTTCTAAGTCAGTATTCCCTTTCTGAGTACGGGGGCTCGCTGCGTATCGCAACGACCGTCAGCGATTCACGCGGCTCCTCGGTCAGCGGCGTGGACGTGCTCGACGCCGCGACACTGAAGCAAACTGGCTCGGTCAGCGGTCTCGGCAAGGGCGAACGTGTCTACGCCGTTCGCTTCCTCGGAAAGCTCGGCTACGTGGTTACCTACAACCAGCAGGACCCGCTCTATGTGCTCGACCTGTCCGATCCGGCAAAGCCCCGGCTCGCGGGCTCACTTGAGATACCTGGTTTCTCGAGTTATCTGCAGGATGTTGGTAACGGCCGCTTGCTCGGCGTGGGCCAGGACACCCGCCTCGTCAAAGAGGGCGGCGGCCAGTACGCGCACAACGAAGGGCGCATGGTGCAACTGTTCGATGTCAGCAACCCAAGAAATCCCACCCGCACTGCGAAGGTGGTGCTGCCCGGTACAGGCACACCCGGAGATCCGGGCTTCGACCCGCACGCCTTTCTGTATTGGCCACAAACGGGTCTCGTTGTGGTGCCGATCGCGAACTACGACAACGGCGGCGCGCTGGCTGTTCGGGTGGACAGCAAAAACCTCGTCCAACTCGGCACGTTATCCAATCCGGGCGGAAGTGCGAGAGCCCAGGTTTCGGCGATCGTGCGGAGCATGATTGTCAACGGCAATCTGTGGACGTTCTCCCAGAGCGGCATCCGCATCAGCAGTCAGACAAGCCTGGCCAAGCTCGAATGGATCCCGTTCACGTAGGTCACGGAGCGATTTGCGGCGTCGATCGGTCCCGATGCCGAACTCAACGGGCGCGTCAAGCTGGGCTGAGAAGGCCACGCACGGAGCTGCTTCGTCGTCGCAATGGCGCTCGTTCTGATCGCGGTCACGTTGGTAGATCAGGCGGAGACGCCACCCGAGCGACTTCCGCACTCGATGGCCTTGCGACACGGGCCGGCGTAATTCCTACCTAGTCTGTCGTCGTGCCTGATGAAGCAAATCGACTCGCCACGCCACATGTTGCCGCGGGGGTTCTGTTCCGCGACGAGGCTGGACGGGTGCTAGTCGTCAAGCCGACATACAAGGACGGCTGGGACGTCCCGGGCGGCTATGTGGAGATTGGGGAGAGTCCGCGAGCCGCGGCGATCCGCGAGGTCCGCGAGGAACTCGGCGTGGATTGGCAGGTTGGTGAACTGCTGTTGGTGGACTGGGCACCTCACCCGAACGAGGGGGACAAGCTTCTCTTTCTCTTTCGTGGGCACGTTTCACCCGAGCAGGTTCGCGAGTCGCTAAAGCTTCATCCGGGCGAGATAGCCGCGGCGAGGTTCGCCGAGGATCGGGAGCTGCCGCAACTTATGCCCGAGCGCCTGAGTAGGCGGCTAGCTCAGGCGCTGCGGAGCTCGGCAAGCGCGCAGTACCTGGAGCACGCCGTGAGTCCGACGCTGGACCACTGAGCGGAGCACCTCGGGGTCTCGGCTTCGAGGAAGATCGCGTTCACGGGTTGGCGCCAATGGCACGTCGGAGATCGGCCATTGAGTTTTGCATCAGTGTCGCGAAGTCGACCGTGAGGTCGTTGAGCCAGTCGTCGTAGGCGGTGATGAACGCCGCCACAGCGACTCGGGCAATGAAGCTCGCATCCCGTGCAGGCACGTTCCGCATGCAGAGGGCTGCAGTGATCTCTGCCGTCAGGGACGTCAACTTTGCGAGGTTGCGTTCCTGGAGCTCAGTCGACGAGTCGATGAGATCCCGGCGGGTCCGGCCGCCCTCGCCATACACCGAAAGTTGCCGTCCTCCGTGTGTCAACGCGGCGACTGCCGCGTCAATGGGCTCGAGGCTGGGGTCGGCGTCGGTCAGGTGTTTGACGATGCCCGCCTCGAAGAGGTGCGCGTCGGCGAACAGAATCTCCCGCTTGTCGGCGAAGTAATTGAAGAACGACCGCTTAGTCAGCCCGGCACGATCGGCGATTTCGGCAACGGTGACCTTGTCGTATCCGCGCTCGACAAATAGCGCGAACGCCGCTTGCTGGAGACGTTCCTGTGCGCCTGGTTCCCACCGTGCCATGCCCTGAGCATACCCGTGATTGCACAAGGTGCAATCACGTCCTACAGTGGTTACTGCACTCAGTGCAATCACAAGACTTGACCAATCGAGAGGACCTCATGGCCATCAACGCAGCGGCGTGGAGCAATGCGAAGAACGCTTCTCTGGAGGTCGCCGAAGCTCCGTACCCCGCGCCGGGTGACGATCAGATCGTCGTTCGCAACCACGCGGTCGCGATCAATCCGCTGGACTGGATCATCCAAGTGGCGGGCGGGCTGACCTATCGGTGGCTGCAATACCCGGCGGTGATCGGTTCTGACCTGGCCGGTGAGGTCGTTGAGGTCGGCAAATCCGTCACTCTCTTTCAGGTAGGCGACCGTGTTCTCGCCCATGCAGTCGGCACCGACAAGGACTCCAACCGCGCGGCCGAGGGAGCCTTCCAGCACTACACCGTGGTGCTGGAGCGCATGACATCCCCGCTTCCGGACACTCTCGCCTACGAGAACGCCGCAGTCCTGCCGCTCGCGGTGTCCACGGCAGCGTCAGCGCTCTTCCAAAAGGACCAACTCGGTTTACGGCACCCGACGCAAAGCCCGCAACCCACCGGCCAGACCGTCCTCATCTGGGGTGGGTCGACAAGCGTCGGCAGCAACGCGATCCAGCTCGCAGTCGCAGCCGGATACGACGTGATCACGACCGCCTCGCCGCACAACTTCGACTACGTCGCGTCCCTGGGCGCAAGCCTGGTGTTCGACTACAACGACCCGAAGGTCGTCAACGACCTCGTCGCGGCTTTCGCTGACCGAACCCTCGCCGGTGCGATAGCTATCGGGACCACCGCGGCCTCCGCCTGCGTGCGCATCGCCGCCGCCTCGAAGGGCAACAAGTTCATCGCCATCGCCACTCCACCGGTTTCGTTCGAGCGTCTCGGCGATGCCGACCGACCATCGTTCGTCACGTTCCGCACCATCTTCCGACTGATCACGTCCAACATCGGCCTGCAGCTTCAGGCACGACCCCGGGGAGTGCGGCTGAAATACATCTTCGGCACGTCCCTGAAGTCGAACGAGGTGAGCACCGCCATCTACCGCGACTTCCTGCCGGCGGCGCTGGCCGGCGGCCGATATGTTCCCGCGCCGCAACCGTTGGTCGTCGGAAAAGGACTGCACGACCTCCAGCACGCTCTCGACATTCAGCGCAAGGGCGTCTCGGCCCAGAAGGTCGTCGTCACCCTTGCTTCCAACTAGCTCCGCCGCACGGCCGATGGGCGAGCAGGAAAACCTTCGCCCATCGGCCGGCCGCGATCAGACGCAGCGGTTCGGCATCGTCCACATGATCGGACGGCCCCGGGCATGAGACGGTCGCGGCCGCGTTGAGCGCGTTCATGACCGTCACATCAACTCGGAATAGCGTGCTCACGTGCGCAGACTGGGGAGGATGCGGGTGCGGATTGCGCGCTGGGCGCTATATCCGCTGGCGACCGGCCTGGTGTACGTACTGCTTGTCGGTCTTGGCTGGTCGGGCACGTCCTCGGGGGTGCTGCATTCGGCGTTGACGGGCGGAGCGCGAGACACCCGGAGTCTGGCTGGAACGGCGCGCAGTGTGCGTTCGGATGAGTGGCTTGTGGCTACGCCGTACGCGATTTCGCAGAGTCAGCACGGCTTTGCTCGTGTGAACCCGGATTTGGGGACCGGCCAGGACATCTCACTGCCGTTCAATTTGCCCTACTGGGATTGGACAGTTCTGTTCCGACCGGAGACCGTGCCCGCGCTCGTGCTGCCGCTCGGTCATGGCTTCGCAGGTTGGTGGTGGGCCTGGGCATGGATCTTGGCGGTCGGCGCTTACGCGTTTTCGCTCGCGCTGCTGCCTGGTCGGTATGTGTTCGCTGCTGGGGTTTCGCTCGCCTTGTTGTTCAGCCCGTTCGTGCAGTGGTGGTACGAGCCGTCAACTTTGCTCAGCCTGGGCTGGGCTTGTTGGGCCGGCGCCGCCGCGATCGCCGTATCGCGTGCTCGAAGTAAGCGTGCCGCGGTGTGGGCGGGGACCGCACTGGCCTACGCGGTCACAGCGATGGCGATGTCGGCCTACGTGCCGTTCGTGCTGCCTTGCCTGTTGGTCGTGATCGCTGTCGCGCTAGGATCGGTCTTCAGTCCCTCGCCCTCGGACACCGCTATTGGGGCTCGTCCGTGGCGGCTGCGTCTGGCGGTGATGGCCGGTGCGGCGGCCGCGTCAATCCTGTTCTTGGCGGCGTTCGTGCTCACTCGCACGGCCGCGATCAGAGGGATTACCGGCACGGTCTACCCGGGTGCACGCAGGGTGCCGACCGGGCAGATCAACCTCGCGACGTGGCTCTCCGGGCCATTCGACTGGGCATATCTTCCCAGGGCCACTTCGCTCCGGGGATGGGCAGCGAACGCCAGTGAAGGTTCCTCCTTCGTGCTCATGGGTCTGTTTCTCCTTCCGGTCGCTGCCTGGCAGATCGTGCGGGGGGTGCGGGCACGGCGCCTCAACGCCATGCTCGTGGCGACGACCGGCGTGCTCGTGCTGTTCATCCTGGTCGCAGCGGTGCCACATCTGAGCTGGATCGCTCAGGTCACCGGGCTGAGCTTGGTCCCCACCGAGCGGCTCACCATCGGTCTCGGACTCGCCTCGACCGTGCTCGCAGTCGCCGTCGTCGCCGACTGGGTCAGCACGACAGCGCACAGTCACCGCGGACGGACGGCGTGCGCCGGCGCTGTCGGACTGCTGGCGCTCGTGGCCACCCTGGTGACCGGCATACATCTGCGCCACGTTGCACCCCACGCGCTTCGTTCGGGGACGGCGCTGCTCGCCACGGCGATCGTGGTAAGTGCGATCGCCGTGCTGCTGCTGGTGCGCGCGACTGCAGCCGTGCTGCTCTGGGCGACGATGTGCTGCGTTCTCGGTGCTCCGGTCAACCCGCTGTACCAAGGCCTATACAACGTGGGACAGACTCCGCTCGGGCGGACCGTCGCCGCCGTCGACCGTGGCCGTCCGGGTAACTGGGTCAGCGTCGGCGACATCTATTCCACAGCGATCCTGCCCGAAAGCGGCGTGAGCCACCTATCCGGCGTGTACGGCTACCCGTCCGCCGCCGTGTGGCAATGGTTCGATCCGAAACGGGTGCACCGGCAAGCCTGGGATCGTTACGCCTACGTCCTGTTCCGACTCGGCGCGGACGGTTCCCACATCACAATCGGAAGCCCACAGGCGGACGTGGTCATCAGCACGATCAGTGCGTGCGACCCGGTCGTCCAGGCACACGTGACCTACGTGCTTGCCGGCGGTCCCCTGACCTCGGCCTGCCTCCGTCTCAAAGCCACTGCGCAAGAGGGCCGGCGGACCTACTACATCTACGCGACCGGGCCGAAGTAACCGTCTCTGGACGGGATCCGGAGATGCTCGACGAGACCGTGTGTCGTTCAGACGGACTGACGGGTCCGTGTGTTGGCGTCAGCCTCCCACTGTGGGTCGTCCTCGGTGAGCGGCGCACTGGTGGACAGTCGGGCCGCCGGTTTCACCCGCCGTCGCAGGGTGAGCGCGAGACCCACCAACAGCACAAGAACGAGTCCGGCGGTTACCGCATCGGCCACTGCGGACATCGGCAGCTGGGAGAACACCCGACGCGCGGGGCCGCCGACCGTGCCGCCGACCGCCCAGCGATATTGTGTCGACACCGCCGGTTGCCCGTCCCGAGCGACTCGGACTTGCACAGACCAAATGCCCGAGACGTCGAGGGCGTCAGTCGGTAGCACCCACTGCCCGGAAGAGGAGGTCGCTGGGTTTTGGACGTGCTGCCCACCAGGTCCGGTGAGCTCGATCCAGACCTGCGAGATCGGGCCCAGCACCGGTCGCCGGGAGTCGAAAACCCCGACGGTGACGAAGTTGTGGCCCGGCCGGTTGGGGGCGATCCGGACCGATTCCACCAGCCCGGCGGTCTCTCCGGAGACGGTCACGCTGCCGGCCACCGGCACTGCGGGGCGCCATTGGGAACCCTGGGGCGGGGTGGTGCCGGCCAGCGCCGCGCCACCGCCCAACACCAGCACCAGCATCACCGCCTCGACCATCAACGCACGCGGGCGCACAGTGGGGTGAGCCCGTCGTAGCAGCCGGTGCGCCGACCAGCCCAGTAGGCCGCCCGCGAGAGCGAGACTGAGTTTGATCAGCAGCACGTGCCCGTACGTCGACAGCAGCAGGGCATCCACCGTGCGGGCCGCACTGCCCGTCAGTAGCACCCCGGTGACGGCCAAGATGGCCACGCAGGCGATAGCCACGGTGCCGAAGGCCTTCAGGAGCTGCAGGAACTGCCGCTTGTGCTCGGCATCGGCCCGGCGCCCGCGGCACAAGGCCGCCGCGGTGACCGCGCTGCCGATCAGAGATCCGCACCAAGCCAGCGCGAAGACCAGATGAACGGAACCGATGATCACCCGAGACGGGGAACCGGCGTCGTGTCCGAGCAAGGCCGTCGTGCCGACGACCGTGGCCAGCACGCCCAGCTCGACGGCTCCCGCCAGATACCGCACGCGCACGATGGCCGTTATCCGTCGGTGCCCGAGGGCAGCCAGCAGCAACACCACCGTCGCCAGCACTCGAATGGCGGATCGCTGACCGAACGGAGCCGTTCGTAGCGCGATCAACGCCGCTGTGCCGCCCGCTTGCAGAATGGCCAGGGCCAGCATTGCTGCCAGCGCGCAGGCCCCGCCGACGACGCTGACCCGGGTCAACGTCCCTGCGATCGGCGCGGCTAGCCGCACCCGTCCGAAGCGAGGTAGCCAACTGAGCAGCAGGCCGCCGGTGAGCGCGCTCAACCCGAGCAGAGTCAGCCAGCGCAGCAGGGTTTCCGAGGCGTTCGGGAACGGATCGGCCGCCATCGTCGGGCCTACCGCGGCGCTGACGCCGATGCCGAAGACCACCACGCCAGAGGTCTGATGGCGGTCGTCGGTCGCGACGGTGCGCCAGCTCACCCGGTAGGTCTCATCCGGTAGCGGTGGCAAGCCCAGCACGAGAACCGCGTCACCGACCAGTGCGGTGGACGTCGGGGTGAACGCCCGCCCCTGACTATCGACGACGCTCGCTTGCGTGAACGCCGGGTCGACGGCCTCGCTGAACTGCAGCCGGATCGAAGCCGGCGCGCTCGCCAGCACCTGACCGTCCTGCGGCGTGCTGGACAACAACACGGAATGTGCCTGCGAGACCGGCGAAAACATGATCTGGACGACGAGCGCGGCGAGCAACGCCGCAGCCAACAGGCCCAGTTTGCCGACGATCCGAGCGAGCATGCCGGTCACGCTACGACCGCGGCCATCGGCGGAACGTCCACGTGACGGTTTGCTCGCCTGCATGACGGATCCGTCATCCCGCCAACGGCCAACCCTCATCAGGTGAGAGGGGTTTCATCTGCGATTACGGGCTCCTCATAGTGGTGTCGCAACGAGGCCGCCCGGGGCTTCACTGCTCGACAGCGCCGAAGGTCGTGGCGTGATCACAGGGGAGTCCTCGATGTTCAGAGCCGGTCGTCCTAGCTTCCGCCGAACCGCCCGCATCCGCATCGTGCTGCTCGTCGCCGCGCTGGCGGCGCCCATGCTGGCCTACGCCGCCGGTCCCTCGGCCGCCGCGCCCGCGCCCGCCGGCTGGACGGCCAACGGACACCCCAATCCCGCGCTGGACCTGTCGGGCTGCTCGACCAAGGCCGCCGGGACGTTGTGTGTGCGCGCGGCGGAGGACTCAATCCTTCCCGGATCGCACATCGGTGGTCAGGGACCGAGCAAGAACGACCCGGTTTCCACGTACAAGTGGCTGCTCAACAAGGACAACACCGGTGGCGTGACGCTCGGCCCGGACCGCAAGACCCCGCTCGCCTCCGAGGTCAAGACGTGTCATCCGATCACCTCTACGAACCCCGCCGGTAATCCCAACTACCCCAATCCGAGCGACGGCAGCAGCCCGATCACCGCGGACGGCTCGCCGAGTCCCGCCGCCTGCAACTGGCCCTCGATCCACAACATCACCTCGAGCCCCGTGGTGTCCGACGGAAGCCAGTCGGATTGGAACACGAGCACGGCGCTGCCTTTGCAGGTCGCCGGCAAGGGGCGCGGTCTGCCCAACGGAAAGTACCTGGTCTCGGTCACCGCCAACGGCTTCCAGATCGGTGGCGCGCACTTCTCGGTGACCGACGGCGTCTACCGCGGCCTGGATGTCACCTCCAGCGGCGCGATCGCGGTCAGCCTGAACCCATTGCCGATCCCGCTGACCAACATCCGGCTCAAGGTCTATGGCGACATGGCCTCCACCAACGGCCAGTGGGACGAGCAGTCGGAGTTCGGGCTGCCGGGCTACAACGCCCACCTGACCGACTACGACGGACCGGTCAACGTCGACTACTACAACAACCCGCTGTGCACGGCATACCTGCTCAGTCCCGCCTACACGCGCTCCCACCCAGACCCGACCGACACGTTCTACACCGTGAAACTCGGTCTGGATGGTCGGCCGATCGTCGACCCGAAACACCACGTCCGCGGTAATTTCGAGGTCGATGGTCCGGCCACCGGCTCGTGCACAAGTGACTCCAACGGCGACATCCTGATTCCGAACATGGCGCCGAACCGTTACGGCTCCTCGGTGATCGCCGATCAGGTCGGGGGCGTCGACCCAGCCAGCGGCAGGCTCCTCCCGCCGCAGCAGACTTGCCCGGTGCTGGGCACCACGCAGGCGTCGCTGACCTCCACCGCCATCAACGACCAGGCCTGCTGGGTTCAGACCACCACGCTGGAGGGCAACCACGACTTCGACACCTGGCCGCAGGCCAACTCCACCGGCTACGACACGGAATTGCTGGTCGGCGGCGAGTTGGTGCCCCAGGTCCAGTTCGGCTTCGTCAGGGCCGGCTGCATGGTCAATCCGGCCTTCGGAACCGTCGACTTCGCCGGACTGACCAACCCTAACCGTTGGCGTGCGCCGTCCGATCCGGCCTGCAACACCGTTCCGCGGGCGCCACGCACACCGCTGCCCACCGGGTCGATCACCGGCAAGATCATGGGTGCCGCGGCCTACTACCCGGGCCTGGGTGGTCTGCCGGGTACCGGCGGTAACGCAGGCACCGCCGGCTACAAGTTCGACCGTC
Organism: Jatrophihabitans telluris; assembly: GCF_023516435.1. GTDB lineage: Bacteria > Actinomycetota > Actinomycetes > Mycobacteriales > Jatrophihabitantaceae > Jatrophihabitans_A > Jatrophihabitans_A telluris. The sequence goes on along the minus strand of NZ_CP097332.1, from coordinate 2,569,530 downwards.
CCGTGCACCACCCGTGGGTCACGCTGTCCGACCTCAACAACGGTGACAAGACCATCTGGGCCTCCAATGCCGCCCTCGACGGCAGCTTCACGATCAAGGGCGTGCCGGACGGTTCCTACTCGGTCGCAGTCTGGGACCAGCTGCAGGACTACATCTTCGACTCCTTCAACGTGACGGTGTCCAACGGCAAGGTCACCGACCTCGGAGTGGTTCCACTACTGGAGTGGTGGACCCGGATCAGCGGCAAGATCTGCATCGACACCAACGGCAACGGACGGTGTGACACCGGAGAGGCCGGCGTGCCGAAGTTCACGGTGCAGAACCTCGATCGCACCAACAACGCCCAGGAGGGCGGCCAGAACACCTCGGTCACCGACGATCAGGGCAACTACGAGTTCACCGAGGCCTACCCGTTGGGCTACAACGACGTAATCCAGGCGTTCAACACCCGCTGGAAGACGACCGGCGTGACCTGGCAAGCCTGCAACGACCCGCAGGAGCACACCACGCTGACCGCGGCCGTCGACGTCCAGTACAACCCGGTCATCGCACAATGCGGTCGGCTGGACTGGGCGGTGCAACCGTACGCCGGCTCGACCACGTCCCAGAGTGATCCGAACAAGCAGGCCAACCGCGCCGACAACGGCGGCATCGTCGCGACGGTGTCCTACGAGGCGGTTCGCAACCGATACCTGGCGCGCAGCCAGGCGGCCTATGACTTCTTCCCCGGAATCCCCGGCGTCATGACCGAACTGTTCCAGCCGATCCGGGCCGGCGCCACTGACCCTGCGATGCAGACCTGCAACGGCCAGAGCGTGCCCAACGTCAGCTTCAACGGCTACCTGCTCAACTGCGACGGCTCGTACCGAACCACCGGTCCGACCGGCGGTTACTCGACGGTCTACAGCGCCGGCAAGATCGTCAGCACCGATCGCTACGGGGGCGTGACTCCGCCCGACGGCACGGTCAACGCATACCAGTCCGAGCACTACGCCCGTGCTACCGGCTGCGTTGCTCGCGACGCCAACGGAAAGATCATCTCCGGCACCCGCCAGGCAGACGGGACCGTACTCGGCACCGAACCGGGTGGCGCTACGGTCACCGACTTCCTCCCCGGGCTCACCGTGGACCCGTCCAGCCCGAACCCTGGGCACTACACCCAGGCCTGTATCGAAGCCCCGGCCTCGGCGGTCAACTTCGGCCTCGGTACCGACAACCTGCCGCTGGACCCCAACGTCGCCAACGGCCCCACCCACGGCTCGCAGACGGTCGATGGCAACTTCGCGCTCACCCCGATAGACAGCAGTGGTACGCCCGCCGTGGGCGACTTCCTGGCCAAGGTCGACATCCCCGGCGACACCGTCTTACCGCAGGTCAGCCCGGGCGTTGACCGGCCGCTCTACAAGGTCGCCGACGAGACGAGCATGAACAACTTCGCCGGTGCGAACCTGGCGGCGTACTCCAACGATCTGACCGACCATGCCACGACTCCCGAGTTCGTGCCCCAGAACGCCGATCTGACCGCGGTGTACAACGCCGACGGCAGCCGCCACACCCACACTGGCAGCTGCGGTGGCGCGACCTGCCCGGCCTTCAGCTTCCCGCCGCAGGCCGGTCCGGCGACCCAGACCCCGGTCGCGCTGCCGGCAACCGGGGGGGACTCGCCCACCACCATGGTCGAGGACCCGAACACGGCGGGACCCTCACCGGACCCTCAGTGCGCCGGGGCCACCTTCACGGTCAACGTCTCCGACAACGGCTTCAAGTCCGCCGGCGGCAGCCCGCTGCAGGGCCGTACCCGCAACGCCTGCGACGTGCACCTGATCCACGTCGGCGGCGGCCAGTCAGTGGCGCCCAACTTCTACCTCTACACCGATGTGCCGATCCCGACGACGTTCATCGTGCAGAACTTCGACGACACGAATCTGTCGACGAACAAGGGCGAAACCCAGTACGGCGATGCGGCTCCGATTCCGAACTCGCCGGAAGGCGTCTACGACTGGCACGGCAACCTGGCCTACCAGATGAACATCGACCCCAACGGCATCGCGGAGGCTCTGATGCCCTCCACCGACGTCGCCGACTGCGCCACTCCGGCCGGCATCTGCCAGAACGTCTACCGGTTCGTCGGCAACGACCCGGGCACCATCGACCACCCCAACTACAACTACAACCCGCAGTTCCAGACCATCACCGCCAACTTCCAGGCCATGCCCGGCGTGTTCACCCCAGCTGACACCGCACCGACCCGCAGCGCGCTGGCTTTCATCAACGGTGGCCAGAAGTTCTCCGCCGCAGCCGAGTGTGGCGTGCCCCTGACGGCCCCGCAGCTGTTCTCCGTCGACCACCCCTTCGTCGACCTCACCGCCGCGACCCCCCCGAGCAAGGCCGTCATCATCCGCGGCCTCGGCTTCGGCGCCAGCCCAGGCTCCATTCGGCTCACCAGCCCGGCCGGCACCCTCTCGGGCACGGGCTGGGTCACGAGGTGGAGCGACAGTGAGATCGACCTGACCGTGCCACCAGGCACGGCAGGCGGAAAGTATCAGTTGTCGATCTCGACGGCCGGCCCGAACCCGCTCACGACGATCAACGGGATCAGCTTCTACATCCTGACCAGGGCCTACAGCCCGACGATCCTGCAAGTCGATCCCAGCTTCACCACCGAGGCAAGCAACCTCGCCGGCTGGAAGGCCCAGACCAAATTCCCCAGCATCCAGGAGGCCCTGGAGCGCGCGGCCGGCTACTGGCTGCGTCCGAACAACAACACCCTCGCCTACACCCAGGAGGGCAGCCAGATAACCAACGCCGTAATCGTGGTCTACCCGGCGGCCGCCACCCAGCAGTCGCCGGTGAACAGCGCGACGTCCAGCGGCGTGTGGTTCGAACCGATCATCGTGCACTCCGCGGTGACCGTGCAGGGCGTCGGCCCAGGCGGGGTCATCCCGGCCAGCGGGAGCACCCCGGCGATCAGCATCCCCGGAACCGTCCTGGACGGCCGGTACTACTTCAGCCTGACCGACACCGCGGTCAGCCCGCCGGCGGCGATCAACTGGGCCACCGCACCACAGGACCAGCGCGCCCAGCACGCGGTGGACGTCTGGCAAACGATCAGCGCGGCACTGTGGCCCAAGACGCCCAACCCGGACAACAAGCAGATCACCGAGGGCCAGAACGTCACGGTGCTCGCCCAGGCCGACCAACCGGCCTACAGCGCCAGCAGTCACCCGGTGCTCGACGGACTCGGCATCCAGGCATCGCTGACCATCAACACCCCGGCCAACGTCAACGCCAACACCGGTCAGCGGACCGGACCGGCAACCGGTGCGGACGCCACCCAGGGAGGTGCCCTGTTCCTCAACGGGCACGACGACTGGACTCAGGTCACCAACGACGTGATCGACGGAAACTCCGGTTCCTACGGGGCGATCCGGGTCGGTACCCCGCAACTGGACGGCCAGCACAACTGGAACGTCGAGTTCGGCAACAACCAGATCGTGGCCAACGGCGGAAACAACCTCGGTGGCGGCATGGCGATCTTCAACGACGCCGGCGGCTACCAGGTGCACGACAACCTGATCTGCGGTAACCAGTCGGCCGAGTACGGCGGCGGGATGAGCCAGTACGGTCTGAGCACCGCACCGCTGAACGTGACCGGCACGCTGAGCGGGGACGTGTTCACCACGAGCGGAGCTACACCCTTCCGGGCCGGCGACGCGGGACAGGCAGTGTCCGGCTTCGGACTCAACGGGGCGACGATCAAGGCGTTCAAGGCCCAGAACCAGGTGCAGTTGTCGGGTCGCCTTCCCGCCCCGCAGACCGGCGTGCTCAGCTACCAGCCCAAGGCGGCCAGCGACTCCGCCCCAGCACCGTCGAACCAGATCGTCCACAACGTGGTCAAATTCAACCAGAGCCAGGACGAGGGCGGCGGCATCATGATCGCCGGTCAGCTACCCCAGGACTCCACCACGGCTTCCGCGGGTGCCGGTCCGGTGACGATCAGCGGCAACGTGATCGCGGTCAACGCGGCCAACGACGACGGCGGCGGTCTGCGTTTCCTGCAAGCGGGCAAGGCGCTGATGATGGTGCAGAACAACAGCATCACCAACAACGTGTCCTCGCACGAGGGTGGTGGTATCGCCCTCGACGACACCGCGCAGGTAGTGATCATCAACGACACGATCGCGAAGAACATCACCACCGCAACCGCCGTTACCAGCGACGGATCGCCGGCTCCGGCGGGTATCTCCACCGCCCGCAACAGCGGACCGTTCCAAAAAACGCTGCCCACTGGAACCAAGCTGTGGAGCGACCCGATCATCGCCAACGACATCCTGTACGACAATCGTGCCGGATCGTGGAGCGCGTCCACCAGTTCGGTGGCCGGTATCGGACAGGTTGGCGACACCACCCAGATCAACTACTGGGACATGGGCGTTGCCGACACGTTCGCCACGGACAAGCTGAGCCCGGTGTACTCGCTGGTCGACCCGCCGCGGACCGCCGCTGAGGGCTACACCACGTCGGCCACGAACAGGACGCTGGCCAGCGGACCGACCCTGACCGGTTCCAAGAACGCCGTCGGATTCCTCAGCCCGTTGGACCTGCAGCTGGATATCGCGCCCATGCGGATCAACTTCCGATTCCGGGTGACGGCCATCGTCAACATCGATCTGCCCTCGGGTGGAATCGGGAACTACCACATTCCCCCGACCTCGCCGGCGGCCGGCGTCGGCAACAACCAGCCGGTCGTGCCGTTGCCACCGCCGTACGTCGTCCCAGGCGGTCTGTTCGCTCCGGGCACCGACCTGGACGGGACGGCTCGCGGCTCGGTGGCCGGCCACCCGGTTATCGACGCCGGTGCATACCGGGCGGCGAGCGTATGAGTACCGCCCCAGCTCCGGACAACTCAGCGCAGCAACCGCAGGAAGGGCACTCAGCGATGACCGTTGACCCGCAGGACGCGGTGACCGGCAGTGAACCGATCAACCGCTTCTCCATCCGGATCTCACGCCGCACGATGATCAAGTCGATGGTGTCGGCGGCGGCGGCCGGGGGAGTCCTGGCCCTCGGCCGGGGAAACTGGAAATCCTCCCCGGCGCTTCAGCTGGATGCCAACACCCCACCGGTGAAGGCTTATACGCTGGCCGGTACCGACGGTTGGGTGTCCATGCCGGTCGGGGCGAACGCGATGCCCCCGTACTTCCCGGACAGTCTCGCCCCGGCCAACGGAAACCACACCACCGACCTCCGCAAAGACCTCTTCACCACCTACGCCTTCGGCTTTCGCAACGTCACCGCCTACAACCCGCAGCTTTCCCCGACCAGTCGTTTCCTCGTCGACAACGTCAAGAACCACGTGCAGATCTCGGCCCCCTTGATCTATGCCCAGGCCGGTCAGGACCTTCGGCTGACCTTGTTCAACCTGGGCATGGGCAACCGCCCGGACCTGTTCGACAGCCACACCATCCACTTCCACGGTTTCGCCAACCAGATCGCCTACTTCGACGGGGTACCCGACGCCTCGCTGTCGGTGCCGCCAGGCCAGTCCTTGCATTACCGCTACCTGCCGGTCGACGCCGGGACCTACATGTACCACTGCCACGTCGAGGACGTCGAGCACGTCCAGATGGGGATGAACGGGATGGTGTTCATCGCCCCGCGCAAGGGCCTGAACTACGCCTACGACACTGCTGGTGACGCGACCACGCCGAACGAACAGAGCAGTCGGTTCGACCGGCAGTTCTCCATCCACCTGTCGGAGATCTTTCCGCAGGGCCACTTCGGCGACGCCCACATCCAGGACACCGATTGGACCGACTTCACCGGCTACTTCCGCTTGATGAACGGGCGCGCGTGGCCGGACACCATCGCTCCGCACGCCGGCGACTATCCCACCGGCGCGCCGGGTGATCCCGATGCCGCGCTGATCGGAACGGGAGACGCGCTCGTCGACGCCACGCGGCTGCGCTACCAGCCGCTGTCCTCGCTGATCCAGGGCGAGGCGGGGGAGTACCTGCTCGTTCGCGTCTCCCACCTCGGGTACGAGCAGCACTCGCTGGTCCTACCCGGCCTGCCGATGACCATCATCGGTCAGGACGCGAAGTTCCTGGGCGCCGGACGCGACGGCTACTACCCCGACTACCAATACGCCCAGAACGATCCGCTCAAACCGCAGCGGGTGCCCGATGCGCCGCGCGGGAACGTACAGACGCAGACCAACCGGGTCGACATCGGCCCGGGTGAGAGCCGTGACTTGCTGATCGGCCCGCTGCCGGCCGTCACCCAGAAGACAGTTTTCCCCTTTTACGACCGGGAGTTCGGGTACCTCAACGGCCCGGACACCACGGCCGGCTACGGCGGCATGCGCACCGAGGTGCACGTATACCCCGCGGGCGGCCTGCAGCGTCCCACCGCGGCCGAGCTGGACCAGCTCACCAGCGGGCCGGACGCGAAGACCCTTGATCTGCAGGGCAACTCGGTCAGCAACTTCATCGGATCCGGTGCCGCCGTGAAGTATCGGGACGGCAGCGACATCCGGCAGACGTTTCCCGGCAAGCTCTACCAGGCCAAGTGATGAGGCGCGCGATGAGATTCAACCCCGTGGAATCGGCCGTCGGTCCGCGTTCGCGGTCCCGCCGACGGTACCGGTGGCAGCTGCCGATCGCGGTAGCAGCCCTGCTCGCCGCCTCTTTCACCCCATTCGCGACCAGCTCCTCGGCTGCACCTGCTCCCCCCGGGCAGGCCGAGGGGCTGGTCTGCGCCGCCGGGTCGACGGCCGATTTCTATCACCCACCCAAGGCTCCGCTGGCCACCAACCCGAGTTTCGTGCTGACCACGCAGGACGGCTACATCACCACGCCCGACGGAAACTCCATCTACATGTGGGGATATGCCGTCGGCAGCGGTGCCTACCAGGATCCGGGTCCGGTGCTGTGCGTGAACGAGGGCGACAGTGTCACCATCACCCTGCGCAACACCCTGCCGGTACCGACCTCCATCCAGTTCCCGGGCCTGACCGGGGTCAAGGCCAACGGCTCGCTGTCCGAGCCGTCCACGACGACCGACTCGTTGGCGACCCCGGCCGGCGCAGACCCCGGTTCGGCACCCAACGTCACCGACAGCACGGCCGAGACGAAGGTGACCTACAGCTTCGTGGCCGATCATCCGGGCACTTTCCTCTACGAGTCGGGCACCAATCCCGAGCTGCAGGTCCAAATGGGACTCGTGGGCGCGATCATCGTCCGTCCCAAGCTCGGCAACCCCTGCCTCAGTGGCGCAGCGGTCACGGACGGGACGCCGTGCACTCCCTCCAGCCACGTCTACGACGACGCGGGTGCGACCGCCGGGATGGCCACCGACCCAAGTAGTTGTGGCAAGGCCGGTCCGCTGGCGTGCTTCTCGGAGTTCAACCCGAAAAAGGAATACCTGCACCTGCTCAGCGAAATCGATCCCGCCCTGCACGAGGCAGCCGAGACCGGTAAGTACGACTACGAGATGTCGGCTTACAAGGCGAGGTACTTCTTTATCAACGGGCGCAGCTTTCCCGATACCGTCTCGCCGAACTTCGCCGCGCACCTGCCGTCTCAGCCCTACGGCGCGCTGGTGCACATCCAGCCGCGCAATACCGACCCGACGAGCCAGGACTACAACCCTGAACCGGCCCTGGTTCGCTACCTCAACTCAGGTCCGGTCGATTACCCGTTCCATCCGCACTCCAACAACGAGCGACAGATCGGCTTCGACGCCAGCCCGCTGATCAACACGACCAGCGCCGCGTTGCCCGCCGACGCCTCGGTCGACCGGTACTCCATCGTGGTACCTCCCGGAGCGACGATCGAAACCGAGTTCGCGTGGGTCGATCAGGCGAACTGGGATCCGAAGAACCACGCCATCAACTCCGGTGGTGCCGGCGAGGTGGTCGTCCCGGACCAGCAAGCACGCACCGAGGGCCAGTTCTGGTCGGGAACTCCTTATCTCGGCCAGCACGGTGATCTGGCCACCGGAGTGACCCAGTACAACCAGTGCGGCGAGATGTATCAGGTCGCGCACAGCCACGCGCTGTTCCAGGCGACCAACTACGGCGCATCCATGGGCGGGATGCTCACGATGATCCGCATCGACCCACCCAACTCCTTTGCTCAACACGCCAATTGCACGACGGGGAACTGACATGAGCAACTCGGCACAGGGTTCGCGCCACGGCGTGTTCGCACGTACCGCACGCCACTCCGGCCGCCGGTCGCGCCGCAGTGCGATCGCGGCGGTGGCGGTGCTCGCGAGCATCGTCGCGCTGCTGAACGCAGGCCCGGCCTCGGCGGCCGTGGCGGCCACCCTCAGCGCGTCGGCGATCGCGGGTAACCCCACCGTCACGTTCACCGCGACGGTGACCGGGGCCGGATCGGGTGACACCGGCTACGTGTGCTTCGGCGACGAGGCGGCCAACGCCTGCGACGTCAGTCACGTCGGATCGACGGCGGTCGATCTGACGGCCGCAAGCTCTGCCGGCGGCGCGACCCTGAGCCACCAGTACGCCAGCGAAGGCATCTACTCGGCCGTGCTGTTCGAGGTTCAGGCAGGCGCGATCACCGCAAGCACGCCGGTCTCGGTGACGGTCACCATCGATGCCACCGCGCACCTGACCAGCACGGTGACGGGCCTGACCGCGGTCTTCGACGGCACCAGCTCCACCGCCTCGGACAGCGATACCTGGTGGGCCTGCTTCGGCGACAACAGCACCTGCTCGGCGACCCAGCCCGACCTGTCCGGCACGCTCAACGGCGGTAGCCATCCCCTCGCCTCCGTCTCTCACACCTACGCTGCTCCGGGCACCTACCCGGCCAGCCTGACCGTCGTCGGCCCCAGCGCCACCACGACGGCGGCCGCTCCGACCACGGTCAACTTCCCGCATCCCACCGCCGTATTGAGTGCCGACAGCACCTCCGGTTCCGGCAGCCTGCCAGTCACCTTCGACGGCTCCAAGTCCGTCGTCGCCGCCGGGGACAGCTGGCAGTTCTGTTACGGGGACCGGGCTGGTTGCTCGGCCACTACGTCTGATGACAGCGGCACGATCAGCGCCACCAGCCCGACGATCGCGCTGAGCACCACGGCGCACAATTACACTCCGGGCAACTACACGGCGACCTTGTGGCTCACCGGCGCGGGGACGACCACGAACGCCACGGTGGCGATCACGGTGGCCAAGCCGATCGCCGGCCCGGACGTCACGTGCACGCTGGCCTCCGGGGTGCGCACGTGCGACCTGTTCGCCAAGGGCAACGGCTCGGTGGTCGCCGGCACCGGCGCCGACCGCAAGACCATCCCGTTCTGGGGTTTCACCACCTCCGACGCCGACAAGCCCGTCCTGGGTGGCCCGGAACTGGTCGCCACCGAGGGAGAGCGACTCGCCTTCACCGTGCACAACGAGCTGGACCCGCGGGCCGGCACCGTTTCGATCACCGTCCCTGACCTGATCGGGTCCCCTGACCCGAACGGGGTGGCCCCTGGCTCCACGGGCCCGTCCAACCCGTCCTCCGGGCCGTTTACCCTCACTCGTCCCGGGACCTACATCTACGAGGCCGGCCTGACCCCGGGCGGCGCTCGGCAGGTGGCGATGGGCATGTCCGGCGTGCTCATCGTGCGCCCGTCCGTGCCGACTGCCTCGAACTCGGCACGCTGCGCCTACGATGCGGCGGTCAACGCCGATTGCGTGACCAACAAGGACCCGAACAACTACTTCGACCGCGAGAAGCTGGTGGTGCTCAACGAGCTCGACGCCGACTTCGCCGCCGACCCCTTCGGTACCGACACCGGCAACTACCACCCGACCAACTACTTCCTCGACGGCGTCGCCTATGACACCAGCAAGACCGCGTTGGACCCGAGCGATCTCGCCTTCGACCCGACGATCAACGCGGTTCGGTTCGATGCCGCACGCGGTGACACGGTGTTGTTGCGCTACGCCGACCTCGGGTTGCGCGAGCACGCCATGAACCTGCTCGGAGTGCCGCAGACCGAGACCGCGCGGGATGCTCACCTGCTGCCCGGCACTCAAACGCACACGACCGAGTTCCTCAACGCCGGTGAGACCTCGGACGCGTTCGTCAGCATTCCGGGCGATGCTCCGAAGAACGCCCAGTACCCGATCTTCGACGCCGGCCTGCACCTGAACAACGGAGCGGCGGGCGGGCTGGGCGGCATGTACGGCAATCTCAACGTGATCAACGGAGTCACCGCGTCCGATCGAGGTCCGGTCGGTACCGCGGCCACCGTCACGCCCACCTTCAGCGCGAGCACGCCGAACGTCGACAACGGCCAGATCCCGACGTTGGCGGTCACCGGCACCTTCAGCGCGCAGCCGACCGCCGCCGGCGCCACGCCCACGGTGGCCTCGTTGCAGTGGGCCCTGGACGGTGTGCCCGGAACCGGCGGCCTGTGGCAGCACACCACAGCCGCACCCGACCCGGCTGGAGCCAGCACCGCGTCCCTGTCGTTCACCGTGTCGGCCGACCTGCTCACCCAGCTGCTGGGCACCGAACCCGACCGGGTCTTCGGCGACCACACCGTGTGGCTGCAAGCCCTCGATTCCAACGGGGTTGCCGGTCCGGCCATCGGCGCGTCCTTTGCGCTGGCTCGCCGCGACGCGGTGATCTCCGGCCTGTCGATCGACCCGGCTGTCACCAACGGCAACACCCAGTCCGCCCAGGGACCGGTCAGTTCGACGAGCGTGACCGCCGATTCCAACGACGTCGCCGTCGCAGCCGGTCCCAGCACTCTCAACGTGAAGTCCACCGCGGGATTCCCAGCTGACTGCACCGTCTTCGGTGACGCCTGCCAGCTCACTGTGGGGATGACCATCGCCTCCGGCCCAGCCGCCGGTGACACCGAGTTCGGCCAGTTCCACTACACCGGCCTGACCACCACCACGTTCACCGGGGTCACCGCCGATCCGTCCGTAGTGACGGGTAATCACGTCTTCCGCACCGGTAACACCGTCGCGCTCGACGTCATCCCAGCCGGCTACATCGCCGTGGACGGCACGGCAACCTCGTCGCTGCCGGGCTGGTTGATCAGCGCGGCGCAGGCCTGCGTCGTGGCCGCCGGCACCGAGACCGCGCCGGTGGCCGCCGACGCGAACAAGTGCGCCACCTCTGCCGCCACGGTCACGAACCTGCCGGTGGATACACCCGATTCGCTGCTCCCGATCGCCGGCTTCATCAATCCGCCGAAGCTGCCGAACGGCGTGAGCGACGGCGCCCGCTTCTGGGTGATGGTGCGCGCGCAGGAGGGGCCGGACGGAACTCCCTGCTCGGTGCCGGGCAGCTGCCGGTGGAGCCCCTGGCTGTACTCCCAGTCCGCGACCGCGGTCGACACCGCGACGTACCAGAAGTTGACCGTGGTCAAGAAGGGTCCCGAAACAGGTATCCCGACGATCACCCCGGCCGTGAACAACGGGTTCACCGCCGCGAGCGGAAACCTCGGGCTGTTCGACTCGTTCAACGTCAAGGCGACCGCGACCTCGACCTGGGCCAACATCGATCTGGCGGAGGCGTTCCTGGACACCACCAGTCACGCGCCGGGCACCACCGTGCAGGATCCGGTGCAATGCACCAGCCAGACGCCTGACCTGCCCACCGGGTGTGTGGTCTACGGCCGCGGTGCGGAGATGACTCCGGCCGGTGGTAAGTGGAACGTCAGCACCACCCAGGCCTCCGACGCATTCCTGCCGCTGTCGGCGCTGCAGAGCCTGCCGGACGGCCTGGTCCGGGTGTGGGTCCACGCTCGCGACATCGCCGGCAACTGGGGGCCCTTCAGCTCCACCGACCTCGTCCTGGACAAGACCCCACCGACCGTGGACTCCTTCGCCGGCGTCACAGCGAGCACGACGACCGCCGGTGCGTCGCAGGCACCCCGCCAGACCGGCGCGCTGCAGGTGACGTCTACCGCGGGCTTCCCCGGGGCCGGCTCGATCGTGATCACAGGGGCTGCTGGCGGCGCGAAGACTTACGCCTACACGTCGCTGACGGCCACCCAGTTCCTCGGCGTCACCGGGCCGGCCGGGTCCTACGCCGCGGGTCTGGCGGTGACGGCCACTACGCCGTCGGTCGTCCTGAGGGCCCATGACGTGCTGGTCAACGGGGCGGCCTCCGGGCTGGTCGGGGCGGAATGGTTCGTCGGAGCCGATCCCGGCGAGGGCCACGCGAATCCGGTCACGCTGGCCACGGGCTCGAGCGGCACCTTCCCGGGTCCGGCCAACTCCGCCGCCATCCAGTCCTACACCCTCAGCGGTCTGCCCCACGGCAGCGTGCACGTCCGGGTGGTGGACGCTGCCGGCAACTGGAGCGCCGTATCCAACGGGACGGTCTGAGCAGTCATGGCCGATCGGAGCACGACCAATGCTCGAGCAGGAAGGATCTGACATGACCGCGATCACCGAGGACCTCGATCGGGAGGATCGGGCCCCGGCCGAGCCGGGCTCATCCCCGGCGGGCGTACGCCGTAGTGCTTCGGTGCGAGGCCGGCTGGCCTTCGGCCTCGTGTTACTGGTGCTGGTAACCGCCATCGTCGGCACCCGGCTGTCGCTGCATCACCGCAGTACCCCGGTGGTCTCGGTGGCGCACCCGGCTGCGCCCGTCCCCGCGAGCCCGGCCATCGAGTCGTCCTGGGGGATCCGCTACACCGGCGTCATCCTGCTGGCCGATGGGGGAGGGGTGGAGCTCAGGTATCAGGTCCTCGACCTGAACAAGGCCGAGAAGATCCACCTCGGTGACGCCGGCTCCAACCAGTTGCCGACCATCACGGTGGACGGCACGAGCGGTCGGGTCACGCCGAGCGCGGTCCTGATGCACTTTCACCACGGCGATACTGCCGACGGTCGCACCTACTCCATCGTCTACGGAAACGCCGGCGGCGTTGTGCACACGGGTGATTACGTCAGCATCACCATGAAGGACGGGGCGACGCTCAAACACGTTCAGGTCTCGAGCTGATGGCTGGGGACGGATCGCTGAGGCGAGCGGGTAAGCATGGCCTGCTCGCCGCGGTGGCGCCGCTCCTGCTTGTCCTGGGCGCGGGTACCGGCTGCACGACCCATCACGCCACAGGCGTCGCGGAGCACGGGCCGCTGACGTTGAGCAGTCCGGCGTTCGCGGCCGAATCCATGATCCCGCTGACCTACGGGTGTACCGGCGCCGGTAACGCGCCACCACTCGTCTGGCACGGGGCCGCGCCGGCCGGCACAGCAGGCTGGGCCATCGTGCTTCAGGATCTCGATGTGACGCCGGCGCCCTGGCTGCAGTGGGTGGTCTCCGACCTGCCTACGTCGACGCGGACCCTGGGCACCGCGCCGCTACCCAGCGGTGCGGTCGTCTCGGCTGCGTCCAACGGAACTGTGGGCTACGTCGGGGCGTGCCCTCGCAGCGGAACCGTGAACCGCTACCGATTCACCGTCTACGCGCTTCGGACGCGGCTGGCGCTGTCAGCGCACCTACCCGCCGCCAAGGCGATGTCGGCGATCTCGGCCTCGGCGCTGGCCAGTTCCAGCGTCACCGGCTCCTTCGCCCGCTGACCTGCCCGGCAAAACAGTTAACGGTGTATGTCAAGGCTTTACTGTTCGTTAGGGATTCTCCTGCCGCGGCGCGCGGCAAACAGCGTGGCAGGTCTTCGACCGCCTCTCACGCTCGGAGCGCAGCCGATTGCCCTCAGCGACGATTGTTCGCGGCAACTCGGGCAAACGTCCCTTGTCGCAGGGAGATTCTGCCCGCGCGGGTTTTTGCGGGCCAACCACGCCAGCCTCGCTCGGTGGTCCGCCGTACGCGGAAGTTACAAAGTCCCGGCAACCCTTGAGCTCGCTGCGGACACCCGGTTTAGTTCCCCTGTGCGGGGCGTTTTCAGGCCCGTTGGAGAGTCGAAAATCGGGGGCTATCGTGAGCAGGATTCTCGTGGTGGAGCAAGAGGCGACCTTGCGCGGGCTGCTGTCACGGCTGATCCAGGACGCCGGTCACGAGGTCTGTGCGGTGGGCACCGGGACCGAGGGACTGGCGATCGCCATCACCGGCGATTTCGACCTGGTGATGCTCGAACTGTCGTTGCCGGACGTGGCCGGTGAGCACGTGGTCGGCGCGTTGATTGCCGTCAAGCCGGAAAGCCGGGTGATGGTGGTGTCGGGGGTGACCGACGTGCACCGGCGGGTAGCCGTGCTCGACGCCGGCGCGATCGACTTCCTGGCCAAGCCGTTCGCCAACGACGAGTTGTTGGCCCGGCTGCGCGCGCGGATCCGCGCGGACCGCCCGGCCCATCTTTCGTTGGCGCATAGCGTGTCGTCCGCGCCCGCGGCTCGAAACAGCCCCGATTCCGCCCTGCCCATGTCGACAGCCGCACAACCGCAACTGGTCGAGCCACCTCAACGCCCGGCCTGGAACGAGAGCGTGCAGCTTGATTCCCACCGTCGCGCCCTGATCGTCAAGGGGCGCGTTATCGAGCTGTCCCAGCGAGAGTTCGTCCTGATGTCGCATCTGCTGCAGCGGCGTGGCCAGATCTGCACCCGGCCCGAGCTGTTGGCCGACGTCTGGGGGGTCGACTTCGATCCGGGCACGAACGTGGTCGATGTGTACGTGCGACGGTTGCGGGCGAAACTGGCCGACAACAGCATCGAGACCATCCGCAACCACGGCTACCGCCTCGTGGCCAGCTGAACACGGCGGCTGACCCTCGCGTAAAACCGGTGTATGAAATATCCTCACGCGATGGCCATGATGCTGCTGATCGAGGACGATCCGGTCATCGGCAATGCGCTGCAGGCGACGCTGCGAGACAGCCGCCACCAGATCGCGTGGGCCCAGAACGGTACCGAAGGGCTCCGGTTGGCCGACCAGGTGCGCTTCGAACTGGTTCTGCTTGATCTGGGCCTGCCCGATCTCGACGGCTTCGACGTCTGCCGGCAGATCCGCACGCTCAACCCCAACGTCGTCATGGTGATCCTCACGGCCAGCGATGCGGAGAACGACGTCGTCGTCGCTCTGGAGGCCGGTGCCGACGACTACCTGACCAAGCCCTTTCGCACCAACGAGTTGCAGGCGCGGCTGCGCGCCCACCTGCGCCGGGGTTCGGCCGCGGGAAACGCCGCGCGCACCCAGAGGTTCGACTCGCTGGTCATCGATCGTTCCCGCCGGGTCGTCGAGCTCGCCGGCCACCCAGTCGCCTTGCGGGCGCGGGAATTCGACCTGCTCAGCGCGCTGGCCGCCGAGCGTGGCAGCCTGGTCTCCCGCTGGTCGCTGGCCTTGGAGGTGTGGGGAGATGCCTCGATCGCGGCGAACAAGACGATCGATGTGCACCTGTCGATGTTGCGACGGCGGTTAACGGCTGCTTCTGTGGCAGCGGCGGTGCGTTGTCCGCGGATCGTCACTGTGCGCGGGCGTGGCTTTCGCCTCGAGTCCGACCCCGCGGAGCATCAGTGAGAATCGACCTCGGCGGGGGAGGTGGGCCGCTATGCGTCGCCGCATCGTCTCGTTGACCGTGCTGTCGAGCTTGCTCTGCATCCTGCTGTTCGCGGTCCCGCTCGCTCTGGGCGCCTCGTACTACTTCCGGGCCCGCGAGCGAAGTGACCTGCAGCGGATCGCGTATGCCGTCGCCTCGGCCGCAGCGGACAACGTCACGTCCGGAGCGAGGCTGGCACAGCTGGAACGGCCCATCGGCGGTGTGCGCGTCGGGCTCTACGGCCCGGACGGTCGTTTCATCAGCGGGGTCAACGAGCCGCGTGGCGCCGCTGCGGTACGCGGCGCACTGGCCGGCACCGCGCAGCAGAACACGGTCGGCGACGAGATCGTGATTTCCGTGCCTGTCATCGACCAGGACACGGTTACCGGTGCTGTACTGGCCACCCGCTCAGTGAGCGCAACCCGTTGGCAGATCGGTTTGAGCTGGGTGGCGCTCGTGGTCCTGGCCGCACTCGGCCTGGCCGCGGCCGGGATTCTGGCTCGCCGCCAGGCCAGTCGGCTCGCGCGTCCGCTGGAGCAGCTGTCCCTAGCGGCCGAACGAGTCGGTGAGGGCGACTTCACCGCGCAGGCCGTGCCCGTCGGGATCGCCGAGATCGATTCGGTGAACCAGTCCATGGAGCGCGCCGCAGCCCGGCTGCGGATGTTGCTCGCCCGCGAACGGGCTCTGGCCGGCGATGCCTCCCACCAACTCCGGACCCCGCTGACCGGCCTGCGACTGGTGCTCGAACGAGCCGCGGCCACCCCGCACGACAACGCCGCGGCCATCGCCGAGGCACAACACATCATCGAGCGCCTCGAGCTGACCGTGACTGACATGCTGCATCTGGTTCGTGGTGCACCCCGCCCAGACGAGCCGCTGTCCATTCCCGACCTCGTGGCTCATGTCGAGCAACGCTGGCAGAGCACGTTCGCCGGTCCGGGGCGCACGCTCAGTGTGCGCGTCGA
Source organism: Jatrophihabitans telluris (assembly GCF_023516435.1). Lineage (GTDB taxonomy): Bacteria > Actinomycetota > Actinomycetes > Mycobacteriales > Jatrophihabitantaceae > Jatrophihabitans_A > Jatrophihabitans_A telluris. Next base: position 2,553,094 of record NZ_CP097332.1, on the reverse strand, counting down.
GGGTGACCTTCCGCCGGCCTTTCTGCGCCCGGACGCTGCCCGCCAGATCCTGAACGTGCTGATCGACAACGCGGGGGTGCACGGCCAGGGGACGGCTTCGGTGGTAGTCCGTGACGCGCTCGGGTCGCTGGCCATCGATGTGTCGCAGGACGGGCCCCCGCTGACCGTGGCGGCCCAGTCCCTGTTCGCCGAACGAGTTGGTGCCGGCTCGCGAATCGGACTGCCGCTGGCGCGGGCCATCGCCGAGACCGCGGCGGCGCGTCTCATCGTGACCGCAACGGATCCACCGACGTTCACGCTGCTGATCCCGCCCCGACCCGATGGAGCGCCGGTCCCCAGCGCCCCGGTCGTCGGCGCGACGGGCTGACGCCGCGGAAGTCGGCTCGCCGCGATCGCGGTGCGCCCAGGGAACGCCTCGGAAGGACGGCTCAGGCCGGCAGGTTCAGGTCGGCGAGTTCAGCCATCTGACGTTCTTCGCTGTCCACTGCCGCTTTGATCTGCTCGGAGCCCATCGCCAGGCTGACCGCGTAGTAGAAGATGACGAGGCTGAATGCTGCAACCACGAGCAGGTCGATCCAGTTGGGCAGCGCGTGATGCGCGCCTTTACCGTAGCGACCGATCAATCCGATGATGGTGATTCCGATCAGCCAGGGCCAGATCCAGGACGCCGCCCGCCAGTCGATATCCGCTCGGCGCACGTCCTTGGCGCGGCGCAGCGTGATCTCGAACAACACCCGTCCTACGAAGATCGCGGTGAGCAGCTTCCAGGTCGCCTCGAACCCACCCCAGTAGATGATCAAGTTCGCCGCGACGAAGCCAACCGGGTTGAGGACTTTGGGCATCGGTAGCCGGTAGGGGCGCGGGCGGTCGGGATCGCGTGCTTGCAGGGCCGCGAGCGAGACCGGCGCAAACGCGTACATGATCGCGGTTGCCCCCGTGACGAGGCCCACGAGCGAACTCCAGCTGGGGAAGGGCAGAAACGTGATCTCGCCGATGACGAAGGCCAGCAGGATCGAGTAGGTAGGAACGCCCCGGCGGTTGGTCTGAGTGAGCTTGTCGCTGAGGACCTCCTCCTCGCCCAGCGCATAAGACAACCGAGCCGAGGTTCCCAAGTAGATCAACCCGGTGTCGCACGGAGATATCACCGCGTCGATCAACAGGATGGTCGCAAGCCACCCGGCGCCGGCCGCCAGCGCCAGTGTGTAGTAGGGACCGAAATCTCCCGCGCCGATCGGGTTGGCCCAGCCGTGCACCAGGTTCTTCGGCGCGAGGCCGCCGATAAACGCAACCTCGAGCAGAATGTAAACCGCCGCCCCGATGAACATGGCGGAGATGATGGCGCGGGAGATGTCCCTGCGAGGATTGCGCGCTTCGCCGGCCATCTGGACCGCTTGTTCGAATCCTTGAAGCGAGAACACGACTCCCGCGGGCAGGGCCGCAAATACTCCGTGCACGCCGTAGGGCATGAACCCGCCCCCGGCATGGAAATTGGAAGCGTGGAAGGAGAGCGACATGATGACGACGATCGCGAGGATGGGGACCGCGAGCTTCCAGATAACCAGAACGTTATTGCTTGCGGCGAGCAGTTTGGCGCCCATGAGGTTGACGATGGTGAACAGCAGCATCGCAGCAGAAGCCACCAGCACGCCTACGGCGGTCAATGTGCCGTTTCCGTGCAGGAGATGCAGGTGCTTCTTGGCCCAGCCAGTGCTGGCCAGGTAGGAAATGCTCGCCTCGACCTCGATGGGAGCGATCGTGACCGCCTGCAGGTAGGCAGCCCAGCCGGCCGTGAACCCCGCGAGCGTGCCGAACGCGAAGTAGGGAAACCGGGCCGTTCCACCGGCGACTGGGTAGGCAGCACCCAACTCTGCGTGAATCAGAGCCAGCACGATCAGCAGCATCGCGGCAAGGATCCAGGACAGTAGCGATGCAGGGCCGGCCGATTGTGCCGCGCCGAGGGCGCCCAGCAACCAGCCGGAGCCGATGATCGAACCGAGGGCGATGAACATCAGTCCGAACAGCCCGACCGAGCGGTGTAGCTCGCGTCCGGTCCGGTCGTGGGGCGCGGCGGCACTGTTCAGAGTGGTGCTCATCAAACCTCCCAGAAGGGTGAAATCGCTCGTCAGCGATCGTCGACCCCGCCTGCCCTCTCCGTCAAGCGAGCGAGCGGCCGCGGATCGGCCGGTGGCGGATTCTATTGCGCGGCCAGCGGGGGAGGTTTAGCGTTCGGCCCACAGCCGAAACCCGAGCGGGGCGCGTGCATATGAGGATCCGTCAGGCTCGAATTGCGTTGTTCGCGGTCGCCCTGGTGGCGGTCTTCGTCCCCGCGCTGGCTGGGCCGGCACATGCCGCCCCTGGCGCGCCGAATCCGGCTTCGAAGGTACGCAGCGGGCCTGCGTCCTACGTGCCGTTGCGGACCGCGCCGAAGGGGGTGACCCCGTTCGACGCCATCTTGTCGAACCTCGACTACAACGGTGGACCGTTGATGCCGTCGAATACCGACTACATCGTGTTCTGGAGCCCCAAAGGCCTTGGTGCCTACGGCCCCGGTGCCCCACCGCAGTACACGACTGGACTGCAGCAGTACTTCACCGACTTGGCCCATGACAGCGGCGGCCGGCAGAACGTCGACTCGGTAGCTACTCAGTACAACGACCTGACCGGCGCGACCTCCCGCTACCACGTCACCTTCGGCGGAGTATTGCTCGACACCGACCCGTATCCCGCCAGCCAGTGTCCTGTCAACGCCCCGGTCATCAGGTGCCTGAGCGACGGCCAGATCCAACAGGAACTGGAGAAAGTCGTTACTGCACACCATCTCAAGCGCGACTTCACCCACGAATACTTCATGATGACCCCACCGCACGTGGAGAACTGTTTCAGCAACGACCCCAATGCGAGCCCGCCGTTCGGAGGCTGCTCGGCTGGCGAGGTGCCGACGTCGCTTGCCTTCTACTGCGCTTACCACCAGAACACCAGCATCGCGCCGATGCTGCTGTACTCGAACAACCCCTACGTCGTCGGCAACCCAGGCTGTGACGACGGAAACCACCCCAATGGGCCGTCCGATGGCGCTCTCATCGGCGGGTTGAGCCACGAGCACAACGAGTCGATCACCGACCCGATGCCCAACGACGCCTGGACAAACGGCGCCGGTCCGAACCACGGTTTGGAGAATGGTGATCAGTGTGACGGCCAGATGGGTACTCCGCTGGGAACGACCGCTGGCGGGGCGAAGTACAACCAGGTGATCAACGGCCACTTCTACTGGTACCAGGAGGAGTGGAGCAACCAGGGCCACACGTGCCTGCAGCGGTTACCGGCCGTGGAGCCCAAGCCCAAGGCCGCGCTTGCGGTGACGCACGGTACCGGGACAACACTGACCTTCAACGCCGCCGGTTCGAGCGCGCGTGGCGGCGTTGCCGAGTACGTGTGGCAGTTCAACGACTCCTTCGGCGCGGACACGGTCGAGCAGACGACGCCCACCATCAGCCACACCTTCCCGGCGGCCGGGGCATACTCAATCGGGCTAACGGTCGTCGGCAGCGATGGAATCTCGACGGGGACCGGCGGAATAGCCAGGACCGGCCACAACGGCTTCACACCCGGCTTCACCGTTTCTTCGACCAAACCAGCCGCGGGTCAGAACGTGAGGTTTGCCGCGCTGACGACGGTCAGCAGTCAGCCCGTGATCACCTACCACTGGGAGTTCGGGGACGGATCGATCGCCTCGGTAGGCCAGCCGCATCACAGCTACGCCAAGCCCGGCACATACACCGTGAAGCTCGTGATGCTCAGCGGGACGGGCTCGGCCTTCCCTGGAGCTGGCGCAGGACCGATCTCGGAGCGCCAGATAACGGTGCACTGATTCCTAGCCTCGAAGCTTTCAAAGCAGGGTGGGGAATCAGCGGAGCAGCTGTCCGAGTAGTGGTTGGATCAGCGGTCCAGGGCCGAGGCCGAGTTCTTCGCGCAGCACGATGCGGAGCTGGGGCTTAGGTGCTGAACAGATGGCAACTGAGCTCACGCATGTGCCGGGTTGCGCGGCCAACGCACGCTGGTGCTGCTGTCCGCGTGTGTCATGAGCTTTGCACTCTGGTCCGCGCCGACACACAGCCAGAACGCTCTGCGGTGACGGGCACTACTTTCCGTCCTGATCACCGATCGACACCTTCATGCCGACCGACGTCCGCCCGTGGTTCAACGTCCGGGGTCGGCCCGCCGGGTCCTGCCGGGCCGACCCAGTTCGTCGGATCAGCGTGTCGCGCGTGCGGCGAGTACCCGTGAACCAGCGATCAAAGCTCGTGCGCCCGCGCGCAGCAGGACCAGCGTGACCCTGGAGGGACGGTGTCCCGCCTGCGCGTCAGCCAGAACCTGCTTCATGCGGGTGGCTAGCGCATCCCGAGCCTCGGCAAGCGCCCGCAACGCACGCTGCTCGCGAGCGAACGCGGCGTCGCTGCTCGCCGTTCCGGAAGCCAGGGCCGCGCTGTCGGCGATCAAGGTATTCGTGGCGAACGCCCCGACGCTCGAGTTCAGTTGCTGGTAGTCGGCAGCCAGCGCTGTGGTCGCGCGGAGTGCCCGGGAGGGTCGGCTCAGCGCCTGGCTGATCACCCGTCCATCGGTTGGGTAGTCATCCTTGAGACCGGTCAGATGCAGCAGGGTCGGACGCAGATCGGTCTCCTCGACCCAGGTCCCGATCCTGCTGGCCTGTGGGACGGTGCGTCGGGAGTTCGGGTCCGATGCCTGGTTTCCCGCAGCCGCCTGAGGCCCGTCCACGCCGCGAGCGGCGACGCCGGGACCGACCAGCGACGACCAGGTGATGTCGATGTTGGGGCTGTAGTAGCCGTGGTTGTAGGCGAAACCGTTGTTGATGCTGACGTTCGGTCCCGAGGTGGAGAAGTAGTAGTCAGGTTTCGGGAAGAGGGTGTAGGTGGGAGTTCGCAGCGGATCGGAGGTTTGCATGTGCAGGATGCGTTGCTCGACGGCGCCGGCCTGGTAGTTGACCACCTTTTCACCCGTGACCCCGGTGTAGGGGTCATCGGCGGTCATCGCGGCCGTGTCGCGCTGCAGTTGCCTCACCGTCGGATCGGCCGCACCCGGATTGCCGTGGACGTAGATCGATGCGCCCTGTGGCTCGATGTCGAACTTCGTCGCACTGCTCGGGGTGGTAGAGAGCAGGCCGTTGATGTTGGCCTGCAGTTCGCCGATCTGGGTCGCGGTGTAATTGCACGCCACGGTGACACCGTTGCAGCCGGCCGGGCTCGGCACGGTCGCGCGGCCGACGTTGGCCCCGGCGAATTGGTCGTTCTCCTCCGCGCTGATCACGAACTCGGTATTGGCCGGCGTAATGCCATCTTTGGCGAGGCGGTCGAAGAACTTCTTGAATGCAGCATCGTAGGCCGCGGCGTTTGAGACGTAGCAGCTGTCACCGGGGCCGAGCGGCTTTCCGTTGCCGGCGGATGGCGCGGTCGTGCACTGGCTGCTGCCAGGCTTGCGCTCGTGAAGATCGGAGATGTAGCCGTAGGTGACGGGGATTCCGCTTTCCTGCATGTCGGCCAGATACGCCAGGGACTGGGTGGCCGTCGGGCTGAAGCCTGGGAAGCCGGGCTTGCCCGCGAAGGAGTTGATCAGCGTGTTTCCATCCAGATCGGTCAGGTTGCCGGCCGAATCAGTGACGGGATAACCGTTGTGGGTGAGCGAGGGCGTGCCCGCACCGAGCTGCGGCGCGACGTAGCGGTGTCCGAACAGCGCCTGGTAGCCCAGGTAGCCACCAGGCTCCGTGGGCAGGTTGTCGGCGACGGCGGACGGCGCCGGGCTGGAGCTGCCATACTTCACCGCTTGCGCGTCGGAGCACGTCGAGGCGTCCTTCGCGCAGTGCACCGCGACACCGACGTAGTCCGCGGTTTCGGCATCCTTGAACGAGGAAGGATCCGCCTGGTACTGCGCGACTTCGGCTGAGCCCGCACCGAAAACCGTGGGCAGATCGAGCGCCGTGTTCTCCAGCACCATGTTGGCCGTCGAGAAGTCGCCCACCGAACACCCCGCACGGGTGAACGGCACCCACGGCGCCGGCGTCTGCTGCCCGGTGTTGGTGCTGCGTGCCGGAACGCTGGCGGAGTAGGCCATCGTCGGTGCAGTGTCGTGACCGGCAGTCGGGGTCTTGGCGGTGTCGTACACCGGATCAGTCCAGTACGCGAATGAGCCGGCCGGATCGGTCGAGCCGTCCGGGTTGTAGGTCTTGTACGAGTTGGTCAACGGCTGGCCGTGCCGGTCGCCGTAGAGGCCGGTGTAGATCGTCAAGCTGTCATCGGCCGTGTGGGCGATCAGCGGTGTGTGGGTGTTGGAAAGCACCGTGCCGTTGGAGGTGAGGAACTTCAGCAAGGTCGGCATTTGCTCAAGGTCAGATGGCACGTTGGGGTTGTCGCGCGAGAAATGGACGTTGTCGAACACGATGCTGATGACGTGTTTGACGCCGTTGCCGAGCTGGCACGAGGACGCGTGGGTGTGGCTCAGGGTGGGCCCCGAGTGTGAGGCCGGATTCGAGGCGGCGGCCGCGGGCGTGAACCCGACGGCGACTGCGGTACTGGCCAGCAGGGTGACGGCGGACACGGCGGCGATACCCCGCCGGCCCGTCATGGCATGACGGCGCATGACGAACCTCTCCAAAGGTGACGGATCGGACCGACTGTAACTCTGCCTGCGCAGACCCGGAACCCCGTCCGAGGAAATTGCGGACGAATGGCCGATGACCAGGGTGCGACGGCGCGGTGACTGTCCGGGTCAGCCGACATCGCTCAGACGGCGCGATCCTGCCGTTGGAGTTGAACTGGTTCCAGCCCGCGCTCGGGCCGGGTGTGAAGGGAGTCAGACCAGGGCGGCGCACTGACCGATCGCGTGGCCACCGACGACGTTGACCTCGCCCGGAATGAAGCCGCCGGACACGCCCGGGGCCAGTCCGATGCAAACGAGGTTCCGCCTGACGTTATTGACCACGACGGCGACAGTCCGGCCAGGGTCGCCAGGGTCAGTCGCGGTGATGTTGAGAAGGGTCGCGTCGCCGTCGATCTTGTTGAATTGAACGCCGAGCCAGTCAGCCGTCACACCGGCAATCGTGAGGTTGCCGCCGATCGTGTTTCCCTTGATCGACCAGGGAATGTCACCGCCGCCGCCCACGAGCGTGACGTTCCCCTTGATCGTCACTTTCCTGATCAGAACCGTGTTCGCGGAGGTCGCAGTGACGTTCCCATTCACGGTGATGGTGGTGTGCCCGGACGGCTTGAGAGTGCACGGCACACCCGCGAATCTGCCTATGGTGTTCATCGGTTGGCAGCCCATGCCGAGCAAGGAGCCCGAGCCGGCAGTGACGTTGCGTCCTACGGTGATGGTCGACGGCGCGCTTTGTGCATCGAAGACCGCACCCGCGGCGACGGACAGATTGCCGACAACGTTGATCACGGCGTCAGTTGCGACACCGCACATGCCGGTGACCCTGATGCTGGCATAAGTCCCCGACGGAATATTGCCGCCACTGCACGTATATGCGACCGGCGACGTGCTGGCCTTCGCGGATGCCACGCCAGTACCGGACAACGCCAGTGCAGCTGCGCCGATCGAGATTGCGAGTGCCTTCAGACCTGTGCGCATGTCTGTGCCTTTCCCCCGAAGAAATAGACCGATTCTCGGATGCTAGGTGAATCTGCCCATGCGGGGTAGAGGGGCTTATGCAGCATTTCTAACAAGTCGTGACATACGTCGCGCATAACCAGGATATTCTTGTCGTGGGATTGACAGGAGACGATCTCCGTCGATCACCTGAAGCTCCGGGCGCATTGAGCATAACGCATTTCGACCACTGCTTAGCGGGAGCTTCACTCGACACAATTGTCACGCGCAAGTACCCGATCCCCGACTAACCCTTTATCTCACGGCGTGCGGTATCGCCGAGATCGCGACGCGCCCGGGGAGCGCCGATCGTGTCAGCGCGAGCGGAGGTCTGCTAACTGTCTGGCGCGTCGGTGTTCCGGAAGAGGTAGATACCCTCCGTCGTTACGCGGCTCGCCGATCCGACACTGCCGGGCGGCGTCCGGTAGGTAGACGCGGCGGTCGGCTCCACGGACACGTAGCCGACGTGCTCAAGCCGCCACCCGACTTCCTCGATGGCTCCGAGAACGTCGGGGACGCTCGGCGCTTCCTTCCGGCCACCTGATGACGGATTCCAGTTCGACCTGCCGACAAGCTTGTTGATCGTCATCTGGAGCTCGAAGAATCGCTGGCCGTTCTCTTTTGCTTTCAGCGCCTGCCCTACCGGCGTCAGGTCCAACATGCGTCTGCCTCATCGGCGCGAGCTTTCGCGGCTGCGCGAGGCTTGTGCAGGGCGACAGCAGCACAGACTTCCTCGCTCTGGAACGACGCCATGACCTCATGCTGGCAGACCCCGCAGGTCACGGCCCCTTTCTGGACCCAAACGCTTCGCCAATGCATATCGGGCTCACCGGATTGCTGCGGTTGCGCGCGGGGCCGTCCGCCACTGTCGTCCCGTACGGATGCAGATGATCGCGACCTCTCAACGATGTTGAGCCGCCGTCCCGCCGCGAGGGTCTCAGGGTGAGGTCGGGGTAGTACCTGATGCATCGCTGTGGGTCTGCCGGAAATCATGTAGGCGTGTCCCTATTCGCGCTAGCGTCAATCCGCTTTGGTCGCGACACCTGCTGGGTTGTGGAGGCTGGCGATGCTTGACATCCGCGAAGCCGCGCGAGGCGTGGCCTGTCGCCCGCGGGGGCGATGTCGGTGACTGCGACGGACGTGGCCGCGACAGCGGCCGGACCTGCCGGAGATGGCTCGTGGGCCGTGGAAACCCGCGGGCTCGTCAAGCGGTTCGGCTCCAATATCGCGGTGAACGGGGTCGACCTTCGGATTCCGCGGGGTTGTGCGTTCGGCTACCTGGGTCCGAATGGGGCGGGCAAGACGACGCTGATCCGGGTTCTGCTCGGCTTGACCGGCGCTGACGCCGGAACGATGTCGCTGCTCGGCCATCCGGTCCCGGCCCGTCGAGACCGTGCGCTGGCGCGGGTGGGAGCGATTGTCGACGAGCCGCGGTTTCACGCACATCTGACGGGGCGGCAGAACCTACAGGTGCTGGCTGCAGCACGCGAGCCCGCCGCCCGGGATCGGATCGATGCGTCGTTGAAACGCGTCGGGATCCTGCACCGCGCTGAGGACCGGGTGTCGAAGTACTCGATGGGTATGCGGCAGCGTCTCGGCGTGGCGGCGTGTCTGATCGGAGATCCCGAGCTGCTGATCCTGGACGAGCCTATGAACGGCCTTGATCCCGCGGGGATGCAGGAGATGCGCGACATGATCCGCTCGCTGGTCGACGAAGGCCGGACGGTGGTGTTGTCCTCCCACTTGCTCGACGAGGTCCAGCGGACCTGCGACGCGGTGGCGATCGTGGATCGGGGCAAGGTGATCCGTCAAGGCCCGATTGCGGAGCTGCTCGCTGGGACGTCGGTGGTCGTTCAGGTCGAGTGCTCAGAACCAGATCGCGCCCGGGCCTTGCTGGAAGTGAGCAGTCTCAGCGCGAGCGTCGGGTTGGAGCCCGGCGGTCTGGCCATCACCCTTCCAGCGGGCACAACCCGCGATGTCATAGCCGAGGTCGCCCGCGTCCTGGTCGGCGGCAGTATCGCGATATATCGGTTGCACCCGGTGCAGGCCTCGCTCGAGACCTGGTTCCTGCAAGTCACCAGCCGATTGGGGGATCCGGAGTGACCACCATCCGCGTGGACGACGCATCCGCAGCCCCCGGAGCATCTGCCGAGGGCAGGAGCGATCGCCGACGCTCGCCGATCCCGACCGGGGCGATGATCGCGACCCGGTTCATGGAACTACGCCGGCGCCGCGGTCTCATGATCACCCTGATCCTGGTGACGGTCGGCCTGCCCACTGTCTTCCTCGGGGTGCGACTGGTGCTGCACGCCATTGCTCCCAAGACGTACGGACCGGCCGGTGGCTACGACGTGTACACGGCGATGTCGGCGGGGGTGCTCTACACCTTCGGGTTCATCGCGGCCGCCGCTCTGGGCTGCACCGCAGGCTCGGTGGACCTGTCGGAAGGCATGTTCCGGCATCTGGTCATTACCGGCCGTTCCCGGTTGGCCCTGTACCTGGCTCGGGTCCCGGCCGGGCTGGCCATCATCGCCTCGCTCGTCGCCATCGGCTTCGGCATCGTCTGTGCCGTCTGCGTGTTCGCCGCGCCCACCAAGCTGATGTACAACGGCGTGGCCGTGCCCGCCGGCCTATCACAACGCAGCCTGGAGAATTGGGCTGCCGCCCATCCCACCGAAGTCCTGTGCAACTTCAACTATGACGGGCAAGCGAAGCAGGGCGTGGGGTGCGACAACCCGCCCGGTCAACCGGCCCGCATCGTCGTCGCCGGAGCTGACCGGCGATTCGTGACAGCCACCGCGGCCCAGGCCAAGGCGGCCGCCATCGAGATCGCCGACCACAACTACCCTGACTACAAGAAGCAGTTCCTGTACCCGTCGAACGCCCTGATGATCAAGACAGGCCTGTGGCTCGAACTCGAGGCAACGGTCGGGTTCCTGGTCGGCCTCGGTCTGGGATCCCTGCTCGGCCAGCGCACGACCGCGGTGATCCTGATGATCGTGCTGGAAATCATCCTCACCCCCATCGCCATCCGAACCCGAATACCTCACTTCATCAACGGCCAGCGGGGGATTATCGGTGTCGCCACCGCACATCTGGAACCTGGGCAGCTACCCCTGGCGTTCGGCGGCGGCGGACAGGACTTCCGCGTCACCGAGTCCACCACCACGGCCATCTGCGTCATCCTCGCGTGGCTCATCGGGTGGACGGTCATCGGCGCCTGGCGAATGACGACCCGAGACGCCTGAGAACTCAAAGGCATCAGTAGAACTCGGAGGGATCAGTCCAGCGGCGGGATGATGCGGTGCTCCCGCAGGGTGGCGAACAGATCCAAGAAGGAGTGCTCGGAGTCCTGGTAGTCCAGGAACCCCATCGACCGGCTCTTGGACATGTCGGCAAAGGTTTCCATCTCCCGACCCAGGTCGGCGTCGGTGTGCCACCAGGACGCCAGATCCGAGGCACGGTAGGGCTGGAGGTCATATTGTTCGACCAGCCGTGCCCATACCTCGTCGGCGTGGGCGAGTCGCTGCTCCAAGGGAGTCGGGTGCCCGGGATACTCACCGACCTGCACTCCGAGCCCAGCAGCGACCCGCTGCCAGAGCTGACGCCAGCGGAAGACGTCACCGTTGGTGGTGTTGAAGGCCTGGTTGCGTGCGCTCGGCTCCGTCGCCGACCACACCGCATGCCGTCCGAGAAGGCGGGCATCGGTGAGATCGGTAATGCCGTTGTACTGCTCGGTGCTCCCGGGAAACACGAAGGGCTCGTCGGTGGCGCGGCAGATCGCCCCGTACACGGCCAGCGTCACGCCCATGTTCATCACGTTCCCCAGCGCGAAGCCGATCATCGTGTGCGGTCGATGCACCGACCAGGTGTAGCCCCCCTTTTCCGCCGCCGCGAAGAGGATGTCCTCCTGCTCGTAGTAGAAGTTCTGGAATCGCAGCCGGTCCTGCGACTCCCGGAAGGGCGTGTCGGCCGGCGCCTTCCCGTAAGACTCGAAGGGCCCGAGGTAGTGCTTGAGGCCGGTGACGAGGACTGCGTGCTGCAAGGTGGACGTGTCGCCGACGGCAGTCAGCGTGTTGGAGAGCATCGCTCCGTTCACCGCGCAGTTCTCGGCCTCGGTCTCCTGGCGCGACCAGGTGGCGAAGAAGAGATGCGTGACGCCCTTGCCGGTCACGGCGGCCGCGACCGAATCGGTGTCCATCACGTCGGCATAGACATGCTCCACGCCGGGGATCGTGTAGCGCGCGCTGCGCGACAAACCCACCACCCGCCAGCCGTCGGCCAGTAACGCCTGGGCGATGTTGTACCCCGCGATACCGGTGACGCCGACGACCAGTGCGGTGCGATCCATGGTGGCTCCTCGATGATGCAGTGATCGGGCGATGCAGGGCGGGTCGCAGAAATGGTGCCTGTTACTGGACGGACCGTCAAGTGATGCTTTACGTTCTGAGAACGCGGAGCGGCCGCGACAGTGCGGTGGAGGTAGACATGGCTCAGCAATGCCCCGGACGTCCGGGCAGCTCGTGATGGCCGACCCGCCGGTCGCGGACACGCCCAGGGACTACAGTGCCACTCGTCGCATCACTGCGGGCGCGAGGAGACCGGTGACTGAGAACAGGGCAACACCCGCCGAACCCGTGGTCTCGCTCGGGATCCGGCTCAAGCACGCCCGGGAACGATCCGGGATGTCACTGCGCGAACTCGCCCGCCAGCTCGGCGTCTCACCGTCCTTCGTCTCGCAGCTGGAGAACGGCAAGTCGCAGCCGTCCGTGGCGACCCTCTATTCGCTGGCTCAGCTGCTCGAGGTCTCCATCGACGAGCTGTTCGCCGAGGAGGAGACGCCCGAGCCGCCGACTGCCGCCCGGCACGGCACTGTCGCCAGTCGGCGCGTGCCGGAGGAGCCCGCTGGTGCACGGGTGAACCGTTCCGGTATGGGCTCCATCGCCGACGCCTGGCCCAAGCAGGCCGCACTGGCGAAGCTGTCGGTCACGCGGCCGGGGGAGCGCCATGTTCTCGAAATGGACAGCGGGGTGATCTGGGAACGGCTGGTGGACAACTCCGGCACCGGCCTGGATTTCATCGAGATCGTCTACCCTCCGCACTCCAGCTCCACCACCGGCCAGCGGATGCTCCAGCACGCCGGCTCCGAGTTCGGCTACCTGCTCGAGGGTGAACTCGAGATCACGGTCGGGTTCGACGTGACGACGGTGCGCGCCGGCGACGCGATCGGGTTCGACTCGGCCATCCCGCACCTGCTCGCAAACCGCACCGGCAAGGTCGCGCGCGGCGTGTGGTGCGTGCGGCACGGCAACGTCTGAGAATCCACGGTTCGAGTCGGTAGATCCTTGACAGGAGACGCGCGATGCGTTCAGTATCTCTGAACACGCGCTCCCGCTGACGCCACGCGGTAGGTACGGCGCGCCACCCCAGGACCCGGGAGCGTCATGAAGGCACTGCAGTTCGTCGGCGACGACCGCGCCGCGGTCACCGAGCTCGACATTCCGGCAATCAGCGAGGACGAGGTGCTGCTGGCCAGCCGCAGCGTCGGCATCTGCCACAGTGACATCGAACTCCTGCACGGCCGCTACATCATCCCGTTCGAGTTCCCCGTCATCCCCGGACACGAGTGGGCCGCCGAGGTCGTCCGGGTCGGCTCGGCGGTCAGCGGCCTCGGTGTCGGTGACCGAGTCGTCGGCGAATGCGTGATCGGCACCGAGCACTTCGGCTTCAGCATCAGTGGCGCGGCCGCGGAGTTCTTCGTCGCCAAGCAAAGCTGGCTGCACCGCCTGCCCGACAATCTGTCCTGGACCCAGGGCGCCCTGGTCGAGCCGTTCAGCTGTGGCTACTACGCCACAGTTCGGGCGGACAACCTCGACGCCAGTGACACCGTCGTCGTCCTCGGCTCGGGACCCATCGGCCTCGGGATCGTGGCCGCTGCCTCGCGTAAAGGTGCCCGGGTGATCGTGGCCGACCCGGCCAAGGCGCGTACCGAAGTGGCACTCGCTCTCGGCGCCGACCACGCGGTCGACCCCACCGCGGATACCTTCGTCCAGCAGATCGAGGATCTCACCGAGGGCCGCGGGGCCTCGGTGGTGTTCGAGGCCAGCGGGCGTCCCACGGCGATGGCGACCGCCCTGGAGATCGCGGCCTTCCAGGCGCGGCTGGTCTATGTGGGCATCGACGTGGGCTCGCAGGCCCCCGCACGGCTCGGGCTCTTGCAGTCCAAGGAGCTTCAGGCCCGCGGCATCATCGGATCGCCCGGTGTCTGGCCCCAGACGTTGCGCTTTCTGTCACGAAGCGGGATCGACCTGTCTGCGCTGGTGACCGCCGCCTACCCGCTCGCCCGTGCCGAGGACGCCGTGACAGCAGTGCTGGACGACCCGAACCAGCTCAAGGTTCACATCACCTCGACCGCCACGCTCTGAGGCAGTGCCGCCGCCTGCACGCGGCGCAGTTCACCAACCCCGGACCCACGACTCTGGAGACAGCCATGCTCGCAGCCGTCCTGCATTCACCCGGTGACCTGCGGATCGAGGACCGTGCGGTGCCCGTTGCCGGTGCCGGCCAGGCTCTGGTCCGGGTCACGCTCAACGGCTTGTGCGGTACCGACGTCACCGAATACACCAAAGGCCCGATGATGGTGCCGCTGACCACGAGACATCCCGGCTCGGGTCACCTCGGGCCCACGATTCTCGGACACGAGTTCATCGGCGAGGTCGTCGGGACCGGCGAGGGCGCCCAGGACTGGATGGGCCGGCGGGTGGCCAGCGGCGCCGGGGTGTCGTGCGGACGGTGCCGAGCGTGCTTGCGCGGCCGGACGAATCTCTGCGAGCGGTACTACACCCTGGGCCTGTCCACCGACGGGGCGCTCGCGGAGTTCGTCGCGGTCCCGGTATCCACCCTGCGCGAGATCCCCCCGGGCTGCCCGGACATCGAGGCCGCGCTGGCGCAACCCTTGGCGGTGGGCCTGCATGCGGTCTCGCGGGCGGGGCTGGAGGCCGGCGACACGGTGGTGCTGATCGGCGCCGGCGCGATCGGCTCGTTCATCCTCGCGGGCCTGGCCGGCCACGACGGCCGGGTCATCGCCGTCGATGTCGATGCGGCACGGTTGGAGAACGCGGGCAAGCTCGGCGCGACCGAGACGTGCCTGGTTACCGTGGACGATCCCTTGGCCGGACTGGCCGAACTGCTGCCGCGGGGCGCCGACGTGGTGATCGAAAGCTCCGGGGTTCCCGGAGCGGCTCAACGGGCCGTGCAGCTGACGACGATGGGGGGCACGGTTCTGCTCGTCGGGTTGACCAAGACCCCGCAGGCACTGGCGCTGGCAGATCTGGTGTTGCGCGAGATCACGGTGCGTACGACGGTAGCCCACGTCTGCGATGCCGACCTCGGGCGTGCCCTCGACCTGCTCGCAACTCGCCCGCTCTCGCAACTGCTCGTCGACCGGGTCGTACCTTTGGAGAGCGTCGTCACCGATGCGCTGGAGCCGCTGGCCGCAGGGACGCTGGGTGGCAAGGTGCTTGTCAGCCCGCACCATGCGTGAGGCGCTGGCGCGTGCGGTGCTGCTGCACAGTGATGTGCTCGTCGCCCATGGGCTTCCCAACGATCGGGCCCGACCAGCCGCGACTAGCCACGAACTGCCGCGACCTGCCGCGACCTGCCGCGACCTGCCGCGACCCTTGCGCGATCTGGCGACCAGCGCGCTCAGGTGGTGCGGCAGCCGGCAGCCGGCAGCCGGCAGCCGAGATTACCGCTACGGGAGCGGGGTTTACCGATCCTTGAGTGTGTCGGGCAGCGGCGTCGATCCCGGTGCGCCGCTCACGCATCCCGCGGTTCGTGGCCTCATGTCGCCGTCACCGACATCACGAATCGGCGTCGGCGTGATTTCGAGGGCGTCAACCTATTGTGAACACCCCCAGGCATTCGTATAGTCCCACGCAACACCTCAGCGGGTCGCGGAGAACGTGACCGGCCAGCACGGACCGAGGAGATCGCATGACCGCACATGTGGCGCAACGGCCTCAGGCCCGTCGTCGCCTCCGCGTCACGCCATCGCGGGGACTGTCCACCGTCCTGCTCGCGCTCGTAGTCCTCGTCGTGCTGGGCCTGACCACGGCCCACAGCAGCATGAGACACGGGGCAATCCTCGGTATGCTGCCGTTCGCGGCGGTGCTCGCGGTCGCCGCGCTGGGCCAGACGCTCGTCGTCATGCAAGGCGGTATCGACCTCTCCGTCGCCGGCACCATCTCTCTCGTCGTCGTGATCATCACCCACCAGGCCTACGGCGACAACGCCAAGGTGCTGCCCGCCGCCCTGGTGGCGCTGGCCGCCGCGATCGTCGCCGGATTGATCAACGGCGTGCTCATCGGACGCTTCGGCCTCAACGCGATCGTCGCCACTCTCGGTACGAATGCCCTGCTGTACGCGGGTGTCCTGGGCGTGTCCGGTGGCACTCCGCGCCAGACGACGGATCTGCTGGCTCGCATCACGGGGGGCACCAGCTTCGGAATCCCGAACGCCGTGTACTTCGCCGTCCTCGCCACGATCGTCACGACCGTCGCGGTGAAGCGCACCGTGGCCGGTCGCCGCTTCGAAGCCGTCGGCGCCAACGCGTGGGCGGCCTGGGCGACGGGGCTCAAGATCGAGCGGTTCCGAGCCGGCGCCTACGTCTGGGCCGCGGTGCTCTACTGGCTGGCCGGCTTTCTGCTCGCGGGCGTCATCAACAAGCCGACCGCGTACGAGGGTGACAGCTACGTGCTTGCCTCCGTGGCTGCGGTCGTGCTCGGTGGCACCTCGCTGCTGGGTGGGCGTGGCAACCTCGTGGCCAGCGCTCTGGCCGCCCTGTTCCTCACCCAGCTGCAGCAGTACGTTCTGGCGCTCGGCGTCACGTTCGCCGTCCAGACCCTCGTCCAGGCCGCCGCACTCACCGTCGGAGTCGCGCTCTACACCGTGAACTGGTCGCGACTGCGCCGAAGACGGCAGGCCGTGCCACCCCGAACGCTCGTCGGCTCAGCACATCCCTAGGCACCACAAGTCCTGTCCACCCTTGGACGTCCACCCGACGTCCGTGCGCAATCGGTACCCACCCACGCGCGATGTTTCACCTTCGCTCCACCGCCGTACGACTTCGTCCGGCGATCCCTCCGTGCCCCGAGAGTTCGACTCCGAGGAAAGGAAGCGTGTCCATGTCCAAGATCTCGACCGCGATTCGTGTTGCGGCTGCTGTAAGCGCGGTGACCCTGCTGGCCACCGCGTGCAGCAGTTCGGGCGGATCGGCCACGTCCGCCGGTTCGGGCGGGGCAAGCTCCGGCGGCCCCTCGTGGTGCGGCAACAAGAAGATCAGCCTTGGGCTGACCGACGGCTTCGGCGGCAACAGCTGGCGTCTGGTCACCACGGCCTCGGCCAAGACCGAGGTCGCCAAGTGCAAGAGCGTGACCAGCTTCAGCTATGCCGATGGTCAGGGCAACGTCCAGAAGGCGATCTCCGACATCCAGGGCATGGTCGCCAAGGGTGTCAACGCGCTCGTCGTGTTCCCGGATGCGGGTAACGCGGTACTGCCCGCGCTACGCAGCGCTTACCAGGCCGGCGTCGTTACGGTGCCGTACCGGGTCGACCCGGGCGGTAAGGCCGGTACCGACTACACCCAGTGGATCGGCGCCGACTTCGCCAACGACGGCAAGAACTGGGCGAACTGGATTCTGAAGAACCTGCCCAACGGTGGCAACGTCCTGTTCGTGTCCGGTCCGGCCGGCAACAGCCAGGGCGTCACCGAGGGCAAGGCCATGCACTCCGTGCTCGACCCCAGCGGCAAGTACAAGTTCATCGGCGCCAGCCCTTTCGAGGTAACCAACTGGGATCCCTCGCTCAGCCAGCAGGTGCTCACCGCGGCGATCGCCAAGTACTCCAAGATCGACGTGATCGTGTCCGACTTCGGCCCGTCGCTGGTCGGTGCGCTGCCGGCCTTCGAGAAGAGCGGTCGCTCGATCCCGGCGCTCGTGACCTCGGACGGAAACGCGTTGTCGTGCTTCTGGCAGGCCCACAAGGCCAAGAACCCGGACTTCAAGCTGCTCACGGTCGCGACCGGTAACGACAACGCACGTCTGGCGGTCCAGTGGGCGATCGCGAAGGCCACCGGAGGCACGCCGCCGACGAACACCCAGTTCGAGGCGCCGGTCTTCGAGGACTCCATCAGCGGCCAGCCGCACCCGGTGACCTGCGACTCGAAGCTGCCTGGTGACGTCTACCTCTCGGCAGAACTGCCCGGCGCCGACCAGGCTGCGCTGTTCAACAAGTAGGACCCGCGGATCGCCTCCACCGGCTGCCCGGCCGGAGCAGCTCGAAACTGCTCCGGCCGGTGCCGGGGACCGAGTCCGCAACACCGTCCCCGGCGTGCGGAACGAAGGACGAACACATGAATGAGCAGACCATGATCGCTCCGGCCTCGACCACGATGTCGCTCGCCGGCATCGGCAAGAACTACGACGGCGTGGCGGCCCTGACCGGTGTCGACCTGGAGATCCGCGGCGGCGAGGTGCACGCGCTTCTCGGCGAGAACGGGGCCGGCAAGTCGACGCTGATGGGTGTCGCCTCGGGTGCCGTCGCACCCGACACCGGCACGATCACGGTCGGTGGCCAGACCTATCCGCGGCTGACGCCGGTGCAGGCGACCGAGCTCAAGATCGCGATCGTGCACCAGCACCCCGCCGTGATGCCTGACCTCACGGTGGCCGAGAACATCCGGGTCGCCGTGGCTCCGCAGTACCTGAGCGCAGACGGCGGCGCGGAGGCTGCGATGCGCACCATGCTCGAGGCGGTGGGCTTCACCAGGCACCTCGAGGACCGGGTCGGCTCACTCACCATCGCCCAGAAGCATCTGCTCGAACTGGCCAAGGCCCTTGCCGTCGGACCTGCCCTGCTCATCCTCGACGAGCCGACCGCCCCGCTCGGACAGGACTCGGTGGCCCTGCTGTTCGACGCCGTACGGGCCGCCGCCGCACGCGGCACCGCCGTCGTCTACATCACCCACCGTCTCGCCGAGGTCCGCGAGCTCGCCGATCGGGTCACGGTGCTGCGCGACGGCTCGGTGCGCGGCAGCTCTCTGACTTCCGACATCTCCGACGACGAGCTGCTTGCGCTCATCGTCGGGCGCAAGCTCGCCAGCACGTTCCCGGCCAAGCCCGAGCGCGACCCGCAGGCCGAGCAGCTGCTCAGCGTGCAGGGACTGTCCGGTCAGGGCTTCGACGATGTCAGCTTCACCGCCTCGCGCGGTGAGATCGTCGGCGTTTCAGGCATCGTGGGCAACGGTCAGAGCGCCCTGCTGCGCGCCCTGGCCGGGCTCGAACCCTCCGATGGCATCGTGCAGATCGCCGGCGAGACCTTCGGCGCCAAGAAGCTGCGCCGTCGGTCGGGTTATCTGCCGGCCGACCGGCACCGTGAGGGATTGATGATGTCGATGTCGGTTCGGGAGAACGCCGCGCTGTCCGCGCTCGGTCGTTTCACCCGTGGCCCGCTGTTGCGCTCGGCACCGGAGAACGAGGCGGTCGCCCACGAGCTGTCTGCACTCGCGGTCAAGACCGGGTCGCCCGAGACGTTGGTTTCCGCACTGTCCGGAGGCAACCAACAGAAGGTCGTGCTGGCCCGGGCATTGATGTCCCAGCCCGCGATCCTGGTCGCCGACGAGCCCACCCAGGGTGTGGACGTCGGTGCACGAGCCGAGATCTACCGGATCCTGCGCCAGATCTCGGCCGACGGCGTGCCGGTTGTGGTTGCGTCCTCGGACGCCAAGGAGCTGGAGGGCCTGTGTGACCGCGTGATCGTGATGTCGCGCGGATCGGTGGTGCAGACCTGTGCCGGGGACGACATCACCGAGGAGGCGCTGATCCACTCGGCCGTGCGGGCCACGGGTCACTCTCGTGGCGCGAACGCCCCGGCCTCGGCCACCGCGTCCTCACGGGTGCGTCGGTTCCTCACCGGTGACTACGCCCCGGTGCTCGTGCTCGCACTGGTGATGTTGCTGCTCGGGGCGTACGTGCTGAGCAAGAACTCCCGCTACCTGGGCCAGTTCAACGTCACGTCCATCATGACCTCCTGCGCGGCGCTAGGCTTCATCGCTCTCGGCCAGACGATCGTGCTTCTGGTAGGGGGTATCGACCTGTCGGTGGGACCCTTGGCCGGCTTCATGGTCGTGGTCGGGTCCTTCTTCCTCACCGACGGCAAATCGGGGATCGTGATGGTCCTCGGCCTGGCGTTGATGCTGGCCTGCGGCGTGGGCAACGGGGTCGTGAACGGCACGTTGATCAGATACGCCAAGTTCACCCCGGTGGCCGCGACCCTCGCGACGTACATCGCCCTGCAGGGATTGAGTTTCCTGTTGCGCAGCTCGCCGGGCGGCAACATCGCCGGTTCGGTGTCCAATCTCATCACCCACAAGGTCGGACCCTTCCCGTTGTCGTTCGTCGTGATGGCAGCGGCCACGCTCGTGCTCGAAGGGATCCTGCGATTCCGCCGCTCCGGTCTGCGGCTGCGGGCCGTCGGCAGTGACGAGGACTCGGCCCGCAAGGTCGGTGTCGCGATCAATCCGACCGTCATAGCCGCCTATGTCGGGTCGTCGGTGATGGTCTTCTTCGGTGCGGTGGTCCTGCTGGCCCAGCTGGGCATCGGCGACCCATCGCAGGGTGTCAGTTACACCCTGAGCAGCATCACCGCGGTCGTGCTCGGCGGCACCAGCCTGCTGGGCGGCCGCGGGACGTTCATCGGCACACTGCTCGGCGCCGGGCTGATCGTGCAGGTCCTCAACGCCACGGTGTTCCTGAACCTGACCCAGACGTGGCAGTACTTCTTCCAGGGCGCACTGATCGTGGTCGCGGCCGTCATCTACAGCCAGGTGCGCGGTTTCCGCCGCACCACGGCGTGATCACTAGTTCGACGAAAGGGAGCTGACAGTGCGCGCAGCACGGTTCTACGACAAGTTGGACATCCGTATAGAGGACGTCGCAACGCCGCAGCTCAACGCCTCCGACGACGTCCTGGTGGAGGTCGCCTGGTGCGGAATCTGCGGTACCGATCTGCACGAGTACCTGGTCGGCCCGATCGTCACGCCGGTCTCGCCCCACCCGCTGACCGGAGTCACGCTGCCGCAGACCCTCGGTCACGAGTTCTCCGCCCGGGTGGTGGAGATCGGGGCCGACGTGACCGACGTCCGGGTGGGTGACCGGGTCGCGATCATGCCCGCGATCGTGTGCGGCAAGTGCGCTTACTGCCGCCGCGGGCTCGGCCATCTGTGCGTGAAGTTCGCCTGCACGGGTCTGTCCGCCGAGACCGGTGGCCTGGCCCAGTACGCCGTGCTCAAGGACTACCAGGTCTCGACGTTGCCCGACTCGGTCAGCGACATCGAGGGTGCCGTCGTCGAACCGGCCAGCGTCGCCGCCTACGGGATAGATCGGGTGGGTGTGCACGGCGGCGACATCGTCCTCGTCACCGGCGCCGGCCCGATCGGGGTGCTGTCGGCGTTGTATGCCGATGCCATCGGGGCCGCGACGGTCGTCATCGCCGAACCGAACCCGGCCCGCGCCGCGCTGGCCCGCGGGCTGGATGTGGGACCGGTCCTCGACCCGACCCAGGACGGCTTCGCGGAGGCGATCGCGGAACTCACCGGCGGTCTCGGGGTGGACGTCGTCGCCGAATGTTCCGGCTCCACGCCCGGCCTGGCGACCGCACTCACCAGCGTGCGCCGGCGCGGGGGGATCGTGCAGACCGGGTTGCACACCAAGCCGGCGACGCTGGACGGCATGGCCCTGTCCGAGAAGGATGTCAGCCTGATCGGCAGCTGGTGCTATCTGATCACCGACTGGCCCCGCATCATCAGGCTGATCTCGGCCGGCAAGTACCCGGTCGGCAAGGCGGTCACGTCCCGGATCGGGCTGAGCGATGTCGTGACCAAAGGCTTCGATGTCCTCGTCGACCCCCGCGGCGACCAACTCAAGGTGCTCGTCTCAGCGACGAGTGCGGGCTGAGCGGCGGCGACCCCATGATCGATCTCGAAGCGATCCATCACGTCGGGCTGGTCGTCACCGACCTGGACCGGTCGATCTACTTCTACCACGATCTGCTCGGGCTGCCCTTCGCCAACGAGCCGACGCCCTGGTTCGACGGTCCCGAGCTTTCGGTGGGGGTCGGCGTGCCCGCGGCCAGGCTGCGCCAGGTGAGCCTGCTGGCCGGGGACACCATCATGGAGCTCATCGAGTACTCCAATCGGCCGCCTGACAGTACGGCGCCCCCGCCGAACAACAACCTCGGTGCCGCCCACGTCTGCTTTCGGGTGGCCGACGTCCGAGCGACGAAGGCCGAGCTCGAGAGCTGCGGTGTCGAGTTCTACTCCGAGATCAACGTCGTGGATTCGGGTCCGCTCGCCGGGTGGCGCTGGGTCTATTTCAGCGACCCGGACGGCCTCGCGCTGGAGCTGGTCGAGGTCGCCTACTACCTGCGTGAGGAACGCCTGCGTAACGCCGAGGTCTACCTCCGAAGCCGACCGCCCCTGGCCGAGCTGGCGCCGCGCCCCACCTGAGACGACCTGCTCATTCCGCGCGCCGAGGGTAACCGGCCTTACGGGACACACCTTTCGTACTAGAGGAGACAGACTATGGTTTCGGCGACGTTCGGCACGACCGGTGTCGACTGGGAGAACCGGCTCGACATCGATCGGCTGCGCACGCAGCGGTTGGCCAAGCTCAAGGCGGAGCTGGAACGGTCGGATCTCGGCGCCGTTCTCACGTTCGACTTCCACAACATCCGGTACATGACCTCCACTCACATCGGCACGTGGGCGATGGACAAGATGATCCGGTTCGCGATCCTGCCCCGAGGCGGCGATCCGGTGCTGTGGGACTTCGGCTCTGCGGCCCGCCATCACCAGCTCCAGAACCCCTGGCTCGACGAACCTCACGATGCCGCCGGACGGGGACCGCACTACGGTGCTCGGGCCGGTATCTCCACGCTGCGCGGGGCAATCTCACCCGGCGCGGGCCGTGCGGAGGACGTTGCCGCCAAAGTGGCTCAGGTGATGGCGGACTTCGGGCTGACCGGTCAACCGATCGGTGTCGACATCGTCGAGCCTCCGGTCATGTTCGCGCTCCAGGCTCTGGGGTTCCCGGTGGTGGACGGTCAGCAGGTGTTCCTCGAAGCCCGTCGCGTCAAGACGCCCGACGAGATCGGGCTGCTCACCCAGGCCGCAGGCATGGTCGATGCGGCCTATGAGGACCTCTATGAGTTCCTCCGGCCAGGGGTGCGCGAGAACGAGTGTGTCGGGCTGGTCAGCAAGAAGCTGTTCGATCTCGGCTCCGAGCACGTCGAGGGCGTCAACGCGATTTCGGGGGAGCGCTGCTCGCCGCACCCGCACGTCTTCTCCGACCGGTTGATCAGGCCCGGTGATCCCGCGTTCTTCGACATCCTGCACAGCTATCAGGGCTACCGCACGTGCTATTACCGCACGTTCGCGGTCGGCAGTGCTTCGGTCGCCCAGCGCGGGGCGTACAAGATCTGCCGTGAGTTGATGGACAACGCGATCTCGCTCGTCAAACCCGGTGCCAGCACGGCCGACATCGTGCAGGTGTGGCCGAGCGCCCAGGAGTTCGGCTTCGCCGACGAGGAGGCCGCCTTCGCCTTGCAGTACGGGCACGGGATCGGCCTGAGCATCTGGGAGCGTCCCATCTTCAGCCGCCTCACCTCACCGGACAACCCCGAGACGCTGGAGGTCGGCCAGGTCTTCGCCCTCGAGACCTACTGGCCGTCCGACGACGGCTGGGGAGCGGCCCGCATCGAAGAGGAGTTGGTGGTCACCGAGACCGGCTGCGAAGTCATCACGAAGTTCCCGGCGGAGGAACTGCTCGTGGCCGGTAAGCGGTACTACACCGCGGGTGGGACCTTGCCGACCCTGCGTGACAGCCAGTCGCACCTCAACACCCGGAGCGAGATCGGGGGGCAGGCGTGAGGCTCCCGCTGTCCGAGCACGGTTACGGCACGCACCAGGTCGTGCTGCCACCGTCGGACCAGACCCGTCACGACAATGACGAGATCCCGTTGCAGAAGCGGTTGGATCTCTATCGCTCGCTGCAGGAGATGAGGCAGTTCGAGAAACGTGCCTATGACCTGTTCATGCGTCAACTGGTCAAGGGGACGAGTCACCTGTCGCTGGGCATGGAGGCGATCTCGGCCGGATTCGGTGCGGCGATGCGTGCCGACGACCTGACGTTTGCCACCTACCGGGGCCATGCCCACACGCTGGCCCGGGGCGTGCCGATGACGCCGGTGCTGGCCGAGCTGCTGGGCCGGTCCAACGGGCTGATGGCGGGCAAGGGTGGCTCGATGCACCTGACCAGCGTCGAGCACGGGGTACTGGGCTCCTACGCCATCATCGGCGCGCATCTCACGATCGCCAACGGTGCCGCCTGGTCAGCGCAGTACCGGGGCTCGGGCCAGGTGACGGTCTGCTTCTTCGGCGACGGCACCACCAACATCGGTGCCTTCCACGAGGCCCTCAACTACGCCGCCGTCTACAAGCTGCCCGTCGTATTCGTCTGCGAGAACAACCTCTACATGGAGTACACCTCGATCGCCGACATCACCGCCGTAGCCCACCCGGCGGCCGACCGGGCCGCCGCCTACGGCCTGCAATCGCAGATCATCGACGGCAACGACGCCGACGAGGTGTACGGCACCGCGACCGCGGCGATCGAGCGGGCTAGGCGGGGCGAGGGACCGTCGCTCGTCGAGGCCCTCACCTATCGGCACGGCGGCCATTCCCGCGCCGATCCAGGCAAGTACCGGCCGTCGGCGGAGGTCGAGGCGTGGAAGCAGTACGACCCGATCCCGGTGTACCGGGGCCGGTTGCTCCGCCTGGGCGTGGACGAGGCCGACCTCGACGTGATCGACAAGGAGGTCGCCGCCGCCGTCGACCTCGCAACCCAGGAAGCGATCGCCGGAGATCTGCCCGACCCGGCCAGCGCATTTACCGACCTGTGGGCTGACGGAGGATCGTCGTGGCGGAACTGACCTATCGCGACGCTGTAGCGCGGGGCATCGCCCAGGAGATGCGGCGAGACGAGCGCGTGGTGATGATCGGCGAGGACGTCGCCGGCGCGGGTGGGGTGTTCAAGACCACCGTGGGGCTGCTGGATGAGTTCGGGCCCAAGCGCGTGATCGACACCCCGATTTCCGAGCAGGCGATCCTGGGGGCTGCCATGGGAGCGGCGATGACCGGTCTGCGCCCGGTCGCCGAAATCATGTTCTCGGACTTCTTCGCGGTCTGCTGGGACATCGTCGTCAACGAGATCGCCAAGACCCGATACATGACCAACGGCCAGATCACGATCCCGCTGGTCATCAAGACCGGCAACGGTGGCGGCCTGCGGTTCGGTGCCCAGCACTCCCAGGCGATCGAGAATTGGGCGATGGCGGTCCCAGGACTCAAGGTCGTCACCCCGTCGACGCCGCGGGACGTGGTCGGCCTGATGGCGGCTGCCGTGCGCAGCGATGACCCGGTGCTGTTCTTCGAGCACAAGGGTCTGTACTCCATGAAGGGAGAGGTTCCTGACGGCGAGATCATCGACGAGCTCGGTACGGCCGTGGTCCGCCGCGCGGGCACCGATGCCACCATCCTGTCGCTAGGGCTGACTGTCGGTCGTGCCCTGGACGCGGCCGGCCAGCTGGCCGAGCGGGGAATCCAGGCGGAGGTGATCGACGTCCGCTCGCTGGTTCCCCTGGACACCCGCACGATTCTCGGTTCGCTCGCCAAGACCGGCAGATTGTTCACCGTGGAGGAGAACCCCCGGCTGCTCGGCTGGGGCGCCGAGATCGCCTCGATCGCGGCCGAGGAGTGCTTCTGGGACCTCGATGGCCCCATCCAGCGGATCACCACGCCACACATCCCGCTGCCGTCCGCGGACTCCTTGGAGGACCTGGTGCTGCCGTCGGCCGACGTCGTCGCCACCGCCGTGGAAAAGGCGCTGCAGTCGTGAACATCGAGGTCACGATGCCTCAGCTGGGGGAGACGGTCGCGGAGGGCACGATCACGCGGTGGCTGCGACAGGTCGGTGACGTGATCACCGATCAGGAGCCGTTGCTCGAGATCTCGACGGACAAGGTCGACACCGAGGTGCCCGCTCCCGGTTCGGGTCGCCTGCGGGAGATCATCATCGACGTGGACGCCACCGTCGCGGTCGGTACCGTCCTGGCGATCATCGACTCCGAGCCCGCTGCCGGTGCGGGGCGCCCGGCGCATCGTCGGCACACCCACTCACCGCTGATCCGCCGGCTCGCGGCCGAGGCCGGTCTCGGTTTGGACAGCCTGACCGGCAGCGGTTCGGGTGGACGCCTCACCCGCGAGGATGTGGCACTCGCCGCCCGGCAGGCGGTCGTCCCAGCCGAGGCCTCGGTCCGGCCGGCGGCCTCCAGTGCGCCAGCCGTGCCGGCGGCCTCCAGTACACCAGTCCTGCCGGCGGCCTCCAGTGCACCAGCCGTGCCGAGCGCGCCCACGGCGTCGATTGCTGCCGGGTCACCGGTGGCCGGTCCCGCCGTCCCGATGACGAGCCTGCGGACGGTGATCGCCGACCGGATGATGCAGTCGCTGCACACCACCGCCCAGCTGACCACAGTGGTGGAGGTCGATGTGACCCGCGTGGTGGCCTTGCGCAGTGCGGCCCGCGGACCCCTGCACGACCGACTCGGCGTGCGGCTGACCCTGACCGCGTTCTTCGCCAAGGCCGCCCTGGAGGGCCTGCGAGCGATGCCGGTGCTGAACTCCTCGATCGGGGCGGACGGCCGCTCGGTGGTCCGACACACCGCCCAGCACCTCGGAATCGCGGTCGACACTGATCGGGGTCTCATGGTGCCGGTGCTTCGCGACGCCGGCGATCTGAGCCTGCTCGGTCTCAGCCGCCGCATCGAGGACGTCGCGAACCGCACCCGCGCGGGCGCGATCACGCCGGATGATCTGGCCGGAGGCACCTTCACGATCACAAACACCGGAAGCAGGGGTGCGCTGTTCGACACCCCCATTCTCGTTCCGGGGCAGGTTGGCATTCTGGGAATCGGGGCGGTCGTCGAGCGTCCCGCCGTTGCCCGCCAGCCCGATGGTCAAAGGGTGATCGCCATCCGATCGATGGCCTACCTGGCGTTGACCTACGACCACCGTCTCGTCGACGGAGCCGACGCGGCCCGCTACCTCGTCTCGGTGAAGAACCGGCTCGAGGCCGGGCAGTTCGAACCTGAACTCAGCTGAAATCGCGCTGCGGTTCCGGCCTTGTGTGAATCACGCCGTCCTGCCCTCTGATCTGGAGACATCATGTTTCTCGGTGACCGCCACGGCCATCTCGCCTATTCCACTCTCGTGCATCCCGGCGATACCTGGGCCGAGATGCGCGAGAGCCTGGAGACCTACGCCCCGGCTGTGAAGGCCCGCGTGAGCCCGGACGAGACCTATGGTGTGTCGCTGCGGATTTCGGGGGCATCGGCCCAGACCTTGACCGACGATCCCGCCGAGCGACGGCGGTTGGCGTCCTGGTTGAGCGAGCACGACATGTACGTGTTCACGGTCAACGCCTTTCCGCACGGCCCGTTCAAGGGGCGCAGGGTGATGGAGGACGTCTACGAACCGGACTGGGCCACCGAGGACAGGGTTCGCTACACCTGCCAGGTCGCGGACATCCTCGCCGAGATCACCCCGTCGTCGGTGGCGCCGTCGATCCAGACGGCGCCCCTGGCCTTTCGCGCCAAGGTCACCTGCGAGGCTGACGTCGAAGTGCTGACCCGCAACGTGTTGAGGGTCGTAGCGCACCTGATCGAGGTCGAGCGCACGACCGGGCGGCGGGTGAAGCTGGCCCTGGAACCCGAGCCCGCCTGCTACCTCGAGACCACCGAGGAGACGATCGCATATTTCCGCGAACGAATCTGGTCGGCGTCGGGCGCCCGCGTGCTTTGTGACCTGACGGGCTTGCCTGTCAGTGAGGTCGTGGGGCTGGTGCGCCGGCACCTCGGCGTGGTTTTCGACGTATGCCACCAGTCCGTTGAATTCGAGGACATAGCCGCAGCGTTGCGACAGCTGCGCGATGCCGGGGTGCCCATCTTCAAGCTTCAAGCGGCTGCTGCGCTGCGTGTGCCGATGGTCACCGCTGACGTGGTCGCTGCTCTGGGCTCGTTCACCGACACCATCTACCTGAGCCAGACCACCGAGTCCAGGGACGGGCAGTTGACCCGAATGCTCACCCTCACCGAGGCAATCGATCGTTGGAAGGCCCAGCCCGGCGGTGTTCGCGAATGGCGCACTCACTTCCACGTGCCGGTCTTTCTCGATGATCTAGGTGAGTTCGGCACCACCCGCGACGGGATCGAGCGTGCCCTCGAAGTGCATGCGGACACGCCGCTTTCGGATCATCTGGAGATCGAGACGTACACGTGGGATGTGCTGCCCGCACACCTGAAGTCCGGCGACGTCACCGACTACGTGTCGCGTGAACTCGAGTGGTTTCAGGAGCAGCTGCGCAGCGCCACCGCGGCGCTGGCAGCCTCCGTCGAATAAGCGGCATCGACCGAGAGGGCGGCGGTTTCCGCACCCGCCGTCCTCGCGGTCGTTCCGAATCGAGTCACCTCGTAGGCTGTCGCCATGAGCGAGGTGTTGGACGAGGGTCCCTTCTTTCACGGCACAAAGGCCGACCTCGGGCCGGGCGCGCTACTCACCGCCGGGTTCCGTTCGAACTACCGACCGGAAGTGGTGATGAACCACATCTATTTCACCGCCCTGCGCGACGGTGCGGGGCTGGCCGCAGAACTCGCAGCCGGTGACGGTGCTCCTCGCGTTTACGTTGTTGAACCCACCGGGTTCTTCGAGAACGATCCCAACGTGACCGACAAGAAGTTCCCCGGCAATCCCACCCGGTCCTACCGCAGCAAAGAGCCGCTCAGGATCGTCGACGAAGTGACCGACTGGAAACGGCTGAGCCCCGCGCAGCTACAGGCCTGGCGCGAGCGGCTGGCGACAATTCTTCACGTTGAACGCGGGGAAATCATCAACTGACCGGCGCATCTGCTCAGCTCGACGCGCGAGGAGCAGGTTCCCCGCGCTGTAGCCCGCGCCATGATCAGACGCGGGCCACGGGGCGGCCAGGTCCAACGGCTGGTCAACGTGCACCGGACCTGATTCCCGTGGTTCGGCGGAATCGGCGAAGGGTTCAGGTTCGACAAGGACGAACCCAGCCGGCACCACATCCACAGCTACGCGTTGGCCCGCCACAAGCGTGACATCGAGTGTGATACTTCGTCGATGACTGATGAAGGGTATGTGCTCGGTCATTCCGAGGCCGAGTTGCGTCGGCTCGAGACCCAGGCCCGGATGAAGGACCCCATCACCCGCCGCTTTGCGATCGAGGCCGGTGTGGGTCCGGGGATGCGGGTACTCGATGTCGGCAGCGGTGCCGGGGATGTTGCTGTGCTACTGGCCGATTTGGTCGGTGAGCACGGCCAGGTCGTGGGCGTCGATCGGTCCGTGGTCGGGGTGGCAGCCGCTCGGGCCAAGGTGGCGGGACGGGGCTTGTCCAATGTGGCGTTCGTCGTCGGCGGCGCCGCCGAGGTGAGCTTCGATGAGCCCTTCGATGCGGTGGTGGGCCGCTACGTGTTGCAGTTCCAGCCCGACCCGGCGGCGATGCTTGCCGCGCTTGCGTCTCACGCGAAACCGGGTGCGCCGATCGTGTTCCACGAGCTGGATTGGTCCGGTGTCCGGTCCGTGCCGTCGGCGCCGTTGTACGACCGCGTCTGCCGTTGGTGCGTGGCGGCTGTGGAAGGTTCGGGCGCGAGCGCCCACATGGGACTCGGACTCGCGGCGGCATTCACCTCGGCTGGCCTACCCGAACCGGTACTGAGGCTCGAGTCGCTGATCGCCGCCGCGGAACATGCGCGAGACAACCTCGCGCTGATCGCCAACATTGCCAGGACCCTTGCGCCCGCGATGGCCGAGCACGGAATTGCTCAGATCGACGAACTCGACCCCGACACGTTGGTCGACCGCATGCAGGCCGAGGTTCTCGCCAACGGCACGGTCCTGACGGCACATCTGGAAATCGGCGCCTGGGCATACCAACCTCGCGGCCGTTGACGACGAGGTGGTCCCGGGCTTCGAACGTGCGCCTGCCGGTCAGCGCAGGCCGACCGTGACATCCCCGGCGGCCGGGTCGATTCCGTCCAGCAGCGACGACGGCACCCGCACCACGCGGCCGGGGGAGGCCGGCCACCGCAGGCGCGCATGAGCGAGTTCGTAACCGTTCTGCCGCACGCTGATGTGTGGCCGCCGGACCAGTTCATCGGTCCACAGCAGCAGGCGGCCGCGCGGGGGAGCGGGATCGTCGGGACGGAGAACGTTAGGGGCGATCCAGCGGAACGGCTTGTCCGCCAGAATCAGCGCGGCGGGTCCGGATGGCCGTGCGCCCTCCAGGTAGGCACGGACCCCGGCGGCCACGTGCCGACCGTCCAGCGCCGAGATATCGGCGGTGTCCACGGGATGAACGAGGTTGCCGGCGGCGAAGAAACCGGGCCGACTCGTCCGTAACGCGGTGTCGACCCGCGGTCCACGAGTGTGGGTGTCGAGTTCCAGGCCGCCCAGGCGGGCCAGCTCATGGTCGGGGATCCAGTCACCGGTGAACACGACGGTGTCGCATTCGACGGTGCGACGCTGTCCGGTCTCGATGCTTTCCACCACCACCGCGCGCACTCGGCCCTCGCCGATGATGTCGACGACACGGGTGCCAGTGGCGACCGGTGTGCGCAGCGCGAGCCTGCCCGCGAGATTGAACACCGCATACGACTCCGGTGACGGGTATTCGGTCGTGAGGAGAACAGTCCGGCAACCGGCTTCGCGCAGGGTGAGGACCGCCGACCAGCTGACCAGTTCGCCGCCGACGACCACGGCGCGGTGGCCTGGGTCGGCATGATGCAGGTGTACGAGGTTCTGCAGCTGGCCGGTGGTCAGGACACCGCGCGGACGGTCACCGGGAACCAGCCGGGCCGAGCGCGGACGTTCCCGGGCGCCGGTGGCGAGGACGGTTGCTTTCGCGCGCACCAGGAGCCGTCCGGTCGGGGTGGTCACCTCGGCGCTGCCGTCCGCGTCCCACCCGGTCACCATCGCTCGCGTGCGGATCGTTGCGCCTGCGGCGGTGGCCGCGTCGACAAGACGGCGCGCGTAATCAGGCCCGGTCAGCATCCGATGAAGGTCTCGCACCCCGTAGCCGAGATGGTCACTGTGCCGGGGGATGCCGCCGGCGTTTTCCTCGCGGTCCAGCACCAGGACCTCGCCGGCGGTGGTGCCGGCGAGGTCGGCGGCCGCCGTGAGCCCTGCCGGGCCGGCGCCGATGACGAGGACGTCCGGCCGCATGTCGACGGGGCGCTGGGACGGCGTCATGGGTGGGCCTCGTCGCGGCCTCGCCGTTCCAGCAGGGCCGCGACCTCGGCACCGCAGAAGAAACCCTGGCAGCGGCCGTTCATGACTCTCGTGCGCCTACGTAGCCCGTCGAGACCGGTGGGCGGGATCAGGGAGCGGAAGGCATCGCGGAGCTCGCCGAGGGTGACGCGCTCGCAGAAGCAGACAATGCTGCCGTAGGCGGGGTCAGCGGCGATCCGGTCATCGTCCTGGTACGGCCGAGGAAAGGCTTCGCCGAGATTGGGCATCCGCGGCGGCGCGGGCAGCTGCTGCCGCGGTATCAAGACCAGGCCGGCTTCGTGAATCAGGTCGCTCACGTGCTCGGCCACCGCCATCGACGAGGTCAGCCCGGTTGAGCGGATGCCGCCGACGAGCACGTATCGCTGCTCGGGATCGGACTCGATCAGGTAGTCGCCGTGGTCGATCGCGGCCCGCAGGCCGGCATAACTGGCGGTCACCTCCTCACGGAGCAGCCTGGGCATCAGCCGTTCGCCCTTGGACAGCAAGAACGCCAACCCTGCCTCGGACGTCGCGGTCGCGGTGCGGTCGGTGAGGTCCTCCGCGGTCGGGCCGAGCATCACGTTGCCGTAGATGGTCGGGCTGACGAGCACTCCCTTGCCGAGTTTCGAAGGCACCGGCAGCACGATCTTGTTCACCAGCGGGCGAGCAAGCTTGTCGAACACCAGAAGTTCGCCTCGCCGCGGCGTGACGGTGAAGCGGTCGTAGCCGAACTGGGCGTCGATGTGGTCGGCCCCCAGGCCTGCGGCGTTGATCACCCAGCGAGCGCGGACATCGCCCGCGGTGGTGTGCAGCGTGGTCGTGGGGGAGCCGGGCGTGACCGCGGTGACGCGGTGGCCCAGCAGCAGTTCGGCGCCCCGCAGGCGGGCATCAGTGGCCAGGGCCAGGGTCGCGGTCCAGGTGCAGATGATCGACTCGTCAGGGACGGTCAGCGCACCGAGGGCGCCTGGCCCGAGCGCCGGTACGTGCCGGTACACATAGTCCGCGTCGACGATCTCGCAGCGTTCGTAACCGTTGCGGACCGCCTTGTCCGCAAGCGCGGGTAACGAGTCGAGCTCCTCTGCCGTCCAGGCGACGAGGAGGGCGCCGGTGTGCTCGACCGGGATGCCGGTCTCGGTCGCGTAGGCGCCGAGCAGTTCGTACCCACGCCGGACGAGCCGCGACTCCAGGGTCCCGGGAGTGGCGTCGAAACCGGTGTGCAGGATGGCGGTATTCGCCTTGCTGGTTCCGTCCCCCACATCATCGCGCGCCTCGATGATGGCTACGGCCAGCTCGAAGCCGAGTAACTGGCGTGCGATGGCCGCCCCCACCAGGCCGGCGCCGATGACCGCGACGTCGTAGTCGTTGCCGTGGCCGAGCGTCATCGACGCGTCTCCGAGCCCAGGGCGATCGTCACGGCCGAACGCCAACGGCCGCGGAAGTCCCACGCCTGATCGGCGCTCCAGCGGGGCTCGAAGCTGTGCGTCGGTTCCCACGCTGTGATGGCGTCGGCAACGCCGAGCCGCGGCGTGAGGGCCAACCTTGCCAGCGTCGCGGCGCCGAGGGCGGTCGCATGCGGCGAGGGGTAGACATCGAGCGGGAGCTGCAACACATCGGCCACGGACTGCATCAGGGTCCGGCATCTGGTCAGGCCGCCGTCGACGCGCAGCCGGGACAGGGGCTCGCCCGTCTCGTCGTCGACGAGCGCGGCCAGCTCGGCGACCTGAGCTGCGATTCCCTGCAGCACAGCGAGGATGAGGTGCCCAGGACGAGTGGCCAGCGTCATCCCGCTCAACACGGCTGTTGCATCCGATCGCCACCAGGGTGCCGCGAGGCCGGCCAGCGCCGGCACGCAGAGCACCCCGCCCGCGTCGTCGGCGGCGAGCCGGTCGAGGTCCTCCGGCCCGCCGATGAGTCCGAGGTCCTGCAGCCACCGGACGGCCGACGCTGCGGTGTACACCTGGCCGTCCAGGCAGTACGTCAGCTGCCCACGAGCCCGCCAGGCCACTGAGCTGGTCAGGCCGGAGCCCGATCGCACCGCGGTCGTGCCGGTGTTCGCGAGCAGGAAAGCACCGGTGCCGAAGGTGCACTTGGCCGCGCCGGGTTCGACGCACCCCTCCGCCAGCAGCGCGGCCTGCTGGTCGACGACCAGTCCCGCGACCGGCACTTCGGTCCCGAAGGCCGTCGTGCTGCCGACGACCTCGTCACAGGCGACTATTCGCGGCAGGGGCTCGTGTTGCCAGCCGAACAGGGCGCACAGTTCCGGGTCCCAAGCGCCGCTGTCGAGTCCGGCCAGCAGCGAGCGGCTGGCCGTCGATACATCGGTCACGAACTCACCGCACAGGTGATGCACCAGCCAGCTGTCGGTTGTCGTGACGACGCCCTCGGTTGTCACGTTGCGGCGCAGCCACGCCATCTTGGGGGCCGAGAAGTAGGGATCCAGTACGAGACCGGTTCGTTCGGTGACCCAACCGCCCGAGCTCGCGAGCTCGGCGACCAGGCCCTCGGCGCGACGGTCCTGCCAGACGATGGCCCTCGACAGCGGCCGGCCGTTTCGACGGTCCCACGCCAAGACGGTTTCCCCCTGGTTGGCCAGGGATACCGCAGCCACCGGCCGGCCCGCCGCGGCGACAGCGCGCCGGCCGGCGGCCAGGACGGAGGACAGCAGTTCGTCCGGGTCCTGCTCCACGCCTCCGCCGGGAAGGTAGACCGGCTGTACCGGCTCCTCGGCGACGGCGACGACGCCGTCGTCCGGGTCGACGACGATCGCCTTCGTCCCCGACGTTCCCTGGTCGATTGCCAGGATCGCCTGAGCGGTCATGAGGTCTCATTTCCGGGCTGTGGTGATCCGCACGGATTCACCCTGCTGTGAGCGGGCGCGCGATCCGGCTGCGATCCGGCGGGCGATCGGCTCACGCGGCCGTGTGGATCCTGGCGCCCGCGCGCTCGGCGGCCCGCTGCAGAGCCACCGGCGGTCGCCGGTCGGTGATCACGGCGCTCAGCTGATCGAGTCCGCAGACCCGGTGCGGTGCGACGCGGGACAGCTTGCTCGAATCGGCCAGCACGTAGCTCAGCGCGGAGTTGGCCAGGATGACCCGCCGCGTCGCGACCTCATCGGGGTAGAAGTCCGTCAGGCCAGCTTCGGCATCGACGCCGCCGCACCCGAGGAAGGCGACATCGGCGTGCAGGTCCGCGAAGAACGACAGGGCCTGGGCGTTGGAGACGGCGAGATCACCGCGACGGACCCGGCCACCGCAGATGAGCACCTCTACCGAAGGCCGCTCGGCCAACTGCGCCGCCACGAGCAGTGAGCAGGTGGCCACTGTGCCTACGAAGGATGCCGGCAGTGAGCGGGCCGCCGCGGCGGCGGTCGTCCCGACGTCGAAAACCACGGTCTGCCCTGATGTCACTAGCCCGGCGGCGAACGTACCGATTACGGATTTGGCCGACGAGGCAAGGGTTTCTCGGTCCGCGAACGGGGGCTCGACCCCGACGTGTGCGGCGCACGCCATAGCCCCGCCGTGGACGCGACGCAGTAGACCCTGGCCATCGAGCAGCAACAGGTCACGACGCACCGTCTCGGCGGAGACGGCGAGTACCTGGGCGAGATCGTCGGTGCTGATGACGCGCCGAGTGTCGACCAACTCACGGA
The DNA here is from genome assembly GCF_023516435.1 of Jatrophihabitans telluris. Lineage (GTDB taxonomy): Bacteria > Actinomycetota > Actinomycetes > Mycobacteriales > Jatrophihabitantaceae > Jatrophihabitans_A > Jatrophihabitans_A telluris. Next base: position 2,518,331 of record NZ_CP097332.1, on the reverse strand, counting down.
TCCGGTCGTGCCGTTCAACGACCAACATCGATGCCCACTTCTGTGGATACGTGCGTAACGATGTGGAAAGTATTGGACGGCCGAGGGATGGTGTCAACGACCGGCGGGTGCCTCGGCCGTCAACCCGACCTGGTCAGCGACGCGCCTTGAAGCGGAGATGCAGCACCCGTTCGCCCTGGATCACGACATGGGGATCGTCGAGCAGGTGCTCACCGCCGACCCGGCCGAAATACCGCTTGCCCTTGCCGAACACCACAGGCACCACATCGATGGCCACTTCATCGACGAGGCCTAGGGCGAACGCCTGGCCACCGACGTCTCCGGCGCACACGGCGACCGCACCATCGCCGGCACGCCGCCTCGCCTCCGCCACCGCGGCCGCCACGTCGTCGAAGAACGGCACGTCGGCCTCGGGGTGCCAACCATCAGGTTTGGGCCGGTGGGATACGACTATGAGGTGCTCACCGGCGGGCGGTCGACCGTCCCAACCGTTGGTCAGGTCGAACAGGTGGCGCCCCTGGATCGTCACGCGGATGCTGTCCCAGAAGGGGCGAACGTAGGACTGCGAGACGGCCGAGACGCGAAAGGGCGCGTGCTGCTGGTCCAAGGACTCATCGACGATCGGCTGGTCGCCGTTGAAGTACCAGTCGAACAGCGGCCCCACCTCGTCGTTCTGGTCGGCGATGTAACCATCGACCGACGTCACGGCGTGCATCACCACAGTGCTCATCGCATCTCCTCCGGATCTCAGCGCCCCCTTCGGGCTCTGCCAGGCAGACTGCCGCGCGAACAGAATCTCACCGGTCTGGCGCCTGCGCGAAGCCCGTGCTCGTTGTTGCGACCCTGCGCTGGCCCGCTGGGGACTGAAGTCAGGCGCCCCCGGTCGATGTGCCGCTGGCGAGGCTCTTCTCCGCTTGGGTCAGGAAGCGTGCGGCGACGGCGGCAGACACCGGCTTTCCGGCAGCCACGAAGGTCACGGATTCCTCGACCCCGGGTCCGACGAGGGCCACCTCGGTCACGGCGAAGGCCAGCGGTTTGCCGGTCGCCGATTTCAGTTTCACCACCGAATCGATGCGACCGGCCACCATGGCGGTGGTGCCCGGCGTGACGGTGACGGTTGAGCTGACATAGGTGTAGCCGCCACCGAACAGTTGCGCGCCATGTGCGGCGAGTTCCTTCTTGAAGCACGCCGGGTATCGCGAGTTCTTCAGGGCGGCGACGTCGGCCGTGACCGCGGCCGTCGTCTTGTAACTCGTGACGTCCGCACTGATCACTTGGGACGCTCCGGACGGGTTCAGGGTGAAGTCTGGTGTCGAGGCCTGCGCCACTTTGAGGGTGTCGCTGTTGGGGCTGCCGACGCACGCGGCCAGTTCGGCGTCCTGCTTGGCGGTGGCCGGGTCGTTCGCGGTGCTGCTCGATGGCGTTGCTTTCCAGCCGGGCAGCGCGGCCGCTGTCGGGAGCAAGGCCGCGAGCTGGGTGGTGGTTAGCGGTGTGTAGGCCGGGGCTGTCGACGACGAGCTTGCGCCGGGCGCCACGCTCGCGCTGGAGCTCGTGCTCGACTGGCCCGCGGCTGCACTCGAGGAGCTGTGGCCGCAACCGGCCATCGCCAGCGAAGCCAGCACGAGGCCGATCGGGAGGGCTGCTGCTCGGCGGAGGGTCGGGGCGTACGGGATCGTCATGAGCGTCCTGTCGGTTGAGCCGTCGTGGGGGCCGTTGCGGCCGGGGCATCCATGGACAAATCCGGCAGATCAACTTAACGGCGAAGCTACGTCAGGTGGTAAAGGTCGTCAACCGCATTCCGCTGCGGTGTGTCGAGGACCCGCGTGGAGAGGCTCGCGAACGAGGCAGGCCTGGCGTCCAGCCGTCGACGACGAGGACGCCACTCCACCCGGGCACACCGCGCTCTGAAGGCGCAGGCCCCTACGCCCGCACCGACGCTAACCGAGCCCCGAGCCTCCGCACGCCCCGTGGACGATGGTGGAGTAGCCCGCCAGGGATGGCACCACGAGGTCAGACCAGCGCGCGGTGAACACCTGATGCGCGGCTTCGTCGCCGTAACCGAACTGCAGCGAGGGCTCGACGAGCGAACCTGTGGATCTAGGGCACATCACCCGCTGCCGCACGACGAGCAGCACCGTCGTCCCGGGAACCAGACCGCCCGCGCCAGGCGGGTGAAAGTCGGGATTGGCGATGACCTGGTCGCGATACGCCGGTGCGGTGAGCATCGCCAGGTCGGCTCTCACCGGATGGCCTGAGGAATCGACCAGGTGCACGGTGGCGCTCACTGTCGAGGGGCCACCGCCGACATAGGTCAACGTCTCTGCGAGCGTGAAGCGGTGCAACCTGTCGTCCGTGCTCACGCTCGTCTTGCCCACAGGCACGAACGGTTGCACCGCGACCAAGGTCGCGTGCGGCCGGGCTGACGGTTGCGGGCCGGGATAGGTCGTGGTCGCCGATGCCCGGCCAACCCGGTCGTCGGACCGCTGGCGCTCCAGTGCCGCTACGGCGGCCACAACGATCAGGAGCAGCATCACCGCCACGGCCGCCGGCCACAGTGGATGACCCGCGACCGTGGGACCCGGTCTCTCCGCTGCACGCAGCGGGTAGTCCGCTGCGGCGGGGTCGTCGAAGACCTCGGTCAGGTGCTCGACCGGCGAGTAGCCGTCGAGGTCCGCGCCCTCGTGTTCGCCGCGGTTCCTCACGGGCGGAACTCTACGGTCAGGCATGCACCTGGACGTAACGTCCGGCACGGCCCTCAGACGACGGTTCGCTCTCGAGCCTTTGGCATCATGGTGCGGTGACGACCGATGAGCGCAGCGATGACCCGATGGTGACCTCGACCGTGCTGCTCGGCGCCTCGAAGGTCCCGGAGGTGACCGTCGCGTTCTGGATCATCAAGGCGCTCACCACAGGCATGGGGGAGTCCACGTCGGATTATCTCGTCCACCGATTTCCCCCGGTGCTTGCGGTCATTGCGGGCTTCATCGCGTTCGTTGCCGCGCTCGCGGTGCAATTCGGGGCTCGTCGGTACGTCCCCTGGAAGTACTGGCTCGCGGTGGCGATGGTCGGCGTGTTCGGCACCATGGCCGCCGACGTGCTTCACGTCGGGCTGGGCGTTCCCTACGTCGTGTCGAGTGCGTTTTTCGTCGTGGCCCTCGCGACTGTGTTCGCGCTCTGGTACGCGAGCGAGCGAACCCTCTCGATCCACAGCATCCGGACCGTGCGGCGAGAGTTGTTCTACTGGGCCGCGGTCATGGCGACGTTCGCCCTCGGCACCGCCGCCGGAGACCTGAGCGCTGTCACCCTGCATCTGGGCTACTTCTCCTCAGGCCTGTTGTTCGCCGCCATCATCCTCATCCCCGCGATCGGCTACTGGAGGTTCGGCCTGAACCCGATCTTCGGTTTCTGGTTCGCCTACGTGCTGACCCGGCCCCTCGGTGCATCGTTCGCCGACTGGCTAGGGGTTTCCCATCGGCGTGGCGGGCTGAACCTCGGCCCAGGACCGGTGAGCCTCGCCCTGGCCCTGCTGATCGTCATCTCGGTTGCCTACCTGACGGTCACCGCCTCTCGACCCGCGCGTTCTCGACCCGCGCGCTCCTGACCCGCGTGTTCCTGACCCGCGCGTTCCTGACCAACGCGTTCTCGACCCGCGCGTTCTCGATACGGAGCGGGTTCGCCCCGTGTCCTAGGCACAGGTCCCCGGCGGTCGATCCGTGGCTGGCTCGCCTGCGAGTTGAGCCAGGCGCACCAACCCTGGCGTGAGGTTGTGGCGATAGCGATCCAGCGCGCCGGTCAGGCCGGGGGTAACCACCGTGTCCGCGGCGATGCGGGCCGGGTTGAGTGGCACCTGGTCAGCCCAGGCCTTGATGTCGGCCTCGGTCGCGAATGCCATCGCTGCCCTGGCGCCGAGCAGCTGCATCCGGGCCCACGATCGCGCCGAGTTCGAGTACGGCGATGGCGGGCACAACCGATTCTTCTCGACGTCCTCGTCACGGGTTGCCTCGACGTAGCCGGCGAGCGCGGCCGCGAAGCACGGGAAGCCGGCCCTGATGAGCTGCAAGGTGATCATGTCGCTGCGCCAGATCGGCACGAGAGGTCGCCGGCGAAGCCCCGATGCGGCGCAATGCACGACGAGCGCGCCCGGTGGAAGGTCGATCGTGCCGTGGTCGAACAGCAACCTTCCTGGCTCGACCCAACGAATGTGCCCCAGCCGGACCACGTTCGTGATGCTGCGCAACAGGTCGAGTTCCCAGGTGGCAAGCGTGGGGGTCTTGGCCATAGTGGGAGTGACCGACCTGTCGATGCGGATCATCACCCCGTCCGCTTCCAGGCGCAGGAACAAGTCGTCGGCAGATGATGCCCGGGCGGCGGCAGCAAAGATGTCTGCGGCCATTCCCATGAAGATGGCCGGATCGGGCTGTACGACGGCACGGTTGAGCATCCATGGGTCCCGCGGCCGCACCCAGCAGATGGAATCCGGGTCAACCCCGTTGGACAGCAGCCAGATGCACGCGTCCGTGGCGGTCTTGCCCGCACCGACGACCACGTACAGCGATGGCGCCTCGCCGAGGTTGATCAGTTCGTTGACGGCGACGACATGTCCGCCTTCGCCCACTCCGAACGGCGGGGGAGTGTCGGCCGGTGTGTGCGGCGAGAGGTAATGGGCATCGACGAGTCGGCAGCGACCTTCGACCTCATACCGTCGGCCCGACACGCGTGAGACGAACTGCCGATCACCGGTGTATTCGCAGTTCGGGAAGAAGCGCACCTTTCCAGAGGCAAGCATGCGCGTCGTCAGCACTCGTGCGTAGTACGCGCAGATCTCGGGTGCTGTGGCGCGCTCCTGCAGCCCCGCCTCCGGGCCGTCGTCCTGGACCCTGCCGGCTCCGAGCAGAGTGGAGGCCACGCCGTAGAACGCCGACGCCTGGTGCAGGCGCACGAAGGGATAGGCGGTCAGCCAGTGACCACCCACGCTGTGGCGCCGGTCCACGACAGCGACGCTGACGTCCGCATTGGTGATCAGGGCGTCGGTGAAGGCCATGCCCGCCGCACCGGCGCCGACGACGAGATAGTCCGCCTCCACCACCTGCGTCACCACGCACGTCATCCTGAGCGGATTCGCTGACGGGGTCAACCACTGTGTCGGCACGCACGCCGGGGCATTCGTCGCCGAAGGGCTTAGCGATCAGACTACTTGACTATCTACAGTACCAAGCATAACCTTGTAACGTGCCTTCCCGCCATGACCCGCAATTGCTCAAAGGTGTTCTGACGCTGCTGCTGCTCCGCCTTCTGGCCGAACGCGAGTCCTACGGCTACGAGGTGGTGCAGCGGCTGCACGCCCACGGGCTCGACAGTGTGCTCGAAGGCACCGTCTATCCCGCGCTGGCCCGGCTGGAGCGGGAACGATGGCTGATCTCCAGACTGGTGGCGTCGGATGCGGGACCGGCGCGCAAGTATTACCGCGTCACGCCGACCGGCTACGACGCGCTGATTGAAGCAACGGGCAGTTGGCTTGACCTCGTGGACGTCGTCTCGGGCGTACTGGAGCAACCACTGCCGACCCGACCCGGTAAAGGAGTGTGACATGGACACTGCTCGGTCCTTGGCTATCAGCTGGATAGACCGCCTGCGCATCGAACGACTCGTCTGGACGCTCGATCAACGCCTCTACGACCTGCCACGCAGATCCCGGATCGCCCATCGGCACGAAGTCCGGCAGAACCTGCTCACCGCAGCGACCGACGTCGGTACGACGGCTGCCCTTCGGGGACTCGGCAACAGCCGCGAACTGGCGGAGGAGTACCGCACGGCTCAATTCGGGATCGCCCCTCGGCCCGCTTACTACAGCGCCGCGCTGTTCCTGCTGACCGCTCAGCTGATCGGGACGTCGCTGCTCGGCGAGGCGGCCAACGCTTTCGCCCGTGGCATCACGGCCGCGAACCCGCACGCGTCCGGATCCTATGCGTGGAGCGGCATCGCGTACCTGCAGAGCGAGGTCACGTATCACTTCACCGACGGGCACGGCGATTGGCGCGGCGGTGCCTGGACACCGCTGGCCTGGGTGCTGTGGCTGACGGCCACGATCCTCGTCGGGCGACTGTGGCGCGTGATCCCTGGCCGGCACCGATCGGCCAGGACCGAGTGAGCGGACCCGGCAAGACAACCGCCGACGCACCCGATCCCACCGAGGAGCTCGACATGTCCCTGCCGCCCACGTTGCCCGCGCGCAGCCCTGGCCGACCGCCACGACCGATAACCGCCGCGAACTGGTTGGACCCCGATGTGCTGGGCTGGTCGTTTCAACACATGGCCGATGTGTTCCCCACGGTCGACGTCCGCCGAGGTCCGGCCGCAGGTGTCGAGCTGCGGTCTCGCCCCGTTGCCCTCGGTGCGCTGAGAGTTCCGTTGGCGGGCGGGTCATCGTCCACCGCGGCAGAGATCGTCGCCGCGACCAACACCGACGCCTGGATGGTCGTGTACGGAAACGACGTCGTCACCGAGCAGTACTTCGGTGGGATGGAGCCGGGGACGAGGCACCTGCTGATGTCGGTGAGCAAGTCGCTCGTGTCGACCGTGGCCGGCTCGCTGGTAGGGCAACGGTTGATCGACCCGGAGGCACAGGTGACCTCCTACGTCCCCGAACTGCGCGACAGCGGATACGCCGGTGCTCGCGTGCGACATCTGCTCGACATGCGCAGCGGGATCGAGTTTTCCGAGCGATACCTCGATCCCGACTCCGAGGTAGCCCGGTTGGATGCCGCAGTTGGCTGGGCACCCCCGCGCGGCGAGGGATCCCCCCGCACGATGAAGGAGTTTCTGCCGACCCTGAAACAGAACCGCCCGCACGGGGGTGCGTTCCTATACCGCAGCTGCGAGACGGACGTCCTCGGCTGGGTTTGTGAAGCGGCAGCGGGCCAGCGTTTCCATCAGCTCCTGTCGGACCTTGTCTGGTCACGGCTCGGGGCGCGTTACGACGCCTACCTGTGCGTCGACTCAGACGGCACCGGCATGTTCGACGGCGGGATCTGCGCCACGCTGGGCGACCTGGCACGGTTTGGGGCGATGATCCTCGGAGACGGAATGTCTCTGACCGGCGAGCGTGTTGTGCCGGCCGAGTGGGTGAGCGACATCTTCACCGGCGGCTCCGACTCCGCCGCTGCGTTCGCCGCGAGCCCCGACGACAACGATATGCCCGGCGGCATGTACCGCAGCAATTTCTGGTTTCCCAGCGCCAACCGCGACGTCGCCCTCTGTCTGGGAATTCACGGGCAAATGGTTTACATCAACCGGGCCACGGGCACGGTCGGGGTGAAGGTTTCCAGCTGGGCGGCCCCGATCGACGACGAGAAGGGCAGGGCAACCCTGCAGATGTTCGACGCCATCAGCGCCCACCTCACCGCCGCGGCCGACTGACCGGGCCGTTCGCTCCGGAGCGGATCGCTGAGCGCTATTGGGATGTCGTGCACTCGGACGAACCCTGGCAGTGCTCATCAGCTATGGGCTTCACCGTCGTGAATGGTCGCTGCCCGCAGTTTTCGCCCGGCCGCGTGCAGCCTCGGCACGGCATCGGCGATCAAGGCGTCGGTCATTCGGGTTACCGGTCCGGACACCGAGAGGGCGGTCCACGCCGGGCCGCTGTCCGGTACGACCACGGCGACGCACCGCACGCCGAGTTCCTGTTCCTGCTCATCGAGGGCGTAACCCCGCGAGCGTGTGTGCGCCAGGTCGTCCAGCAGGTCGCGCTCGGTCGTGAGGGTGTGGTCGGTGTAGCCGGCCAGCCCGCCCCGGCGCACCAGCGCGGTCAGCTCGGTGTCGCTGAGCTGGGCGAGCATGGCCTTGCCCACGCCCGTGCAGTGCAGCTCGACCCGGCGACCGACCTCGGTGAAGGTTCGCATCGAGTGAGCCGACGGCACCTGGGCCACGTACTCGGCGCGGTCGCCGGAGAGCACGGCCACGTTCGCGCTCTCGCCCGTGGAGGACACGAGATCGGCGAGCAAGGGGGTTGCGCCAGTGGCGGCGAGCCGTGCCGCGGATGCCCCCAGGGGTGTGAGCCGGAAACCCAGGGCGTAGCGGCGGTTGGGCAGCTGCCGCATCCACCCGCGCTCGACCAGCGTGTGCAGCAGTCGATGGGTCGTCGGCAGCGGAAGCCCCGCGGCGGCCGCGATTTCGGCGATCGGCAGGTGCCCGCCGCGCTGCTCGACGGCCTCGATGACGTCGAGTGCGCGATGCAGCGATTGAACGCCGGCGCGTTCGGCGGTAGGGGAGCTGGGGGGATTGACCACGCCGACGATGGTGTCATATGTTTCCGATATATAGAAGACGTATTCCACGATACGGAATTTGTGAGGGTGGTGCCCGAGGTGTCGGACTACGTGAGCGTTGGCGACCTGTCGGTGTCGCAGGTGTTGCATCGCTTCGTCGAGGACGAGGCGTTGCCGGCCTCCGGCGTGGCCAGCGCAGACTTCTGGGCCGGAGTTCAACAGGCGGTCGCCGAGCTGGGCCCTCGTCAGCGCGCGCTGCTCGACCGCCGTGAAGAACTGCAGACGGCCATCGATGCCTATCACCGCAACGCGCCAGGTCCCGTCTCGGATCTCCAGGGATACCAGGGTTTCCTTCGCGGCATCGGTTATCTCGTCGATGAGCCTGAGCAATTCAGCGTCTCGACCACGGGCGTCGATGTCGAGATCAGCGATCAGTGCGGACCGCAGCTGGTCGTGCCGATCCTCAACGCCCGCTTTGCTGCCAACGCTGCGAACGCCCGCTGGGGATCGTTGTACGACGCCTTCTACGGCAGCGACGTCATCGACCAGTCCGGCGAACTGGCTCCGGGGCGCCAGTACAACCCGCTTCGCGGCGAACAGGTGATCACCCGCGCTCGCGCCTTTCTCGATCAGGTGGCGCCGCTGACGAACGCCACCCACCGGCAGGTGATCGGTTACTCGATCGACGAGGAGGGCTTGCTCTGCCGCACCGCCGATGGGCAGGTTCGGTTGGCCGAGCCCGGCCAGATCGTCGGTTACCGAGGCGAACCTCAGGCGCCCGATGCGATCGTGCTGGTGCACCATCAATTGCACGTGGAGATCACCATCGACCGCGCTGATCAGGTGGGCGGCACGGACCCGGCCGGAGTCAAGGACATCGTGCTCGAAGCGGCGCTCACCTCGATCATGGATCTCGAGGACTCGGTCGCCGCGGTCGACGCGACCGACAAGGTCGCCGGGTACCGCAACTGGCTCCTGCTTATGCAGGGACGGCTGACGGCGGAAGTCAGCAAGAACGGCCGGACGTTCACGCGCGGGCTGAACGCGGACCGTTCGTACACCACGCTCCGGGGCCAGAGCGTGACGCTGCCCGGGCGGGCGTTGATGTTCGTCCGGCAGGTGGGTCACCTGATGACCACCGACGCCGTTCTGGACGCCACGGGCGCACCCGTGGCCGAAGGTATCGTCGACGCCTTCGTCACCGGGCTGGGGAGCTGCCACGACATCCGGGGCAACACCGCGCGGCCCAACTCGCGCACCGGTGCCATGTACGTCGTCAAGCCCAAGCAGCACGGGCCCGACGAGGTCGCTCTCACCGTCGACCTGTTCGGCCTCGTCGAGGACACGCTCGGGCTTGCCCGCAACACGATCAAGGTCGGCATCATGGACGAGGAGCGCCGCACGACGCTCAACCTGGCCGCGTGCATCCATGCGGCCCGTGAGCGAATCGCCTTCATCAACACGGGATTCCTCGATCGAACCGGCGACGAGATCCACACCGCCATGCTCGCCGGTCCGGTGGTCCGCAAGAACGATATGAAACGGGCGAGTTGGCTGGCAGCCTACGAGGACGCGAACGTGGACGTCGGGCTGGCCTGCGGTCTCATGGGACGCGCCCAGATCGGCAAAGGAATGTGGGCCGCCCCCGACAACCTCGCCGCAATGCTCAAGGACAAGATTGCCCAGCCCCGGGCCGGAGCAAACACCGCTTGGGTGCCGTCACCGACCGCCGCGACGCTGCATGCGCTGCATTACCACGCCGTCGACGTCAAGCAGCGGCAGCGCGAACTCCTTGCCGCCGGTCGCCGTGGGACGTTGAACGATCTACTCGTGCTGCCGCTGGCCGATCCTCGTTCGTGGAGCGAGGACGAGCGCCGCGCCGAGCTGGACAACAACGTCCAGGCGACCCTCGGCTACGTCGTGCGTTGGATCGATGCCGGTGTCGGTTGCTCGAAGGTTCCCGACCTCGCCGGGACGCCCTTGATGGAGGACCGCGCCACCTGCCGGATCTCCTCCCAGCACGTCTCGAATTGGCTGCACCACGGCGTGATCACCGCCGAGCAGGTGCACGAGAGCCTTCGCCGCATGGCCGTGCTGGTGGACGAGCAGAACTCCGACGATCCCGACTACCGTCCGATGGCGCCATCCTTCGACGGCGAAGCATTTCTCGCCGCGTCCGAACTGCTGCTCGACGGGGCGGCGCAGCCCTCTGGCTACACCGAGCCGATCCTGCACCGCCATCGGTTGGCCGCCAAGGCGCGCTGACCCCGAGCGTGATGCCTGCCGCCGCCCCGACATCATGGCCTTCGGCGTTCGTGGTCCCTCAGGTCATTCAGCGCCGCGATCTGATCGGGCGCGGTCCGGGCGCAGGGACCGGTACGCGAGCGTGATCAGTTCGACGCAGGTGTCGAGCGGGAGACGGGTGCTGTCCAGCTGAAGGTCATACAGCGACGGGTCGTCGATGCTGATGTTGTACAGCCGGCGGACGTAGTGCGCGCGGGCTCGGTCCACCTCGGCCCGTGCCTTACGGGCCTGTTCTAGGGAGACGTGTTCGATAGCGGCGCCCTGGACGATGCGGGCCTGCGTGGCGCCGCCGAGGTAAACGTGCAGCACGCCGGGTTCGCGCTGGAAGGCGGCCGCTCCGGCCCGGCCGTGGATGACGGCACCCGAGGCGAGGGCCGACCGCATGATCACTTCGGCCTGCTCGCGGAACAGATCGGAATCCTCCGGCGCGGGAAAGGCATTCTCCGGTGGAGCGGCGTCGGTACCCGCGCCGAGCACGCCGCCGGACAGCGGTGCGAGCACGCCGAGGAACCGATCGACCAGGGACCGTTTCAGCTGGCCACCCTCGGCTTCCTGGACCGATACGTGCAGGGCTGCCGCGACCTCGGTGCTGATGGCGCGGTCGAGCATCGGCACGCTCAGCGCGCGGGCCACGGCCGGCGCGATGTAGCTGCCGCCGGCGCCGTAGTTGGCGGTGATGGTGACTCCGGGCATCAGTGCCCACCTCCTGGGGCGGCCGCCACGACGGGTTCGGTCGGTGCAGGTGCTGACCCGGCGCCGCCGCGCAGTTGGACCTGTTTGATGAACAGCGCCGCGATGATGCTGAACGCGGACACTATTGTGCCGACGAGGAAAACTCGGTCGATGGCGTGTGAGTAGGCCTGGATGATGCCCTCGTGCAAAGCCGGGTTGCTGCGCTTGAGCGCGTTCAGGATGGCGGGACTCTGGACGAGTTGCGACACCTTGTCGCCCCCACTGGCCAGGGTCGCGGCCGGCAGATAGTGCGGGAACTCATAAGCGATGCGCGCGGTCAGAACAGCGCCCAGGGCGGAGGCGCCGATCGCGCCGCCCATCGACCGGAAGAACGTCACCGATGAGGTGGCCACACCCATCTGCCTCATGGGGACGGCATTCTGGACGACGAGGGTCAGGACCTGGATGAACAGGCCCAGACCGGCCCCGAACACCAGGATGTACAGGCCCACGACGGCCAGTGAGGTGTGGGCCCCGATGTGGGTCAGCAACCAGAGTCCGAGCGTGACGAGCACGGTGCCCGCCAGCGGGAACCACCGGTAGCGGCCCGTCCTCGAGATGTACCGCCCGGAGCCGATGCTCATCACCAGCAGGCCGATCAGCAAGGGCAGCAGCAACAACCCCGACACCGTCGCCGAGACCCCGTGGACGAGTTGCATGTACTGCGGTAGGAAGGCCAACGCTCCGAACATCGCGACACCACTGATGAAGGCGATCGTGTTGGAGACGGTGAAGATCTGCAGCCGGAACAGCTCCAGCGGCAGGATCGGTTCCCTGGCCAGATGTTCACGCACGCCGAAGCCCGCCAGCAGGATTGCCCCGAGGATGAACAGGCCGATGATCTGCCACGATCCCCACGGGTAGTCCGTGCCTCCGGACTGGGTGGCGAGCAGGATCGCCGACACACCGGCGACCAGCAGCAGCGCACCCCACCAGTCGATGTTGACCTCGCGGGTCCGCTTGGGCAGGTGCAACACGCGGTTGGTCACGATGAGCGCTGCGATACCCAGTGGCAGATTGATGTAGAAGATGTAGTGCCAGCTCAGATTGTCCACCGCGAATCCACCGGCCAGCGGGCCGACGACGCTGGAGACGCCGAAGACCGCGCCGAAGTAACCCTGGTACCGACCACGCTCGCGGGGTGGGATGACGTCGCCGATGATGGCGAAGACCAGCGAGATCAGGCCGCCGCCCCCGATTCCCTGCACGCCGCGGAACGCGATCAGCTCGAACATGTTCTGCGAGGCGCCGCACAGCATGGATCCGAGCAGGAAGACCACGATCGCCAGCTGGAAAACGCGCTTGCGCCCGTAGAGGTCACCAGCCTTGCCCCACAGCGGGGTCGAGGCCGTGCTGGCCAAGAGGTAGGACGTGATCACCCACGACAGCAGATCCGTCCGGTGAAAGTCACCGACGATCGTCGGCAGGGCGGTGGACACGATCGTCTGGTCCAGCGAGGCCAGGAACATGCCCATCATCAGGCCGGACATGATGACCAGGATCTGCCGATGGGTGAAACCGGTCTCCTGCGTCGCCTCGGCGTTCATCGATCACGTCTCCCGATCCGCAGTGCGAACATGATTCGACCGTACGCGACCTGCCGACAATCAACCGCTTTGGACTCTTGGCACCTGTATACGACGAAAGAGCAGCCTTGGTCGTGCTGGGCACCACGGTGTGCCGCAGCACTATCCCGGCCGCCGCGCTCGCGGCGTATCGTCCGTCCGGTAGTAGCGGAGGTGTCGGTGATGCTCCAGCACAGCACAGCGGGTCCGTTCGAGCTGGTTATCGAGCCGCGCAGTGACGCGTACTCCGCCGATGACGACCGGTGGCGCGACCAGGTCGCGGTGCTCGTCTCCGATCTTGAGCATGTGGCCGAGATCCGGCAGCGGCACCACGTCCGGGCTGGGGCCAAGGGGACCATCACCGAGGTCATCGTCGCGCTCGGCAGCGCGGGGGCCTTCACGACGACCTTCGAGATGTTCCGGGCCTGGCTCGCCCGAGACCGCGACCGCCGCGTCGACGTCCGCTGGGACGAGGACGGCCAGACGCATTTCGTGACCCTGACCGGTAGCGCCATCGATGTGGACAGCGTTCGCAGCATCGCCGAAGCAGCCGCGCGACGCGTGGGAGGGCCACAGTGGCCGCCAAGTACCGAGCGCTCCTGATCGGCAATGCCACCTATCCCGCCGACGAGCACAATCTTCAGCCGCTGAAGGGACCGCCGAATGACCTCGCCGCGCTCCGCCGCGCGCTGACCGACCAGGAAACGGGCCTCTTCGACGAAATCAACGTCACCCTGCTGAGTGAGACCACCTCCAGCAGAGCGCTTCGCGCGATCGGGACGTTCTTCGGATCGGCGCAGCGCGAGGACGTCCTGCTGCTCTATTTCAGCGGCCACGGAAAGCTCGACCAGCTCGGCCGGCTGCATCTATGTATGCAGGACACCGACAGCGCTGACCTGCTCGCCACCGCGGTCAGTAGCACCAGGATCAACGAGTTCGCGGAGGCGTCGCGGGCCCGGACGCTGGTGGTCGTCCTCGACTGTTGCTATGCCGGTGCCTTCCGGGGTGGCGAGTTCAGCGATGCGGTCGCCGGACCTGGCCGCTACGTCCTGACGAGCTGTCGCGGCACGCAGTTGGCCAACGACGCAACCGAGGCGGACGGGACGAGCCATTTCACCCAGCATCTGGTTGAGGGTCTGGTCGGCGCTGCCGTCGACCGTGACCACGACGGCTACGTCGACTTCTCAGACCTCTACGCCTACATCGACCGTCGTCTGCGCGCTGAGGGAAAGCAGATCCCACAGCGCAAGGTGGCCGGCGACGGTGACATTGCGTTGGCCAAGCGCCAAGGCGCACCGACTGCTGATCCGCCGCCGGGGCCGCCAGTCCGCTCTGATCCGGCCACAGGGCGTGCGAGGTCAGCCGGGCGGGACCGCTGGATCGGTCGCCGCACGACGCTCGCCGGTGTCAGCGTCCTTGCCGCTGCCGGGCTCCTCACCACGATCGTGCTGCTGCAGGGCACGTCGGGCTCGGGCGGACACGGCCATGTCGGCACGACACCGAACATCGTCGATCGCCAGTACTCGGCTGCCTCGCCGTGGAGACTGAAGATTCAGGACGCCGCCTCGGTCGACGGCGACCCCGGGTGCGCGGTCGCGATCCGATCGGCAAGCGGCACAACGATCCAGCTCGCCGCGGGAATCTACGATCCGGCGACTTTCCAGGTCGCGCAGACCGGTGCCCTGACCTTGCTGAAGAACGAATCCGGCTGCCAGCTCGCCCCACTGGCCGGGCCCGGCTCGCTCCCGCTTCCGGCCACCGTGGCAAACAGCCGGGGCGACACCGACGCCTTCGCGGTCACGGGCATGATCACGGTGACCGCGTCGGCTCTGACCGGAAGCACTTGCCCGGTGACGCTTCGCAATGCCGCGGACGGGACCGTGCTGAACTTCGAGCGCTTGACCGCGGCGACGCAGGCCCACCAGTTGAGCACTGGTGCGGCCCGCGCCGCCTATGTACAACACTCCGGGTGTGCGGTGCTGATCGCGGCTGCTCGGTAGGACAGCGTCGCCGATCAGAACTCGTCGTCGAACCCGACCGTGCCGCTGACCCCGACCTGGTACGACGAGACCTTGCGTTCGAAGAAGTTCGACAACTCCTGCACGTCCTGCAACTCCATGAACGCGAACGGGTTCTTCGAGCCGTAGAGCGGATCGATGCCCAACTGGGACAGTCGCCGATCGGCCACGTGCTGCAGGTATTCGCGCATGTCCAGCAGTGACATCCCGGACACTCCCTGCTCGAGCAGGTCTTCGGCGAAGGCCACCTCGCACTCGACCGCCTCCGCGATCATGTCCGTCACCTGCTGGGTGAGGTCTTCGTCGAACAGGTCGGGTTCCTCCGCGCGGACGGTGTCGACCACATCGAAGGCGAAGGCCATGTGCATCGACTCGTCGCGGAAGACCCAGTTCGTTCCCGACGCGAGCCCGTTGAGCAATCCGCGGGAACGCAGGAAGTAGACGTAGGCGAACGCACCGTAGAAGAACAGGCCCTCGATGCACGCCGCGAAGCAGATGAGATTGAGCAGAAAAGCCCTACGTTCCGGGGCATTCGTCAACCGGTGCAGCTGGTTGATGGAATCGATCCACTTGTAGCAGAACTCGGCCTTGCGACGGATCGAGGGGATGTTCTCCACCGCCGCGAACGCCTCGAACCGTTCAGTGTGATCGGGAACGTAGGTGTCGAGCAGGGTCAGATAGAACTGGACGTGCACGGCTTCCTCGAACAGCTGCCGAGACAGGTACAGCCGACCTTCGGGGGAGTTGACGTGCTGGTAGAGGTTCAGCACCAGGTTGTTGGAGACGATCGTGTCGCCGGTGGCGAAGAACGCGACCAGCCGGCTGACCAGGTGTTGCTCTGCGGGCGAGAGCCGCGCCAGATCCTTGAGGTCCGAATGCAGATCGACCTCCTCGACGGTCCAGGTGTTCTTGATCGCGTCGCGGAACCGGTCGTAGAAGTGCGGGTACCGCATCGGCCGCAGGGTCAGATCCATGCCCGGATCGAGCAGCATCGTCTGCGGCAAGCGGGAATCCCCTGATGGCGATGGTGCCGTCACTGGCAGGCCTCGCAGTTCTCGGGGTTCTCCAGGGAGCATGCGAGCGCTTGTTCGTCGGAGACGGTGGCGGACTGGTTCGCTGCCGCACCCGCCCGGGGCGTGGGGGCGACGGTCGCTTGCTGGATGCGGGTCGCTGGGCGCGACCGAAGGTAGTACGTCGTCTTCAAACCGCTCTTCCAGGCGTGCAGGTACATCGACGACAGCTTGCCGATCGACGGGGCGGCCATGAACAGGTTCAGCGACTGCGACTGGTCGATGTAAGGCGCCCGCGCCGCGGCGATATCGATTAAAGCCCGTTGCGGCAGCTCCCACGCGGTGCGGAACAACGTTCGGGCCTCCGCCGGTAACGCCAGGAGATCCTGGACCGATCCTTCGGCCCGCTTGATCGCGTCCCGGACCTCAGCCGTCCACAGTCCATGAGCTTTCAGATCACGAACCAGGGCGGCGTTGATCTGCAGGAATTCCCCACTGAGGGTTTCGCGCTTGAACAGGTTCGACACCTGCGGTTCGATGCACTCGTAACACCCGGCGATGGAGGCGATCGTCGCGGTGGGCGCGATCGCGATCAGCAGGGAGTTGCGCAGCCCGCTCGCCGCAACCCGCTCTCGCAGCGCGGTCCAACGCCCGGTCTGGGTCGGCGTGACGCCCCAGAGGTCCGGCTGCAGCTGTCCGCCGGCGGCACGCGTCTCGGCGTAGGCAGGGTGTGGTCCGAACTGCTCGGCGAGCTCGGCCGAGGTCTCCAGTGCGGTCAGGTAGATCTCCTCCGCGATCCGGGTCGACAGTTCCAGCGCGGCGGGGGAGTCGAAGGGCAGCCGCAACGCGAAGAACACATCCTGCAGCCCCATGACACCCAGGCCGACTGGACGCCAGCGCGGGTTGGACGCCGCGGCCTGCTCGGACGGGTAGTAGTTGATGTCGATGACCCGGTCCAGGAACGGCACGGCGGTCCGCACGGTCTGGCGGAGCTTGTCCCAGTCCACGCCGTCGGCCGCGGGCGTGAGATGGCGCGCCAGGTTGACCGAGCCGAGGTTGCAGACAGCGGTCTCGCCATCGTTGGTGACCTCGATGATCTCGGTGCACAGGTTGGACAGATGCACGACGTTGTGGGCCAGCGCGGTCTGATTCGACAGGCGATTGGACGCGTCCTTGAACACCATCCACCCGTTGCCGGTCTGGGCCAGGGTGCGCATCATCTTGCCGTAGAGGTCACGAGCCCTCACCTGCCGGACGAAACGCCCCTCGGCCTCGGCCGAACGGTAGGCCGCGTCGAAGGCGTCGCCCCATAGATCGGCCAGTTCGGGGACCTGGTCCGGGTCGATCAGCGACCACGGCTCGTCGGCCTCGACGCGCCGCATGAACTCGTCCGGCACCCAGTTGGCGAGATTGAGGTTGTGGGCGCGCCGGGCGTCCTCACCGGTGTTGTCCCGCAGTTCCAGGAACTCCTCGACGTCGGGGTGCCAGGTGTCGAGGTAGACGCACGCGGCGCCCTTGCGCCGGCCACCCTGATTCACGGCCGCGACGGAGGAGTCCAGCGTGCGCAGGAACGGGACGATCCCGTTCGACTGGCCGTTCGTCCCCCGGATCAGGGCGCCGCGCGAGCGGACGCGGGAGAAGGAGATCCCGATGCCGCCGGCGAACTTCGACAGGCGCGCGACCTGCTGGTAGCGCGAATAGATCGAGTCGAGCTCGTCCTTGGGCGAGTCGACGAGGTAGCAGGAGGACATCTGGGTGTGCCCCGTACCCGAGTTGAACAGCGTCGGGCTGCTGGGCAAATAGGCGAGCGAGGACATCAGTCGGTAGAAATCGATCGCCTCGGTCGTGGTGCGGGACAACCCGCAGGCGACGCGGAGCAGGAAGTACTGCGGGGTCTCGATGACCAGGCGATCCTTGGGATGCCGCAGCAGGTAGCGGTCGTAGACGGTGCGCAGGCCGAAGTACTCGAAGCGGCGATCGGCGTCCTCGTCGATGGCGAAGTCGAGCTTGCGGGCGTTGTCCTTGACGAAGCGCGCGGTCTCCTCGCCGATCAGGCCCTCAGCGTGCCCGAGGCCGATCGCCTGGCTGAACGAGGCGATGCCCTGGCCGCGGACCTCCTTCTCGACGTAGCTGGCCAGCAGCCGGGCCGCAAGCCGGGAGTACTGCGGCTCCTCGGTGATCATCTCGGCCGAGGTCTGGATCGACAGGCGGTCAAGTTCTGCGGTGGTCGCGCCGTCGTAGAGACCGCTGATCGTCTTGGTGGCGACGCGCAGCGGATCGACCTCGTCCAGGTCGCCGGCCCAGCGCTCGACCGCACGAACGATCTTGTTGACGTCGACCGCCTCGCTGTCGCCGTTTCGCTTGCGTACCTGCATCGTCTTTCGGGGCGCCGGGGATTCCGGCGTGGGAATGTCGATGGTGACCGTCATGGCTCTCTCCTCGCGAGCTGGGTCCGAACGGTCGGAGGCCGGCGCGAGGGGCGACGGAGCCGGCACACCCGATGGCGCCCGACCTGCCGTCTGCCGTCCCACGAGGCATCAGACCACCGCGCACGGGTGTGCGCGGTGCGCTGGCAGGTCTTCGGACTCGTGGGCGCGGCCGGCCGCTCGGGGTTCGAATCCCCGAGTACCCGCCACCTACTGGCCGTCGCTTCCCAGGCTGTGTGCCCAGTGCTTGTGTTGACGGCTGTCGTTCCCACTCACCGCTGCGGGGCAGTCCCGGATTCGCACCGGATTCCCTGTTGCCTCGACCCGCCTGGATGACGGGCGAACCAGCTGCGAGCACACCATATCTAGTGGTACTGACGATGTTGGTAACTACATGTCGTAGCGGCGTGTCGCACGTTCACTGCGCCTCGCTCGCTAGCTGTGCCCGCGTCCGGACTCGGCAACGCCTTCTCCGGAATCCTCAGGTTTGCGCGGCGCCGGCCGAATCGTCTGGAAAACCCGCCGGCAGGACCTCGCTGGCACGCCGAAGTGGAGCCGCGCGTGTATCCCGAGTACCAACCGGTGTATCCGAACATGGGGCCGGTCGGCATGCCGGTCGCGCCGCAGCCACGTGGTCGAGGACTGGCCATCGCCGGGTTGATCGTGTCGATCGTGGCCTTGATCGGCGTGCTGGTCATCGGGGTGGTCGTGCTCGCCACCGTGCCGTCCAGAGCATCGTCGTCGGGGCAGGGTGCCCTCGTCCCGCTCACCGGCCAATTGAACGCCGTACCGAGCGGGGCGTTGAGCGCAAGCGCGTTGGCCACCGCGGTGCGCGATCGAATCGCGCAGGACGGCGGGAGCGTGTCCCGCATGGACTGCCCGCCCACTCCGAAAGTGGCCCAGAACGTCGTGAGCGTGTGCCACGGTTCCATCAGTGGCGACGACTACGCTGTGCTGGTGTTCTTCGAGGATGCGCAGGGACGTTTCACCCTCGAACCGGTCTGAGGGACGATCCCTCCCTCAGGCGGACACCTCAGCTGCCGATGAGGCTCCTGTCAGCTACGGATCGGACAGCTCATGCAGTTCACACGCTCTCGCAGGTGTGCCCAGTCGCTGATGTGGCTGCTCGTCGCCACATATACCTGCCTGCTCACCGTTCACGGCTCGGCGTTCGAGCCGTTCGTGGACGGCTGGCTCTGCGTGCTCACGCAGTTCGTGCCCGCGCTGGTCTGCTGGCTCGCCGTGCCCGGGGCGGGCGCCCGCCGCCCCGAAATCTGCTGGCTGGCCATAGGCATCACGGCGTTCGCCTTCGGCAATGTAGCGCTGGTCCTGGCCGAGGCCCATCACACCTCGCTGGACGTTCCGTCGACTGCCGACATCGGGTATCTGGCCTTCTACCCTGCGGTCCTGGCCACGCTGGTCCTGGCCGCCCGTCGCGAGTTGCGCGCGGCGCGGCGCGGGATCTGGCTCGACAGCATCGTCGGCGGCTTCGGCGCCGCCGCCGCGGTCGCGGTGCTGCTCGGTCCCGCCTTCAGCGTGTCCGACCAGTCGATCGCCGGCACCCTCGTCTCGTTGTCCTTCCCGTTGCTCGACCTTGCCCTGGTGTTCGTGGTGGTCGCGATCGCGGCCCTCAAACGATTCCGGTTGTCGCCGTCGTGGATGGCCCTCATGGCGGGCTTCGCGGTATTCGCCTGCGCCGACGTGATCTATGACCGCAGCATCGCGAGCGGCAGCTATCACCTGGGCACCCCCCTGGACGCCACCTGGGCCATCGGATTGACGCTCACGACACTGTGGGCGACGCGTCGCCCGGCCGAGCGGGCGCCGGCTACCGCCCAGCCGACCGTTCTCGCCGTGCCGGCAATCGCGATAGCCCTCAGCCTGGGCGTTCTCATCACCGGCACGATCACTGCGGTGCCGATGGTCGCTGTCGCGCTGGCGGCACTGACGGTCGTACTGACCGGCGTTCGCACCCAACTTGCGTTCGGTCATCAATGGCGCCTGGGCGAACTCCGTCGACAGGCCGGTACCGATGACCTCACGGGACTGGCGAACCGGCGGGCGTTCTATGCGCAGGCGGCGCGCCAACTCGCCGTCTCGCCCCGGTCGGCGCTCCTGCTGCTGGACCTCGACAAGTTCAAGGAAGTCAACGACAGCCTCGGGCACCACATCGGCGATCGACTGCTCGTCGGTCTCGGAGCGCGTCTGGCTACCCTGCTTCGAGACTACGATCTGCTGGCCCGGCTCGGCGGAGACGAGTTCGCGCTGCTGCTGACTGACGTCGATCAGGCCCAGGCCGAAGCCGCAGCCTCTCGCATCCACGCCGAGCTCGCCGCCCCGTTCGCGCTCAACGACATCATGATCGCAACGGACGTGAGCATCGGCATCGCGCTGGCCCCCGAGCACGGCATGGAGGTCAGCGGACTGCTGCGTCGGGCCGACATCGCGATGTACAAGGCGAAGCGGGCGCGATTGAAGAGCCACGTCTACGCCGCCGCCGACGAGAGCAACGGCGATGATCGCCTGCGAACGCTGCAAGAGCTGCGGACCGCGCTGCACACCGATCAGTTCGTCCTGCACTTCCAGCCCAAACTCGATCTGCGGACGGACGAGATCTGCGGGGTCGAGGCGCTGGTTCGCTGGGATCATCCCCGGCGGGGACTGGTCTATCCCGACGGCTTCCTGCCGCTGATCGAGGAGGGCGGCATGATGCCCGCTCTCACCGAACGGGTCCTCGCGCTTGCGGTGGCCCAGGCGGCCGATTGGGCCGCCCTCGGCCGTCCACTGCCCGTGGCGGTGAACGTATCGGCCAGCTCACTCGTCGATGACGAGCTTCCCGAGTTCATCGCGCAGCGGCTCGCCGCCCGACAACTACCCGCTTGCATGCTGAAGCTCGAGATCACCGAAGAATCCTTGATGGATGATCGCGATCGTGGCCGTCGCATCCTGCATCGGTTGCGCGATCAGGGCATCGAGATCTCGGTGGACGACTTCGGCACTGGCTACAGTTCGCTGGCCTACCTGCGCGATCTGCCCATCGACGAACTGAAGCTCGACCGGGCGTTCGTGTTCCCGATGGCCGACGATGCGCGCGCGGCCGCACTTGTCGTGTCCACGATCGGGCTGGCCCACAGCCTGGGTCTGCGGATGGTGGCCGAGGGTGTGGAGAACGACACCGCGCTGGCCGAACTGGCTCGGCACGGGTGCGACCAGGCCCAGGGTTTCCACATCGCTCGCCCGATGCCGGCCGTCGAGCTGGACCATTGGCTGTCCCTTCGAGTGCGTGAGCGTCAGACCCTGCCCGCACGCTGATCGACTCTTCTCCGCGATGTCGCCGGAAGACGAAGGCGAGCTGTTCGTGCCCGCGCATGGCCGCGGGACCGCGATCGCGAGTACGAGTCGAAGGGGGTACTGCGGTTACCTGGGCGGGCAGACCCTCCCCACCGCCGGCACGGTCGGCTTCACTGGTCACATGAGCACAACGGACACCGCGTTCGGCACCGGAGCGATCACGGTGATTGTGCGGCCGTCACAGACCTGGGAGCAGACATGAGAGCAGCACTCTTCAACGGCAAGGCGAACATCACGCTCGGCGAGCGCCCCGAACCTCGCATCGAAGCGCCCAGCGATGCCATCGTCCGGGTGGTTCGAGGCTGTGTGTGCGGGTCGGACCTCTGGTACTACCGCGGCGTCAACCCGCACAAGATCGGCAGCATCGGGCACGAGTACGTCGGCGTCGTCGAAGAGGTCGGCGAGGATGTCACCGATCTGACCAAGGGCGACTTCGTCATCGCACCGTTCACGTTCAGCGACGGCGAATGCCCAGCGTGCCTCGCCGGGTTCCAGTCCAATTGCAGCCACGGCGGAGCCTTCGGAGACGGCGAGCACGACGGCGGTCAGGGTGAGCTCGTTCGCGCCCCCTTCGCCGACGCGACATTGGTGAAGGTCCCCGGCTCGGATTTCACCGACGAGCAGCTGGCCTCCTTCACCGCGCTGTCCGATGTCATGTGCACCGGCTACCACGCCGCGCGGATGGCCGACGTCAAGGTCGGCGACACGGTGGCCGTGGTGGGCGACGGCGCGGTTGGGTTGTGCGCAGTGATCGCGGCCAAGAAGCTGGGAGCCGGACGCATCATCGTCCTCAGCCGCAATCCGGCCCGACAGGCGCTCGCCGTCGAGTTCGGGGCCACCGACATTGTGGAGGAGCGCGGGGAGGCGGCAGTTCAGGCCGTCGTGAAACTGACCGACGGTATCGGTGTCAACGCCGCCCTGGAGTGCGTCGGCACCGACCAGTCGATCGAGACGGCCGTCGGCGTCACCCGCGCGGGAGGCATGATCGGAGCAGTAGGGGTTCCGCTGTATGAGAACTTCAAGTACCAGAGCATCTTCTGGAAGAACGTGGGAATCCGTGGCGGCGTGGCGCCGGCACGGCAGTACATCCCCGAGTTGCTCGCCGATGTCATGGCCGGTCGCATCAACCCTGGTCGCGTTTTCGACTTCGAAGCCGATCTCGACCACGTCGGCGAGGCCTACGCAGCGATGGACGAACGCCGTGCGGTGAAGTCACTGCTGAGGGTCAGCGAGCTCTGATACTCCCCAAAGCACGTCTCGGCCCGAGGGCCTGTGCGACCCGGAACCTGTCCGACCCGAAATCCCACCTGAGGAGCCGCAGCATGCAACGTCAGCCCACGCCCACCACCGTCAAGACCCCGGCGGAGAACTTCACCGGCGACGTCTACCTCGATCCCGTCTTCAGCGGCGACGGTAAGTCGCAGCTCGTGGTTGGCCTCGTCCGGTTCACCCCGGGCGCGCGGACGAACTGGCACTCGCACGCCAACGGGCAGCTGTTGCGGTGCACCGACGGCACCGGCCTGGTGGCGACCCGCGACGGGCGCGCGTTCCGGATGCGAGCCGGAGACGCGGTCTGGACACCGGCCGGCGAACAACACTGGCACGGCGGGACGTCGGAGACGATGATGTGCCACTACGCGATTCTCGACGCCGCCGGCGACGGCGAGGCCACCACGTGGCTCGAGCCGGTCAGCGATGAGCAGTACGCCGCCGCGCACACAGCCGCAGCCGCCACTGACTGAAGGCGCGGGCGACCCGCTACGGTTCGTCTCACAGATCGAACTTGGGAGGTTGTCGTGGGGCAAGTCGTCGACTTCGTGAACGTGTCCAGCGCCGGGCTGGAATCCTCGCCCGTAGCGGAGGCGCTCGCCGGATTGAGAGCGAACGAAGCGCGCTATTTCAAGAACAAGTACGACCACGTCTTCACGGTCGAGTCGGCCGACGAGGCGAGCGCAACGATCGACTGGGTGAATCGCGTCCTGCAGGACGAGCGCGGGATCGTGTTCGCGAGCCGTCCCCTGGAGGCGACGTCCTTCGAAGTCGAGGGCATCCGGATGGCCTACGTCTTCTACGAGTCGGGCCTGTCGGTCAACGTGATGTACACGATCGCGGATGCGGGTAAGCGCGCGGTCGGGTTCAAGCTGTCACAGGGGATGGACATTCCCGACGAGCTCGCACCGCAGTTCAAGTTCGCCCGGCAGAAGTCGAAGCTGGCCGGCGAGATCCGCGGTTCGTACTTCGTGATCAAGGGCGAGCACTGAGTCGCCGCCGGGGGCGGCCACAGCAGTTCGATGCACGGATCCAGCGACCCACGTCCGTCAGCGCGAACGTCGGACGCGGGCTAGGCTGAGCGCCGAAACCACGGCCCAGACGCCCTCCAGCAGCAGGAATCCCCACTGCCTCAACAGGACGGCCTGGACGGCGAGGATCGCCGATCCGGTCAGATTCAGGATGAGATATCTGGCTGATCGCTGCTCCAACACGCCGGTCTGCGCCAACGCGAACCCGGCCAGTACGAGCAGCGAGCCGACGACCTGGATGAGCTGGTTCACCAGGCCGCAATCGGGAGGGCCGGACCGCCATCACGCATCGGGGGCGTCCAGACCGGCGGGCGGCTCGATCGTTCGTGGGGTCAGCGCCAGCCGGCGCGTATGACGGGCGATTTCCTCCAGCGACGTCAGCCAGACGTCGTCGCAGCCGGCTACGTGGGCCATGAGCTGGTCGAGCTGGTGAGCTCGCGACGTTCGCCCCGACAGGAACGGATGGTTGGTGAGCACCCAACAGCCACCGACCGTTCGCAGGCCTTCGAACTCGGCCTGCCAGAGCTCGCGGGCTTTCGCCGGTGTCTCGATGAGGCCACTGCCGGAGACGTCGGGCAGGAAGCAGTATTGCTCCCAGTCGTCCAGGGACCACTGGATCGGAATCTCGACGATGGAGCTCGTCGCGCCTGGGGTCAGGGCCAGCTCGTAGGGGTGGTCGGCGTCCATCAGGCTGGAGTCGTAGAGGAAGTCCCGCGCCGCCAGCAGCTCAGGAGTGTGCCAGGACAGATCCCACATCGGCGCTCGATAACCGACGGGACGGATACCGGCAACGCGCTCCAACGCGTCCAGACCGCGGTCGAGAGCCTCGGCTTCCTCGGCCACGGTGAGGCCGGTGGGTTGTTCGTGCAGGTAGCCGTGGTGGGCGATCTCATGCCCGGCCGCGACGATGTCGCGGACCACGGTGGGGTACCGCTCGGCGGTGTAACCGGGTACGAAGAAGGTTGATCTGATCTGGTGCCGGTCCAACAGGGCGAGCAGCCGCGGGACGCCGACAAGCGGGCCGTAGGCCTGATGGCTCATCACGCTCATGCGGGTGCCGTTGTGCGGAGTTCGCCAGAGCACCGCGGACTCGGCGTCGATGTCGAAGGTGAACGACGCGGCCGACGTCTTTCCGTCCGGCCAGGGCAGGGCCGCCGCGGGGGAGCTCATCGACGCTTTCCCATCGCCATGATCGTCACCAGTTCGTAGGCCAGGTTTGCCGCCGCCACTGCGGTGATCTCGGCGTGGTCGTACGCGGGCGACACCTCGACGATATCCGCTCCGACGACGGGTAGTTCGCTCATGCCCCGCAGGACGGCCAGCAGTTCGCGACTGGTCATGCCGCCGGCTTCGGGTGTACCCGTCGCCGGCGCGAAGGCCGGGTCCAGCACGTCGATGTCGATGGAGACGTAGACCTTCGCCGTGCCCACGCGGTCGAGTACGCGTTCCAGGACCCCGGCGACGCCGATCCGTTCGATGTCGCGGCAGTGCACGATCGTGAATCCCAGCTCGACGTCGTCGAGCAGATCCTGCCGGTCGTACAGCGACCCGCGGATGCCGACGTGGGCGGAATTCCCCTTGAGCAGCAGGCCTTCCTCCGATGCGCGGCGAAACGGAGTGCCGTGGGTGGTCGGCGCGTCGAAGTAGGTGTCCCAGGTGTCCAGGTGCGCGTCGAAGTGCACCAGCGCGACCGGACCGTGCACGGCATTGATCGCTCGCAGCGCAGGCAGGGCGACCGTGTGATCGCCGCCGAGGGCAAGGAAGGGGCGGCCGTCGCCGATCAGTGGCGTGAGTCCCTGCTCGATCTGCTGGAGGGCAGCCGCGATGTCGAAGGGGTTGCAGGCGATGTCTCCGGCGTCGACGACCTGCGCCTCACGGAACGGTTCGGCGTCCAGCGCGGGGTTGTAGGGCCGCAGGAGCCTCGATGCCTGCCGGATGTGCGACGGGCCGAAACGGGCTCCTGGCCGGTAGGTCACACCGGTGTCGAACGGCAGTCCGACCACGGCGACGTCGTAGGCGTTGACGTCCTCCAGGCGGGGCAGCCGAGCGAACGTCGTCAAGCCCGCATACCGGGGGACTTGCAGTCCGTCGATCTGACCGACGATTCCGTCGGGGGAGTGCTGGTGTTGCTCGGTCACGGGTTCTCGTCCCTCTGATCATGACTGCAGCTATGGCGGCGGGGCTTACTCACGCCCGGGTACGGGTCGAGCCTCCGTTGGCTTGGACGACTTGGCCGACCATCGCCGAGAGGCGGAAGTCCGACAACAACGCCACGACCCCGGAGATCTCCTCCGGCGCGCCGATCCGGCCCAACGGGATGCCCGCGGCGTATCGGGCATGGATCTCGGCCAGGCTCACTCCGGCGTCGTGGGCGTCGACCTCCAACTGCGGGGTGTCGGTGACGCCGGGTGCGACGGCGTTGACGATGATCGACTCCGGCGCCAGTTCGCGTCCCAGCGTCTTGACGAGAGCGATGAGGCCGGCCTTGGAGGCCGCGTACGCCGTCGCTTGCGGCCAGCCGATGACGCCCCACTCGCTGGCCACCACCACGATCCGGCCGCCACCGCGGCTGCGCATGCCGGGGAGCACGGCCTGGATGAGGTGGAAGGTGCCGCCCAGATTCGTGTCGAGGACCTTCCACCAGTCAGCCAGGTCGTAGTCGAGGAACGCCGCCATGCTCATGTAGGCGTGGTTGGCGACAAGGACGTCGACGGGTCCGAGTTGGGCTTGGACGCCGGCAACCAGGCGCTGGACCTCGGCTGGATCGCTCACGTCGCCCGGAGCGGCGATACCGCCGATCTCACCGGCGAGTGCGGTGAGCGCCGGCGAGGAAGTGAGGTCATTGACCGCCACTGTCGCACCGTCGGCCGCCAGGCGTCGGGCGTGTGACGCCCCCATGCCCTGAGCGGCACCGGTGACGAGCGCGATCTTGCCGGTCAGTGGCGCATCCTGGATCACTTAGATCACCGCTCCAGCGTTGGGGTTGAGGACTTCGCCGACACAGAAGGTGGCCTCGTCGGCGAGAAACGCTATGCACAAGGCCACTTCCTCGGCGCTGACGAGGCGTCCCAGCGGCAGCGTGCGCAGGTAATCCGGCGCCCGCCACGGCGAATCCGCGGCCAGTAACGGCGTGTCCGTCGGTCCGGGCGCGACCGCGTTGACGCGAACTCCCCTGCCCGCGACCTCCGCGCTCAGGCTCCGGACCACGCCCAGGATGGCGCCCTTGGCCGCGGCGTAGTGTGCGTCCTCGCTGCCGCCGCCCACGGCCAACTCGCTCGCGACCGCAACAATCGATCCGGTTCCGCGCTCGAGCATCCCGGTAAGCACCGCGCGACTGAGATTGACCAGGCCGCCGACGTGCACGCGCAGCATCCGCGTCCACTGTTGCTCGGTGATGTCGGAGACCGGCAGCATCTCGTAGTACCCGGCGACCGAGACGGCGCAGTCCACGGGCCCGAGGCGCTCTTGCACCTGGGCCACCGCGGCCGCTACCGCATCGGGATCACCGACGTCCACCTGCGCCGTGTAGTCGCACTCCGGGGCGGGGCGCAGATCGAGCCCGGCCACCGACCAGCCCCGTCGTTTGAGCTCAGCGGCGGCAGCGGCACCGATGCCGCTCGCCGCGCCCGTCACGACGGCGGTACCGGCGCTTGGCGTGCCGGTCACGCGGTGGCCGATCGCAGGTCCACGGCCTCGTCGGCTTCCTCTTCCCGGTCGATGACCGCCGCGCTGATGATGCGCGGACGCACCGAGGCGTACACGATCGCTCCGATGACTCCGAGGACGCCGATCATGATCCACTCGGACCAGTCGAGGTAGCGCTGGGGATACACCTTTCGCGGCCACGCGATGTTGAGGAACTCGAAGATGACCCATGCGGTGGCGATCGCGGTCAGGACCAGAGATCCGCGGCCCAGGGTGAACGGGCCCGGCTTCCAGCTACGTCGCAACTGCACGACCAGGAAGCCGATCAGCGGGAACAGGAACGCGAGGAAGAAGCCTCCGGAGGAGAAGTTCACCATGATCGTGTACACGTTCGTCGCGAGATTGCTGAGCAGGAACAGGATCGAGCCCAGCACGGTGGTGACCAGTAGTGCGGCTCGCGGCAGTCGCTGACCCTGGCTCAGGCCCGCCAGCACGGCCGAGCCGGGCAGGGCACGGTCGCGGGCGAAGGCCCAGATCAAGCGTGAGGCCGAGGTCTGCAGCGCGAGGAAGCTGGCCAGGAAGCCCACGACGAACAGAACCTCGACGGGACGGGCGATGCCGCTTCCCAGCGCACTGGTCAGCGTGGAGTAGACGGGGTCGGCGACCGAGCCGTTGGCCACGGCCGACAGGTCCGGAATCGCGAGGATGATCGCCAGGCTGGCGTAGATCACGACCACGGCGATGAAGGTCAGGGAGAAGATCACGGCCTTGGGCAGGTTCTTGCGCGGCTCGTGGACCTCTTCGGCGATGGCTCCCGCACTCTCGAAGCCGACGAAGGAGAAGCCGATGAAGGCCACGGCCACCAGGAAGGGCCCAGACAGGGAGAAGTAGCCACTGGCGTTGCTCGCTCCGGCACCGTGAATGAGCACGCTGAGGGAATTGTGGCGGTGGAACACGAGCAGCCATGTGCCCAGGCCGAGCGAGCCGATCACCTCGGCGATGATGCTCGCCGTCATGAACATCTTCAGGGCCTGCCGGCCGATCAGGTTCAGACCGGTACCGCAGAGCAGGATGACGAAGGCGATGCTCGCTCGCTGAGTCCCGGTGGGAGAGTCGATTCCTGCGATGTTGGCGATGAATCCGGCCGCACCCAGCGCCACGGTCGCCATCGCGATGACCAGCGTCCAGGTGTAGGCCCACCCGGCGAACCACCCGTAGCCGCCACCGAGCAGCCGGCGCGACCACTGGTAGATGGAACCCTCGATCGGCCAGCGCGAGACCAGGGTGGCGAACACGAACGCCACCACCAGCTGCCCGGCGAACACCACGAAGAAGCCCCACCAGAAACGTGGACCTGCTGCCGTGATGGCCAGCCCGAAGATCCCGTACAGCGCCACGATCGGGGAGATGAAGGCGAACGCGAACGCGAACGATGACCACAGATTGAACTCGCGCTTCAGACTGTGGTCCGTGGGCGCGGACGTGAGGGATGACATAGGACCTCCTGGCCGGTTGTGGATACCGATAATCCGCGAGGGCCGGGAAACCTCAAG
Source organism: Jatrophihabitans telluris (assembly GCF_023516435.1). Classification (GTDB taxonomy): domain Bacteria; phylum Actinomycetota; class Actinomycetes; order Mycobacteriales; family Jatrophihabitantaceae; genus Jatrophihabitans_A; species Jatrophihabitans_A telluris. Next base: position 2,489,163 of record NZ_CP097332.1, on the reverse strand, counting down.
ACGCTGGCTCTGATTCCGCTATGGATCCACAATGCGCGCGCTTGATCTTGTAGGTTCCTACAACCCACGAGCAGGAATTGCGATCAGACGCCCCTACACTCGCTGCCATGGGGGTCGAGGCGGGCACGGCGGCGCCGTCTGCCAACGGCGACGGCGAAGTCGACGGCGACGGCGGCGGCAACGCTGGCGACGAAGGTGGCGGCGGCGGCGAAGGTGGCGGCGGCGGCGAAGGTGGCGGTGGCGGCAACGCTGGCGGCGACGGTGGGGGTGTCAGCCTGCACGAGCTGCTCAGCGTGGCCAACCTCCGCCTGGCACCAGTTGTCGGCGATCCGCATGGGCTGACCCGATCCGTGCGCTGGGCCCACACGACTGAGCTGCTCAATCCCGCGCCGTACCTACGGGGCGGTGAACTCGTCTGCACGGTCGGCGCCTCGCTGACCGACCCGGGAGCGTGTGCCGCGTTCGCCGACTCCATCGCCGCAGCGCACGCGGCTGGGCTGTGCTTCGGCGTCGGCGATGTTCACGACGTAGTCCCGCCGGCTCTCGTCCAGGCGTGTGAGCGTCTCGAACTTCCACTGCTGCAGGCCCCGCTCGGTGCGCCGTTCATCGCCATCGCGGAGTACCTCGCCGAGCGCCGGGCACTGGCCGAAAAGCAGGAAAACCGTCGCGCCGAAGCGTTGATGACCGAGCTGTTGGCGGGGGTTCGCGCTCAGGCGTCGGTGGCGGAGATGCTCGCGATGGCCGCTCGTTCCCTGGGCGGCCATCTCGCCCTGACCGTGGACGGCCGCACGATCGCGGTCGACGACGCGCAGGCGGCCGGAGCTCAGGTCAGTGTGACGGCGACGGTCGACAGCGACAGCACTCTGAGCTGGTCCGGCCCGGGGCTGGGTCCGACCTCCCGGCTGCTTTCCCAGCTGGGCCGGGTCATCGAGCTGGCCTGGCACGAACGCGACGTCGAAGCGTCGCTGCAGCGCGAGCGCATCGGGCAGCTGTTGCTCCTGGTGGGCGACCGGCTCGCGAACCCGCTCGCGCTCCAGCCGATGCTGGAGTCCGTCGGCATCGAACTCGGCCGGTTCGTGTTGTCCTCGTGGCCGGCCGGAGCCGGGCCGCTGTTGGCCGTGCACCTACCCGAGGGTCTGATCGGTGAGGCACCCGGCGTCACCGTTGCCGTCACCGGGACGGCCGCCTCAGCCGTCGCCGCCGCGCGCACGCTCATGCTGGCCTGCGGTATCAGCCGAACCGTCGAACTCGCTCACACCGCGAGTGCGATCGCGGAATCCCGCGCCGCTCTCGAGCTGTCGCGAAAGCGCGGTGTCGTCGTCGGCCCCGACGCGTTGACGAGCCTGGAAGGCCTTCTGGAGCAACAGCCCCTGGAACGACTGGACCCTTTCGTCGACCAGCTCCTGACTCCGTTGATCTCGGCCGACGAGCAGCAGGGAACGAAGCAGGTGGAAACCCTGCGCGCCTTTCTCCGCAACGACGGATCCCTGCAGCGGACGGCGGACGATCAGTACCTGCACGTCAACACGGTCCGCCACCGGCTTACTCGGATCTTTCAGCTCACCGGCCGCGACCCGTTGGTCTTTGCCGATCGGGTCGCGCTGGCCATCGCGCTGTGGGCGCTCGACCGGAACCGGGTACGCCGGGACGGCGACAGTTAGCTCGAAGCCAGTTCGGCGCACGCCGGCCGGTCATCGCGCGAAGAACAGTTCGGTCGGCGACTCCACGAGGATCTGCTGCCGATCGGCTTGTTTCGGCGCCCACTGCCCAAGCAGGTTCAGCAGTTCGCCGGTGTCGCGTTGCCCGTTGGGCAGGTGGGGCCAATCGGATCCCCACAGCAGGCGGTCGGGCCTGGCCGCGACGAGTGCGCGTCCGATCGGTTCCACCGATGACAGCGGCCTGGCCTTGGCGATCCGGTAGGGCCCGGAGAGTTTGATCCAGCACGCGCCGTGGGTGAGCACTCCCAACAGCCGGGCGAAGTCGGTGTCGGTGAGCCCATCCGCTTCCAGCATGTAACCCATGTGATCGATGACGTAGGGATGATCGAGGTCGGCCAGGTACGGCAGTAGGTCCCGCACGATCGTTCCCGGTGTGTAGAACTGCAGGTGCCAGCCACGCGGGGCGGCGCGCGCGGCCATCTTGTGGACGTAGCTGATGATCTCTGCGGTCGGCCACGCTGAGCGGGCGAACAGGTCGAGCCGGATCGCGCGGACGCCGTACTCGTCGAAGCGGTCCAGTTCGGCGTCGCTGACGTCATCATCGATGCGGACCACGCCGCGCGCGGACGGGCCCACCCGGCGCAGGACGTCCAGCAACAGGGTGTTGTCGGTGCCGTAGAAGGTGGGCTGGACGATGACCATGCGGTCGATGCCGAGCACTTCGGTCATCCGCAGATACTGCTCCAGGCTGGCATCCGGGAACGTGTACAACGGATTCGCGACGTGGGCGAATCCCGGCTCGAAGACGTGGAAATGCGCATCACACGCTCCGTCGGGCACCGCGAACGTCGCAGGAGTGTTCGTCTCGGCCGCGCGCATCGGCGTGGTCTGGGCAATATCGGTCATCGCACTATTCCTTTGTCGAGACGGGTTGTGGCCGCCGAAGCGCGAACTTGTCGGTCCGGGCCGCGGCGCCGGCGAACAGCAGGTCGGTGTCCATGCCGGTCAGGTGCAACGGGCACACACCGAGCGGAATGAGTTCGTCCAGCACCGCGAGGTCACCGATGCCTCCGAGCATCAACAGCTTGTCGTTGCGTCGGCAGGCCTGCGCGACGTCGGCTACCGCCTGCTGGATCTGCGGATCGTCGTATCGGCCGGGTATCCCGAGCTCCGCCGAGAGGTCGTTGGCCCCGATCGCGAGCATGTCCACCCCTTCCAACCGCGCGATGTCATCGGCGTTGGCGATCCCGGTAGGGGTTTCCAGCAGGATCTGGACGATCGTCGTGTCGTCCAGCGCGGGGTTGAGTTTCGCTGCGGGGGTGGGTCGCATGCCTAGTTGCGGCACCATTGCCAGTTGTGACCGCTGCCCGCGCGGTGCGAAACGGCAGGCTCGGCTGACGTCACGGGCCTCGGCGGGCGTCTGGATCCGCGGCGCGATGATGCCCTGCGCTCCGCCGTCGAGCAATCGGCCGATGGTGCCGTAGTCCCGTTCGGGTATCCGAACGAAAGGAGTCAGTCCCAGGTCGAGCGCCGTGCTGCACATCTGGGCCGCGACATCGAGCGGGATCGTCGAGTGTTCCAGGTCGACCAGGATGGCGTGGTGCCCGGTCGTGCGGGCGATGCGGACGATTTCGGTCGTGCGGGAACTGCGAATCCCGAGCATGAGCGTCAGGCGCCCGGATCGGAGTCGATCGAGAAAGGCACCGCGGTCGTGGGTCATCAATCGGTCCTCGGTCGTGAGAGGGTCCCGCTGCTCGTTGTGGCCGCGCCGAAGAACAGGTCCATCAAGGCGGGATGGCTGCCGATCTCCTCCGCCGTGCCCGCCAATGCGACCGTGCCCGCGCTCATCACCGTCGCCTCGTGCGCCAGTGAGAGTCCGAAGCGCACGTTCTGTTCGACCATCAGCACCGTCGCACCCCCTCGATTCATCGCGAGGGTGCTTTCACGGATGACCGCCAGGCTGCGCGGGTCGAGACCCAGCGTCGGTTCGTCGAGCAGGACGACGCGTGGTTCGAGCATCATGGCCCGGGCGAACTCCACCATTCGCCGCTGGCCGCCCGACAGGGCTCCGGCGGCCACGTCGGGTCGCTCGGCCAGCGGTGGGAACAAGGTCGCCAACTCGTCGTAGCGTGCTTCGATGTGCTTGCGCCGCCGCCGGATGACGTAGGCGCCCATCAGAACGTTCTGGCGCACAGTCAGCCGGGAGAACAAGCCGTGACGCTGGGGAACCTGCACGACACCCTCGCGCAGTATCGCCTCCGGTGGGCGGCCGGTGATGTCAACCCCACCTACCGTGATGCGGCCCCGCCGAGGCTTCAGGATGCCGCTCATCGCCTTGAGCACCGTCGATTTCCCAGCTCCGTTCGGTCCGACGATGCACGTGATGCCGGCTTCCTCGACGTGCAGGTCCATACCTCGCAGGATGTCGATTCCGCCGTAGCCGGCCCACAGGCCTTCGATGGTGATCATGCGTTGATCTCCTTGGGAACCAGAGCGATCTCGTCACCGAGGTAGGCGTCGACCACCGAGCGCTCGGCACTCACCTCGGCGACCGTTCCTTCGGCGATGACCGCGCCGTTGGACATCACGTAGACCCGTTCGCACAAACTGGCCAGGAAGGGCAGATTGTGTTCGACGAGCAGGATGCCGACCCCGCGCCCCCGCAGGGTGAGCACTGTTTCGGCCAGCCGCTGCGACAGGGCCGGGCTGATTCCGGCGGCGGGCTCGTCGAGCAGGACCACGACCGGCTCGAGCCAGATCACCTGGGCCAGTTCGACGAGCTTGCGTTGGCCGTAGCTCAGCTCGCCGGGGCTGGTGTCGGCGAATTCGGCCAACCCGAGGTCTTCGAGCACGGTCATTGCCCGGGTGCGCTCGGCCTCGGTCACACGTCGGAGCACCAGGCGCCTCGGTGACAACGCCGGTTCTGCCAGCACCAGATTCTCCAGAACGGTCAGGCTGGGGAACAGGCGGGGCAACTGGTAGGTGCGGGCCAGTCCGGCGTGCGCACGTCCAGGCCGGCCGTCGCGATCCAGACGACGCCCGCCCACGCTGATCCGGCCGGACCGGGTGGGGACCGTCCCGTCGATCAGGTTGAACAGGGTCGTCTTACCCGATCCGTTCGGGCCGATAAGGCCGGTGATACAACCTGGTTCCACCCTCAGGCTCACTGAGTCCACCGCCTGGATCCCGCCGAAAGCCTTCGACACGCCTTGCAGTTCCAGTGCCGCCGAATTCGGCGCGCTGGTTCGACCGGTCGGTGCGGGTGGTGACCCGGCGGCTTCGCTCGGTCGCGAGCGCTTCGGTCCGGACCGCCGCCACCGCTCGGTCAGCGTCGGCAGCACGCCGCGCGGCAGGAACAGCACGACCGCGCCGAGCAGTCCGCCGAACAGCAGGAGCCGAATCGCCCCGGAGTCGGCGCCACCGAGATTGGTGCTGGTGAGGTCGGCCAGCGGCTCCACGATGAAGGCACCCACGACCGGGCCCCAGATAGTTCCGCGTCCGCCCAAGAGGGTCGACAGGACGATCAGCACGCTCGTCACGATGTCGAATACCGCCGGCACGTTGAGAAAAGTCACGTAGTAGGCGTACAGACCGCCCGCGATCCCGACGAACGTGCCTCCGAGCACGAAGGCGATCATCTTGTACACAGCGGTGCGCAGGCCGAGCCCAGCGGCCTTGTCCTCGTCGTCCTGGATTGCGAACAGCCCGGCGCCGAGCTTGCTGCGACGAACCAGGATGGACGCGGCAACGGTGAGAACGAGCAGGGCGAGTAACGGGAAGTAGATCGGCCAGGTCTGATAGCTCAAGCTCCAGGTCGGCAGGGGCAGCGCCAGGCCCTGACTTCCCCCGGTGAGTCCTGACCAGGTCGTGGCCACGACGCCCAGCAGCTGCAACGTGGCGAACGTGACGATCACGAAGTACATGCCGCGGGTCCGGCGGGTGACGAGGCTCAACACGGCGGCGGCCACGGCGCAGACCCCGCCGCCGATGAGACAGCCGATGAAGGGAGAAAGCTGCTGCTTGGCGGCCAGGATTCCGGTCGTGTACGCGCCGAGACCGATGAATGCGCTGTTGCCCAGGGAGATGTAACCGGCGTAACCCCCCATGATGTTCCAGCCACTCGCCCCGATGGCGAGGACGAAGGTGAGGATGAGCAGGTTCTGGTAGTACAGGCTGTTCGAGATCAGCGGAAAGGCGATGAGCGCGGCAAGGGCCGCGCTGACCAAGCAGCGCCGGGCCAGGGTGAGGCTCATGTGCCCACGTCCTGTCGAGTGGCCCGGGTGAACAGTCCCTGCGGGCGCACGAGCAACACCACGAGGATCAGCAGCGTGGGCACCGCCGCGGCCCACCGGACGGACACGTAGGTCGACGTGGTGGCTTCGGCGACGCCGAGCAGGACGCCGGCCGCCAGCGCGCCCGGGATACTTCCCAACCCGCCCAGGATGACCACGCTCAGAGTGAGGCCGATCCAGATGTCCTGCGTGTCAGGGGTGAACTGGTACAGAAAGCTCAAGGCGGCGCCCCCGAAAGCCGTGCTGGCGGTCGCGATCGCGAAGATCCAGGCACCCACCGTGGAAGGTTCGACGCCGATCAGACGCGCGCCCTCGGGGTTCTCCGACGCTGCCGTGATGGCGTGTCCGAGCCAGGTGCGCTTGACGACGAGCTGCAGCACGACCGCGACCCCGAGGGCGAACACGCACGCGTACAGCTGTGCACGAGGCACTACGAACGAGCCCAGATGCAAGGACTGGTTGAAGTACTTGGGCGTGGTCGTGGTGGGGTTCGGTCCCCAGATCAGGGCGATAACCGCCTCGGCGACGATCGCGAGCGAGAACGTGGCCACGATGGTCAAACCGTGGTCGATGCGCTGAACGCGCTCGATCACCAGCTTGTACAGCACCAGTCCCAGCCCAGCCAGCGGAATGGTGACGATGAACGAAGCGAGGATGGGGTCGATGCCGAAGCGCGACCACAAGCTGTAACACAGGTACGCCGACAGGATCAGGAACGCGCCCTGCGCCATGTTGACGATCTTCATCACGCCGAAGGTCAGCGTGAGACCGGTGGCCATCAGCGCGTACACGGCGCCGATGAGCACCCCGAAGATGACAGTCTGAACGAGCTCGACCATCAGCTTCGCCAGCCAGGCTTGGTGATGAGGGCGTCCGACGTGGTGGCCGCTGACGCGGGCGCGATGATCTCGAGCTGACCGGACTGCCACTGGGCCAGCAGCAGGCTGCCTTCGGGAACCCCGGTGGAGTCCCACTTGAGCGGGCCGACGATGGTCTGGACGGTGTGACTGTGCAGCCAGCTGGCCATGGCCTTCTGATCGACCTTGCCGACGGCCCGCACGGCGGCGGCCAGCACCTGACCGGCGGTGTAGGAGTTCGCGGCGTCCTCGGTAGGCGGCGCACCATACTTCTTGGTGTAGGCGGCGACGAAGGCGGCGTTACCGGCGTACTTCGCCTTGGGACTCCAGGCCTCGGCGGTGAAGATTGCCTCCGCGTTCTGCTTGCCGATCGCGGTCGGGTATGTCTCGTCCGTCGGAGCGTTGGTCTGGAACATCAGCTTCGGGCTGAAGCTGATCTTCTCCAGTGACCTGACGAACTGAGCACCATCGTCTGCGACCGCCCCTTGGAAGACGATGTCGGGCTTGGCGTGCGCGATCGAGGATGCGATCGCGTCGAAGTTCGTGGTACTCGGGTCGTAGGTCTGGTTGTAGACCGACTTGATGCCGAGTGCTTCCAGCTTGGTCTTGAAGATCGCGATGGCCGGACTGGCACTGGGATCGTCCTGGGTGAGATAGGCCGCTGAGCTGGGACGTTGACTGCTCGGCAGGCCGGAGAGCCACTCCACGAACCGGTCGGGCAGATGGTCGGTCGTTCCAGGCTGAGCGAAGAAGAGATTGCTGAAACCGCGGGTGAACAGCGAGGCGGAGCCGCCGGACGGTTCGACGTAGAGATACCCCTGGCGAGCGGCGATCGCCGAGGCCGGGGCGTTCAGCAACGACGAGAATGTGCCGAGCAGGAGATCCACCTTGTCCTTACTGATCAATCTCGTGTACTGGGCGCCGGTCTGGGTGGGGTCGAAACCGTTGTCGAGGACGTCGAGTGACACCTGGCGGCCGAGCAAGCCGCCGGCGGAGTTCACGTCAGCGGCCCACAGCTGGTAACCCTGCAGGCCGGACTTGGTGACGTCGGCGACGGGCCCGGTCATCGGCAGCGACATCCCGATCTTCAACGGTCCCGACGCCTGCTGCGAGCTGGGCGTGCCGGATGAGCACGCGGCGATCGTGAGCGCCGCCGCAGCCAACACGACGGCTACGCGTCTCGGTGCGCGCGTTTGCTGGTTAGTCATTGCCGGACTCCTCGTTGATGGGTGGGAAGGGTTCGCCGTCGAGACCCGGAACGGTCACGGCGGCGGGGTCGTTGCCGCTGTCGATGAGCTGCTGGCTCGCGTAGTCGGTCACGGCGCCGGACAGCAACTGGCGGGAGTCCTCCATGACGACGCGCAGCCGGGTGGTCATCGCCCGCCAGTCGGTGGCGTCGGCGATCGCGGGCTTCTCCGCGACGCTGCGGGACCCAGCACCCAGCGGGGTCCGTTCCCCGGACCGTGGAGCGAATTCCGGGTAGCCGGCGAACATGTCGGCACCCAGCTTCGACGTCGCGTCGAGCGAGGCCCACAGCGCGCGATAGCCGTCCTCGAAGCCCGCGACGGCTGAGCCGTTCGTGCCGTCATAGGCGGGAAAGACAGGCGCGTGCGGTGCGATGTACAGATGCGCGGGCCGCAGTCGATTTCGGGCGGCCGTGCGGATGACCCCCGCAACGCTGTTTGATTCCTCGGTGACACCGGCCGTGGCGCGGCCGGCTCGGCCGGCGACGATGACCATCGCGCGTTCCCAGTCGAGATCGAGGCCGTCGAACCAGCTGATGAGCCGGTGCGCCAGGTCGAGTCCGGTGAGGAAGAAGGTGGCGATCATGATCCGGCTGAACGGCACCGGCAGATCCTGCGCGGGACCTTCGAGGTATTCCTCTCGCACGGCGTGCATGGTGAACGCGGCCGGGCGGTCCAGGGCCTGACTCAACCGATGCTCGGTGACGCGACAGCTGTAGTCGACCATGCTCGCGATCGCCGCTTCCCGGCCGCGGAAGGCCGTGACCCGGATGTGGTCTCGCCACAGCTCGATCGAGTTGGCTGCGCGCGCGGCCTTGCAAGCGTCCAGGAGCCGGGCGGCGTCGGCGCGCCAGCTGCCGTCCGGATCCTGCTGGGCCATGACCGAGAGGGTGGCCAGTGCCGGTCCGAGATGCGAGACGGCGGCCAGTTCCTTGAAGCCACGGGTGGACAGGCGAAATGGCTGGATTACCGGGGACGATCCGCTGCCGGCGAAGAACGCGATGTCCGTGCCGGTCGCCACGATCAGCGGCTGGTCGGCACACGAACGCATCGCCACCTGCGCGAAGTGCGCGCCGATGCTTGCCGGCCCGGCGGTGTAGGTGGTGAACAGGTCGAGGAGTTCCGGGCTGTCGAACGGCGGCATCAGACATCGGTCCTTGTGAGGGCGTACCGGACGGTGCTGCTGGAGAAGCGGAGGTCACGGTCGAGTGAGTTCGAGACGATCAGTTCCGTGCGGTGCCTGCCGACGAGGCAGGCGACATCCGTGCCGCCCGACGTCGGGAAGGTCAGGACCGGACGCAGCCGCGAACCGTCCCAGCGGTAGATCACCGAGTCCAGTTCGGGCTGGGGGTCCGAGGGGTTGCCGAGGATGAAGTTGATGCGGACGACCAGGATGTCGTTGCCCTGCCGCAGGACCGCGAGCTCTCGGGCCCCTTCACCGGCAAGGACCTGGACGGTGATGAATTCCCGCCCGGTCCACCGCAGGACGGTGCTCGTCCCGGTTATGCACGCCACGACCAGGTGGGTCGCGCCACCATCGACGAACGTTGCGAAAGCCCGACCTCCGCTTGCGGCCACCGACTGATACGGCTGCAGCCTCGTGCCGTCCCAGCGGTAGAGCATGCTGTCGGACAGGTGGTCGGCGTGGGCGACGAAGAAGCCGTCCTCGACGCGGAACGCGTGCCAGTTGTAGGCCCAGCGGGACGGGATCCGCTGGTGCTCGACGAAGGACGCGCCGTCCCACTCGTACACCACGGAGTCGAGATTGTGCGCCTCCAGCCCCGGGGCCGGAACGCCTTGGGCGAGGCCCAGGAAGTGGCGCCCGGCCACGGTCCAGTACTTCCACTGCCTGGCCGCGAAGGCAGGCACCGTCTGGAACAGCTCGAATCCCTCCCCGCTCCAGCGGTAGATGTGCGACTCGGTGGCGAAGGTGTACGGGCCGGCGCCGGTGCGGATGCTGGCCACCGCCAGAAAGGCCTGGTCGCCGATCGTGAAGAACTCGGCGTCCTCTCCACCGGGCGCCGGCAGCTCGGACCACGGCACGAACCGGTCATCGACCCGCTGGAGCAGCAGGAGGTTGGTCGCGCTGTCGCCGCCATGCATGCCTGGCTTGCCGTGCGGGACGTCGGTCGCGAACTGGGGGATCGCGAGCAGCTGCAAGCCGCCGACGCAGAACGGCATCACCGCGCGCGCTCCCGAAGTCGGGATGCGCTGGAGTTCGGTGAGCGTCAGAGCCATGGGCCTACTACAGCGTCGAAGCGTAGCCAAAACAAGTAACCAGGAGTTACTATCTCTGACCCCAGGCGTTAATGGATGTGACACATGCTCGATGTTCGGAAACTGATCATGCTCCGCGCGGTGGCCGCCGAAGGCTCGATCGCAGCGGCCGCGCGGGAGCTGCGTTACACCCGATCAGCCGTATCCCAGCAGCTGTCGGCGCTCGAGAGCGAGGCCGGCGCCGCGCTGGTGGACCGCGTCGGAAACCGCATCACCCTCACGCCCGCCGGCATCACTCTGGTCGAGCACACGGAGCGGATCCTGGTTGAGCTGCGGGCCGCCGAGGCAACGCTTGCCGGTGACGACCTGGAGGTCAGCGGTCTGCTGCGGGTGGGCGTGCCCTTCGGCGAAGGCCCCCGGATCATGAGCAAGGCGCTGACGGAGGTTCGCCGGCGCTTTCCTCGCATCGAGATCCGGCTGGTGGCGACGACCGATTCGACCGGGGCGGGAGAGGTCAGCCGAGGAATGCTGGACATGGCGATCATCTCCCGGTTCGGCGTGGCCCGAGGCCGCCACACCGAGGGCTTGCGGGAGTGGGTACTCAGCCATGATCCGTTGCGCCTGTGCGTGCCGTCGAGTCACCCCCTGGCCGATCTGGAGCTGTGTTCGGCCGCAGACCTGGTCGACGAGGCCTGGATCATGCTTCCGTCCAGCCCACTCGGCCAGCTCACGACGACGCTGTGCGCGATGGCCGGATTCGAGCCGCAGGTAGCGGCGACCGTGAACGACGTCGGGACCGCTATCGGGCTGGTAGGCATCGGGTGGGGAATCACGATTGCTCCGGAGTTCACGCCCGCCGATTCGAAGCTGCGGATAGCGCGGATCCCGATGTCCAACCTGGACACCGTGCGCCACAGTGTCCTGATCGTTCGGGATGGGGAACACCTGTCCCCACGAATCGCCGCAGCCATCGCGGCTGTTCGAGCGGTCAGCGCGGTGCGTCGGGCGGCACCTGAGCCGGACTGAGCCGGACTGAGCCGGACTGGGCCGGACTGGGCCGAACTGAGCGGCGTCCGCTCTTACCGGTCTCGCGCGACGATCCGTCCGCGAACCTCACCGAAGCCGATCACCGAATCCCCGGGTCCAGGTGCGGTGGCGGTGATGACGACCTCGTCGCCGTCCTCGAGAAAGGTGCGCGTCGATCCGTCCGGTAAAGACAGCGGTTCGCTGCCGCCCCAGGACAGTTCGATCAACGAACCACGCTGGTCGGCTCGTTCACCGCTGATCGTGCCGGAGGCGTAGAGGTCACCGGTTCGCAGCGAGGCCCCGTTGGCCGTCAGGTGCGCGAGCATCTGCGCGCCGGTCCAGTACATTCCCGCGAATGGCGGACTGGAGACCAGCCAGCCGTTGAGACGCACCTCCAACCGGATGTCGAGGCCCCACGGCTCGGCCTCGGCGTCATCGAGGTAGCCGAGCAGCGGCACGCTCCGGTCGGGCGGTCCCACCCGGGCGTCGCCCAGCGCGGCGAGCGGGACGATCCAGGGTGAGATCGAGGTGGCGAACGACTTGCCGAGAAAGGGGCCGAGCGGCACATACTCCCAGGCTTGGATGTCTCGCGCGGACCAGTCGTTGACCAGGCAGACACCGAAGACGTGGCGCGAGAAGTCCTCGAGCCCGACGGGTTCGCCCAGGGTCGAGGATGTGCCTACGACGAAACCGATTTCGGCCTCGATGTCCAGGCGAGTCGAGGGTCCGAAGACTATTTCGCCGGTCGGAGTTCGCCGCTGGCCCGACGGACGAACGATGTCCCTACCCGAGGCGACGATCGTCCCGGAGCGGCCGTGGTAGCCGATCGGGAGGTGTCTCCAGTTCGACGTCAGGGGTTCCTGGTCCGGCCGGAACATCCGTCCGAGATTGGTAGCGTGCTGTTCAGAGGCGTAGAAGTCGACGTAGTCGGCGACGGTGAAGGGCACGTGCATGAGGACGTCGTCGACGGGTATCAGGTGCGGCAAAACGCGGGAGCGGTAGCTCGGCTCGCTCAGCCAGGTTGTGATCGATTCCCGTACCCGTTGCCAGGCCGATGGACCTGCCGCAAGCAGCACATCGAGTGACCCGACGGCGACGAGGCCGGCCAGGTCAGGGGCGAGTTCGTTCATCGCGGCGTTCAGGTCGAGCACGAACTCTCCGATGGCAACGCCGACTCGGGCCGTCGGGAGTGCGGCGGTGTGGAACACCCCGTACGGCAACGTGGCCAGGCCGAACGGATGCCCAGGGGGGATGGCGAGCCAACTCGCGGCGGCCGGCGGCGTGGTCACCCGATCGGCCACTGATCCTCCTTTATCAGACCAAGATCGAGCAGACCAAGATCGAGCAGACCAAGATCGCGCAGACCTGTTACGGGATCGGCGATGCTGCAGGTTCCGAAGCTTCGGAACTGCTGGCGAGCACGTGTGGCCGTCGAGACGTCGATTCCGGCGACCGCCTCGGCGACCCTGCTCGGATTACGCTCCGCGAGGGCGGCTGTGATGTGCGCCAGGTCGTGCCCGCTCACGGCTTGTGCGGTCGCCCAGATCACGTTGAGGTAGCCGTGGTGCTCGAAACCGGTGTGCGGATCGCGATGGCGAATCGGATCGTGCAGACCGGCCGTCAGCTTGAACGGCACACCGGCCGCGACGCTGGCCTGGATCGCCGTGGCCAGCCGGCGCTCGTCCGGGAAGGCCGCTGCGTCGGTTCCGCCCGTACGCAGCTTGAGCCGCACTCCGGCCCTCGCCAGCGTATCGATACTGGATCGGCCGACATCGGGCCACGGCAACTCGACGTAGGTGCGAGTGTCGGCGGGGACGTGCTCGGTCACCAGTTCGAGAAGCCGGCCGAGACCCTCGGCCGGAGACGGAATCTCCAATGACAGCAGCGTGGTTCGGGTCTCGGTCGCCGCTCGCTCGAGCGCGTCGGGCAGCGAGCCGACGCCACCGGGCAGGGTCATTGAGATCGCCAGACGGCCGCCGTCGGGCAGATCGGCGAGCAGCTCGTCCCAGCGGGTGTCCGGGCAGATCAACGGCCCGAGCACGGCTGACCAGGTCGAGGCCTGCCAGGCCAGGTGGGATCGGACAGCGGTCGACATCGGCGCGTTGCCGGGCGGAAAGATCGCGGCGTCGTCGAGCAGCCCGCGAAAAAGCACCATCCGCGATCGTCCCGGATGGTCAGCGGTAGGCGGGCGGATCACGAAGGTCCTCGCCCGGACCAGGACCAGGCGTAGCTGGGGTCATCGGCGGCCCGTCCCGCCTCGCCGAGCTCCAGCGGACGGAAGGTGTCGACCATGACCGCGAGTTCGTCGAAACGCTCGGCACCGAGACTGGCCTCGATGGCGCTGGGCTGCGGACCGTGCGAGTGGCCACCGGGGTGCAAGGAGATCGAGCCGATACCGATCCCGGATCCCTTACGCGCCTCGTAGTCGCCGGCGACATAGAACATGACCTCGTCGCTGTCGACGTTGGAGTGGTAGTAGGGCACCGGCACTGAGAGCGGGTGATAGTCGACCTTGCGCGGCACGAAGTTGCACACCACGAAGTTGTTGCCCTCGAAGACCTGATGCACCGGTGGGGGTTGGTGAATCCGTCCCGTGATCGGTTCGAAGTCGGCCACGTTGAACACGTAGGGATACAGGCAGCCGTCCCATCCGACGACATCGAAGGGATGCCGGGGGACGACGTGGACCGAACCGGCCAGCCCCATCGGTCCGGTGCCGCGGTGCTTGATGTACACCTCGACGTCCTCGCCGTCGCTGGTGTGCGGCTCGCTCGGTACCCGAAGGTCACGCTCGCAGTACGGTGCGTGCTCGAGCAACTGACCGTAGCGCGACAGGTAGCGCTTGGGCGGCGCGATGTGACTGTTCGCCTCGATGATGTAGAGGCGCAGGCGCTCGTCCCCGGCGGGCAGCCACCGGTGCGTGGTCGCTCTCGGCAGGATGACGTAGTCGCCGGCGCCGACGGTGAGGTCACCGAACACCGTTTCGACCACGCCGCTTCCGGCTTCGACGAAGACGCATTCGTCGCCCGTGGCGTTACGGTACAGCGGTGATGGCTGGTCCGCGACGACATAGCTGATCCGCACATCTGCGTTCCCCAGCACCAGCCTTCGTCCCCGGACCGCGTCGACGACGGTTCCAGCCGGCTCGGTGAACAGCTCGTGCAAGCGCAGATGCAGCGGCTTCAGAGGCTGATTCGGCACCGTGCTGTGGTCGGGCAGGTCCCAGGTGCGCGCATCGACGATGGCCGACGGGACGTGGCGGTGATAGAGCAGGGATGAGTCCGAGGAGAACCCCTCCTCGCCCATCAGCTCCTCGTAGTACAGGTTGCCGTCCGCGTCGCGATGTTGGGTGTGACGCTTGGCGGGGACGCTTCCGAACCGTTGGTAGTGAGCCATCTCAAATCTCCAAGGAGCCGAAGAGTGCCGGTGTCCATCGGCGGGGGGCCGGCGGGTGGGTCAGAAGTTGCCCCGCTTGGCCTGCTCGCGCTCGATCGCCTCGAACAGGGCCTTGAAGTTGCCCTTGCCGAATCCCAGCGAACCGTGGCGCTCGATGAACTCGAAGAACACCGTCGGTCGGTCCCCGGTCGGCTTGGTGAAGATCTGCAGCAAGTAGCCGTCCTCGTCACGGTCGACGAGAATCCCGCGCTGCTGCAACTGATCGATGGGCACGCGAACCTGGCCGATGCGGGAGCGGAGCTCCGGGTCCTCGTAGTAGGAGTCGGGCGTGGCGAGGAATTCGACCCCCTCGGCCACGAGCGCGTCGACGGTACGCAGGATGTCGTTGGTGGCCAGCGCGATGTGCTGCGCACCCGGACCGCGGTAGAACTCCAGGTACTCGTCGATCTGGGACTTCTTCGCCGCGATCGCCGGCTCGTTCAGCGGGAACTTGACCCGGTGGTTGCCACTCGCGACGACCTTGGACATCAACGCCGAATAATCGGTTGCGATGTCATCGCCGATGAACTCGGCCATGTTCGTGAAACCCATGACGCGGTTGTAGAAACCGACCCATTGGTCCATGTTGCCTAGCTCGACGTTGCCGACGATGTGGTCCAAGGCCTGAAAGATCCGCTTGGGGGCGCCCTCGCGCTTGACCAGGCTGGATGTGCGGGCCACGTAGCCCGGCAGGTACGGCCCGTCGTACTTGGAGCGGTCGATGAGCGTGTGCCTGGTCTCGCCGTAGGTGGCAATGGCCGCTGAGCGGACCGTTCCGTGTTCGTCGCTGATGTCGTGCGGCTCGACGAGCACCGTGGCACCTTGGGAGCGCGCGTGTTCGATGCACTTGTCCACGTCCGGCACTTCGAGGGCGATGTCGGTGATGCCGTCGCCGTGGCGCGCATGGTGGGCGATGACCGCGCTGTCCGGGTCCACCCCGCCGTTGATGACGAACCGCACGCCGCCGCTCTTGAGGACGAAGGACAGGTGGTCACGGTTGCCGGTCTCCGGCCCGGAGTAGGCGACCAGCTCCATGCCGAACGCGGACTGGAAGAAGTGCGCGGTCTGCGTCGCGTTTCCGACCGCCCAGACGGTTGCGTCCCAGCCGGTCACCGGGAAAGGGTCGGTGGCCGAGTCGTACTCGACGAGGCCGACCAGCTGCTTCAGGCTCTCGAGGTCGAGGTCGGCCAGGCGTTCCTCGTTGGTCAGCGTGTCCTGCAGCGACATTCGTGTGTCCCTTCGCGGTCCGGGGCGTCCAGTGCACTGCCTCGACTGTCGACCGTCAGGGCGCGAATACGCAAGCTGTCCAGCTTGAGGTCGCCAAATAGCCGAGTTGGGCCAGTTGGGCTGGCCAACAGCTAGCCACAATGACTACCTTTGACCCATGACGTCCCACACCGGCGCGTACCAACCGGATCATCTGGATCTCGCCCTCCTAGGGGCGTTGCGTGCCAACCCCCGGGTGGGCGACCTCGAGCTCTCGCGGCTGGTCAAGGTCGCCCGCGCCACCGTGCAGAGCCGGCTGCGTCGGCTGGAGGAGTCCGGAGTGATCGCGGGGTGGGGACCGGAGATCGACGTCACCGCAGCCGGATACCCCGTCCAGGCCTTCGTCACGTTGGAGATCGCCCAGGGAGCGCTCGACGACGTCCTAGCGGAACTCAGTTCGCTGCCCAACGTGCTCGAGGCGTACGTGACCACCGGCGACGCCGACGTTCTGTGCAAGGTCGGCGCCTCGTCCCACCTGGATCTGCAGGACGCGCTGCTCGCCATCAACCGCACCGGGGTCATCGTCCGCTCCACGAGCGTGGTCGTCCTGTCGACCCTGATTGCCCCACGCAGCATGCCGCTGCTCGGCACCCTCATCTCCGCAAGAGAGCCCCGGGCCCCCGCCTATCGGTGAACGCTGGGCCCCCGGCGTCGAGCGGTCAGGCGGCGAGCGGTCAGGCGGCGGTCGGGCGGTCGGTCGGTCGGGCCGGCCTATCGGGTTGGCGTGCGGTTGTCGTCCTGGCTGGCCACCCGGAGGCTGAGGCGTGCCGCAAGTTCGGTCCGTGAGGAAAGCCCAAGTTTCCTCAGCAGGTTGGCCACATGGTTCTCCGCGGTCCGGTCGGAGATTCCCAGCGACCGGGCGACGGTTCGGTTGCTGCACCCTTCGGCGATCAGCAAGGCGACTTCTCGTTCTCTGCCGGTCAGCGCGCCCAGCATTGCCGTCACCTGCGCACCCTGGTCCTCTTGTGCCTGCCAGCGACCGCGCAGTATCGCGTGGTGAGAGGCCGCCGTCAGGTGCGGTTGGAGCACGGACATGGCCGCGACATCGCGCGCGGAGAAGTCCGCGCTGCGGCGGTTCAACCCGATGCCGATAACCTGATTGCCCTCGATCGCAAGGGAGAACGCGAGCTGGTGGTTCGTCTCCAGGGGCAGGAAGACCTCGTGATAGAGATCGAGTCGACGCAGCTCGGACAGGCAGATGAAGTCGGACATGCGCAGGGGCCGGGGGTCGCGGGTCTCGGCATAATTACGCACGAGGGGATGCTGGTCGATGAAATGAGCGAAGGCCTCTTCGAGCTGCGGACGTGGCACCAAGGCCGGTTCGAAGTACGTCTGGGTCGCGCCACCGACTAGATCGATCTCGTTGTAACTGATGAGATCGCACGGCACGACGCTCGACAGGCCGGCCATGAGAACCTGGGCAAACTCTGCCGGACCCGTGGTCTCGTGGGCAGCGCCGAGAAGATTCAGGATGGCCTGAAAATCCGCCGCACTCAGTTCTGCGGAACTCACGTCCCGTGTCCATATCCCCGTTGGCCGCCTGTCACTGCTGACAGACGACCGCAGTAATTCAGCGCCCTTGAAATACCACGCAATCGGCAACACGGTCAAGACTTTGCCTCGGCCCGAGTCAGGCGAAACCGACCGACGCGGCTGTCCGAGCGGGCGGGCCGGTGTCGGATAGGTAGATGTACTCATTGATCGACTTCGGCACCGGATGGGATCGTCCGATCGGCGGCCAGGTCGCTGGTCGTGCCCGAGCCGACGGAGGACGCAATGCGCAAAGTACTGACGGGGGTCACGGTGGCGGCGTTTGCCGTCGGCGTGGCAGTGACAGGCGGGGCGGGCGTTGCGTCCGCCTCGGTCCCGCATGACCATGACATCCAGACCGTGCGGGTGAGTGGTGATGCTCAGGGCACGCATTTCAGCACGACCACTCTTCACGAGGGGGCCATCAGATTCGACATCAGCACGACCAACCCGAACGGAACCGGGGTGACTTTGTTCAGCCTGCATCGTGGAGTCAGTCTGTCGATGCTGGGCGCTGACCTCGCGGAGGAGTTCTCAGGGTCGCCGGACACTGCGGCCAAGGGAACCCGGGATATCCAACGCGATGTCACCCTCTACGGCCTCGCCGATGTCAACCCGGGGACTCCGGTGAGCGCGACGGTCTCCCTCGAGGACGGCACCTACTACTCCTTCGACTCCAACTCCGGCCAGCTTCCGAGCACGGCCAACGTCACTCGCCTCACGGTCCGCGAGAGTCGAGGGGGCGACTCCCGCTGGCGCCCGCGTCCCGGGCACCGGATCGCCAGTGTCGCTCTGACCAGCAGCGATCGGTTCGTCGTGCACGGTCACTTGCCGGCGCACGGCTCGGTGCTCGTGAAGAACGTGTCCGACACGCTGCACTTCATGCTGCTTCAGCCGGTACAGCCGGGAACAACCGATGCTCAGGTGCAGGCGTTCCTGGCCTCGGGATCCAGTGACCAGCCGCCGTTCGCGGTGGACGGCCCGTCGGTGAGCACCGACGTACTTTCGCCCGGCAAGAAGCTCGTCCTGAGCTACTCGCTGCCGAAGGGCACGTACGTCCTGCTCTGCTTCGTCGCCGACGACACCACCGGAATGCCGCACGCCGTGATGGGCATGCACAAGGTGATCACGATCGGCTAGATCCGGCCCGCTGCGCGAAGAACGGCCCGTTCCGATTCCGGAGCGGGCCGTTCGACGTGTACATGGAACCGAATCGACTACCCAGGCGCTTACGGGTAGGCATGGCGACATGGAGGGGATGTCGTGGGGGAGCGGGCGCGTCGCGCCCGGCCCTCTTCCGAGCAGGCAGGTCCGTTCCACGCTCCGCCGGCGAGCGCCTTCGCAGGTGCGATTCACCAGTATTGCCGGCGATGCCGCGGTCGCCGTCTGAACCAGCACCTCTCTCGTCATCTCGAAGAGCTGTTCCCCTCTGAAGGAAAGGAACTTGTCCACGCCACACTCCCGTGCGGCTCGTACTCAGCTCGGTCCTGAAGCGAGCTAAACAGGCGGGGAGTCCTTCGCGGACTGCGGCAACGCTCGGCGACGCGTCGACCTGCGAACCGGGCCGTCCGTGTGGCACTACCGTCTGGGCTGTGACGACGACGCGGCTTGATCGGTGGGAACGACGTACGGAATGGCCATTGGCCGGCTCGGCGGCGGTTTTCCTCGCCGCGTACGCGTGGCCGATCCTGGAACCGAGTCTCGTGCACGGCTGGCGGCGAGCGTGCGAGATCACGGTGTATGCGGCGTGGCTGCTGTTCGCCGTCGACTACACGGCGCGGGTGGTGTTGGCCGACCGTCGGCTCCATTTCGTCCTTCACCACCTACCTGATCTGGCGGCGGTGGCACTGCCGGTGCTGAGGCCGCTGCGACTGTTGCGGCTGATCGCCTTGATCCGGGTACTGAACCGCAGGGCGACCGACAGTCTGCAGGGGCGCGTCGCGCTGTACGTCTCGAGTTCGGTCGTGGTCGTCATTTTCGTAGCTGCCCTGGCCGAGCTGGACGCCGAGCGGGGGCACATCGGCGCCAGGATTCAGACTTTCGGCGACGCTGTGTGGTGGGCGATCACGACCGTGACGACGGTGGGCTACGGCGATCGTTATCCGGTCACCACGGACGGCCGGTTGGTCGCGGTTGGCCTGATGCTGGCCGGAATCGCACTGATCGGGGTCGTGACGGCCTCTATAGCGTCCTGGCTCATCGCCAACGTGCGGGCCGCTGAGGCTGACACCGAACACGCCCTGCAGCGCCAGATCACGGCGCTCCACACGGAGCTGCTCGAGATCAAGGCCCTACTGAAGGCCGACGCGGCAGACCGATGACCGAGGTCTCGTCACAGGCACGCGACCGGTCATCGCCCGGGCTCAGGGGCGGGAGGCGGCTGGGCCGGTTTGCTCGCGTGCCGCTCACCTGGACTTCGCCCCGCATGCGCCAGGACCAGGTCGGGGTGCAGTTCGCCGGTGGTGATGCGTCTGGCCACCTCGGCGATAAGGCTACGGTGGTATCGGCTGTATTCGCGAAGCACCCCGAAGGCGTCGTCGATTCCCAACGTGCCCCGCTCGGCGAGCATGCCCTTGGCCTGCTCGACCATCAGCCGATTGTTCAGAGCGGTCTGCAGTTGTGCGGCCAGCCGATCGCTGCGCCGCAGCGCCCGCTGCTGGAGAATTCCGATGGTGGCCACGTCCGCCAAAGCTTGCGCGATCGCAACCTCGCCTGCGGTCATGGCGTGCTGGTTGGTGAACAGCAGACTCAACGCCCCGATGGTGTCCGCACGTAGGCGCAGGGGAAGCGCCTGGGCCGAGTTGAACCCTGCCGCCCGAGCGGCCGGGGCGAAGCTCGGCCAGCGTGCTTCGACCTCGGCCTCGGCAAGCTGACTGACGGCGACGGGGACCCCGCTTTCGTAACATTCCAGGCAGGGCCCGTCGGCGTTCTGGAGCTCCAACAGCTCAAGCAAACGGATCTCCTCATTGGAGGCTGCGGCGACGCGGAGCTTGCCGGACTGATCGCTGAGCATCAGCGCGGCGGCGTCGCAGCGCAGGAGGTCCACGCAGGTATCGGTGAGCCGGTGCATCAGGTCGACGGGGTCGTAGTCGGTCACCAGGGTGTCGGCGAGCGCGACGAACACGGCTCCAAGTCGACGGTCACGCTCAGCCGCCTGGCCGGTCGCTGCGAACGAGTCGTTCGCTGTCATTTCATCACCGGCCGAACATCGAAGAGACTGGCGACGGGTCAGGCAGGGTCCAGGCCCAACTGGGTGCGGGGGGACCACCCCGACCGTCGCGTTGATCGCTCAACGCGGCCGCCGCCGCCGTACCACTTTCCCACAGCGGCTGGACGCAACGGGGGACAGACGCAGCCAGGAGGAAAATGGTCCATGTGAAGCGTAGCGCCACGGACCCGGCACGTCAGTAGCTTCGCGCGGCGAAGATTGCGATCCTGCGCGCCGGAAGGTCGGGCAACATCTGATCTGGTGGCAGCTTCGAACCGCTTCCATGCTTGACCCCATGCAGGCGTCCCAGCTGCGTCGGCCGCACGGGCTTGCGGCTCTTGGCCCCCTGCGTCCGGACCCGGTCGACGATGACCTGATCGTGCTGCTGGCCGCGGTCGGTGACGGGCTGGCCTTCGCCGAGCTCTACGCACGGACATCGGCCATGGTGTACCGAACCGTGCTGCGTGTGCTCCGCGATCATGCCCAGGCCGATGAGGTAACCCAGGAGGTCTTCCTCCAGGCGTGGTTGCGTGCCGCCAGTTACCGTCCTGACCACGCCTCGGTGACCACGTGGCTCCTCACGATTGCTCATCGTCGCGCCGTGGACCGGGTCCGACAGAGCGAGGCCTTGCACAAGCGTGATGACCAAAGTGTCGTCGAGGTCGGTTCGCCGCTGCAGGAGAGCCGGGTCGAGGAAGACACCCACCTTGATGTTCTCCGGGTGCGCGCCGCACTCAGGTCCCTGAGCGATGCCCAGCGCGAGGCCGTGATCCTGTCCTACGTCGGTGGATACAACCATCGCGAGATCGCCGGGATCACTGGCGCCCCCCTCGGAACGGTGAAGTCGCGCATCCGGCAGGGACTCCACCGCCTGCGCCTCGAACTGGACCGATCCGGTATCAACCGCTCATAACGCTTAGAGCTAGTTCTGGACGGCGGAATCCGATCGGCCTTCGGCGGCGAACCACCGCAACAAGCCCTGAGCCATTTTCGGCCAGGCGATGCCGACACCTCAGCGGTGTCAGGAGCGTTCGACGGAGGTTGATCAGGATGAATTTCTTGCTGCGGGCAAGGCGATCGCAACTGCGCTGGCTGCTGGTGCCGGCGGCCCTGGTGGCCGCCTACGCTCACGTGCCCGTCATCGCCCCCCACCTGCGCGAGGCGCCCTACATGGGAGTGCTGTTCATCGTGTTGACGGCGGCCTGCACAGTGCTAGCCGTGGCGGCGCTGGTTCGTGACAGTGCGGCCGTCTACTCCCTGTCGGTACTGACCTGCGGGCTCGCCGTTGCCGGTTATGTGGCGACTCGGCTGACGGCATTTCCGATGCTTGCCGACGACGTCGGCAACTGGATGGAGCCCCTGGGCCTGGTCTCGATCGCATCCGAGCTGGTCGTCGTCGTGGCCGCGCTCGTAGCGCTGGCTCGCCCGGTGCCGGGAGCCGCCGTGCGTCGTTCGCCATCCAAGCTCGACGCGGCGTCGAACTACTCCTGACGGTTCGACAGCAGTGTGGGACCGCGTCGCTAGTTCAGGAGTTCATCTCATGACCGTCAGCACCGATCCCACCAGCTCGCTCACACCGCAGCGCCGACAGCCCAAGACCGGCAAGAGTGCCAAGACCGGTAGGACCCGGGTGGCGCTGGCAGGCTCCGCCGCCGTTCTCGCGCTCGGATTGCTCAGTGCCTGCAGTTCGTCGACGCACTCCACCGCCTCGACAACCCCGGCGGCCGGATCGTCGATGAGCTCAGCAATGAGTTCGACCATGAGTTCGGCTATGAGTTCGAGCGTGGCGCCGACCGGCTCGTCCTCGGTTGTGGCCCAGCCCGCGGCCATAATCCACATCAGTTCCTTCAAGTACAGCGTGCCCGCCTCGGTGGCACCGGGCTCGATGGTCAGCGTCATGAACATGGACGGCGAGAACCACACCGTCACCGCTGACTCGGCCAACGCCTTCGACGTCAAGGCAACCGCCGGATCAACCGTCATGTTCAAGGCACCGACGGCTCCGGGCAGCTACGCCTTCCACTGCACGTACCACTCGAACATGCACGGCGTCCTGGTCGTCAAATGACCGGGGGACGCACCGGCACCGCCCGAAGGACTCGGACCGTGCGGGCCGGCGGTGTGATCGGGCTCTCGCTCCGGGTGCTGGTAGCGGCGGGATTACTAGTCGATGCCGTCATCCACCTGCAGTTGGCTCCGATCTATCAGCTGGCCGCGCCGGGCGGGATCGGCCAGGGCAACCTGTTCCGGATCGAGTCGGTCGCCGCGATCCTGGCTGCGCTGTACGTACTGGCACGTGGATCCCGGGTCGCGTTTGCCGCGGCGTTCCTTGTGGCCGGAGGCGGCCTGGCGGCGGTGTTGCTGTACCGCTACGTCCAGGTACCCGCCCTCGGACCGATCCCCGCGATGTACGAGCCACTGTGGTTCGCGAAGAAAACCGCCACCGCGGTTGCCGAGGCGGCAGCGTCCGCGGCGGCTGTGGCGGGCCTTTTGAGAACCTGGCAATCCACTTCGACCGACTGATCCGAATCGCTCCTGTTCCACCCCACGCCGGGGCCTTTGCCTTCGGCCCGCATCTCGGAGGAAACATCGATGAACCGAACGAAGAAGTCCCTACTGCTGGCCGCACCGGTCGCAGCGCTCAGCATCGCCGCGCTGACCATGCCCGGCATGGCCTCGGCCGCGGGTAGCAGCTCGTACCAGGCGCAGCTCAACGCGCTGAACCACTCGACCGGTTCGGGCAACGTGATGATCTCGCTCAACGGATCTCAGGCCACCATCACCGAGCACTTCACCGGTCTCGCCGCCACCTTCGGCGGCAAGCCCTACCCGCACGTGCAGCACATCCACATCGGTGCCAAGGGAACCTGCCCCACCACGGCAGCGGACGCGAACAACGATGGTGTCATCTCCACGACCGAGGGCGGCGCGTCTTACGGCGCCATCGGAACCACGCTGTCGACCTCCGGTGACACCAGCCCCGCGGCTGGTACCACCCTGACCGTCGCCCCGTCGGGTGCCTCGTACGACTACAGCCGCACGATCACGCTGGACTCGAAGACCCTCGCGTCTTTGAACGCCGGCACCGCGGTCGTCGTCGTCCACGGTCTGGACCCGGCCACCCTGTCCAAGAAGGCTCAGGGCGAGAAGAGTGACCTCGTCCCGTCCCTGCCGCTCGCTGCCACGTCGCCGACCCTGTGCGGGACTCTCGTCGCGTCGCAGATGAGCAATGTGCCCGGCGGGTCTGCTGGCACCGGTGGTGGCAGCACCGCTGGTCTGCAGGACCAGGGTCTGCTTGGTATCGGTGGTGCTCTGGTTGCCGCCGGTGCGGTTGCCGGTGGCCTCGCGATGCGTCGCCGCACCGCGGCCGACAGCTGATCTCCGAAGCTGACAACGCATAACTGATGACGAGTAACGAGCAGCACGGCCGGCGCCTCCGAATTCCACTGGTGGCGTTGGCGGTGCTGCTCGTTCTCATCGGAGCGATCGCAATCGTCGTCGGCATCCGAGCCCAGCGGCACGCCCCGCAGCCCTCGGCCGCGGCGGCGATTCCCTTTTCGTCCTCGGGTGCAAACCCCTCGGCCCCCCAGACGTCCGGAACGGCACCATCGACGTCGGTCGGCACCGCCAGGCCCGCCGTGAAGGGGCCGGTCCTGGACGCGGCGACACCGACCCGGCTGGACATCCCCGCCATCGGCGTCACTTCTGATCTCCTGCAATTGGGGCTCAATCCCGACCACACCGTGCAAGTCCCTCCGTTGGGGCGGGACTCGCGCGCCGGGTGGTACCGCTACTCCCCGACACCCGGCCAGCTCGGGCCGTCGGTCCTGCTGGGTCACGTGGATTCCGCCGAGTACGGCCCAGGCGTGTTCTTCAAGCTCGGCGCGCTTCGCCCCGGTGACATGCTCACCGTGACCCGGTCCGATCACACCGCAGCCGTGTTTCGCATCGACCGTGTCGTCGCTTATCCGAAGAACCATTTCCCCACTCTCGAGGTGTACGGCAACACCGACCACGCCGCGTTGAGGCTGATCACCTGCGGGGGAAAGTTCGACCTGAGTACGCGCAACTACGAGAGCAACATCGTTGCCTACGCGTCACTGATATCCAGCCATCGGGTTTAGCCGTCGTGCGCGCCTGAGCGTGAGATCCACGACCTGCCCTGATCAATTGTCAACGGAGACCGTCATGACTGCCCTGATCCGAGCCATCAGCGTCGGCGCCGCCGCGCTGCTGCTCGCCGGCTGCGCCAGCACCAACGCGGCGACACCGACTAGCAGTGCGCGCGCGGCAGCCGCAAACTCGACCGCAAGCATGCCCATGACGCCGGGGCAGTCGATGGCCGGGATGTCGATGACCTCCTCCGCGCCGGCGAACAGGCCCACCGCCACCGCCCTGATGGTCTGCAGTGACGACATCAAGGGCAAGGTCAAGCAGGTGCTGGCGTTGTCGAGTGCACCGCGGACCACCTCGGCTTTCGCGAACGAGATCTACAGCTGTACCTATGACCTGAGCGTCGGGCCGCTCCTGCTGTCTGTCCAGCATTCCGAGTCCAAGGCAGCCGCCGACACCTACTACAACCGGGTCAAGGCCTCGCTCGGCAAGACCGAAACGTTGCTGGGGCTTGGCGACAAAGCGTTCGGCTCGTCGGCCGGTGTGGCCGTCGTCATGAAGGACAACGAGACCCTGGTCGTCGACGCCAGAAGCCTTCCAGCCGTCTTCGGCGCCAACCAGCAGAAACGAACCGACCTGGCCAACGAGGTCGCCTCCGACGTTCTCGGGTGCTGGACCGGCAACGAGTAAACCCGAAGCGTCGTCAGGCTCTGGTCATCTCAGTACCTGCCGCCGTTGCGGCCTAGCGGCGGACGTCGGCGGAGCCGGCGTGCACCGGCAGCCCAGCGTCGATCCAGGCTTCGGCACCGCCCACG
The DNA here is from genome assembly GCF_023516435.1 of Jatrophihabitans telluris. Taxonomy (GTDB): domain Bacteria; phylum Actinomycetota; class Actinomycetes; order Mycobacteriales; family Jatrophihabitantaceae; genus Jatrophihabitans_A; species Jatrophihabitans_A telluris. Next base: position 2,463,502 of record NZ_CP097332.1, on the reverse strand, counting down.
ACATCGGATGCGTCGATTCCCAACGAACGCAGGCTCGCTACGGCCAAGCTGGAACTGAACCCCTGGCGACAGACGACCACGACGCGCATTCCCTCGATCGCCTCGGGAATTCGCGAGGAGCAGCCGGGGTCCAGTCGCCACTCCAGGACGGTCCGGTCGATGACGATCGCCCCGGGCAGTTCGCCCTGGAACAGCCGTTGCCATTCGGTACGAGTGTCGATCAGCAGCGCTCCGCCGGCCTGAGCGTGCACCGCCTCGACCGGACTGAGGCGGCACCAACCCTGCCGGGCCTCGTCCAGGCGCAGATCGATCTCGGCCCCGCTCACGAGCGCACCAGTACGCGGTGGTTCGCGTCGATCCGCGTTGTCACGCCGAGCGAATCGAGATGTTCCAGCAGTGGTATGGCCACCCGGCGGGACACCCCCAGCAGCAGGCGCGCGTCGGAACTGGTGAAAGGCCCGCTCACCTTGCCCAGCTCGGCCGTGGCCTGATCGACCGCGCCGGGGGAGACGATCACGTCCGTGGCGAGCCGCAGCGCCCGACCGATCGAGGTGGCCGCCGCAATCTCACGCGGACCCAGGCCGAGCTCGGCCAGCTCGTTGCGGTCCGGAGCGTCGAGCGGGTTGTCGCGCCAGCGGCGTTCCAGCGCCGCGAGCGATGCCTCGGCGCGGCCCATGCTCGACCTGACGCCGGGCCGGGACAACCGGCCCCCCGTCGATCGCAGGCCTATCTCGGCGGCGAGGGGGGCGAGCAACGCCGGGTCGGGCAGCGCGATCGCGCGCCGGGCCGCCTCGTCCGGCGTTCCCGGTTGCTGGGGGTGGCCGGCAGCGTGGTCGTCGACGAAGGCGCCGAGGGCCGCGATCCAGTCAGCCCACCGGTCGGGGTCGACCAACCACTCGCCTTGACGCATGACCCCGTTCTCCTGGTCCCCAACCACGCCGAGGGCGAGCAGGTCCGCCTCACGAATCGCGCCGCGGCGGCGCACTTGATCGGCCACGGTGCCGGCCAGCCGCGATGCGACCACCGCGCCCCGCAGCGACGCGTCGCCGCGCCGGGTGAGCGACGGGGGATCGGGATCGACCACGATCGCACCGGCGGCCACCACCTGTTGCCCAGGATCGCGCAACACCGCCCGATCACCGACTCGGAGAGGAAGGCGGTGGAGCAAGGTCAACCTTGCGCTATCCGGGTTGAGCAGGCGCAGCCGGGCCGAGGTCGCCGCTGCCCCGATGTGGACCATGATCTCGCCGGCCAGATCGCCCTGGATCTCGTCCAAGGCGACGTCCACCGAGTCCGTCCACCGCCAATCGCCAGGACTGAGCAGGCAGTCGCCGCGCCGAACGTCGTCCCGGTCGACACCGCGCAGGTTCACCGCGACCCTGGCCACGGCTTGCGCTGATGCGACCCGTACGCCCAGTTCCTGCAGCCCGCGCACCTGGACGCGTCCGCCGTTGAGCTCAAGCGACTGACCCTCCACGATGCGGCCTGCGCCCAGCGTCCCGGTCACGATGGTGCCGCTACCGCGAATGGTGAAGGCGCGATCGACCCACAGTCGCATCGGGCCGTCCACGCGCGGCTGTGGCAAGGCGGCGACCATCCGCCCCAACGCCTGTCGCAGTTCGGGCAGGCCTTGTCCGGTGGTGCCCGAGACCGCAACGGCGTCCAGCCCCTGCAAGCCCGTTCCACGCAGGCGGGCATGCGCGTCGTCGATGACCGGCCGCGGATCGGCCAGATCGGATCGGGTCACAGCCAGCACGCCGTGCTCGATGCCCAGCGCGCGGATCGCGTCGAGATGCTCACCGGTCTGGCGGCGCCACCCCTCGTCGGCGGCGATCACCAGCAACACGGCCGGCGCAGGTCCCAGACCGGCGAGCATGTTCGCGATGAAACGCTGATGTCCGGGGACGTCGACGAAGGCCAGCTGAACCCCGGACTCGAGCTGGAGCCACGCATAGCCGAGGTCGATGGTCATTCCCCGGCGGCGTTCCTCGGCCCAGCGGTCGGGTTCCATGCCGGTCAGGGCCCGGATCAGGGTGGACTTGCCGTGGTCGACGTGGCCGGCCGCCGCAACTACATGCACGATGACGCCGTCCCAGTAGCGGTCGCGGCAGTTGCTGTCGCTGTGGCCTCCAGCGCTGCGCGGATGGCCTTGGCCAGCCGGTCGTCGTCCTCGACTGCGACGCAGCGCAGGTCGATCAGGCAGCGGCCGCGCTCCAGCCGCCCCACCACGGCGGGATCGCCACGCCGCAGCGGGTCGGCGATGGCCTGCGGCAGCGAGACCGCCCAGCCCGGCAGCAGCACGCCGGGCGCGCCCCCGCCGCCGACCGCGCCATCGGCGGGCACGACTTCGGCGCCGACGATGCCGCCCGCGCTGGACATGCTGACAACCTCGACAAGGGCCTCGCACCGGCGCCGCAGCTCGGCGGGATCGCGATGCAGGTACTGCACGGTTGGCGGCACCGGTCCCGTCAGCGTCGCCTCCAGCGCGGCAAGCGTCAGCTTGTCGACCCGCAGCGCGCGGGCCAGTGGGTGCCGTCGCAGCCGGGCGATGTACTCCGCGGCGCCGAGGAGCAGGCCCGCCTGGGGTCCACCGAGCAGCTTGTCGCCGCTGCAGGTGACGATGGTCGCTCCGGCGCGCAGCGTTGTGGCGACGTCGGGCTCGGCCGGCAGTACCGGATCGGGTGTCAGCAGCCCGCTGCCGATGTCGACGATGACGGGCAGACCCAGTTCGGCCAGTCGGCTGGTCTCCACCCCGGCCGTGAAACCCTCGATGCGGAAGTTGCTCGGGTGCACCTTGAGGATCGCCGCGGTGTTCGTGTCGATGGCGTCGAGGTAATCCCGATCGGTGGTGCGATTGGTGGTTCCGACCTCCCGGATCCTCGCACCGGTGCTTGCGATCAGGTCGGGAAGGCGGAACCCGTCACCGATCTCGACCAGTTCGCCCCTGCTCACCAGTATTTCCCGGCCCTGGGCGAGCGCCGTCGTCGCCAGCACGAGAGCGGCCGCGCCGTTGTTGACGACCAGTGCGTCCACGGAGCGCGGTGTCGTTCCCGCGGTGCTGAGACCCTCGTGCACGGTGGCGTCGACCTCATCGGGCAGGGCCGCCACTAGCGCATCGACCAGAGCCTCGAGGACCGCCGCACCGCGCCGCGCTCGCCGGCCTTCCACCAGGTCGAATTCGACGTCGACGTACCCCGACGCCGACTCGAGCGCGGCGATCGCGGCCGGCGACAGCGGCGCGCGTCCCAGGTTGGTGTGCAGCACGACGCCCGTGGCGTTGATCACGGGCGTGAGCGAACTCGCCCGCACCGGGAGTGCGTCGAGGACCGCCGCGACGGTGTCCTGCGGTGCGAGCCGGCCTTCGCGCACCTGTTGCTGGGCTTGCGTCACTGCGCGCTTGACCCGGCTGGCGCCGAGACGAGCCACCGCGGCGACCACCGCCGGGGCGGCGAGCAAGGCATCGGTTCGGGGCACGGTGCGACGCGGATCCGGCTGGTCAGCGTGCGGACGAGTCACCCGTGTTTCCTTCCGACTGGACGCCGACCTGGTTCATGCGGAGGTGGACGGGAATCGAACCCGCCAGGCCGAGATACTCGGCCTCACCGGTTTTGAAGACCGGGAGGGCCACCAGGCACCTAAACACCTCCGTGCTCACCGTATCTCCCACCGCCGGGACGGACGGAGGAGGTCCCGACACGGCACGGGCTAGCCTCGGCTGGTGACCGCGACGAGCTACCGCCTGACCCAGTACGCCCATGGCGGCGGGTGTGCCTGCAAGATCCCGCCCGGCGAACTGGAATCCGTCGTGTCCGCATTGATCGGCGTCCCTTCGCCGGACCTGCTCGTCGGCCTGGCGGACGGCGACGATGCGGCGGTCATCCGGTTGGACGACCAGCGCGCGCTCATCTCGACGGCGGACTTCTTCACCCCTGTTGTCGATGATCCCTATGACTTCGGCAGGATCGCTGCGGCCAACGCGCTGTCCGACGTCTACGCCATGGGCGGTCGTCCGGTCGCGGCGATCAACCTGGTCGGGTGGCCGCGCGAGGTGCTCCCGGTCGAGGTGCTGGGCGAGGTGCTGCGCGGCGGGCTGGATGTCGCGGCGGCGGCCGGCTGCCCGGTGGCCGGAGGTCACAGCATCGACGACCCGGAGCCGAAGTACGGGATGGCGGTGACCGGGCTGGCCCATCCGGACCGGCTGCTGCGCAACGACTCTGCCCGCGCCGGAGATGCTCTGAGCCTGTCCAAGCCGCTGGGCGTCGGCGTGCTCAACAACCGCCACAAGAGCACTGGTGAAGTCTTCGACCATGCCATCGCCTCCATGGTCGAACTCAACCGCACGGCGTGCGATCAGGCGCTGCAGGCGGGTTTGCGGGCCGCCACCGACGTCACCGGCTTCGGCTTGCTCGGCCACCTGTACAAGATGGCCCGGGCTTCGGGCGTCACCGCTGTCATCGACGCCGCTGCGGTGCCATACCTGGAGGGAGCTCGGGCTGCCCTTGCCGCCGGCTTCGTCAGCGGGGGAACCCGCCGGAACCTGGACTGGGTGCGGCCGCACCTGCAGGCGTCAGTGGACGAGGATGAGCTGTTACTGCTGGCCGATGCGCAGACCAGCGGGGGATTGCTGCTCGCGGGCGAGGTCGCAGCAGCGAGCGTGATCGGCGAGTTCGTACCGCGACGAGCTGCCGTGATCGAGATCCGCTGAACGACCGACGTCAGGCTCCTGCGCTCCGGCCTTGAGCGATCCTTTCCCGCTGCGGGACGACGGTGTAGCGGGGGTCGCGGGCGGACTCCTGGCCTGCGTGGAAGATTCCGAACCGGGTGCAGACCGAACCGGCCACCAGACATGCTCCCGACAGCACCGAGCCCAGCCGAGTGCGTCCGGCGAGCAGCGTACCTACGGCCCCGAGCGTGGTGAGGGTCTTGCTGGCGCGCATCAACTGGCCCGGCGCACCCGTGTGCAGCGGATCGGCGACCATGCCCAGTCTGGTTTCCATCACGTGCGCAGCGGCCAGGTCGGTCAGCGCGCCGCCGACGGCCAGCCGGCGCGCAGGCCCGGCCTGGTCGCCGGGTGTCAGCATCATGGCCAGCCCACCGGAGGCGGCCGCGGCCGACCCTACGAAGACATAAGGCAATTCGTTGCGGGCTTCGTTCCAGGTCGGGGTCGCGGTGTCGGCCAGCAGGACCGCGGTGTACGAGGCGACCGCGGGCGCGACGATGGCGCCGGCGATACCCGCCGGGCGGCTGAGCCGGATGAGCAGCCGCGCCGGTCCCTGTAGCGACGGCGGCAGGCTGTCCCTCATCGCGTCGACCGCCTCCGCCGTCCCCGCGAGGGCGGCCAGTGGACCGAAAACGCTCAGCAGCCAGGTACCCATCGACATCGGCGAGGTCGGCTTGGCCACTCGCAGCATGTTGACGAACCGGCTGGGCTTGCCGAGGTCGTGCACGAGCGCGGCGAAGCTGACGGTGATCGCGCCCATCGAGGCCAGCCGGCCGACGCGACGCAGAGCCGGCCGGCCGGTCAGATCACCTCCGGCACCGAGCAGCGCCGAACCGCCCGCGAGGCCACCGAGGAACAGATACGCCGGAATGTCGGCCTCCCACGGGGACGGCTTGACCACCGGCCGACCGTAGTAGGACGTGAACGTGGCGTCGGGCACCATGCGGCGCTCGCCCGAGCCGCCGCGGCGTCGGCCGCCGGAGCCACGCCGCCGGGAAGTTTCGTGTGGGCCAAGCCCTTGAGGTTTGGTCCGGTCACTCATCGGCTGCCTCCGAGGAAGGTGGCGGCGGCACCGGCGAGCAGGCCCAGCGCGGCGATCCCCGCTTGCTTCCACATCTGCGGCAGATCTCGGGTGCTGACCACCGGGTCGGGTGGTAGGCCATAGACCTCGGGCTCGTCCAGCAGCAGGAACAATGCGCCCGAACCACCGACTCCGTCCTCAGGGCTGGCTCCGTACAAGCGCGCTTCGGCGACCCCCTGCGATCGCAACGTCTCCGCCCGGGCCGCTGCGCGCTCCCGCAGTTCGTCGAGGTCGCCGAACTGGATCGACTCGGTCGGGCACGCTTGTGCGCAGGCCGGGGTCAATCCCGCGCCGAGCCGGTCGTAGCAGAGCGTGCACTTCTGCGCGATGCCGACGTTCTTGGTGTGCTCGTCGCCCTCCCGGCGCTCGATGACCCCGAACGGGCAGGCGGGCACGCAGTAACCGCAGCCGTTGCACACGTCGTCCTGCACGACGACCGTGCCGAACTCGGTGCGGAACAGTGCGCCGGTGGGGCAGACGTCCAGGCAGGCGGCGTGGGTGCAGTGCTTGCATACGTCGGAGGACATCAGCCAGCGGAAGTCCGTTCGCGACTCCGGCGGCAGGGCATCGCCCGGACGTTGGGTCGTCGGCATCGGCAGGCTGGCGCGCCCCGAGCCCGGGGCGGCAGCTGGGGCCGGCTGTTCGATGAACGCGACGTGCCGCCAGGTGCTGGCGCCGAGCGCCTCGGAGTTGTCGTAGGAAGACCCCAGCATGGCCAGTCCGTCCTCGGGGATGGCGTTCCATTCCTTGCACGCGACCTCGCAGGCCTTGCAGCCGATGCAGATCGACGTGTCGGTGAAGAAACCCTTACGCGGCTGAGGATCCTGCCAGCCGGCGTCGGCGGCGGGATCCTGCAGCGGACCGGACAAGCTACCCATGTGGATGTTCTCCTGATCCGGACCGTCGTTCGGTCAGATGCGTGTTGCCGGTGGCGATGGTGATGCCCGCTCGTCGAAGATAACCCTCGACGTAGGTTCGCAACGCTGGTCCGGTCGGCCTGCGTCCGGGCTGGATATCGCAGGAGGCGACCTTGCTCTCCTGGATGTGGACGTTGGGGTCCAGGGTCACCCCGAAGAGATCGTTGGCCGAGTCACCGCTGACGAGGGCCGATGACCCGACGCCCCAGTGGTACGGCAACCCGACCTGGTGGAAGATCTTGCCGCTGATGGTCAACGGCGTCACGCGTTCGGTCACCATCACGCGCGCTTCGATCGCCGTGCGCGCGGTGACGATCGTCGCCCAGCCCATGTGCTGCAGTCCCCGCTCGGCCGCCAGTGCGGGGGAGACCTCGCAGAAGAACTCCGGCTGGAGTTCGGCCAGGTACGGCAGCCACCTGCTCATCCCGCCGGCGGTGTGGTGCTCGGTCAGTCGGTACGTCGTGAACAGGTACGGGAAGACCTCCGCGCCGGGCTCGGGCGGTGAGGGGTTCTGCAGGTTGTCCTCGCGCGGGAACACCTCGCGCGTGGGGTTGGCCTGCTGCTGATACATGGGGTTGCGGATCGGCGATTCGCTCGGCTCGTAGTGCGCCGGCAGCGGACCGTCGAGCAGTCCGCTCGGAGCGAACAGCCACGCCTTTCCGTCCGCCTGCATGATGAAGGCGTCGTCGCCGGACAGCCCCTCAGGGCCGCCGGTGCCGGGCTCGGCCCGGTAGGACGGGGCCTTGTCGGCCACGAAGTCGGGCACGTCGTGTCCGGTCCACTTCTGGGCCTGCTCGTCCCACCAGACGTAGGCCTTGCGTTCGCTCCATGGTTTGCCGTCGGGGTCGGCGGAGGCGCGGTTGTACAGGGTGCGCCGGTTGGCCGGCCACGCCCAGCCCCATTCGGGCGCCACCCAGGACTGCTCACGGCCCGGCTTGCGCCGCGCGGCCTGGTTCACCCCGTCGGCGAAGACGCCGGTGTAGATCCAGCAGCCGCCCGATGTCGATCCATCCGGCCGCATCTCGGTGTAGGAGGACAGCAGCGTGCCGGCCTTGTCACCGGACAGGTGGCGGCCGTTGATCTCGGCCAGCACCTCCTCGGCCGAGGGCTCGCCGCGCTCGTCGAGGCTGTAGTCCCACGTCAGCTGCAGGATCGGGCGGTCCCGCTCCTCTTGCGAATCCGCCAGCCGCTGCCGGATCTTGCGCCCGAGGTGGACGAAGAAGTGCAGCTCGCTGCGGCAGTCACCCGGCGGCTCGACGGCCTTGTGATGCCACTGCAACATGCGTTGCGTCTGGGTGAACGTGCCGTCCTTCTCCACGTGCGAGGCTGCCGGGAAGAAGAACACCTCGGTAGCGATGTCCTCGGTCCGCAGTTCGCCTGTCGCGATCTCGGGGCTGTCCTTCCAGAACGTCGCCGACTCGATCATGTTGAGGTCGCGCACGACGAGCCACTTCAGGTGCGACATGGCCAGGCGCTGCATCCGGCCGTGTGCCGAGCCGACGGCCGGGTTCTGCCCGAGCAGGAAATAGCCCTCCACCTTGTCCGCCATCATGTCCATCACCGTGGCGTAGGTTCCGTGGTCGCCGGTCAGCCTGGGCAGGTAATGGAAGGCGTAGTCGTTGTCGGCCGTCGCCGCCTCACCCCAGTAGGACTTGAGCAGACTGACCGTGTAGGCCCGGGCGTCGGCCCAGAAGCCCTTCTGCTCGGGGCTGTGGATAGAACTGAGGTAGGTCTCGAAGTCGTCGTGCTCGCTGGCTTTCGGCATCGGCAGATAGCCCGGCAGCAGGTTGAACAGGGTCGGGATGTCGGTGGAGCCCTGGATACTGGCGTGCCCGCGCAAGGCGAGGATGCCGCCCCCGGGCCGACCGATATTGCCCAGCAACAGCTGGATGATCGCCGCGCCGCGGATGTACTGAACGCCGACTGTGTGGTGCGTCCAGCCCACCGAATACACCCACGCCGTCGTTCGGTCACGACCGCTGTTGTCGGTCACCGAGCGGCAGACCTTGGCGAAGTCCTCGGGGCTGACGCCACAGGCCTGCTCGACCATCTCCGGCGTGTAGCGGGCGTAGTGACGCTTGAGCACCTGCAGCACGCAGTGCGGATCCTGCAGGGTTTCGTCGCGGTGCACCCGCGCGTGCTCCAAGGGGGCGCCGTGGCCGCCCATCTCGTGCCCGGCACTGCGTTCCTTCTGCGAACTGTGGCTCTCGCCCTCCGACCCGCTACCCGACTGGGAGTCGTGCGATCGCTGGCTGGGCTCGCGATCACCGGCCGAAGCCGGCTCCGGCGCTTCCTTGTAGGCCCAGGTGGTCGGGTCGTAGGAGGCCGATTCGGCGTCGTAGCCGGAGAACAGTCCGTCCAGATCCTCGGTGTCCTGGAAGTCCTCGCGAAGGATGGTCGCGGCGTTGGTGTAAGCCACGACGTACTCGCGGAAGTACTTCTCCTCGCTGAGGATGTAGTTGATGATGCCGCCGAGGAAGACGATGTCGCTGCCCGCGCGCAACGGCACGTGCTGGTCGGCCACCGCCGAGGTGCGCGTGAATCGCGGATCGACGTGGATCACGGTGGCGCCGCGCTTCTTGGCCTCCATCACCCACTGGAACCCGACCGGATGGCATTCGGCCATGTTCGAGCCCTGGATGACGATGCAGTCAGAGTTCTGCAGGTCCTGCTGGAAGGAGGTGGCGCCGCCACGTCCGAACGAGGCTCCCAAACTGGGAACGGTGGCACTGTGTCAAATACGGGCCTGGTTTTCGATCTGTATGGCGCCCAGGGCCGTGAACAATTTCTTGATCAGGTAGTTCTCTTCGTTGTCGAGCGTCGCCCCGCCCAATGACGCCAAACCGAGCGTGCGTCGAAGCGGGTGTCCGTGCTCGTCGGCGTCCTGCCACGTGCGCGCCCGCGTGGCCACGATCCGGTCGGCGATCATGTCGGTCGCGGTTTCCAGGTCGAGCGATTCCCACTCGGTGGAGTGGGGCCGGCGGTACAACATCGCGGTCTGGCGACCGGGTGAGTTCACGAGTTGCTCGCTGGCCGAGCCCTTCGGGCACAACCGGCCGCGGCTCACGGGGGAATCCGGGTCGCCTTCGATCTGGACGACGTGGCCGTCCTTGACGTAGACCCGCTGCCCACAGCCAACGGCGCAATAGGGACAGATGCTCTTGACGACCTTGTCGGCGGTCTCGGTGCGCGCCGTCCATTCGGCCGTGTGCTTCGAGCGGACCGACTCGCCACGACCGAGGGGGTCGGTGCCGGTGAACTGACGTAGTACCGGCCAGCTGAGCACCGTCTTGCGCACGTCCATGGGTCCCCTCCCGCCGCGTCAATGCACCATAGCGCCCATACGACCGACTTGCGACAGCCGTGCCGCGTCGACACGTCGTTGCGCAGTCAACCTTGCGCAATTGCGCCTTTGCTCCATACGGTAGTAACGGCGCATTCACTAATGAACGCCCACGAGCGGACGAAAAGGTGGCAAACCTTGTCCTACAACACACCTGCCGAGACTGCGGCCCTCGCGGTCGAATCCGGCGCTTCCAAAGCCGCCCTCCCGGCCGGCCGTGCGCTCGTCGGTGCGTTCCTGGCCGGCGCCTACATCGCCTTCGGCGGCCTGCTGGCGATCGTCGCGTCCGCCGGGCTCAAACCCGAGACCTGGGGCGGCCTCACGACCGTCGTCACCGGCCTCGTCTTCAGCCTGGGGCTCATCCTCGTCATCGTCGGAGGGGCGGAGCTGTTGACCGGCAACATGATGCTGGTGCCACTGGCGGTGCTGCGCCGTCGCACGTCCGTGGCTCAGCTCGGAGTCAACTGGGCACTGCTCACCGTCGGCAATCTGGTGGGCTCACTGTTCGTGGCCTACCTGCTGGCCGACAAGACCGGCGTCATCGGCAGCGCGGCGTCCAAGGCCGGAACGCCGGCCGCGGCGAACTTCGCGCGGCTGAGTTCGATCACCATCGGGAAGGCTCTGACCGAGAGCGATCAGCAGGTTTTCCTGCGCGCGATGGGCTGCAACTGGCTGGTCTGCGCCGCGGTGTGGCTGGCCCTGTCCGCACGCGACATCGGCGGCAAGATCCTGGCCATCGTCTTCCCCATCACCGCTTTCGTCGCGCTGGGCTTCGATCACGTCGTGGCCAACATGTTCTTCCTCCCGCTGGCGATGTTCCAGCACGTGCCGGGGGTGACGATCGGGCATGTCGTCTCGAACCTCGTCGTGGCCTTCGTCGGCAACGCGGTCGGCGCCGTGCTGTTCGTCGCCGTCGCGTACTGGTACCTGTACCTCAAGCCGGTTGCGGGGTCCGGGCCCGGCTCTGAGTCCGAGCCGCGCGCGGGACAACGGGTGGCCGGCTGAGCCGATCGGTGACCCGCTGAGCCGATCGGTGACCGGATACCTCAGGACCGGTGACCCTTGGCGTGCCGGGTCAGTGCGCGCTCGATCTCGCGCTGCGCATCACGCTCGGCGAGATCCTGGCGCTTGTCCCAGGTCTTCTTGCCCTTCACCAGCGCGAGTTCGACCTTGACCAGCCCGTCGTTGAAGTAGAGGGCGAGCGGGACCATCGACAGGCCGCTCTCGCGCACCCGTAGTTCCCACTTGAGGATCTCCGCTCGGTGCAGCAACAGCTTTCGTTTGCGCCTGGTGGCGTGGTTGGTCCAGCTCCCCATGGCGTACTCCGCGATGTAGAGGTTGTGCAACCACACCTCTCGGTCATCGATCGTGGCGAATGCGTCCACCAACGACACGCGGCCGAGTCGCAGGCTCTTGACCTCGTTACCCACCAGAGCCACACCGGCCTCGAGGGTGTCGAGCACGAGGTAGCGCTGCCGCGCCCTGCGGTTCGTGGCCACCGCCTTGCGTCCACGTTCCTTCGTCACCGTGCCGACTGTAGAAGACCCCGGTCAGGCGTCGAAATCGACCTCGACCCGGTCGCTGACCGGATGGGTCTGGCAGGTCAGCACGAAGCCCCGGGCGACCTCGTCGTCGTCGAGGGCATAGTTGCGGCGCATGTCGACCTCGCCGTGGTTGACCCGGGCCCGGCAGGTGCCGCAGACTCCGCCCTTGCACGCAAAGGGCAAATCAGATCGGGACGCCGAGGCCGCGTCCAGGATGGTCTGTTGCCTGGGCATCGGTGCGGTGCTGCTGCGCCCGTCGAGCACGATCGTCACCTGGCTGACCTCGCCCGGCACGACCGTGTCGGGGCGGGCCAGCTCCGGGGGCGGCTCGTCGACGTAGAACAGTTCGTAGTGGACCTTGTCCACGTCGATACCGAGTTCAGCCAGCACGGCGCGGGCATCGGAGATGAGGCCGAACGGCCCGCACAGCCAGACGTGATCGAGCGCCTGCAGAGGAACCAGGGCGGTGAGCAGCCGACGCAGGCGGTCGGCGTCCAGACGCCCGGAGAACAGTTCGACGTCACGCGGCTCCCGCGAGAGCACGTGCACGAGATCGAGACGGGGTCCGTAACGGTTCTTCAGGTCGGCCAGTTCCTCGGCGAACATCACCGAACTGGCCTTGCGGTTTCCGTACAGGAGGGTGACCTGTGAGTCCGAACCGGCCAGCACCGAGGAAACGATCGAGAGCATCGGGGTGATGCCCGAACCCGCCGCGATGCACAGATGCCGGGCCCGCTGTGTCGGATCGGCGCGGAAGCTCCCGCTGGGGGTCTGGACCTCGACGACATCGCCCACGCGCAGGCCACGCACCAGCCAGGCCGAGAACAACCCGTCCGGAATCTCGCGGACCCCGATGCGGGGCGCGGCGCCGGCCGGCGCGCAGATGGAGTACGACCGCCGGTGTTCGACGCCGTCGAGGGTTCGCCGCAGGGTCAGGGACTGCCCGGCCCGAAAGTCGAACGCCGCCCGCAGAGCATCGGGAACCGCGAAGGTCACGGCGGCCGAGTCCTCGGTCAGGCGGTCGATGGCCGCCACCGACAGTTCGTGGAAGGCCCCCCGTGCACCGCGCGGTGTCGCCACGGTCACCTCAGATCTCCTTGACGTGCTGGAAGGGTTCCAGACAGGTCCGGCACCGGTAGATCGCCGTGCAGGCCGTCGGTCCGAACTCCGACGTCAGCTCCACCTCCGATGAGTCGCACCGCGGGCAGTGGAGAACCCGCCGGGGCACGACCAGCGTCAAGGGGATCGGTCCGGACCGCTTCGGCGCCGCCGCGGGGGCGGAGATCCCGTGCTCGGCAAGACGCGCCCGACCCCGGGGCGTGATCCAGTCGGTCGTCCATGCCGGCTCGAGCTGCACAGCGACCCGGACGTCGTCGAAGCCGTGGTCGTGCAGGATGTGCCGGATGTCATCGCGCATGGTCGCCATCGCCGGACAACCCGAGTATGTCGGGGTGATCGTGACGACCACCGAGCTGCCGTCAGGGCCGACGTCCTCGGAGCCGCCGCTGGAGCAGGCGTCTGAGACGGTGACGCCGCGCAGCACGCCGAGATCCTCCAGCGTGAGCATGGGCATCTCCGGATCACGCACCTGTGCCGCGAGGGCACGTGCCGTCTCGGTCCGGTCCGTCACAGTTGTCATCGGCGATCACCACCGGCCGTTCGGATGGGCGCGGGCGACTACCTGAAGCTGCGCCAGCAGATGGCCCATAGCCTCGGTGTGGCGACCGTCGCGCCCGGTTCCGTTGCTCACCGGTCCCATGGCGGCCACGCTCGGACGATCGAGGTCGCTGACGGACAGCACCTGGTCCAACAGCACGTCGACCTCGGCTGCCGCGTCAGCCGGATCAACGCCAACCCCCTGGCCCGCAAGCAGCTTCTCGATCGGATGGCTCCGGAACAACTCATCGTGCAGGGGCCACACCAGCGTCAGCGCACTCTCCAGCCGACTCCTCGACTCGACGGTGCCCTGGGCGAGGGTGACGAACCATCGGCCGGCGTAATCACGGTGGTAGGTCAGTTCCTTCACGCCCTTGCCCGCGATCGCCGACAGCACCGGATCCGCGCTGCCGGTCAAGCGCTCGAACAGGGCCAGGCGGTAGGTGGCGAAGATCAGCAATCGCACGATCGTGACGGCGAAATCGCCGTTGTCGGGCTCGACGAAACGGACGTTGCGGAAGGCGGGTTCGTCCCGGAAGAAGGCCAGCGCGTCCTCGGCGGGCACGGGGGAGCCGGCCGGCATCGGCGGCACGACCCGTGCGTCGGCGGCGGCAGCCCGGGCCAGCAGCAGCCGGGCCTGGCCGAGCAGATCCAGGGCGATGTTGGCCAGCGCGATGTCCTCTTCTAGATCCGGAGCGTTGCTGGCCCACTCGGATAGCCGGTGCGAGTAGATGAGGGCGTCGTCACCGAGCATCAGGCAGTATGCGGCCAGCGCGGCGGCGTCCACGCCTTCGGCGATGGTGGTGTCCACTCCGGCCAGCGGGTCCTCGAAGTCGGTACCGAAGGCCCACTGGGAGTCGTCCCCACCGGTCAGGCCGTCGTAGACGGAGCTGTGGTCGGCATCGTGATCGTGCACATGGCTCATGGTGGTCCTCACATGTGCGGGACGTCGTCGGGGATCGCGTAGAACGTCGGGTGGCGATAGACCTTGTCCGCGGCGGGAGCGAACAACGGGTCCTTCTCGTCGGGACTGGAGGCCGCGACGAGATCGGCGCGCACCGCCCAGATGCTGACTCCCTCATTGCGCCGGGTGTAGACATCACGCGCGTGGCGCAGGGCCATCTCGTCGTCGGCGGCGTGCAACGAACCGACGTGGACGTGGTTGAGACCCCGTTTGCCGCGAACGAAAATCTCGTACAGCGGCCACTCGGCCCGCACCGGATCGGCGCCGATCCCGGCGGCGATGACGGCGCCCTGACCATCGGCGGCGGCCATCAACTCGACCGTTCCTGGTTGCGGGCGGCGAACGCGGTGGCAGCCTCACGGACCCACGCGCCCTCGTCGTGTGCTCGCTTGCGGTGGGCCACCCGCTGGGCGTTGCAGGGTCCGCCGCCCTTGACCACCGTGGTGAACTCATCCCAATTCGGCTGGCCGAAGTCGTGATGACCCCGTTCGGGGTTCCACGTCAATTGCGGATCCGGCAGGGTCACACCCAGGGCGGCCGCCTGCGGGACGGACATGTCCACGAACTTCTGCCGCAACTCGTCGTTGGTGTCGCGTTTGATGCCCCAGGCCATCGATTGGGTCGTGTTGGGGGAGTCCGCATCGGGCGGGCCGAACATCATCAGAGCCGGCCACCAGAACCGGTCCACCGACTCCTGCACCATGGCCCGCTGCGCTTCGGTTCCGCGCATCATCGTCGACAGCAGTTCGTAGCCCTGCCGCTGGTGGAACGATTCCTCCTTGCAGATGCGGATCATCGCTCGCCCGTAGGGGCCGTAGGAGGTCCGGCACAGCGGAACCTGGTTGCAGATGGCGGCACCGTCGACCAGCCAACCGATCGTGCCCACGTCGGCGTAGGACAGGGTCGGGTAGTTGAAGATGGAGGAGTACTTCTGCTGACCGGCGATGAGCTTGGCGGTCAGTTCACCCCGGCTGACACCGAGGGTCTCGCAGGCGGAGTAGAGATACAGCCCGTGGCCGGCTTCGTCCTGGACCTTGGCCAGCAAGATCGCCTTACGGCGCAAGCTTGGCGCCCGGGTGATCCAGTTGCCCTCCGGCTGCATGCCGATGATCTCGGAGTGGGCGTGCTGGGCGATCTGGCGCACCAAGGTCGCTCGGTACTTGTCCGGCATCCAGTCGCGGGGTTCGATCCGGTCGTTGTGGGCGATGACCCGGTCGAAGCGGCCGAGCAGATCGCGCTCGTCATCGGCGCAGATCGGGGGCGAGGCTGTCATGAGTCCTCCCAGCGTCGGTTCGTCGACCATTTACAGACCGCTCGTTCAGTAATACTGTGGCACGAGTCGCCGACTTCGCGCAACGAAAGGATGCAGACTCGTGAGTGAGTTGCTGCAGAGCTACACCTCCGGATCGTGGTTCCGCGCCCCCGACGCGGGAATGCCGCTGCTGGACGCGGCCACCGGTGAGGAGGTTGCGCGGATCTCCTCGACGGGCATCGACCTTTCGGCGATGACCGACTGGGCGCGTAACGTCGGCGGCCCTGCGCTGCGAGCCATGACCTTTCACGAACGGGCGGCCGCGCTCAAGGCGATGGCGAAGGAACTCCTCACCCACAAGGACGAGTTCTACGCGATGTCGGCCCGAACCGGGGCGACCGCGAGGGACTCGGCCGTCGACATCGACGGCGGGATCGGCACGGTGTTCTCCTACGCCTCCAAGGCCGCCCGTGAGCTGCCCAACGACACCCTGGTGCTCGACGGCGCCAGCGAGCAGTTGGGCCGCGGCGGTACGTTCCGCGGTCAGCACGTCTACACCTCACGGCCGGGCATCTCGGTCCAGATCAACGCCTTCAACTTCCCGGTGTGGGGCATGCTCGAAAAGCTCGCACCGGCCTTCCTGGCCGGCCTGCCCACCATCGTCAAACCCGGCAGCCAGACGGCCTACCTGACCGAGCTCGTCGTTCGCCGCATCATCGAGTCGAAGCTGCTTCCCGAGGGATCGCTACAGCTGCTCTGTGGCAGTCCAGCGGGCTTGCTGGAAGAACTCACCGTCCAGGACTCGGTCGCGTTCACCGGGTCCGCGGCTACCGGCGCCCGGCTGCGCCAGCATCCGTCGATCCTGCACGGCGGGGTGGAACTGGGCATCGAGGCGGACTCGTTGAACTGTTCCATCCTCGGCACCGACGTAACCCTCGACGACCCCGAGTTCGATCTGTTCGTCAAGGGTGTCGTCACCGAGATGACCGTCAAGGCCGGCCAGAAGTGCACCGCGATCCGCCGGGTCATCGTCCCGGAGCCCATGGTCGGGCCCGTCATCGACGCCGTATCGGCCCGACTCGCCACGGTGCGGGTGGGAAACCCACTCAGCGACGGGGTCCGGATGGGGCCGCTGGCCAGCCTGGACCAGCGGGAGGACGTCCGCAAGGCCGTCCAGACGCTGCGGGCCTCGGCGACGCTCGTGTTCGGTGATCCCGACGTTGTCGACGTCGTGGACGGCGACGCCGAGACCGGGGCGTTCATGTCCCCGATCCTGTTGCATGCCTCCCGCGGTGCCGTCGAGCCGCACGAGATCGAGGCGTTCGGACCGGTCGCCACCGTCCTGGGCTACAACGGGGTGGACGAGGCGATCGCCCTGGCCGCTCGGGGATCGGGCAGCCTTGCCGGCTCGTTGGTCACCAATGACGCGACGGTGGCCCGTGAGGTCACACTCGGTCTGGCGCCCTGGCACGGACGGATCCTGGTGCTGAACCGCGACGACGCCGGCGAGTCGACCGGCCATGGGTCGCCGCTGCCGGTCCTGGTCCATGGAGGTCCTGGACGGGCCGGCGGTGGTGAGGAACTCGGCGGCATCCGGGGTGTCCTTCACCACATGCAGCGCAGCGCCATACAGGCCTCGCCGGACATGCTGACCGCGATCACGGGACGGTGGACGACCGGGTCGCACCGGAACGAAACGGCCGTCCACCCCTTCCGGAAGTCCCTGGCGGAACTGGCCATCGGCGACACGATTCGCTCGGCCCCACGCACCGTGTCGCTTGCCGACATCGAGCATTTCGCGGACTTCACCGGCGACACGTTCTACGCGCACACCGACGAGGCGGCGGCCACGAAGAACCCGCTGTTCGGCGGGATCGTCGCCCACGGATACCTCGTGGTCTCGCTGGCGGCCGGCCTGTTCGTCGAGCCGAATCCGGGGCCGGTACTGGCCAACTTCGGCGTAGACCACCTTCGCTTCCTGACGCCGGTCCGGGCCGGCGACGACATCGCGGTCGCACTGACGGTCAAGCAGATCACGCCTCGGACGAGCGCCGAATACGGCGAGGTCCGCTGGGACGCGCTGGTCACCAACGCCGCCGGCGAGGCGGTCGCGACCTACGACGTGCTCACCCTGGTGGCCAAGACCTGGCCGTAAGCGCAGGGCCGCGCCGTATACGCCCGTCCTCATGAGATGGCGATGTGATTGCCCCGAACGCAGCCCGGTTGCAGAATTTCTTTACCGCAGTGATGAAAACGGCCTGAGCGCGCGGCGCACGGTGTTGGCCGGCGGCGTTCAATGGGTCCAATGAGCCTCCAAGCAGCGCACGCATGATCCAGGCGAGCCATCTCAGCAAGCACTACGGCGACAAGATCGCCGTCAACGATGTGAGTTTCACGGTCCGGCCGGGAATCGTGACCGGGTTCCTCGGTCCCAACGGCGCGGGCAAGTCGACGACGATGCGCTTGATCCTGGGCCTGGACGCGCCGAGTTCGGGCACGGTGACCGTGAACGGCAAGCCCTTCGCCCAGCACCGTCGCCCGCTGCACGAGGTCGGCGCACTGCTGGAGGCCCGGGCCATCCACACCGGCAGATCAGCTCGCAATCACTTGCGGGCGATGGCCGCCACCACCGGCATCGCCCGCAGTCGCGTCGAGGATGTCATCGACATGGTTGGCCTGCACGACGTGGCCGGCAAGCGCGTCGGTGCGTTCTCCCTCGGCATGGGACAACGGCTCGGCATCGCCTCGGCCCTGCTGGCCGACCCGCAGACCCTGATCCTGGACGAGCCGGTGAACGGGTTGGACCCCGACGGCGTGCGCTGGATCAGGAACCTGCTCAAGCAGCTGGCCGCCGAAGGGCGAACGGTCTTTCTCTCCTCGCACTTGATGAGCGAAATGGCCGTCACCGCCGACCATGTGATCGTCGTCGGTCAGGGAACGCTGCTGCGCGATCAGTCGATGGCCGAGTTCATCGCCGCCGCCTCCTCGGCCGCCGTGTTCGTCCGCTCGCCACAACTGCCCGAACTCGTCGGTGAGCTGCAACGCCGCGGCGGGGTGGTGGAGGACGTCTCTCGGGACGGGGTCCGCGTGCGGCAGTTGACCAGCGACGACATCGGCACGTTCGCCGCCCAGGCGAGCATCACGCTGTACGAACTGTCGCCGGAGGAAGCCTCGCTGGAGGAGGCCTACATGGCGCTGACCGAAAGTTCGCTGGACTACCGCTCGATCGACGGGCGGATCCCGGCCGGGGCCGCTTCCGGCACCGCAACGGAAGAAGGCACGGCCGCATGAGCAGCACCGCAGTTCTCTCCGAGGCCACCGACTCGCCCGACCGCGCCTCCGACGTACGAACGGAGCCGGTAAGTCTGACCCGCGTGCTACGCGCGGAGTGGATCAAGTTCACCACGTTGCGCTCCAGCTGGCTGGTGCTCGGTTCCGCGGTGGCCGGAATGGTGTTGATCGCGCTGATCGTCGCCTACAACACCCGGCACTTGTCGCCGGATCTCCAGCCGGACGACCTCGTGCCCTCGTCCTCGATGCAGGGCTACTACCTGGGCCAACTGCTCATCGGCGCCCTCGGCGTGCTCTTCGTCTCGGGGGAGTACAGCACCGGGATGATCCGCTCCACCTTCGCCGCTGTCCCACGCCGGCTACCGGTGCTGTGGGCCAAGCTGATGTTGTACGCCACGGTGACGCTGCTCGTCATGGTGCCGACCGCACTGGTGGCGTTCCTGCTGGCCCAGGCGGTCACCGGGCATTATCGGACCGGATATTCCCTCGGCGACCCGGGCGTGCTGCGCGTCGTGGTCGGAACCGGCATCTACCTGACGTTGGTCGGCCTGCTCGGCGCAGCGATCGCCTGGATCGTGCGCAGCACACCGGGAGCCCTCGTCGCGTACTTCGCGACGGTGCTGGTCCTGCCGGTCATCTTCGGCAACGTGCTCGGTACCTGGGGCAAGAACATCGCCCGGTTCATGCCGAGCGAGGCCGGCGGCAGCTTCGTGTCCAGCGTTCATCAGCCAGAGCTGCTCACCCCCTGGCCCGGCCTTGCGGTCATGGTGGCTTGGGTCGTAGTAGCGGTCGCAGTCGCCGCGTTCTTGCTCAACCGCCGGGACGCGTGAGTCCGGCCCCTGCCGCCGGTGAGCGCAGCGGGGCGCCGAGCTGATGCAGGTGCCGTAGCGCGGCCGTGTACGAGCCGATTAGCGACGCCTCGGTGTAGGTGATGCGGTGGCTCACGCAGTAGCTGCGGACGATCGTCTGGGCTCGGCGCAACGATGGTCGGGGCATGTTCGGGAACAGGTGATGTTCGATCTGATAGTTCAGGCCCCCAAGGAGAACGTCGGTCAGCACGCCGCCCCGCACGTTGCGCGATGACAGCACCTGGCGACGCAGGTAGTCGATGTCCTCGGTCGGTCCGAAGATCGTCATCCCCTTGTGGTTCGGGGCGAACGAGCATCCCATGTACAAGCCGAACAGGGCCTGATGGATGGCGATGAACGCCACCGCCTTGACCGGCGACATGACGAACAGCAGCGCGCCCAGATAGCAGGCGAAGTGCAGGATGAGCAGGGCGATCTCCAGGTACTTGTTACCTCCACGCCGGCTCCGTCGAGCGCCTGGAGCCAGCGACCGGACGCTGGCGATGTGAAGGTGCCAGGCTTCCAGGGTCAGTAGCGGGAAGAACAGCCATGCCTGGCGGCGAATTATCGCCTGCCCGAGCCGACCGGTCTTGGCTGCCACCTGATTGGTGGTGAACGCCAGTACGCCGTCACCGATGTCGGGGTCGTGGTCCTCGGTGTTCGGATTGGCGTGATGGCGATTGTGCTTGTCGATCCACCACCCGTAGCTCAGGCCGACGAGCAGGTTGCCGGTGAGTTGCCCGAACAGATCGTTGGCCCGCCGGCGGGAGAACACCTGCTGGTGGCCCCCGTCGTGACCGAGGAAGGCGACCTGGGTGAAGGCGACCGCGAGCGCAGCGGCAAGCAGCAGCTGGTACCAGGTGTCGCCCAGCCAGCCGACGACCGCCGCGACGCTCAGATAGAACAACATGGTCGCGCTGATTTGGGCAGCGTAGGCGCCACGGCGCCGTTGCAGGAGGCCGGCGCCCCGGACGAGCCGGCTGAGGACCGCGTAGTCGCTGGGTTGAAGGCGCGTACGGTCCGGGGAAAGCGATGTCATGAACTGGCTCCAAGGGCGGTCGACGGGTGAACCGGCGTCGACGTGGTGTCCCAGCGATGCGCGATCGTCGCTGTCCCGGAGCGGCTGCTTTCCCAGCGACTTCCACCCTACTAGCGCAGGCCGCGCCCCGCCCGCCGCCGTCGGCCCCGCCGACACCGATGCGCTAGAAATGGTGCATGAGCACGCCCACCCTGACCTTCTCCGTAGCCGAAGCCGATGACGCCGGGGCGGTCGCCGACCTGGTGCGCAGCGCGTATCGCGGGGATTCGAGCCGGCAGGGTTGGACCACCGAGGCCGACCTGCTCAGCGACGACCGGATCGACGCCATCGGCGTGCTGGCCAAGATCAGCGATCCGAATGGCGTCGTGCTGCTCGGTCGGGGTGACGACGGCGCCCTGCTGACCTGTTGCGAGGTGCTGCACCGGGGCGATCAGCTCGGCTATTTCGGGATGTTCGCCGTCCAGCCCACCGCCCAGGGCGGTGGCATCGGACGCCTCGTCCTGGACGAGGCTGAACGGTTTGCCCGGCAGCGTTGGGGCGTAGCCACGATGGAGATGACCGTGATCGGCCAGCGCGGCGAGCTGATCGCGTGGTACCTGCGCCGAGGGTATCGCCGCACCGGTGAACGGCGGGCCTTTCCCTACGAGGTCCTCGCCGAGGGGCAGGCCCTGCGCGATGACTTGTACTTCGAGGTGCTGACCAAGCCGCTGTCCGAGGCTCGCCCGAGCTGAGCCTCCGGCTGACCCCGCGCTGACCGCGCTGACCGCGCTGACCGCTCAGGTGAGGCGGCCGTCGACGAGGCGCACGGTGCGGTCGCAGCGGGAGGAGATGTCGGGATCATGCGTGGCGAGCACGACCAAGCCCCCGGACCTCGCGACATCGAGCACGAGTCCGACCACGATGGCCTTCCATTCGTGGTCCAGTTCGGCGGTGAGCTCGTCCGCGAACAACACCGTCGGCTCGATCACCAGCGCCCGCGCGATCGCCACCCGCTGTTGCTGACCACCGGACAGTTCCTCGACCAAGTGGTCGGCCACCGGCCGCAGTCCGACCGCGTCCAGCGCCGCATCGGCGCGCCGCCGGACCTCCCGCCGAGTCAGGCCGGGTTCGCCGGTCATGGCTTGGAGCGCGGCCTCGACGTTCTCTGCGGCGGTCAACACGCTCACCAGCCCGTAGCCCTGCAGGACCAAACCAACCCGAATGCCGTCGGCCACCGCGGTGACACTGCCCGCATCGGGACGCTCCAGGCCGGCCAGTAGCGCGAGCAGGCTCGACTTGCCGCTGCCCGACGGCCCGACGACCGCCACTGCCTCCGCTGCCCGCAACGTCAGCGTGATCCCGTCCAGCACGGCTCGTCCGCCCCGCACATAGCCCAGCTCCGAGGCAGCCGACACCACCGGGGACAAGCTCGCCTGCTCCTGCTCCGGATCCGGTGCGGCGTGCCGTCCGGGGCTCATCGCCGGCCCGCATGCCAGCTAAGTCCGTCGTCGACGACCCGGCCCTCGGACAGGGTGATCCGGCGGTGAGTCGCATCGGCGACCACCGGGTCGTGCGTCACGGTGACGATGGTGGTTCCGAACTCCGTGGCGATCCGGCCGAACACCTGGACCGCGCGGTCGCGGTTGGCCGAATCGAGCTGGCTGGTGGGTTCGTCGGCCAGCAGCAGCCCGGGACCCCGGCTCATCGCCACCGCGATGGACAGCCGCTGCTGCTCACCCCCGGACAGTGAGGCCACCCGCTGCCCGGCGAGCTCGGTGAGATCGAGTTGACGGAGCAGGGTGTGCGAATCTTCCAGCCGGCCGCGTTCGCTCCTTCTGGTCGAACGCCGGGCAAAGGCGATGTTGTCCTCCGCTGTCCCGTACGGCAGCAACGTCCGGCTCGGGTTCTGCAGCACGATGCCGATCTCGCGCCCCCGCAACCGCAGCAATTCCCGCTCGGACATGCCCGACAGCTCCTCCTCGCCGACCCAGATCTGCCCGCTGCTCGGTCGGCGCAGGCCGGCGAGCAGGGCCGTCAGCGTCGATTTGCCTGATCCGGACGGCCCGAACAACGACACGCTCTCGCCCCCGGCGATCCTGATCGAGACGTCGGTGAGGGCGTGGACGTCCTCGCCGTCCACCGAGTAGGTCCGGCCCACGTTCAGGCACCGGACCTCGATCCCGGCCCGCGGGCCGGCGACGGTCGTCATTCCGCCTCCCGCAGCCGGGCCGCCACCGCTTGCCGCACGACCGCGCGTGAGGCGAGGACGGAGGTCAGAACGAGCACCACAAGGAACCCGGCCACGAACACCACGGTCGCCGGCCACTGCGGTGAGTAGTTCAGGGTGATCGAGGTTCGGTCGGCGAACTCGGGAATGCTCGGCATGGCCAGGTTGGCGGCCAGCAACCCCGCCGGGACGCCCAGCACGGCGGCGGCGCCGAGCACCATCAGCAGCTCCAGGACGCTGGCTCGGCGGAGGGTGGGCCGGTCGAAGCCGATGACCCGCAACGCCGCCAGCTCGTAGCTTCGGCGACGGCTGCTGGCACTGACCGAGATCGCCGTGCCCCCCGCGGCCAGGGCCGTTCCCGCGACCGCGCACACGAGCAGGAGCAGCAGTGCCAACGCCGGCCCCTGGCGGCCCAGTTCGCGGACCCGCGCCGAAACCGTCCGCACGTTCTGTACGTGCAGGCCGGCCGCCTCCAGGCGCGCTACCGCATCCGGGGGTGCGTGGGGGCCCAGCCAGACCTGCCAGCTCGCTTCGGTGGTGAATCCCGGTAGCTCGGTCTGCAGGCTTCGCACGTCGAGCACGACCCCGTTGTCCCCGACCGCGGGCAGCGTCGAGACGAAGCGCACCACCGAATAGGGCGCGCCCGCACCGTTGATGTCGATCAGTTGCAGCGGCGGCCGGTTCTGGTTGACGACGGCCCGTCTGGTGGCCACGGCGGGAATGGGCGTGGGCGCGAAGGCATAGACGATGCCGCCGTAGCCGCCGTCGGCGTTGGTGAAGCGATCCTGGATTCCGTCCGCGCCGACGCTTACCTGATCGGTGGCATGACCCTCCGGCCGCGCCGCGCGCCAGGCCTCGGCAACGCCCAGCCCGAGGCCGAGCGGTTGCCACCCCGAGCCCTGAGCGACGTCGATACCGGTCAGCGAGATCAGTCCGGACTCAGCTGTTGTCGCCAGGATGGGCCGGTCCCAGGTCAGCCCGAGCAGTGTGCACCCGCCGAGGCAGTCCACCGCGACGGTGAGCGTCTGCGAACCCGGGCCGATCGTGGCCGCGCGCACGTTGTAGAACTGCTGGCTCGGCGTGCGCAGATTGACCTGGAGGTCCGGCCTGCGGTCTCCGGTCAGGTTCTGGGCGGTGAGGTGGATCCGCAGCCGGTCGGTGGTGAGCTTGATCGGGGGGACCGGGGCGGCGCCGAGCAGCCGGCGAAGATCGGCCAGCGACGCGCCCCCTGGCGCCGGATAGCCGATCGCGTCCAGTCGTCCCGAGTCGACGCCGAGGACCGTACCGACGACGGAGTCACCGCCATCGGGCAGCCAGGTTGCCGCCGCCGCCGCCCACCGTCCGTCCGGATCGACGCGACCCACGGCCGCGACCGGATCGATGGCAGCGTCGAACTGCACACGGGCGACCGAAGCCGCGCCGAGTTCGGCTCGTGCCCGGCTGCTGCGGTTGTTGCTGGCGACCGACTCACCGGCGACCGCGAACGTGGCCAGACCAACCGCCACCGCCAGCAGCGCCGCCAGGCGGAGCCCCACCGGACGGCGGGCCACCTGCCGGCTGGCCAGGAACAGGCCCAACTGCCGCGAAGCGCGGGTGTGACGGGCCAGCAGCCGGCAGACCAGCGGGAGCAGACGCACCCCGAGCAGGCCGATCGCCGCGACCAGTAGTCCGGGGCCGAGCAGCGGCGCGGTGTCCGAGTCGTCGGCCGGTCCGGAGCGGGCCCGAAGCCAGACCACTCCGGCCAGGGCGGCCGCGGCGACCAGGACGTCCAGCAGCACCGCCCAGCGCCCGGCCCCGGGAGAGCGATTGGTTCGCCGCCACTGATCGAGGACCGGGCGGGTCAGGGTGCGGTAGCTGGCCAGCGCCGCGGCGGCCAGGCCGCCCGCGAAGGCGATTGCGGCCGTGGCCAGCGCGACGGGCGGCAACACGACGGGCACCCCGGGCACCAGCACCGCGTGTGCGAAGCCATGGGCAAGAGCCAGCGCCGCGACGACCCCGATCGGCAACGCCAGCGCCAGCAGGACGACGGGCTCGCCCAACCCGAAGCGGGTGGTCTGCCACGGAGAGAAGCCACGCAGCTTGGCGATGGCGATGTCGTTGCCGCGGGCCTCGATGGCGTCCGAGACGACCTGGAACAGGACCAACCACGCCAGTAGCGCCAGTTGCAGCGTGACGAGCAAGGTGCTGACCTCGGCGAGGTGACGCTCGGTTGCGGCGGCATCGAGGACCGCCGGCAGACCGCTGTCGGCGATCAGGTCTGACCGGTGCCCTTCGACATAGCCGGCGATGAGGGCACGTTCGGTCCCCGCGGTCGCCAGACGCACCGCGCTGTCCTCCAGCGGATAGTCGAAGTCGGCCTCGGCGGTCGTCGGTGAGCCGATCGCCAGGAAGGTCTGCTGGGTGACCAGAAGCGCGTCGATGGTGTCCGGATTGTCGCCGCCGCCGGAGCCGGGGGCGAAATACGGAGCGGCGAACCAGTACGGGTCGTCGATGTTGCGTGGGCGGTACACGCCGACCACATGAAGGTGCGGCGGCTCCGGCGCCGTGTCGGCGTCGGGCCTGGCCGGACTCAGCTGGACAGTGCTGCCCACGTTGAAGCCGTACTGGTCCGAGGCGGCCGTCCGCTCCGCTGACATCGTTTCGCCGGCTGCCTGCGGGCACCGCCCGCGAACGACGATCAGGTGTGCGCAGGCCCCGTCGCGCCACACCAGCCGGGTCCGGACGAATTCCTTGCCGTCGCTGGCCTGAGCGCCCTCGCCGGTGATGGCCAAACCGGCGATCTGCCGGTCATAGCCGCGCAGCTCACGTGGTTTCGGGGCGGTGGCCGCCAGTCGGTCGTAGGCTCCCGGGCTGCCGATGTCGAGCATTGCGTGAACGTGCAGTCCCGAATCGGCGCCGGCCTGGGACAGGTGGTCCTGCAGGATGGATTCCCCCGCGGCCCGGGCGTAGAGGGGACCCAGCGCGGCTGCCGTCGTCGTGACCATCGCGACGGCCAGCACCGCCGCACTCAGACCACGGCGCCACCACAACGCGTGCAGGGCCAGCCGACCTGGGCGGGACCCGGGGCGCGGTCCCGTGTTCGTCTGCCGCCACCCCACGCGCGCCCCCAGATCACCCGTTCCCGGTGTCGGACCCTACCGCGCATATCGGCCGTATCGTCGCTCATTTTCCTCGGCCCCGCCCTCCGTTGAGGTTGCCCTTGTTGCGAGGCTGTCGGCGTTGAGGTTGCCCTTGTTGCGGGGGTGTCGGCGTTGAGGTTGCCCTTGTTGCGGGGGTGTCGGCGTTGAGGTTGCCCTTGTTGCGGGGGTGTCGGCGTTGAGGTTGCCCTTGTTGCGGGGGGGTCGGCGTTGAGGTTGCCCTTGTTGCGGGGCTGTCGGCGTTGAGGTTGCCCTTGTTGCGGGGCTGTCGGCGCCGGATGGGGGACAATGGACGGCGAGATGGATTCGTCGACCCCAGCTACCAATGGCGCACCCCTGGTGCCTCGAGCCGGCCCGGCAGCCCCCGCCGACCGGCAGTTGGTCGCGCGCGCTGTACTGGACGCCGCACGCCGGTCCGCGGGGCCGCCGCCCGCGTCGGCTCCGAGCCCGGAACCAACCGCCATCGGCGCATTCTTCAAACCCCGTTGGCTCGCGCTGCACCTCGCCGTGGTCTTGGGCGCCCTCACCATGGTGCTGCTGGGGCGATGGCAGCTCGACGTGTCCAATGCCAAGCACTTCGCTTGGCAGAAC
Source organism: Jatrophihabitans telluris (assembly GCF_023516435.1). GTDB lineage: Bacteria > Actinomycetota > Actinomycetes > Mycobacteriales > Jatrophihabitantaceae > Jatrophihabitans_A > Jatrophihabitans_A telluris. Next base: position 2,436,913 of record NZ_CP097332.1, on the reverse strand, counting down.
TTCGGCTACGCCCTGCAGTGGTGGTGTTTCACCGCGTTCCTGATCTTCTTCTGGGGCCGGGTCGTGCGCGATGCGCGCAAGCCGCCGCCGCCTGATGAAACGCAACAGATCGCTGTCGACTCCTCAGGGGTGCACCGGGTAGGCGCGGGCTTCACGGGGCCGGCCGACCTGATTGTGTGGGATGGCAGCGTCGGGAGCGAGCCGTCCCTGTACCGGGGCTACATCGCGCCGGACAGTTCGAGCGCCCCCGCCCGGACCGAGGACGACGAGTACCGGGCTGCGTACAACGACTACCTATGGCGGCTGTCATTGGCCGACCAGTCCGATCACTCCGACCCCGCGGTAGGCGGTCTCGACCGACCTGCCCTGGAACCCGACCCCACCGACCGTTGACGTTGCCCTTGTTGCGCGCCTTGATGTGTTGAGGTTGCCCTTGTTGCGCGCCTTGATGTGTTGAGGTTGCCCTTGTTGCGCCTCCGACCGGACCCGGTCCAAAGCCCTGCCCCGGCAACGAGGGCAACCTCTACGGGACGTTGGCTGCAACGAGGGCAACCTCAACGGGACGTTGGCTGCAACGAGGGCAACCTCAACGGGACGTTGGCTGCAACGAGGGCAACCTCAACGGGACGTCGGCTGCAACGAGGGCAACCTCAACGGGACGTCGGCTGCAACGAGGGCAACCTCAACGGGACGTTGGCTGCAACGAGGGCAACCTCAACGGGACGTCGGCAGCAACGAGGGCAACCTCAACGGGACTGCCGACGCAACGAGGGCAACCTCAACGGAAATGGTTAGACGAACTGAGCGGCGCCTTGGTTGGCCAGCGCGTCGGCCCGCTCATTGCCGACGTCCCCGGCGTGGCCCTTGACCCAGTGCCATTCGACGTCGTGTCGTTGGGTGGCGACGTCGAGTTGCTGCCATAGATCGGCGTTCTTCACCGGCTGCTTGGCCGAAGTCACCCAGCCGCGCGTCTTCCAGCTGTGGATCCAGGTGGTGATTCCCTGCCGGACGTATTGGCTGTCGGTGAACAGGTCCACCGCGCAGGGCCGTTTCAACGCATTCAGCGCCTCGATCACCGCGGTGAGTTCCATCCGATTGTTCGTGGTCAGAGGCTCCCCGCCGAACAGCTCACGCTCGTGGTCGCCACTGCGCAGCCAGGCGCCCCAGCCTCCCGGGCCGGGATTTCCCTTGCAGGCTCCGTCGGTGTAGATCACCACGCGTTCGGTCACGGCAGCCGAGGCTACCGGGGAAGCAGCGACGCGGTGACCACCGACCGGCCGCAGCATCCGCCGCAGCATCCGCCGCAGCATCCGCCGCAGCATCCGCCGCGTCAGTCCGGAGTAGTCGCCCCGGCCGCCTTGAGCTTGCGCCAGCCGCCGGCTCGGTTGTTGGCCGCAATCTGTCGCAGCATCGTCTGCAGAGCCGCACCGTTGATCGAGTCACCCTGTCGATAGGAGATTGTCCGGGCCGTCACGTTGTCGTGGCCGGCCGTGATGATGCCGTCAGGGTCAGGCACGATCGCGCCGTCGTAGAGGAACAGGTTCACGTGGTCCTTCGCGGCCAGGAACGCGCAGACATTGCCGGCGAGTACGAAGTAGGGCTGGACCGAGCGCTTGATCGTCTCGGTGATTTCCGGGTCCGCCTCGTGGATCAGCTCCCGCAGCCTGGTGAACACATCCTGCTGCCATACCGGCAGCGCCTCCAGGTACGCATCGACCCTGTCGTCGCGATTGTCGGCTCCGGTCATGCCATCACCCTAAACCGGCCGCACAGCGTCGAGCTGGACGGAAAATCCAATCTGGACGTACCATCCAATGGTGACATCCCCTGACGGTCGTGCCGTCGTCGACCAGCTGGCCCGGGCGGCGGTGGCACTGTTCTATCCCCACGTCGAAGCGGTGCTGCACGACACCGAGCACGACCGGATCATCGCCATCTGGAATCCCCAGTCAGGTCGCGAGGTCGGCGAGGCTTCGCTGCTGGACGCAGCCCTATTGGGTCGGCTCGAACCCGGTCAGGTGCTTGGTCCCTATGAGCAGGTCGGCCGGGACGGACGGAGCTACTCCGCGGTGAGCATGCCGCTTCGCGGCACCTCCTGGTTGCTCTGCCTCAACTTCGACCGGACGACCCTCCTCGACGCCGGAGCCGTGTTGGCTGCGTTCGCCGCGCCGAGCATGCATGCGCCGGAGGCGCTGTTCGCGCGCGACTGGCGGGCCGAGATCAATCAGACGGTGCGTGATTGGTGCCTGGGCCGGAACCGGCCTCGTGAGCAACTCAACCGTGCCGAACGGATCGACCTGCTCGCCGAGCTCGACGGGAGGGGGCTCTTCGACACGCGCAACGCTGCCGAGCATGCCGCGGGGGCGCTGGCGATCTCGCGAGCAAGCGTGTACTCGCTGCTGCGGCAAGCACGGCAAGCACGGCAAGCACGGCAAGAGCAAGGGCCGCCGAACACCGCATCACCCTCGAAACCGAAAGGCTCGCGTCGTGGCAGGACTACCTGACTTCAAGCTGGAAACCTATTTCTCCCGCTGGGAGTTCGCCGCCCGCCACAACCTCACCGCCTCGGATCTGCAGACAACCACCGTCAGCGATCTGCTGGCCATGGCCGAGCCCGACGAGCGTGCCGACTGGGAACGCCTCGATCTCGGCTACGTCGAGACCTTCGGCTCACCCGCGCTTCGCGAAGCGATCGCGCAGACGTACGAGAACGTCCAGGCGGCCGACGTCCTGTCGTTCACCGGAGCGCAGGAGGGGATCTTCTGGACGCTGACCGCCCTGCTGGACAAGGGTGATCATGCCGTCGTCGTCCTGCCCGGATACCAGTCCGTCGAGACGGTGGCCGCTTCCCGCGCCGAGGTCACGGGTGTCCTGCTCGATGAACACGACAACTGGCGGCTTGACGTCGAGGCGGTAGCCGCGGCGCTGCGTCCGAACACCACCGTGGTGGCGGTGAACTTTCCCAACAACCCGACCGGCGCGGTCGCCGATCAGAACACCTGGCGGGCGCTGGTGGAACTGGTGCGCGGCCGTGGCATCTACCTGTTCAGCGACGAGGTCTACAGGGGCGTGGAGCTCGACCCGGCCCGCACGCTGGCGCAGGCCGCTGATCTGTACGAGCGCGCGATCTCGCTCAACGTGATGTCGAAGGCATATGGCCTGCCTGGCCTGCGCATCGGATGGATCGCGTGCCGCGACCGTGGGTTGCTCTCGCGGGTCGAACGACTCAAGCACTACGGCTCCATCTGCAACGCCGGCCCCAGCGAGGTGCTGGCCCGTATCGCACTCAAGGCCGCTCCTACCATTCTGGCCCGGGGTCGCGCGCTGCTCACGCAGAATGCCCAGCTGTTCGGTGAGTTCTTCGCCAGGCACGACAGCCTCTTCCGCTGGGAACCGCCCGCCGGTGGTTGTGTGTGCTTCCCGCGTTACCTCGGTCCCGGCTCGGTGGATGAGTTCTGCCTCAGTGCCGTGGAGAGATCCGGTGTGCTCCTGTTGCCGGGCAGTGTGTACGCCTCCGCGCTGGGCCCGGTTCCGACCGAGCGTTTTCGGGTCGGCATCGGGCGGGCCGGAGCGGAGCAAGCCCTGCGCGCACTGGACGATCATCTGAACGCAATTTCATAAGGCTGTTATCCGAGTACATCTGGAATCGAAGAATCCCCTTATCCGACCGCGTAAAGCCCGCGCGAAGCCGTTTGTCGTAAAGATCACCTATCCGCTACACATGTGGTGTCGGCGTTGAGTGAGGGGTCGTTTTATGTCTCGGACGAGGTCGCGGTCACTGGCGGCGGTGCCACTGTCGGGGTCCGGGCACAGGCCGGGGGCGGTGCTGTCGGATTCCTTTCTGAAGCGGTTGTTCAGGCTCATCCTCAGCGTCGTGCTGGTCAGTACCTCGGTCCTGGTGGGGGCCGCGGTGGCGGGGACCAATCCGGCCGGCGCCGCCCAGATCACTCCGTTGGGCGTCACGTACGAGGACGTCATGTACGGCGACTTTCTCGAGGTCGGCAACGGCAACCTACGCTGTCCGGCCGCCGGTGAGACGGGTTATGTCAGCGCGGCCGACTCCGCAAATTGCGTCGCCGGGCAAGCCAGAACGCTGAACTCGCAGAACAACAACTACTACATGACCTACGGCGATGTGGATTCCGACCCCGCGACGGTGAACTCCTCCCGCGCCACCGTGACGATTCCGCCGGGGGCAACCGTGCAGGCGGCCCAGCTGGACTGGGGCGGCACGACGGGCAAGGTCGGCAGCAACGGAGCCGTCACCGCGAACGGATGCACGGCCGGTGCACCCGTGACGCTGCCCGCTCGCGACCCGGGTTCGAAGGCCACCGCGGTCCGTTTCACCGTGGGCGGCCAGGCGGCCGTCAGCGTCGCACCCGCTGCCTTGACCGTCACGACGGGCGCCGGTCTGGGTACCAATGACCCCCAGTACTTCTCGGCGCGCGCCGACGTCACCGCCCAGTTCACCGGTGTGGACACCGGTACTCCCTTGACGGTCACCACGGCCGATATCCCTGCTGCGCAGGGCAAAAACTGTTCGGGCGGCTGGTCGCTGTACGTCGCGTATTCCTACCCGACCCGCAACGCGACCTTCGCCCCTTCGCTGCGGCGGGTGTGGTTTTACGACGGACAGGTCGTGCAGCGCGCCAACGAGGCCGCCACCACCGTCACGGTCAACGGTTTCAAGGCGACCGCGCCGCGCGCCCACGTCGGCGTCACCGCCTACGAAGGCGATTACGGCATCACCGGCGATGACTTCCTGATCAACGGGACCAAGGTCGCGGAGCCCCTGTCCGGCGCCACCGGCAACTTCTTCGTCTCCAACGCCGACCGCAACTCCAACCGCAACGCCACCGGCGGCGGCACACCGGACGTGCCCAACAACATGAGCGTCGACGCCAAGGATTTCAACTCCACGCTGATCCCGGCCGGATCCACCTCGGCCACCCTCGGGTTCGTCACCGCCGGAGACGGCTATGTCGTACAGGGCGTGGCGCTGTCGCTGCCCGTGCCCGAGCTCAAGATCGTCAAGACCGTGTCCAGCGACGGGACCAGTCCAGGCTCCAGTTCGGTCACGGTGCACCCGGGCGCACCGCTCACCTGGACCATCGAGGTCACCAACAACAGCGGCGCGGACGCGCGCAACGTTGTGGTCAGCGATCCACAGCTGGCCGGCACGACGTGCGCGAACCGGTCACTGGGAACCGTCCCCAGCATCGACGACGCGCCGGCGAACTACGTGAAGATCACCTGTACGAGTTCGGCGGGAACCGCCAACCTCACCAACCTCGCAACCGTGACCGGTACCAGCGAGACGGGTGAGGCACTCACCGACAGCTCCACCGCATCGGTGATCGTCCTCAACCCGGCGCTCAGCATCACCAAGAAGACCGACGCCGCGGCCTATCACGCCGGAGATACGGTCACCTTCACGATCACCGTCACCAACACCGGTGACGCCGCGCTGCACGCGATCGCGGTGACCGATCCCAAGTCCGCGTCCTGTGCGTCGTCTGCGGGCACGCCGACCTCCCTCGTACCCGGTGCATCTTTCAGCTATACGTGCACCGCGACCGCGCCGCTCGCCGGTGACGCGAACACCGCCACCGTCAGCGGCGTCGATGCACTCGGCCGGTCGGTCAGTGACTCGGCCACGGCGCCCGTTCCCCTGATCCATCCGGCCATCACGATCGCCAAGACGCGCACTTCGGCGGCCGTCGTGCACGCCGGAGACCCCGTGAGCTGGCGGCTCGTGGTCACCAACACCGGTGACGTCGGCCTGCACGACGTCAGCGTCAACGACCCGACCGCCAGCGGCTGCAGCACCGTCGTCGGAACCTTGGCCGCCGGCGCAGCGGCAGCTCCGATCACCTGCACCAGCACGGCGAGCACCGCCAGCGCCACCAACACGGCTCAGGTCACCGGCACCGATCCTGTCGGCGGCACCGTGACCGATACCGACAGTGCGACGGTCACCGTGGTCACCCCCGCCTTGACCATCACGAAGGCAGCGTCACCCGCTGCGGTCCACGCCGGAGACACCGTCACGTTCACGATCGTGGTGACCAATGTCGGCGACGTGAATCTGCACGATGTCGCGGTCACCGACCCTCAGTACCCGCAATGCGCCCAGACACTGACCGGTATCGCCGTCGGCCAGGACGTCACCCTCAGCTGTTCGGCCGTGGCTGGCGCAGCGAGTTTCACCAACACCGTCACCGCTTCTGGTACGGACGACATCGGCGGCGTGGTCAGCGACAGCGCGCAGGCCGCGGTAACCGTGCTGAACCCGGCGGTCACCATTGCCAAGACGGCCGATGCGTCGGCCTATCACCAGGGCGACACGGTCACCTTCACCATCAGGGTGACCAACACCGGAGACACCGCCCTGTCGCAGGTGAGCGTGAGCGATCCCACGACCGCCTCGTGTGCGAATGTGCTGCCCGCGCCGACGAAACTGGCCGCGGGGGCGTCGTTCGACTACACCTGCACCGCCACGGCGCCGCTAGCAGGTGACGCGAACACCGCGACCGTGAACGCCACCGACGCACTGGGCCGCACGGTCAGCGCCAGTGCCACCGTGGCGGTGCCGGTCATCCATCCGGGCATCGAGCTGACCAAGACGGCGACGTCCGGGACGCTGGCTCACGTCGGTGACACCATCACCTGGCAGGTGGCTGTCCACAACACCGGCGACGTGGCCTTGCACAACGTCATCGTGAGCGACGCCACGGCACCGGGGTGCGCCGTGTTGTTGGTCGACCTCGCCCCGGGTGCCACCGCGGACCCGATCGCCTGCACCAGCATCGCGGGCGCCGACGTCACCAACACGGCCACCGTGTCCGGCACGGACCCCCTCGGCGGCACGGTATCGGGCAGCGGTTCGGCCACGGTTGACGTGATCACCCCATCGATCGAGCTGACCAAGACCGCGACACCGACTGTGGTCCACCCTGGCGATCCGGTCACCTTCACGATCATCGTGCACAACACCGGTGACGCCGCACTGCATGCCGTCACGATCACCGACCCCGCGTTTCCCCAGTGTTCGCAAGCTCTCGACGACCTGGCCGCCGGGCAGACCGTGCCCCTGTCATGCACGGTGACGGCCGGTCAGCAGGACTTCAGCAACACCGCGACCGTGTCCGGCACCGATCCGCTCGGCCAGGTGGTAGACGCCTCCGGCCAGGCCGCGGTGACGGTCATCCACCCATCGATCACGGTCGTCAAGACCGCACCCACGCTGCCGATCGTGGCCGGCGACCAGGTCGGTTTCACGCTCGTGGTCACCAACAGCGGGGATGTTCCGTTGACCGATGTCTCCGTCGACGATCCGACCGCGACGTGCGCCACGACGACGATCGGCTCGCTGGCGCCGGGGGAAGCAAGCGCACCCATCGCCTGCGTCGCCACGATGACGGCGACCGACCTGAGCAACACGGCAACGGCTAGCGGCACCGACCCGCTCGGAAGCGGCACGACCGGTTCCGGAACCGCCGTCGCGCCGGCGGCCCACCCCGCGGTCACGCTCACCAAGGCCGCCGACGCGCCGAGTTACCTTGTCGGAGCGACGATCACGTTCACGCTGACGGCGAGTAACACCGGTGACGTGGCACTGTCCGGCGTGAGCGCGAGCGACCCGTCTCTGCCGGCCTGTGACCGGACGATCGGTGCGCTGGCCGTCGGCCAGGTGGTCACCTGGACTTGCACCGCGCCCGCGGTGTTGCCCGCGGTCACGAACACTGCCTCGATCACGGGCATCCCGGCCGTGCAGAACCCCTCGCAACACCCGGTAGGCGACACCGCGACCGTGACCGTCCCGGTCAACTCGGTCGTCGTCAACCCGCCGGGCGGCGGTGGCGGTGGTGGCACCACCAACCCGCCGGGAGGCGGGACCACCAATCCTCCCGGCGGTGGCACCACCAATCCGCCGAGTGGCACCACCAACCCGCCGTCGAGCGTGACGAACCCGCCGTCGTTGGCTGATACCGGCGCCGCTGTCGGGCCGCCAGTCACGGCCGCGGTACTGCTCATCGGCGCCGGTGCCGTCCTGCTTGGATGCGCTGTGCCGTTCGGTCGTCGCCGGCGTAGCGGACAAGATCAGGGCTGAGCGAACGCGGGCTGACGAAACGCGCGCTGACGAAACGCGGGGGTCAGATCAGCTGCTGGCGGCGCATGAGGACCAGGGCGAACCAGCCCGGTACCGCCGGCAGCCAGACGGCCACTACGCGATTGAGTAACACGGCGGCGACCGCGACCGGAAGCGCAACCCCGGTGGCGACCAGACCGGCGGTCATCGTCGCCTCGACTGCGCCGACACCGCCGGGTGTCGGGACAAGCGATCCGGCGCTTGCCCCGGCCAGGTAGATCATGATCAGCGAAAGGTAGGATGCCGAGCCGCCCACCGCGCTCAGGCAGAAGGCGAACGCGAGCACGTGCGTCGTGGTCAGCCCGGCAGCGGCAGCCACGCCCCCGGCAACGGTCAACGGGCGACGCCGGGCATGGGCGCCCAGGTCGCGGACGCTCTGGCTCACGGCGATGACTGCCGCGCGCAGGCGCTCAATCGTGCGCAGCGCCAGCCAGACGACGCCGACGAGCATGACCAGCCCGAGTGCCGCCCACCAGACCGTCGAGGACGCGGGCAGGTTCACGCCGCTGCCGGAGGCCGCCCCCAGGGCGGCCACGCCCACCGTCGTGACCAGGAGTTGGGCACTCTGGGCGGCGGCGACCGTGGCGACCGCGTCCAGCGGAGCAGCCCCGCTGCGGGTCAGGAACCGGGTCGCGATCGCGGGAGTGCTCACTGCGGACGGTGCGACCAATCGCAGCCCACTGACGGCCAGCTGCGCCGCGATCGTGGCCGGCCAGCGCAACCGCAGCGAGCTGAACGCGGCCAGGTTGTAGGCGGCCAAGCATAGGGAGGCGGCGATGAAGGCGACGGCCAGCAACGCGTGCCCCCACCGCAAGTGGGACAGCACCGATCCCAGGTCCGCGCTGCGCAGTTGATAAATCATCATCGCGACGGCCGCGACGAGCGCGAGCACTCCGATCCCGTTCGCCGCCCGGCTGAGCCGACGCGACATCCGCTGCGCACCCGGTCGCGAAGCGGGCGCAGCGCTCGGTCGGACCGACGTGCCGGCGGCCGCGTCGACGCCCGCGCGGCGGCTGAGCTCGTGCCACTCCGCCTCGCCGACCGCAACCGGAGCGGCTTCGCGATCGGTGTCCAGCAACATCGTCATGGATTGATCCTCGGTCGCGTGGGCGTCGGTGTCTGTGGGGGATCGCCCCCAAACAAGGTGGGGTTAACCCCACCTTTGATACCGGTGATCCCGGACCCGTCCCCAGGGTGCTTCTAGAGTGGGAGCGTGCTGAGATCGCTCCTGTCGGGGCTCAACGACCGCCCGAGCGAGCGCCTTCGCCAGCCGCAGCCGTTGCTCAAGACGCGCGTGCGGTCGGGTCGCGGGGCGATGGAGCAACCCAACGTCACCTCTGACGGCGACGCCGCGCTCACCGTCCGGTTCTGGATCGCCCTGGTCCTCACCGGCGTCGTGACCGGCTTGGTCGGAGCGGGTCTGATGGCGCTGCTGTTCCACGTCGAGCACGCGGCCTTCGGCCCCGGCCGTGCCGGCAACGAGTCCGGGGTGCTGGCGTCCTCGGCTACCCGGCGCCTGGAATCCCTTGTCGTGGCCGGCTGCTTCGGCGCTACCGCCTGGTATCTGCTGCGCCGGTTCACCCCCGGCCGATCGTCCGAGATCGACGACGTCGTCTGGCGCGGCACGGGCTCGCTGTCGGTACGCAGGTCCGTGGGCACCGCCCTGATCTCCGAGATCGTCATCGGGCTGGGTGCTTCCCTGGGCCGCGAGGCCGCCCCGAAGCTGCTGGGCGGAGTGTCCGGAGGTGTCCTGGGCCGGCGCCTGGGTCTGAGCGCGGCCCAGCGCCGTTTGTTGATCGCCTGCGGCGGCGGCGCGGGGCTCGCCTGCGTCTACAACGTGCCTCTCGGCGGGGCGTTCTTCACCGCCGAGATCCTGCTGGGCTCGGTCTCGATAGCGACGATGCTGCCGGCCCTGGCGTGCTGCTCGGTCGCCAGCGTGACCGCCTGGATCTATCTGCCCGCCCAGCCCACGTACTCCGCCGTCCCGGAATATCGCCTGACCGCGGCGCTGCTGGCCTGGACCGTGCTCGCCGGGCCGCTCATCGGTGTCGGTGCGGCGGCCTACATCCGCCTCATCGGCTGGCTCTCGTTCCATCGGCCCACCGGATGGGGCAGCCTTGCCGCCCCCATCGTTGCGTTCACCGCTCTCGGCTTGGTCGGACTGCGTTACCCGCAACTGTTCGGCAACGGAAAGGACATGGCTCACGGCGTGCTGCTAGGGCTGGGCAGCGTCGGACTACTGCTGACGCTGGCCGTCCTCAAACCCGCGGTCACCGCACTGTGCCTGGCCAGTGGCGCGTCGGGAGGCCTGTTCACCCCGGTGATGAGTACCGGCGCGGTGCTGGGTGGCGGTCTGGGACTGCTCTGGGACCGCGTCTGGCCAGGTGCTCCGGTCGGCGCGTACGCCATGGTCGGGGCGGCAGCGGCAATCGGTTGCGCGATGCAGGCGCCGCTGACCGGTCTGGTTCTCGTCCTCGAACTGACCCATAGTGGATTCGCCCTGATGCCGGCGATGGTCACGGCCGTGGTGCTGGCGACCATGGTGGTGCGCTATCTGGACGGCTACTCGATCTACTCCGCTCGGCTGCCGCCGGTCCCCACCTGACGAGCCGGCATCTGACGAGCCGGGGTCTGACGAGCCGGCCTATGACGATCAGGTGCGGGTCAGTGCGATTCGCGCGATACCGCCGACCCGCTCGAGCCGACGAGGAAGTCCAGGTCGGCGCCGGTGTCGGCTTGCTGGACGGAGCGCACGTACAACTCCTCCCAGCCACGGCGGGGACGGGCCAGGGCCTGCACGAGCTCCGGGGACGGCCCGCGTGCCTCCCACTCCGACGGCTCGACCTGCGCTTCCAGCCGCCGCCCGGCCACGTCCAGCAACACCCAGTCGCCGGTTCGGAGCTTGGCCAGCGGACCTCGCGCGGCCGCCTCGGGGGCCACGTGCAGGACCACAGTTCCGTAGGCGGTACCGCTCATCCGTCCGTCGCAGATGCGGACCATGTCTCGGACTCCGGTCGCCAACAGCTTCGAGGGCAACGGCAGGTTGGCGACCTCGGGCATCCCCGGGTAGCCCTTGGGACCACACCCGCGCAGCACCAGCACCGTGTCGGCGTCGACGTCCAGGTCGGGATCGTCGATGCGGGCGCGCAGATCCTCGACGCTGTCGAACACGAGCGCCCGGCCCCGGTGCAGCAGCAGGTGCTCTGATGCCGCGGCAGGTTTGATCAGCGCGCCGTTCGGGGCCAGGTTGCCCGTGAGCACCGCGATGCCCGCGGCGGTCTGCAGCGGGGCCGCAGCTGTCCGGATGACCTCGCGATCCCAGACCTCCGCTCCCGCGAGGTAGGAGGCCAGGGTCCGTCCGGTGACCGTCATGGCTTCGGAATCCAGCCGGTCGCGTACCTCGTTGAGCACGGCCAGGACGCCCCCGGCGCGGTACAGGTCCTCCATCAGGAACCGGCCCGCCGGTTGCAGGTCGACGAGCAACGGCACCTCGGCGCCGATCCGGTCGAAGTCGTCCAGCGTCAACGCAATACCGGCCCGTCCGGCCAGCGCGAGCAGGTGGACGACTGCGTTGGTGGATCCGCCGATCGCGGCCAGCGCCACGATGGCGTTGGCGAACGACGCGCTGCTGAGAATCGTGCTGGGTCGGCGGTCCTCGGCCACCGCATCGACCGCCATCCGGCCCGCCGCGTGCGCGGCTTCCAGCAACCGCGAGTCAGGCGCGGGGATGCCGGCGGTTCCGGGGAGCGTGAAGCCAAGCGCTTCGGCCATCACCGCCATGGTCGAGGCCGTCCCCATCGTGTTGCAGTGACCACGGCTGCGGATCATGGCCGACTCCGAGCCCAGGAACGCCTCCGCGGACAGGGTCCCGGCGCGGACCTCCTCCGACAGCTGCCACACGCCGGTGCCGCAACCGAGCAATTCCCCGCGGAAGCTGCCGTTGAGCATCGGTCCTCCCGGGACCAGCACGACGGGCAGGTCCACGGACGCTGCGGCCATCAACAACGCCGGGATGGTCTTGTCGCAACCGCCGAGCAGCACGGCCCCGTCGATCGGATTGGCTCGCAGCATCTCCTCGATCGCCATCGCGGCCAGGTTTCGCCAGAGCATTGCCGTCGGCCGCACCTGGGTCTCGCCGAGCGACATCACCGGGAGCTCCAGGGGAACGCCGCCCGCGGCCCAGATCCCTTCTTTGACGCTGCGCGCGACTTCACCCAAGTGGGCATTGCACGGCGTGAGGTCGGAGGCGGTGTTGGCGATCGCGATGTGCGGACGCCCGTCGAAGGCATCGGCCGGCAGACCCCGCCGCATCCACGCTCGATGGATGTAGCTGTTGCGGTCGGTCCCTGAGTACCACTCGGCGCTGCGCACCATCCTCGCTCCTCGCTCCCTCGCTGCTCGTCCCCGGTCTGCCCCATGATCCTCGGTCGACGATCGGGGGCCGACCTCGGCAATCGAGGCCGAAACGTCCTCGGCGAGCCAGGTATCTGTCCGGCCACTTGTGGGTATGAACGCGGTGGGCCGGGATCGGCCGGCAATGCAGGGGTACGGCAGGGGTAGCACCAATGACAGGAGTCGACGATCGCGGGTTCGAAGCCCGCCGCCAGGCCTCGGTCCATGCCTACGGCCTCGCCCTGGCCGACCGCCCGGCCGATCCCGACGACGAGCTCAGCAAGTTCGCCTCGCTCGCGCGCCGCTACACCGGCACCGAATTCGCGGCGATCAACGTCATCGACGGTGAGTTCCAGGTCCGCGTGGCGGCCGCGCCGCGCGCACCGGTGTCACTGTCGGCTCGCTCGGCCAGCATCTGTGCTCAGCTCATCTACGGCTCGTCCGACGGCGACGTCTTCGCCACCGGGGACGCCTCACAGCATCCGGACCTTCGCTTCAATCCCTGGGTCACCGGCGAGCTGGGCCGGTTGCGGATGTTCGCCGGTGCCGTCCTGGTCGGCCGTGAGGACGTCCCGCTGGGCACTCTGTGCGTCTGGTCGGACGAACCGTCGTCCGAGGCCGACGCGGCCGCCGCCGCCGACGTGCTGGCCCCGCTGAGCCAGGCCCTGATCTCGTTCCTGGACGCGCGGCGGATGCTCCACGAACTCGACCCTGCCGGCACGCCGTTCGAGGGTTGACTCGCCGGATCACGGCCTACCGGCCTGGCCGGCTGGCCGGTCGGGCGTTGCGTGCCGTTGACCGACGCGCTAGCGGGACAGCTCGCGCAGGCCGAACCGGACTCCCTGGTCGTCGACGCACTCGGACCAGCGGCCGAAGCCGTCGCTGGTCACGATGTCGCCGATCACGCCGCCGCCGAGGTCGCGCACCGTCTCCAAGCTGGCCTCCAGGTCGTCCACGGCGAAGAAGACCTCGAAATGGTTCTCCGAGTCCTTGCCGTGGATGCCGATGCCGAGCGAGCCGGTGTGCACCGAGGCCCCGTCCGACATGTGCTGAGGTTCCCAGCCGAACAGCTGGGAGTAGAAGTGGGTCGCCTTCGCGACATCGTCGACACCGAGTTCGACGTAGGACGGATCTCCGGTCACCGGTTTACCTCCCGAGGTGGCTACGCCTGGGGCAGGGCGTTTCCTCTGTCGGGGATTGTGCCAGCATCACGCGGATTTCGCGCGCAAAGATGTGAATCGATTTTTCGCGGACATGACTCGGCCGGACGCCAGTGGCGTCCGGCCGTGGTCGATCAGTCCGCTTTTCTCAGCTGGCGGGCTCGGTGACGTGCTGCGGCATCAGACCGTGCATCTTGCTCACGCCGTGCTCGGTGACCATCGCGGGCTCGGCCAGACCGCGGCCGACCATCTCGGCGGCGCAGGAACTCACCAATCGTGTGCTGACCCCGAACGAGCGGCTCAGACTGGCCAGGCTCACCGGGCCCTGCTCCGCGCGGCGGGCTCGCAGCAGGGTCAGGATCTCGTCAGACAGCAAGCGGGGCATGGTCGTGCTCCTTCAGTTACATCGGAATCGGAGCACAGAAGACCGTGCCACAGGACAGTCCCGACACCATTCAGTCTCGCACGTCCGGGCCCGGTCCGGGTGACGGCAGAACATCGGTCCCCAGCCGATAGGGTGGTCGCGTGTCCAAAGTGCTGACGAGCCTGCCCATCGGTGAACGAGTCGGAATCGCCTTCTCCGGCGGTCTGGACACGTCGGTGGCGGTGGCGTGGATGCGTTCCAAAGGTGCCGTGCCCTGCACCTACACCGCTGACATCGGTCAGTACGACGAACCCGATCTGGCCTCCGTGCCCGACCGTGCGACCCAGTACGGCGCGGAACTCGCCCGACTCGTGGACTGCCGGGCGGCGCTGGTCGAGGAGGGCTTGGTCGCCCTTCAGTGCGGTGCGTTCCACATCCGCTCCGCCGGGGTGGGCTACTTCAACACCACGCCGCTGGGCCGTGCGGTGACCGGCACGCTGCTGGTGCGGGCGATGCAGGCGGACGGGGTGTCCATCTGGGGTGACGGATCGACGTTCAAGGGCAACGACATCGAGCGGTTCTACCGCTACGGGCTGCTGGCCAATCCGTCGCTGCGGATCTACAAACCGTGGCTGGACACCGACTTCGTCAGCGAACTCGGCGGACGCACCGAGATGTCGCAGTGGCTGCTGGCCAACGGCCTTCCCTACCGCGACTCGGTGGACAAGGCCTACTCGACCGACGCCAACATCTGGGGCGCCACCCATGAGGCCAAGAAGCTGGAGTACCTCGACGCTTCACTGGAACTGGTCGAGCCGATCATGGGGGTTCGGTTCTGGGACCCAGCGGTCGTGATCGAGACCGAGGACGTCACCGTCACATTCGAGCAGGGGCGTCCGGTCGCGCTCAACGGCGTGACCTTCTCCTCGCCGGTGGCCCTGGTGGACGAGGCCAACGCCATCGGCGGACGGCACGGGCTCGGCATGTCCGACCAGATCGAGAACCGCATCATCGAGGCCAAGAGCCGCGGCATCTACGAGGCCCCGGGGATGGCGTTGCTGTTCGCGGCCTACGAACGGTTGCTCAACGCCATTCACAACGAAGACACCATCGCCAGTTACCACGCGGAGGGACGGCGTCTGGGGCGCTTGCTGTACGAGGGCCGCTGGCTCGACCCGCAGTCGCTGATGCTGCGCGAAAGCCTGCAGCGGTGGGTGGGCTCGGCCGTCACCGGATCGGTGACCCTGCGGCTGCGGCGCGGCCAGGACTATTCCATCCTCGACACGCAGGGCCCCCGACTGAGCTATCACCCGGAAAAGCTGTCGATGGAACGCACGGAAGACGCCGCCTTCGGCCCGGTAGACCGCATCGGGCAGCTGACCATGCGCAACCTCGACATCGCCGACTCCCGGTCCAAGCTGGAGCTTTACGCGGCACAGGGTCAGCTCGGCGGCGAGCTGAGCCTGGTCGGCGAACTCGAACCCGGGGGTGCGGCGGCGATCGCCGCGGCGGCGTCCCCTTCGGCGTCGTCGGCCGACGGCGACTCCGAAGAGGCCCTGGACCGCGCGGCCATGGAGTCCGGCACCGACTGATGCCGTTCGGGCCTCGGCTCGAGCGCGGACCGGCCGGCTGGCCACCGGGGGTGTGGCCGTACCCGCACCGCCGGTTGGGTACGGTCGAGGGAACGCGATCAACGATCAGGGAGGCCGGCATGAGCAAGACCACCAAGTCCGACGTACTGGAAAGTGCGAGCGAGACGGCCTCGCACGCGGCCGATTCGGTCAAGGCCGGCGCGGCTGCGGTGGCCGATGCGGTCGAGCATGGCGCCGCCGTGGCGATGCAGCGCGGTCGTCGGGCGCGCAAGGCCGCGGAGAAGTCGGCACGCAAGGCTGCCAAGCGGACCAACGACCAGGCCCACGCCAACGCGATCAAGGCGCAGAAGAAAGCCGTCGAGGCTCAGAAATCGGCCTACGCCGCAGCCAAGAAGGCCCGCAAGCGGGGCGACGACCTGTCGGCGGAGATCGCCGCGGCGGTCCGCGACCGCACGCCGGTCGGCATCCAGACGAAGTCCCAGCGCAGCAAGAAGAAGCTCGTCGCGCTGGTGGTCCTGGCGTCCGGGGCTGTCGTGGCGGTGCGTTCGAAGCTGAAGGGCTGACCGTCTCGCCGGTCGCCATCTTCGGACTGGCCGTGGCGATCACAGCCAGTAATTACGGCGGTTACGCGGGGTAAGAAGCCGTCGACCAACTCAGCTTTCGAGTTCCGACGACGATCTTGAAGACCGTGATCGCGACCCTACGTGCAGTGCTGCCTGAGGGACGTCGGCTTCCCGATACGGTCTGGGCCCGGCGCCACCGATGGATCACCCGTTTCGCGCTCGTCCAAGCGGTCGCGATCGGCATCTTCGGTCTGCTCCGGCACGAACCGACCGGCACGGCTGTCCTGTTCGTGGCCTGCAGCGGGGTTCCCGCCGCGCTCGGCGCCTACCCCCATGCCGGTCGGCGGGTACGCACGATGTCGGTGACGGTGGGCCTGATGCTGGCCTCGGCCGGCCTGGTCGAGCTGTCCGGCGGCGTGACCGAGGCCCACTTCCACTTCTTCGTCATGATCGGCGTCGTCGCGCTCTACCAGGACTGGCTCGCCTTCGGCGTCTGCATCCTCGTCGTGGTCCTGCACCACGCGGTCATGGGCCACATTGCACCGCACAGTGTCTTCGGCAACGCCGATCAGTGGCAGCATCCCGTGCGCTGGGCGCTGATCCACGCCGGCTTCGTCCTGGCCGCCAGTGCCACCCATCTCGTCGCCTGGAAGGCCAACGAGCAACAGGAGCTGTCCGACCCGCTCACCCAGCTGCCCAACCGCACCGCTTTCGTCGAGACGCTCAACCGACGCCTGGCCGATCCCGGCCGGGTGGTGAGCGTCCTGTTCATCGACATCGACAACTTCAAGTCCATCAACGACTCCGCGGGACACCACGTCGGCGACGTAGCCATCCAGCACGTCGCGGCCCGGATGAGCTCTGTGCTCCGGGAGGGTGATCTCGCCGCGCGGCTCGGTGGGGACGAGTTCGCGGTGCTGGTTCCCGGCGACGCCGAACAGGGCGCGATCGTAGGACGACGGATCTCCGATGCGCTGCAGTCGCCGGTCTCGATGGCCGATCGCGAGCTGTTCGTGCAGGTGAGCATCGGTGTGGCCGACAGCACGCTGGCCGGCTCTCGTGACTCCGCCGACCTGCTTCGCGACGCCGATTTGGCGATGTACCTGGCGAAGTCCTGCGGCAAGAACCAGGTCGCCACGTACACCGTCGGCGTGGACAAGGTGGTCCGTGAACGAGCCGTGCTCGCCTCCGACATCCGGACCGCCCTGTTCAAGGACGAGCTCGAGCTCTACTACCAGCCGCTGGTGAGCGGAGCGGACGGACGGCTGTCCGGTGTCGAGGCGCTGCTGCGCTGGCACCACCCTCAGCGTGGCCTGGTGCCGCCGATCGAATTCATCCAGCTCGCCGAAGAGACCGGTGCGATCAGGGATATCGGTGCTTGGGTCCTGCGTACCGCCGCGCTGCAGGTCTCCACGTGGCGGCGAGAACTTCCCGGCTGCGCCGATCTCGAACTGTCGGTGAACCTCTCACCCCTGCAGTTGGGTGAGGAACTGGTGCCCGAGGTTCTCGGCGCCCTGAGCGCGGCCGGCCTCGCGCCGGGCCTGCTCACCCTGGAGGTCACCGAGTCCAGCCTGCTCGCCGACCTGGAGTCGGCGCGGACGCATCTGGGTGCTCTGCGGTCGGCGGGGTGCCGCGTGGCGATCGACGACTTCGGGACCGGTTACTCGTCCTTGTCCTACCTGTCCCGGCTGCCGGCGGACCAGGTCAAGATCGACCGGTCCTTCATTCGGGACCTCGATCAGTACAGCGGAGCCGTTGCGCTCGTGAAGGGCATCATCGACATGGCCGCCGCCCTGGGCCTGGACGTCCTGGCCGAAGGCGTGGAGGAGATGACCCAGCAGGTCATCCTCGGGGAGCTCGGCTGCCCGAGGTATCAGGGCTACCTGTTCTCGCGACCGATCCCGGTGGGGGAGTTCGGAGCCTTCGTGGCTCGCTCGGCCGGTGCTACCTGCGCTGCGTGAAGGAGCCGGATGTGTTCGCCGACCATCGCCCGACTGTCGTGCTGGACGGCTGGAACGGACCGCGTCGTCGTTTCAGGAGGCTGGGTAGTTCGCCCCGCGGAGCAGACCGGCCAGGTGCGCGGCGTTCACCGCGAGAGTCTTGGTCGTCGAGGCGACTTCCTCTGGGGTCTCGGGCAGATCCTGGTAGTCCACGCCGTGCATGGCCTCGCCGTTCCAGTAGCTCACGCCGCCGGCCGGAATGGTGAAGCCGACATCGTTGAGGCATTGGTAGAGCACGGCGCTGACGTGGTGAGCCCCGTCCTCGTTGCCGACCACCGCCGCGATCGCGACCTTGCCGTAGGTCAGCAGGCGACCCTGGTCGTCCTTCTCGGACAGCTCGGCGTCCAGCCGTTCGAGCACCCGTTGGCAGACGCTGCTGTGCTGACCCATCCACGTCGGCGTCGACACCAGCAGGATGTCGGCGTCGATGATCTGCTGACGGATCGCCGGCCACTCGTCACCGTCGCCCTGATCGAGCGTGACCCCAGGTTTCACGTCGTGGTCGACCACACGAACGGTGGAGCCGGCGACGCCCTGGTCGGCCAGGGCATCGAGAACCTGCCGGGCGAGCAGGTCGCTGCTCGACCGGGCCGGTGACGGGTTGAGCGTGCAGACGAGCGCGACCGCGCGCAGCGGGGCGACGGACGCGGCGGACGGATTCGTGGAAGGACGTGCGGACGGGGTGGACATGCAGTGCCTCTCGGAGCGAGGGCCGAGCTGAGTGTTCAGCTAAGGCCACCGTACCGATCGGTACAGCGTCACGGGATCGTGACCGCCGGGAACGTCCGAGCCGCTCAGTTGTGACCGGGGCGTGCCGATTATGAGCACGCGACGACCGCGAAGTCCGCCTTGCGCGCGTCGCGACGGGGCCAAGGCTGCGAGCTCCCGCAGTGCCACCCGTGCACCACCTGATTTCGCAGCACGCCGAAGGAATCCGGATGTCCCACACCGAGCTCGTCGTCGCCCGCCAGGCGATTTACGACGCGCGCCTGGAGGTGGCGGCCTACGAGTTGCTGTTCCGTTCCTTCGAAACCGACGACCACGCCGACCAGCTCGACGGCGACCTGATGACCAGCACCGTCCTGTTCAGTGCGCTCAACATCGGCGTGGACCGGCTCGTGGCGGACAAGCTCGTGTTCTGCAACGCCGACCGCGGTCTGCTGACCGGACGGCTCCCGGTGACCTTGCCCCCGGACCGGACGGTCATCGAGGTCCTCGAGACCGTCGAGCTCGACCTGGAGGTACTCGAGGGCTGCCGCAAGCTCGTTCGGCGCGGGTACCGCATCGCCCTCGACGACTTCGTGTGGGTCGAGGGCGCCGAGCCGTTCCTGGAGCTGGCCTCGATCGTCAAGATCGACCTTCGCCGGCTGTCCGGTACGGACGAGCTGATCGCGTTGGTCGAGCGCTGCCGGACTTTCGACGTGGAGCTGCTCGCCGAGAAGGTGGAGACCGAGGAGGAACTGCAGCTGTGCCGCGACCTGGGCTTCGACTATTTCCAGGGTTACGCGTTGTCGCGGCCCCGGGTGGTCGCCGGCCGTGCCCTCGAATCCACCCAGCTCGGTGCGTTGCGGATGTCGGCCAGCCTGCTCGGTTCGGAGTTCGATCTGGACGAGCTCGAACAGATCCTGCGGACCGAGCCGGCGCTGGCCCTGCAACTGCTTCAGCTGGCTGCCATCGGCGCCCGCGGCGGCCTTCGGCGCGAGATCCGGACTTTGCGTGATGCGTTGATCCTCGTCGGGGCGGTCCGGGTCCAGAGCTGGATAGCGTTGTTGCTGCTGCGCAAGCAGACCTCGATACCGGACGACGGGCTGACGACGGCGCTCGCCCGGGCCCGGATGTGCGAGATGCTGTCGGCCAACACCGTGCCGCATCTGTCGGCGGTCGCCTTCACGGCCGGCATCCTGTCCGCCTTCGACGTGCTGCTGGGCGTCGAGGCCAGTGAGATCGACCGCTGGGTTCCGCTCGACGACGAGCTGCGAGAAGCCGCGTTCGGCCAGCGGAGCCCGGTCGGCAAGATCGTTCGGGACGTCGCCGACTACCAGGCCGGCCGGACCACCGACGTTCGGCGAAGCGGCCTGAGCGACCGCGACTTCGACCTGGCGTCGATGGACGCGATCATGTGGGCGGTCGAGGCGACGCACCGGGTGGCGGCTGCCTGAAGCCGTGCGGGCGTCGCTCCTCGACCTATCGGTACGGTCAAGACAGGCCTACCGAGGAGACAGCATGGACACCGGCACCGATCCCGCAGCGAATGAACCCGGTAGCGGATCGACCGGGCTACGGCAACGCTTCGGCAGCGCCCGGCGTCCGCAGCGCCCGGTGGCTCGGCTCCGGCCCGACGGTATGGACGACGCCACGGTCGCCGCACTCGGCAAGATCTCCGAGGCGCTGGAGGCGGCTGAGGACGCGCGGGGACACCTTTATGCCTTCCACCGCCTGTCCGGTCGCGCTGACCTGATCCTCCAGGACGGCGTCCGTGCGCTGGGCGAAGCGGGTCAAGCTGAACTGGCCGACGAGATCGACGACGTGTTGGTCGGACGAGATGTCATCGACGGGCACTGGACGTTCGAACTCGTCGAGATGTACGACGAGCAGTATTTCGCCGTCTTCCGCGAGGTCGAGGCAGAGGCTCGGCGTCGCGTGGTCGAGGGCACGCGGCACCTGTTCGAGGCGGAGATGAAGCATCGCGAACAGAATGCCGGCACCGCCTGAGGGCCGCGCCGTCGGGCAGCGTCAGCTCTCCGGGGCGGCGAACCCCGCATAGACCGCCGACATGTCCGAGCCGCCGTGCCCGGCGTCGCTGGCCTGCCGGTAGCGCCCCAGCAGTGCGGACAGCACCTGATCCGACACCCCGGCGAGGACGGCGGCGGCGCTGATCAGCTCCAGATCCTTGATGACGCCGTCCACCGCGAAGGAGGTCGGGAACTGGCCGGAGATCATCTGCTGTCCCTTGGCCTGGGCGTAGGCGGAGTCCGTGGGACCGCCACCGATGGCGTCGAGGAACAGCTGCGGTTCAAGTCCGAGTCCGCGCGCCAACGCGATGGACTGAGCGGTCGCGGCGTTGATGCTGGCCACCCATGCGTTGCAGGCAAGCTTGAGCGCGCTCGCGCGTCCCAGCTCGTCCCCGGCCCGGACGGCGCGGGCAGCGATCGCGTCGAAGACCGGCTGGGCGCGGTCGATCGCCGCGGAGTCGCCGGACACCAAGGCCACGAGTTTGCCTTGCTCGGCCGGGGCTTTCGTTCCCAGCACGGGAGCGTCGAGCATCGTGAGGCCACGCTCAGCGGCAAGGTCAGCGCACCGTTTCGTGCCCTCGAGCCCGATCGTGGAGGACTGGATCCAGATCGTCTCCGGACCGAACGCGTGGGCAGCCTCGCCGATCACGGCCAGCACCGCGTCGGCGTCGAAGAGCATGGTCACGACGAAGTCGGCCCCCTCGACCGCAGCTGCCGCGGACTCGGGCACGGTGGCGCCCTCGGCGGTCAGCGGCTCGGCCTTGCTGGCCGTGCGGTTCCAGGCGCGCACGTCGCACCCGGCGCGCAGCAGCGAGCCCGCCATCCCCGCGCCCATGATGCCGGTGCCGAGCATGGCGACGGTCGGTCGGTTGGTCACGTCGATCCTCCTTCTGGATCCGGACGCCCCGATGAGCAATCCTTCAGATCCACGTCCAAATCACCGTACCCCCGGCACAAGGACGCAATCGGCGCACAACCCGGTGCCCGGGAGCATGTAGGACAGGCAGCAGCTTCGCCGCCGAATGGCCCAGTCCGGTGAGTCGGGTGACCGAGCCTCAGCCGTGCCGGCCAATGGGCCGCTCTTGAGCATCGCGGTGGCCAATTCCGCCGCCCGTCGCGCCTGCGATGGCTCGGCCCGGGCGATGGCTTGCGCGGCGCCGGCGACCGCGGAGGCAATGTTGCCCAGCACGATGCGTCGGGACAACCGGTACTCGGTTTCGAAGCGCAGCTGTAGGGGGGTCAGGAACTCGTCGAAGAGTTGACTCACGAGGGCGGTGGCCGGCAGTGGGACCGGAACCGGTTCCCGCCCTGGCTCACCCCGTGGGGTCTGCGGTCGGTAGCGCAGCGGCAGCGGGCCGCCGTCGACGTCCTGCCACTGCAGGTCGGCCGCCAGGAGCGGGCGGACAGCCCCGCCCTGCGTGGCGACCCCGAAGGTAGGCGCAATCAGGCGCGCGGCCAGGCCGAGCAGCACGATCGAGCCGGTCACGCGGGGCGTGACCGCGGATGCGGGCAGTCCCAATCGCTCGCACAGTAATGCGCGCGCACGGCTGACGCGGTTCCGGACCGTCGTGGCGTGCGACAGTTCCGAGAGCGGTCGCCACCGCGGCGCGGACGATGGCTGGGGGCTCGGCTTGTGCGCGGCGCTGTCCGGCTGGGGGAGTTGTACTTCGAAGAACGGGCCGTAACGGGCTACGGATCGCAGCGCGCCCACCGTCAGGTCACCGGACACGATGCGCCGATCAGCGTGGTGTCGATCGCGAGCCCGATGCTGTGCAGCGCGTCCGCAACCGGCCGATGTTCATGATGAGGCCAGCGTAGTGCGTCTGACGTTCGTCCCATGCGTCCCTGCTGACTCTGCTGACCCAGAGCTATACGTGCGTATCAACCGCGAAATTGTCGCTCTCAGTTACGAAAATACGGACATCTACGGCGTGTCGCGGGTGCAAATCCGAAATTCTTGCGCCGCGGGCTGTACTCTCCGCTACTTTTTGTATAGCTTCTGTGAAGCACTCGTGGTGGGGGACTACAGGTGCTGACCTCCGGTCGGTGTTCACCGCGACCGGTTTTCGTCACGTCGAGGTACGTACGGCTTGCCCGCGCACCTCCTGCCGGAAACCGAGTAGTGGAGACGCCGCCCGCCTGTTCAGCAACCCGAAAGGTCCCTGCTCGATGAACCGAACCCGTATTTCCGCCTTGATCGCCGGTGCCGCCCTGGGTGGCGCGGGGCTGCTGGCCGTTCCGGCCGGGATGGCGCCGGCCGAAGCGAGCGGGCACAACCCCTTCGGCGTGGTCGACGCCTTCTCGATCAAGGACGCCGTGGTCAGCTTCCGCGGCTGGACGGGCGATCCGGATGTCTCCGGAACCGTGCGCGTCGTTGTGAAGATCGACAACACCGTCGTCTCGTCCGTGCTCGCGAACGGCTTGCGCAAGGACGTGGGCCGGGCCTATCCGAATCTCGGCAACAACCGGGGCTTCTCGGGTACGACGGTTCTACCGACCGGAAAGCACAAGGTGTGCCTCATCGCCGGTGACCTTGCGCAGGGCGACGACACGAGCTTGAGCTGCAAATCCTTCACCGTGGCCAAGGCGGCCGGCGGGCAGTCGGTCACCGCAAGCCGCACGCCGATCGGAGTGCTCGACAGTGGTTCGTTCTCCAACGGCACGCTCACCGTCAAGGGGTGGACGATCGACCCCGACACGACTGCGCCCACCTATGTCGACATCATGGTCAACGGTGACTCCTACGGCTCGGCCGCCGCGAGCGTCGCTCGCGCCGATGTGGCCAAGGCCCACTCCGGCTATGGCACCGCGCACGGATTCTCGCTGACGCTGGCGGCGCCCGTACCGGCCGGCAACTACGAGGTGTGCGCCGTGGCGATCAACAATGGCGCCGGTGGCAACACGGTTCTGGACTGCCGGGTCGCCACGGTTGTGCCTACCACCGTGCCCGACTCGCTCGGCGTCGCCACTGCGGCTCAAGCCGCTGACGCGATCGTTGCCGAGGCCGTCAAGTCGAGGGCGGCCCAGACGAGCGACTTCTCCAAGACCTGGTCTTCGGCGGCCCGGATCGCCTTCGCGACGCGAGCGTTGCTGCAACAGGCCACCGGCCGCAGCACAAAACCGCCGGCGGTGAAGGGGCTGCCCGCGTTCGTGGCCGCCACCCCGAAGAAGGTTGTCGACACCCAGCAGGTCATGGGCGCCAAACCGGACATGGGCAGCTACGCCGCGGCCAAGAAGGGCGGGCGCAGCGGAATCGCGCATTCGCTGGAGCCGTTTGCCGCCGACTCCCTGACCGCTCCCAACGGTCCCGGGGTCGGGGTCGTCGGGGCGGCGGCGAT
The DNA here is from genome assembly GCF_023516435.1 of Jatrophihabitans telluris. Taxonomy (GTDB): domain Bacteria; phylum Actinomycetota; class Actinomycetes; order Mycobacteriales; family Jatrophihabitantaceae; genus Jatrophihabitans_A; species Jatrophihabitans_A telluris. Next base: position 2,412,620 of record NZ_CP097332.1, on the reverse strand, counting down.
CCTGCCGGGCAACGGCACCTCGGTGCACCCGAGGCTTCCCGCGTTCAAGACCGGGACCTACACCAGGCTGCGAGCCGAGGTTGCGATCAACGCCGCGTTGGGACGGATGGGCGACCCGTATGTGTGGGCCGCTTCGGGCCCTTCGACGTTCGACTGCTCCGGCCTGACCGCGTGGGCCTACGCCAAGGCCGGCATCGACCTCACGCACTACACGGGCAGCCAGTCGACCCAAGGGGTTCGGGTCAAGACGTCCCAGCTGCTTCCCGGAGATCTGGTGCTCTTCGGAGCGGACCTGCATCACGTCGGCATGTACCTCGGAGTCGGCTACATGCTCGATGCGCCCGATACCGGCGCCTACGTCCGGGTCGACAAGATCTCCTGGTTCGGCGACTTCACGCTGGCGGTCCGCCCGTAGGGCCTGAGATGCTCCTGTGAGCTGGCGTAGCAGCCGCGGAACTTCACGTGACCTCCTCGGCGTTGCAGGTGCGGGGCCGGCACCCGAGGTCCGGGTACCGGCCGGTGCGGCCACTTCGAGGGAGCAGACGAGTGTCGGAACACAGGGCTGGGCTCGACAGCGTCGTCGTCGGCGAACCCGCCCTCGGGTCGCGGTCGGAGCAGGCCAAGGCGCTGGCGCCGGGAACGCCACGGTGGCTGCGCCCGCTGCGCGATGCCGTGCATCGGCTTCCCGCCGGGCGTCCCATCTGGAAGATCGCCGTGGCCGTCATCGGCGGCGCGGTGGTGGCCCTGGGCATCGTGCTGATCCCGTTTCCCGGGCCGGGTTGGGCGGTGGTGTTTCTAGGCGTCGCGATCTGGGCGACCGAGTTCGTCTGGGCGCGCCGGTTGCTCGGCTGGGGGCGGCTTGTCCTGCGTCGCTGGACGGACTGGATCAGACGTCAACCACTGTGGGGCCGGGCCCTGCTTGCCGTCGCCGCGCTCGCGTGCCTGGCTGGGGTGCTGTACGTGAGCTGGATCCTGTTCTTCTGACCTGATCACGGGCATGTAAGCTGGCTCAGGTTTTGACCGCACTACGTGCGGGCGATTAGCTCAGCGGGAGAGCACTGCCTTCACACGGCAGGGGTCACTGGTTCGATCCCAGTATCGCCCACCGTTACAGAGGCTCCGGATTCCGGAGCCTCTGTCGTGTTGGAGGCACGTCTCATCCGATCGACTCGGTCTCCGTGCCCCCGCGTTCCCGTCAGCCGCTTCGGCGGCTCACGACGGATTTCGGGTCGACCCATCCCCGGATCGAGGCGCGTTTTCCGCGGCAGGCGGCCGGCAAACTCCTCAGTCTTGTTGGATGCGTCAGGGTTCGCGGCTCGGCGTGGGTGAACTACAGGCAGGCCGCGCGTCGACCCCTCTGATCTCTAGAGGCACCCGCGCGCGATGCCTCAATCACGCGCGGACCCCAGCAGTCGCCGAGTCGAAGAGGTAGTCCCGCGAGGACGAGATGGTCGCCCTCGCAGCTTCGGCGTCGATGCCGACGAGGCGGCCGTTGCGCTTGCGGGTACGGCCGGAAACCAGGACGGTGTCCACCATGCCGGGGTGGGCCAGGCTCACGATCAGCGTGATCGGATCGGCCGCGGAGATCGTCGGCACGCCGTCAGCACGGACCAGGACCACATCTGCTTGCTTGCCCGGCGTCAGCGAACCCACGCGGTCGGACAGGCCGGCATTCCGAGCCCCGCCGAGGGTCGCGAACTCGAGAACCTGTGCAGGCGTCAACGCATCCGGCCGGGCGGAGTCACCACGGGCAGCCAGCCTGAACTGCTCGGCGCGGTCCCGGAGGATCAATGTCTGCATCTCGGCGAACATGTTCACCGCGTAGCTGACCTCGTTGTCGTTGCTCAGACCGATGGCGGCTGCATAACGCAAGGCCTGCCGGACCGGTGGGATCGTCGAGCCGAGTCCGAAGGTGGCGTCCGAGCGCGGGCACAGGTTGACGCAAGCACCGCTGTCGGCGATGAGTTCCCACGTCCGCTCGGTCAGGTCGTAACAGTGATTGAGAGCGTGCTGCTCGGTCAGCAAGCCAGCCCGCTGCAGGTGCTCGAAGCGTGCCTCGAGTCCTGGAGTGTGCGGCCCGATCTCGCTCGAAACCCACATGCCGGCGCCCTTGGCGAAGGCCCACAGCTCGGGGGTCGGATTGATGTCGAACAGTCGGACGTCCACGAGCGGGCCGCTGAGGCGGTCGCGCAACTGGGCGGCAATGGCCGGCACATGATCGAGGTCCGCCCCGAATGGAGCGCCGACTGCGTGCACGACACGGATTCCGGCATCGACCGCGCCCTCGATCGCCGCCTCCGAATGCGCCGGCGTAAGGGCGTTGTGCGCGTTGTCGACCATGGTCGTGATACCGACGTCCAGCGCGGCGAGCGCGGTGGCGAACGTGCCTGCGTACATGTCGCTGGGACGGTAACGCGGCCCGTGGCCGAACGCGGTGAGGCCGAGGTAGGAACCGAAGTCAGCCATCGGGGCCAGTCCGCGCAATTGCCCTTCCCAGGCGTGGACGTGCGAATCGACGAAGCCCGGGATCGCGATCGTGCCGCGGGCATCCAGTACCTCGGCACCGGGCACGTCGATAGCGGTGCCTACCGCGACGATGATTCCGTCCCGGACGACGATGTCGCCGCCGTGGACGACGCCGATGAGCGGGTCGAGCGATACGACGGTCGCGCCCTGAATCAGCAGTGTGCGGGGGTCGGTGGTCATGGTGTGTCCTCCCAGGTTGATGTGGGCCGAGCGTGCCCGCCGCTGCCTGCAGGTTCCTTGCTCTCCAAGCGGGGAACGCGCCAAGATAACGACAAGAAGGCCGCGTCACCGTGCGCATGTGAGAATCCGGGACGTGTTGCGTTACCACCTCCTCGGACCGCTCGCGGTCGAGCGTGGTGGCGCGTCCCTTGCTCTCGGCCCGCCCAAGCAGCGCGCGTTGCTGGCGGTGCTCGCGCAGGAGGCCGGCGCCGTGGTGAGCACCGACCGCATCGTGGACTCGGTGTGGGGCGATGACCATCCGGCCAGCGTGCAGTCCAGCCTGCACGCCAACGTCTCGCGCCTGCGACGACTGCTGCGCGACGATCCGTCCTCGCCTCCGCCGATCGTGCGGCGGTCGGGCGGATACCTGCTCGATGTGGATCGGGCCGAGGTCGACGTCGCGCTCTTCCTCGAGCGGGCCAACCTCGCCGCAACCGCGGTCGGCCGCGGTGAATGGAGCGCCGCGGTCCAGGCGGCCGACGGCGCGCTCGGGCTGTGGCGCGGGGGGTACCTCGATGATCTCCGGGACGAGGAATGGGTGCGGGTGGCTGCCGGCCCGCTGAACGAATACCGGGCCGGCGCAAGGCAAAACCTCGTCATCGGACTGTTGGGGACGGGCGACGTCGCCGCGGCGCTGGCGCGATCGACGGTGCTGCTGGCCGAGCAAGACCTCGTCGAGCGCGCGACCTGGCTGCACATGATCACCCTGTACCGGGCGGGCCGCACGGCCGAGGCGCTCGAGACCTACCGCGGCTTCTCGGCTCGGATGGACGCGGAGTTGGGTCTGGACGCCGGTCCGGCCCTGCGCGATCTCCACGGCGCGATCCTGCGACAGGATCCAGATATCGCCCGCTGGCCTGGTCGTGACGAGCGCATCGTCGTCGGAATCGTCGAACCCGAGGTGCCGAAGCCCAGCGCCGCCATTGCACCGCAAATGACATCGGCCGACGCGGCGCCGCTGGTCGGACGCGCCGATGAGACTCGCGGTATCAGTGAAGCGCTGACCGCGGCTCGTACCAACGGAGCCCGCTGGGTCGTCATCAGCGGTCCGGCGGGAATGGGCAAGACACGCCTGGCCGAGCACGCCATGGACGGCTGGGTCGCCGACGGGGGGAGAGTCGTTCGTGGTCAGTGTCCGGATCTGGACGAGGTACCTGCGGGCTGGCCGATCCGGCAGCTGCTGCGGTCGCTGGGTGCCGAGGCCGACGTGCGGCTCGAGCAGGCAGGCTTCGACGTCGATGTGGCGCGGTTCGCCGTCTTCGAACACGCCGCTTCTGTCGTGCGAGCTCAGGTCGCGCAGCGACCGCTGCTGATCGTGGTCGATGACGTCCACTGGGGCGATCGCGAGTCGCTGGCGTTCCTGACGTTCCTCGCCGAGACCGTCACCGACCCGGGACTCGCCGTGATCGTGACGACTAGGCACACCCGGGGGCGTCCCGAACTCGAGCGGCTGCTGGGCGCACTGGCCCGCCGCCCGGACAGCCGGCAGATCGGCCTGTCCGCGCTGAGCGTCGGTGAGGTCGCCCATCTCGTCGAGTTGGTCAGTGGAGAGCGGCCGGCCGATGACGACGCCGCGGGGATGGCCACCCGCACCGGGGGAACTCCGTTCTACGTCATCGAGTACGCCCGGCTGCCCGGGGACCAGCGCCGGGGCGAGTTCATTCCGGCCGCGGTTCGTACGGTGCTGCGCCAGCGCTTCTCGCGGCTGCCGCCGGACCTGCTGGAGACGGTGCAGGCGGCCGCGGTCCTGGGCGAACCTATGGACGTGCCGATGCTCGCCGCGGTCACCGGCCGCAACGATATCGAGGTCTCAGACCTGCTCGACGATGCCGCCGACCTCGACCTGCTGCGAGGCTCTCCCGACAGCGCGGCCTACGGCTTCGCCCACGCTCTGTTGCGCGAGGAATTGGCCGCGGGTATGGCCGAGCTGCGCCGCGCCCGCCTGCACCTGCGTGCCGCCGAGCTGCTGGCCGGATCGGACACTTTGACGGACCTGCTGCGCCGGGCTAGACACCTCCTCTCGGCCGGCCGGATCGCCGATCCCCAGCTGGCATATCGGGCCTTCCGCGCGGCGGCCCACGCAGCGGACGAGCGCTGGATGTACGACGCCGCGGCGAGCTGGTGGCAGGCGGCAGTGGACGCCTATGACCGCCTGAGCGAAACCGACCCCGACGAGCGGGACGCGAACATCAGTGCGCAGCTGCGGGCGATGGCGTGGTTGGGCCAGGGTCAAGCGGTGCTCGACGTCCTGGACGCTGCGCTCATCGAGGCCCTGCGAGCCGGTCGTACCGAGTCCGTGGGCCGCCTTGCGGCCAACCTGTTGCGGGTGTCGGGATCGTGGCCGTGGCCGGTCTACGGCTCGGACCCGGCCCCGCTTATGGTCACGCTCAGCGGGCTGGACGGGGTGCTGCGCGATGACCCGGCAGCTCGCGCCCGCGTGCTCGCGGTCACCGCCATCGGTCGCTGCTACGACCCGGATCCGAGCGTGCCGGACGACCTGAGCCGGCGCGCGATCGAGCTGGCCGAGCAGACCGGCGACGACGCGGTACTCGCCGACGCGCTGCTGGGTCGGGCGTTGACCTACGCGGGTGTCGCCAGCCGCTCGGCGGAATCGATCGAGCTGTGCGATCGCCTGGCCACTCTGAAGCACGAGACCGCGGCGGCCGACGACGTGCTGCGGCGCAATATCGCCACGATGGCCCTGCTCAATCTGGGCCGAACCACCGAGTGCGCCGAGTTCGTGCAGATCGCGACCGTTGGTGCCGACGTTCTGCGCTTGCCGATCAACCGGGTGCAGCTGCGGTGGGCCGAGGCGGCGCTGGCTCAATGGCAGGGCGACCTGCCTCGTGCCGCCGAGTTGTACGAGCGGGCCGAACTGGCGCACCGGCGCACCGAGCTACAGCAGGCCGGCACCTTCGAACTGGCCCAGCTGTCGCTGCTGTGGGACCAGGGCCGTCTCGACGAGCTGCCCGGGCCGGTGCCGTCCAACCCGATGGTCTCGCAATGGACGAGGGCGGCGGCGGCCGCTGCGACCGGTTCACCGGAGGGTGACGAGGCGCTCGCGGTCGAGGTGCGTCGGTTCGAGCCGGAGGTCTGGACCTCGCACGGACGTTGGGCGTTGCTGGCGCACTGTGTCGCCGACCGTGGACTGTGTGAGCTGGCGCCGCCACTGCTCGCCGCGCTGGCGCCGGTGCGGGACTGCGTTGCGGCCTTCGGCCAGTGCGGTGTGCTCGGACCGGTCGCGCTGGCGATGGCCCGGCTCTCCCGACTGCTCGGTGACCTGGTCACCGCTCGCAATCATCTCGATCGGGCGTTCGCGGTCGCACAGCGCTCGGGCGGTGCCGCCGCCCTGGTCCACTGTCGGCTGGAGGCGGCGACCTGGGCCGTCACCGACGCCCAGTTGACGCCCGAACTGCGTGCCGAACTCGTCGCGATCGCCCACGAGGCCGACGTACGCGGCATGAGCGGCATCGCCCGCCGGGCCCGCGATCTCCAGTGATCGACGGATGCTGCCTGATCGGCGTCGTCCGGTTCGAGCGCAACCATGCCGCGCCGCGCGGACAATCGTTCGCCTCCCGCGCGGCGCGGCCGGTCGTGGTTCACCTCGGGATCGAGGCGGCCGCACGGACGATGTGACCGTAGGCGATGACGCCCGACGGGTCGTAGGCCGTGGTGAGGGTAGCCAGTCGATCGAGAGTTGCCGTGTCGTACTTGCGCGCGAACTCGACCGGGTCAGCACAGGCGTGGAAGTTCGGCAGGCAGGTGCCCTCGCTCCAAGGCGTCAGCGCTCTGAGTGCCTCCGCCGCGTGGTCGCGGGTTGCGTCGAGGACGGGCGGCGCCGCGATGCCGATCGTCAGGAATGAGTAGGCGGCCTCGCGATGGCTGACGGCGCTCGGTCCGCCTTGCTCCCGCGAGATCGCCCCGCCCAAGTGGCGCAGTTCGACGATGATCTGCGGACAGTCGGCGTCGGGGCCGGCCAGGTTCACGATCGTGTCGACGGCCTCCCCAGTCAGCGAGTTCAGCAACGTGCCCGCCTCGTACGTGGGCATCGGATCGACGGGGTCGCTGTGGATCATCCCCACGGCCGAGTACGGCATGACGTCGACGCCGCCGAAGATGATCGGTCCGGCCGACTCGATCTCGGCGAGCACGCGGCGGCCCTCGTCCGGGTCACCGACCCAGGCGAAGCGAACGGCGACGGCCACCCTGCCTGCTAACGCCTCGGGGACCCCCGGCAGCGCGGGCAGCCGGATGACCGCGACCGACGATGTCGCCTGCTCGGGCAGGGTGGCGGTCCACTTTGCCCACCGCTGTAAGACCGTCGCGGCATCGGCGCCGTCGAAGTACAAGCAACCGCCGAGCATCGTCACGAGGGGAACGAGGTCGAACTCGACCGCCGTGACGATGCCGAGCGCACCTTTGCCTCCGCGCAGACCCCAGAACAGGGCCGGGTTCTCGGTCGCGCTGGCCCGGCGGAGCAGGCCGTCGCCGGTCACCACATCGAAGGCGGTCACGTAGTCGGCAGACACCCCGTAGGTGCGGGCCACCGGGCCGATGCCGCCCCCGGTGAGGAATCCGACCACGCCGACACCCGGCGCAGATCCGGCGAGGGCGGCGAAGCCCAGAGGTGCGGCCGCGTCGATGACGTCCTTCCACACCAGCCCGGCGCCGGCTCGCACGGCACCAGACGCGCTGATCGTGAGCTCGCGCAGCGCCGAGGTGTTGACCTGCAGGCCACGCTCTTCGTATTCCACCGCGCCGTGGCCGGTCGCCTGGACGCTCACGCGCAGCCCGTGCTCGTTCGCGTGGCGCACGGTGGCGACGACATCCTCGGCCGAGTCCGCTTCGACGACGGCGATCGGACGGTTGGGCACCGCGACGTTCCAGGGCAACGCCAGCGAGTCGTACCCGGGGGAACCGGGCAGGTGCACGGTGCCCGCGATGCCGGTGGCAAAGGAATCGATTGCGGCGTCAGGGACGGTGGTGGCGGGCATGGTCATGATGTTCTCCGGTTCAGAGGGGCTGGGTGATCGGGCATCACCATGGCGCCCCCTACTTGCCGGATGCTTGGCGTGGTCTTGGTGGGCGGAGGGCCGATCGGGAACGCACAGCTGGGAAGGGTTGCCGAGCAAGTCCCGCCCGGCACAATCTGGCCACTGTTCAACGAGGTCGGCCGAAATCGACAAGCCCCGAGCAGCGAGCCGAAGTAGCGTGTTGGCGTGCCAACGAAGCAGCGGTCCCCAATGACCGCCGTAGCGTCAAGGAGACGAACATGAGCCCGACGATCCGCAGCCTGGTGATCCCGGTGACCGACCTGGCGGCCGCGAAGGCGGTCTATACGGCGCTGCTCGGCGCACCGCACACCGATGAGTCCTACTACGTCGGCTACAACGTCGACGGCTTCGAGGTCAGTTTGAATCCCTCGGGCGATACGGCCGGTCCGGTCGCCTTTGCCGACGTGGACGATCTTGACGCGGCTCGGGAAAGTCTGCTCGCCGCCGGCGCAACCGAACAGAGCGCCCCGCGCAAGGTTGCGCCCGAGGCACGGGTCTGCGTGCTCGCCGACGGCGACGGAAACCCGATCGGCCTGCGGGGTCGGTAGAAAACCGCCGGTTAGGCCTCGGTTGCCAGACCGGCCCACCGTGCCCCGGTATCGGTCGCGGCATGATGGACCAGTGGAGGCGACGCTGCTTGATGCTGTCCGGGAGGACGAACTCCGTCGAGCAGCTTTGACCTATCCAGAGGTGGGTCAGACTCAAGGCGAAACGCTTCCGTCGGGGTACGACTGGCTCGAGCGGACGGCGACGCTGACCGGTACGGATTTTCTCGCTGCATCACAGGCCCTTCTCGCCTGGCAGGTTCAACTCAACGCGGGCGTCGGTGTCGAAGCGTCAGCGCTGCACGTGGTTGCGGACGCCGTCGTGACCCTTCGGCTGGGGATTGGTCCGTTGCGCGTCGGAGCTCCGTGTCGCATCGTGTACGTGGTCGACGAGCCCTGGCGGCGCGGGTTCGCCTATGGGACGCTGCCGGGACACCCCGAGTCGGGCGAGGAATTGTTCCTGCTCCAGGTCGCGCCGACCGGGGGAGTCACTCTGACGATTCGCGCGTTCTCCAGGCCTTCGAGTCGGCTCGCCAAGCTGGCCACCCCGGTGGCTCGCAGTATGCAGAGGACTGTGACCGGCCGGTACCTGCGTTCCCTCAGCCGGTAGATCGGCTGACAACGACGAGCAAGGCTTCACCGCCATTGAGTGCACCGTCCAGTCGGCGCCGATATGGATCTTGCGAATCGTCGACGTCACGACCCGATTGGGAGAATCGCTGCATGATGTCTGTGCCAGCCCTGGCCGGTGGAGTCATCGTCGGGGCGATGAGGTCGGGGTGGCCTGACTCCCGAAACCCCAGGTCAACGACCAGGGCACAGATCAGGGCTGTAGCTCCGGTAGGGGAATTGAGAGCTCGGCGACGCGCAGGTCGACGTAGTGCCGCTGTTGTTCAGCGAGCCAGTAGTCGCCATGGACTAGGAGACGGCCGTGCTCGTCCGGGTCCGGAATCCGGATGTCCCGGGACGTGCCTGGACTGATCTCGGTCGCGATCGGATCGGTGTCGCGCCAGAAGTTGACCCACTGCTCCGAATTGTTCTCGACCGCGGCAAAGAAGGCCTGATCGAACACGGCAGGAAAGAACAACGCGTACAGCGATCGAAGTGGAGAACCGCAGGTGACCAGAACGACCCTGTGCCGAGTGGGCTCATCGCTGAGCAAGGACACCGCCCAGGCACAAAGTACCGATCCTTGACTGTGCCCTACCAGTACACATGAGCCCGCAGCGGACGTTTCGACGCTGTTGAGGATGCCCGACACGACCGGACGTCGGTATGAGGCGCCCGCCAGCGGGTGGCTGGCGACCGGCCAGAAGCCGAGCAGATCGGCAAACATGGCCATGGGCTTGTGTACGAACGAGATCTTATTGCCGACGAGGACGACGATGAGAGCGGTCGCGGCCGCGGCCTGAACGCCGACCACGGTCCAGACCCAGGCCTGCGTCGTGCCGTAGAACACCCAGCGCTCCAGCGCCCAAAGGCCGAAACCCGACAGCACTGTGCTTGCCACGATCGCTCGGGACAATGACCCGCTCAGTCCAAGCACTAACCCGCGGCGCCATCGGGCGCCGGAAAGACCTCTCACCGGGTTGCTGGCGAAGTCCCGTTTGTCCGGCAAGGCGGACCGCTTGGCCCCGCTGTTCGTCAGGTTGAACAGGACCATGGCGACACCCAACGTGGTCGCGCCGAGTATGCCGATGCCCGCGAGCAGATCCATGACGTAATCGTTCGGCTGGGCGTAATCCGTCCTCAACGGTGGCAGTAAGAGACGAGCCGAGTATGGCGCATACCTGTTCGGGCCACCCCACGGTGCGACATCGTGGCCGGACATGTATGACAACACATTGTCAACGAACAGTCTCAGCAAGGACGCCACGCCAACCAGCAGCACAACCGAGCTCACCAGCCCCAGCGCCGACCCCCACGCTGCCGTCGTAGGTCGATTGGTCGAGCGCTCCTCCCACCACGCGATGACCACGAGAGCGAGAGCGATCAGCAGAGTGGTGGCGAGCGCAAGGAGAGCCGTTGTGGTCATGGCATCCAGGTAGGGCGCCACCTGTCTTGACGCAATGAGCTCTGCCCGACTCGGGACGGTGACGGGATCAGGGTCGTATGCGGCCGTGGGCCCGTAGGTCGTAAAGATGCTCGGCACCCAGCTCGCGTCGATACGCCGGTGCGCTGGGCGATAGACAATGACGCCCACCGCTGCAATGGCGACGCTCAGCAGATGAAGGCACGAGACCCACCACGGGCAGGCGGCGGCGGCCAGACGATGCCGAAGCGCGATTGCAGCGAGCAGAGATATCCCCACACCGGCTGCGATGACACGTCCCGCCGCCGGTGAGGACGTCACGCCGAGAAACAGGCGGCGGCCGATGGTCTCGGCGATCGCGAGGAGCCACAAGTAGGTCAGGAACGTCAGTACGAGACCGACCGCGACGGAGGCGAATCGAGTGCGACTCTCGTCCCAGCGCCGGGGTCCTCCCGCGGCGACGTCGCTACCTGGGGGTTGATTCTTCTGCTGGGACATGTACCCAACCGCGTTCACGAGCGTGTACGGCAGCGCCAGATACCACTTCCAGCTGACCAACCTCCTCGATGTGCGAGACCAGTTGATCAACAGGAGTGAGTGGGCCGGTACATCAGGTGGCACGGCTACGCTGGGGCCACGCGGGCCGAAGTCATCGATGATTCTTGGTGAGCCGAGCTCCGACCAATCGTCGTGGTCACCGATACCGTGTACGCGAATTTCGGTACAGCCGACAAGATTGTGGAGACCGCCGCTCATGTGCGCCCCCCGCTCGGATGTGCGGTTGACGATGTCACACGGGATGCGTAAGCGGAAGGGCAATCATCCTCGGGTCGGGATTGCCTCTGCGCGGGATCCTGACCGAGGGGACGTTCAAGCGCCGCGCGTCGGGGTCTAGTCGGTGGTGATGTAGATCTTGCGGATCGTCGACGTGACGACCCACTCGGTCCGCTCGCCCGCAAAAAGCCTTACGACGGTGCCTGGTTCGAGATCGATGGTGTCCCCGTCCTCGACGCTGAGGCTGCCCTGCCCCGCGATGACGACGAACACCTCGTCCGCTTCGACGTCGCGCACGGTCCCGGGTGTCATCTCCCAGATGCCGATCGCGTTGTCGCCGAAGCTACCGAGTGAGGCGATCGCGGCGACGGGACTACCGCTGATCACCTCCGCGCCGGGCGGGATGTCATCGCTGAGGGCGACGCTTCCTGCGTGCTGGGAGAGCAGGCGCGCCATCAGGAACGCGACCCGATCGTGCCGCCGACGCCGCCGGCCGGCAAAGCGCACCAGTTCCGGGTACGAGGCGGTACACGGCACGCGCCGACGGAACCGGGCAGAGGCAGACAGCTCACGATCACGCGCTTTCCTAGTAGGTGGCACCGGCATTCAAACACACCGGTTCTACCGCGTATGCAGAGTGATACGGCCTCGGTCCGCGCCTGCCGCTACTACGCGCGTGACACAGGTGCAGGCCTGGTCGTCGGCGGCCTTCTGCCGGTCGCTCAGGAACACGTCGCGGTGATCGAGCTTGCCCGACAGCTGACTCACGGCCATCACGCACAGGCCGCATTCGCCTTTGCGGCAGTCCCACATCAGCTCCGCGCCCGCCGCGGTGAGAGCGTCGAGCATGGTCTGATCGGCAGACACCGTGGTGGTGATGCCTAGTTCCGGAATGCTCACCTCGAAGGATTCGGCGTCGAACCAGCCGCTGTTGCCGAACGTCTCGAACCGCAGGTCCGTGGGGGACAGCCCGGCGTGCAACCAGGCGCGACGGACGGCGTCCATGAGCCGGACCGGCCCGCACATGAGCAGTTCGGTGCGCCCGGGCTCCGCGGCGATGCCGGCGACGAGGCCGTCGACGTCCAGCGCGGTGCCATCGGCATCGATGTGGGTGGCCAGGCGCTCGCCGTGTTCAGAGGCCAGCAGGTCCGCGTACGCCATCACCGACCGGGACCGGCCGACGTAGACGATCCGGTAGTCACCCCCGAGCCGGGCCAGCGCGCGGCCCATGCCGACGAGGGCGGTGACCCCGATGCCACCGGCAAGCAGGACGTGGCGGTCCGCACCCGGGACGAGCGGGAAGTCCTGCAGCGGTCGGGTCGCTTCGATCGTGTCGCCGACGGCCAGCCGGTGCATGAAGGCCGAGCCGCCGCGACTGTGCGCGACGAGCAGGACGGTGATGGTGAGGCGGTGGCCGGCGGCGTCGGACTCGACTACCGAGTAGGAGCGAACGTCGCTGCTGCCTTCGGCACTCAGCGAGACCCGGACGTCGATGTGGCTGCCGGGCTCGGCCGCACGTCCGAGCGGAGCAGGTCGTTCGATGGTGATGCGCCGAACGCGATCGGCCACCAGTTCGCTTTCCACGACCCGGCAGCGGCGCCAGTCCAACCGGGCGGTATTGGTCACCGCGCGGACCGCTCGCCGGCGTCGGCCACCGGCCCATTGGGGTCGCGGGCGGCGTCGGTGAGCGCACGGGCATCTGAGGGCACGGTCGGCGACGAGTCGCCGAGACGCCCCTCGGCCTGCAGCATGCGGTCCAGGATGCGACGCACCCAGATGCCTCCGGCGTCGATGTTCAAGCTGTAGAAGGCGTAATCGGGATTGGCGTCGATGGCGCGCTGCTGGGCCTTGAGCATCGCTTCGTCCTCGCCGAAGACACCCCGGACCCCGTTACGCAGCTCGGTCGTGATCTTCTGGCTGTCGAGCCGGTAGTTGCGCATGAACGCCCAGAAGTAGTGGGAAGTCCGTTCGGTGTCGGGCGTGATCGTGTTCATGACGTAGCCGTTCACGCCCTTGCTGCGATCACCCTCGGGAGCGCCGGTGCCCGTCGGGGCGACGCCGACGTCGATGCAGATCGTGCTTGGCGCGTAGTAGTGAATGATCTGCCAGCGATCTACCCGTCCGTCGAAGTCCGGGTCGAGGTCGCGCATGTTCTTGGCCCAGAACGCGGGCGGTTTCACGTCGATCATCCAACGGGTCACGCTGACGTGGTTGTCGCTCTCGAGCCGGGTGCTGAACTCCGACTGGCTCAGCTCGTCCTGGCCGAGGCTGGATCCGTGCACGAACTCCTCGTGCGTCAGGTCCATCAGGTTGTCGAGAATCAGCTGATAGTTGCAGGCGGCTTCGATGGTGAGGCCGTCACCGGCCCACTCCGGGTCGTCCAGCTGGTGCATGTCGGGGATGGTCGACGGGTCGGCGAGCGTCGGATCGCCCGGCCACACCCACACGTAGCGGTATCGCTCCACGATCGGGAAGGACGGGACGGACGCGCTCGGGTTGAGCGTCTCCTGCGCGGGAAGCCGGGTGCAGCGTCCCGAGGCGTTGTAGCGCAGCCCGTGGTACGGACACTGGATCTCCTCGGCGCCGACGAGGGTGCCCATCGACAGGGGAGCGAGCCGGTGCCAGCAGGCGTCGGCCAGCGCTACCGGCCGGCCCGCTTCCGTGCGGTAGAAGGCCATAGGCCGGCCGGCGATCGTGCGGGCCAGGATCTGTTTGCGGTTGACCTCCCAGTCCCAGCCGGCGGCATACCAGGCGTTGAGCGGGTGCGGAAAGATCTTGGCGTTGACACGTTCGCGCAGGTCCTGTTCGTCCATAGTCCACAGGGTCCGGCGGGTGGCATGGTTGGCGCCACCGGGGTTTGCACTCAGTGCAAGTCCTACTGGCCGCTCAGGCGATGAATCACCGGTCCCCGTAGGTCGCGTAGGCCCTCGAGATTCCGCGAGCGGCGGCTCGCACGAGTGGGGCCAAGGCCTGGGGTCGGGCGCCGTCAATGGCCACGACCAGCGACACGGCGGCGACGACGTGGCCACCGGCGTCGGTGATCGGCGCGGCCACCGACAACGCGTCCTCGGTCACGGCACCGCGGCTGACGGCGTACCCGTCCCGTCGCACACCGGCGAGCGTCCCGCGCAGCGCCGCCGGGTCGGTGATTGTCGCCGGCGTGTACGAGGCGAGCCCAGCCCGAACCACCTGGTCGAATACCTCGGGCGGGGCATGGGCCAGCAGGACCAGTCCCACTCCGGTTGCGTGCAGAGCGAACCGGCCCCCGACGCGGGTCAGTACTCGGACCGCGGAGCGGCCGGCGATGCGCTCGACGAAGACCGCTTCGGTGCCTTCCCGCACCGCCAGCTGGACGTTCTCCCGCGAGACGACGTAGAGATCTTCCAAGAACGGCAGGGCGACCTCGCGCAGGCCGAGTCCGCGGGGGGCGAGTGAGCCGACCTCCCACAGACGCAGGCCGACCCGGTAGCGCCCGGCGTCGGTCCGCTCCAGCGCGCCCCACGCGGCCAGCTCCGAGGCACGCCGCTGTGCGGTCGACAGCGTGAGTCCGGCTCGGCGGGCCAGCTCGGTCAACGTCAGCTCACGATGATCGGCGTCGAAGGCACCCAGCAGGGCGAGCACCTTCGACGCGACCGACGTCGAGCTCGGGGAGGTCAGCGGACGCCGACCGTCTCGGTCTCGACGAAGGCGTCCTCATGCCGGCGTCCACCGAGCAGCGTGGCTGCGATCAGCGCCGCGATCAACGCCGAGATCCCACAGACCAGGTACCCGATCGCGTAGCCGTGCGACAGTGCGTGGAAGGCGACGTCCTTGAGCGGGTTGAAGGGAATGAGCTTGCCCCCGGGACCCGGCACCTGTGCCGGGACGCCGTTCTGGCCGAGCGGACCGGACTTGACCGCGGCGACGGCACCGGCAACGGTGGCCCGTTCGGCCGAGGGCACATGCTGCGGCGAGGCATAGAAGGACGTCAGCGCGGAGCTGAGCGCGGGGGTCGAGGCGATTTTGGCGTTGATGGCGTGGGCCGCGTTCGTCAGCGCGATCGCGCCCACGATGGCCGGTCCGAGGGTGAGCCCGCCGTCGCGGAGCATGCTCGTCGCGCCACTGGCCATGCCGGCCTTGGAGGTGGGAACGCTGTTCACGGCGACCACCGTGATCGAGGTGACGGCCAGCTTGAAACCGGCACCGATGACCAGCAGGGGAACCGCGACGGCGGCGATCGACAGGTTCGTGGCCGGAATCGCTGACAGAACGAGATCGCCGACGCCGATCATCGCCATGCCGGCGGCGAGGACCCAGCCGGGCTTGTAGCGTTCGATCATCCTGGTACTGACCGGGAAGAGCACGACGCCCATGACGTTCAGGCAGAAGAAGCCGATCGACGTTTTGAGCGGGGTGTACTCCTGGATCGCCGAGAGCCGGATGCTGGTCGCGTAGGCCGTCCCGAGGTAGGCGAACATCCCGATGACGGTAACCACCGCCGAGATCGCGAACACCCGGTTGCTGAACAGTTCCAGCCGGATCAGCGGACGATCGACCCGCCGCTCGATCGCCACGAACAGGGCCATGAAGACCGCGGCGACGACGAACCCGCCGATCACGGTGACACTCGTCCACCCATCGTCCGCGCCCTGGATCACCGCGTAGAGCAGCGCGAACAACGAGATCGCGACGGTGATCTGCCCGGGCCAGTCCAGCGAACGTCCCTGCGGCGCCGAGGAGTTCTGGGCGAAGGCCACGGTGATCGCAGCGCTGACCGCGGCCAGCACGGCCATCGCCAGGAAGGCGTAACGCCAGCTCGCGTACTGACCGCCCGAGTGGTGGATCCGCGCGAGGACCCCGGCCAGCACCGGCGAGATGAAGCCGGCTCCGGTCAGCGCGGCGGCCCAGATGGAGATGGCGTGGGCGCGCTGTTTGAGGTTGTGGGTACCGGCAGCGAGCATCGCCACCGACGTTGGGAAGATCGCCGCCGCGCCGATGCCCGCGGTGACCTGCCCCGTCAGAAGCACGCCCACTCCCTTGGCGGGGGTGAAGAAGCCGATCAGGCCACCGACGACCATCAGCGCCGCTCCGATGGCGAGCAGTCGCTTGCGGCCGAACAGGTCTCCGACCACGCCGAAGGACAGTTCGAGCAACGTGACGGGCACCAGGAATGCGTCGGAGATCCACGTCAACTGGGTCGAGGAGGTACCCAGGTCCTGGTTGATGAATCCGTTGATGACGGCCGGGATCGACAGGCCGATCTGAGCAACGGCGACGGCGCCCGCCGCGGCGAGGAGGGTGCCTGGGCTGAGCCTGGAGGGTGTGGACGGTGCGCCGGCTGCGGCATCGGTCTCGTTCATGGTTGAGAAGAAAACCACAAACGCAGCTTGATGTACAGGTTTCCTGAGTAATTATTTGACCGAATTGCGCAACGCCGTTCGGCACAGCTCAAGCGAGTGGCGCAGCTCGCTCGCCTGCTCGCCGGTCAGCAACGACAGCATGCGGTCCTGCAGCGCGGCCACCTGGGGCTGCATGCGCGCCAGTAGCCGGTGCCCGGCGGGGGTGAGGGCGATGACCAGGCGCCGACGATCGGCCGGGTCCCGGTGCCGGCCGATCAGGCCGCGGTTCAACAGCGCGGTCACGACGTCGGCCATGCTCTGCCCGGTCACGAACGAGTGCCGCGCCAGGTGAGCCGCGGTCAGGTCGGGATGCCGCTCCAGGACCGTCAGCGCGGTGTACTGAAGGGCGGTCAATCCCTCCGGCCGCGCCAGGTCATCGAGCTCGGCGCGGACGGCCAGCTCGACCTGTTTCATCAGGTACAGCAGGGTCGAAGGCGGGTCTGCGTGGTGGTCTGTGGGGGTCGCGTCGAGGCGGGTTCGCCGGGGCGTGATCGTCATGCATTACCTCCCTGGACGATCATCCTAATTACCGGGCGAGGCCCAGTACCTTCGCGGCCGTGTCTTTGACGATGCCCGGCCGGTGGGCTTCGTCGATCCCGAGTTCGGCGAAGTCGGCCAGCCAGCGCTCAGGCGTGATCAACGGGTAATCGCTTCCGAACATCACCTTCTTGCGCAACAATCCGCCCGCCGCGCGGACCAGCTCGGGCGGGAAGTACTTCGGCCGCCAGCCCGACAGGTCGATGTAGACGTTGGCCTTGTGCGTGGCCATCGAGATCGCCTCCGCCTGCCAGGGAACCGACGGGTGGGCCAGAATCACCGTCAGGTTCGGGAAGTCAGCCGCGACGTCATCGAGCAGCAGCGGGTTGGAGTAACGCAGTTTGATGCCGCGACCGCCGGGCAGGCCCGCGCCGATGCCGTTCTGCCCGGTGTGGAACAGTGCCGGCACTCCCAGCTGCTCGATCGTGCCCCACAGTTCGGCCCACGCCGGGTCGTCCGGGGCGAACGCCTGCAGGCTGGGGTGGAACTTGAACCCGCGCACACCGTGCTCCTCGACCAACCGCCGCGCCCGGTCCACCGCAGCCCGCCCCTGGTGCGGATCCACCGACCCGAACGGGATCAGCACATCGTTGTGTCGGGCGGCCGCCTCGGCGATCTGCTCGCTGGGTATCGCCGGGTGACCGGTCGCGGTCGTCGCGTCCACCGTGAACACGACGGCGGCAAGTCCGGCGCCGCGATAGCGCTCGGCCAGGTCCTCGACGCTGGGGGTGCGGCTGTCCGAACCCTTGAAGTAGGCCGCGGAGGCGTCCATCAACTCCTGGTCCAGGGACAGGTGGCCGTGCCCGTCCGACTCGACGTGGACGTGCATGTCGATGGCCGCGACGGCGTCGAGGTCGACCGCTGGTTCGTAGCGCGTCACGAGAGAGCCTTCCGCAGTCGGGACCTGAGGAGCTTGCCGGAGGCGTTGTGCGGCAGATCCGGCACGAACTCCACGGACTTCGGGACCTTGTAGCGCGCCAGCCGCGAGCCCACGTGCCGCAACAGTTCGTCGGCGTCCAGGTGGTGCTCTTCGCGCACGACGACGAACGCGTGCCCGACCTCGCCCCAGGTGGCGTCGGCGACGCCGATGACCGCGCACTCGGCCACCGCCACGTGCGTGTACAGCGCCTGCTCCACCTCGGCGGGATAGACGTTCTCGCCACCGGAGATGTACATGTCCTTGAGCCGGTCGACGATGCGCAGATACCCCTCCGCGTCCCGGGTGGCTACATCGCCGGTGTGCAGCCAGCCATTCGTGAACGCCCGCTCGGTGGCGTCCACGTCCTGCCAGTACCCGGGCGAGACGTTGGGACCGCGCACAAGCACCTCACCGGGCTCGCCGACATCAGCGTCCCGCTCGCCGGCCACGACGCGGACGTCGGTGAAGAAGCAGGCGGTGCCCGCCGAGCCCAGCTTGCGAACCCCGTCGGCCGCGCGCAGCATCGTCGTGCCGGGGGAGGCCTCGGTCAACCCGTACCCCTGCACGATCATCAGGCCGCGGTCGAGCCAGGTCTGCAGCAGCGACTCCGGAATCGGCGAGCCGCCGCTGAGCGCCAGGTGCAGGCTGCTCAGGTCAGCCTCGTGGAACCGGCGTGACTGGGACAGCGCCAGGTACATGGTGGTGACACCGAACAGCAGGGTGACCCGTTGCCCTTCGATGAGGTCGATGGCCTGTGCCGCATCGAACTTCGCCTCGATCAGGGCGGTTCCGCCCTTGAGGACGGTCGGGAACAACACCTGGTTCAGCGCGGCCGTGTGGAACAGCGGCGCGGTCACCAGCGCGATCTCGTCACTGCCGAGGTCGATGTCGACGAGCAGGTTGTACACGTTCCAGATCACGTTGCCGTGCGTCAGCATGACGCCCTTGGGCAGGCCGCTGGTGCCGGAGGTGTACTGGATCATGAACAGGTCGTCGAGGCCGATCTCCTCCTCGATCGGGGAGTCGTCCTCGCTCATGAGACCGTCCAGTCCCGAACCCGCCTGGCGGCTGAACACGACCATATCCGGCCCAGACGCGCCCGCCCTGGCCTGTTCAGCCACGGAGCTCAGGGTGTCCTCGACCAGCAGCAGATCGGCACCGCTGTGCTCGAAGAGGTATCCGAGTTCGGGCGGGGCCAGTCGTGTGTTGAGCGGGACGTAGACGGCGCCGATCCGAGCGGTGGCGAACATCGCGATGACCATCTCCACGGAGTTCATACCGAGGAAGGCGACCCGATCGGCGCGAGCGACCCCGTGTGCCCGCAACCCGTGGGCCAGCCGGGTGGTGGCACGCTCGAGCTGGGCGTAGGTGGTGACCGCGCCGTCCTGGACCAGCGCTGCCTTGTCCGGCGTCATCCCTGCGCGACGCCGCGGCCAGGACCCGAGTCCGTTGTCGGTCACCGTTCGCTCCCGTCCGCGGCATCCAGTCCCGCGCGCTGCTTGACCGCGAGCAGCTCACGCAGCGCCCGGTCGCGGCGGCCCAACACATCGCGCTCGTGCCCGTCGAACTCCGCCTCGACGCCGGCGACCAACTGCTCGGCGAGCTCTGGCGACAGCTCCGGCTCGCCCAGGTCCGCCCACCAGTCGACCATCGGCGGCCCTAGATGCTCCAGCACGTGCCGCAGTCCCCCCGGGCCGCCGGACAGGTGCTGGGTAGCGATCGGACCGAGCAGGGCCCAACGCAGTCCCGGTCCGTTCGCGACGGCTCGATCCAGGTCGGCGACCGAGATCGCGCCGCGTCCGATGAGGTCATAGGCCTCGCGCCACAGCGCTGCCTGCAGGCGGTTCACGACGTGCCCCGGAAGCTCGGCGCGCACCCGAACCGGGCTCCGGCCCAGCGCGGTCATTGCGGCCATCGTCGCGAGGACCGTGTCCTCCGACGTCCGACGGCCGGCCACGACCTCCACCAACGGCACGAGGTGCGGCGGGTTGAACGGGTGCGCGACGACGACCCGATCGGGCCGGCGGCAGGCGTCCTGGAACGCGCTCGGACCGAAGCCGGATGAACTGCTCGCCAGGACGACATCGGGCGCCGCGGCCTCGTCCAGGACGGCGAACAAGGCGCGCTTGACCTCCAAGCGCTCAGGACCGGCTTCGATGACCAGGTCGGCAGCCGCTGCGGCGATCGCAGGGTCGGTGTGGACCGTCAGCCGATCCAGCGCGGCAGGGTTGACGCTGCTGTCCGGCAGTAGGTCGGCCAGGTGGTCGGCGACGGCCGCACGCAGCCGGGCCTCGGCAGCGGGATCGACGTCGGCGGCGTGCACCGTCAGCCCGTGGGCCAGCGCCAGCGCCACCCAGCTGCCGCCGATGGAGCCCGCCCCGATGACGGCCAGCGTGGCCGGAGCGCCCCTCACCGGCTCGCCTGCGACGTGTCGGGCACGGACCGGACCAGCTCCTCGAAGGCGTCGAGCGCGGACGGGTCGGCCAGGGAATCCCGGCTCACCACCGATGATGCCGGGGCGCCCTGCAGGATCCGCTTCACCGGCAGTTCGAGCTTCTTCCCGGTGAGGTTGCGGGGTACGGCCGGCACGGCCACGATCTGGTCGGGCACGTGCCGCGGCGACAGGTCGTGGCGCAGCGCGCCGCGGATGCGTGCGGACAACTCATCGTCCAGTCCGGCCGGTACGCGCAGGACCACGAACAGGATCAACTGGCCGTTGCCGCCGGCCGAATCCTCCAGGTGCACCACCAGGCTGTCGCTGACCTCGGGCAGTTCCTCGACCACTCGGTAGAACTCGGCCGTGCCCAGGCGGACGCCACCGCGGTTCAGGGTGGCGTCGCTGCGGCCGGTGACCACACAGCTGCCGTCGGGTTCGAAGATGATCCAGTCACCGTGGCGCCAGACGCCCGGATACCGATCGAAGTAGGTGTCCCTCAGTCGCGAGCCGTCGGCATCGCCCCACAGCCCGACCGGCATCGACGGCATGGGCGAGGTGACCACCAGTTCGCCCGCAACCCCGACGACCTCATTCCCGTTCTCGTCGAAGGCATGCGCGTCGACGCCGAGCGCGCGCCCGGAGATCATGCCGGCACGCACCGGCAGCAGCGGGTCGTTCTGGACCAGGCCGCCGCACACATCGGTGCCACCGCTGCCGACGTTGAGCTGCACGTGCTTGCCGAGCTGACGGCCGATCCACTCATAGCCCTCGGGCGGCAGGGGCGAGCCGGCCGATCCGACCACTCGGATTCGCAGGTTCAGCTCGCCCAGCTCGATCCCGGCCGCCCGGCAGGCCATGATGAATCCGGGGCTCGCCCCCATCAGAGTGGCGCCGGTCTGTTCGGCCAGCTGCCACTGCCAGGTCAGGTCCGGGTACGCCGGGTCGCCGTCGATCATCACGATCGAGGCGCCCACCAACAACCCGGACACCAGGGCGTTCCACATCATCCAGGCCGTCGTCGAATACCACAGCAGCACATCACCGGGTCCGAGGTCCCACGACAGCGCATGGTTCTTCAGGTGTTCGAGGACGATGCCCCCGTGGCCGTGCACGATCGCCTTCGGCTTGCCGGTGGTGCCCGAGGAGAACAGGACGACGAGTGGATGGTCGAAGGGCACCGGCGTGGTCTCGGTCAGGCCGTGGTCGGACTCGGCCAGCAATCCGGACCACGAGCGCGCGCCGCTCACCCGCCATGCGCCGTACTCGATGTCCAGGACACTGGTCAGGGTGGGCAACGCCGCCACGACCTCGGCCACCTCGGCGCTTCGGTCGACATCCTTGCGCCCGTAGCGGTAGCCGCCCGCGACGAGGAGCACCACTGGTTCCACCTGCCCGAACCGGTCGATGACACTGCGCGGTCCGAACTCCAGCGCGCAGCTCGTCCACACCGCCCCGAGCCCAGCGACGGCCAGGAACGCGACCAGCGCCTCGGGGCAGTTGGGCAGATAGCCGGCGACCCGGTCGCCGGAGCGCACGCCGAGATCGACGAGCACCTGCCGGGCGCGGGCCACTTGCCGACGAAGGTCGCCCCAGCTGAGGTCGAGGTCCGGACGACTCTGTGAGCGGGCCAGCACCGCGACGCTGTCATCGTGCGCGCCCGCTCCGCGCAGGGCCTGCTCGGCATAGTTCAGCAGTGAACCGGGAAACCAGCGCGCGCCGGGCATGATCCGCTCGTCCAGGACCGCGGTGCGACGCCCGTGGTCGACGACGTCGAAGTAGTCCCAGACCGCCGACCAGAAGCCGTCCAGATCGGCTACCGACCAGCGCCACAGCGCATCCCGGTCTCGCAGCTCTACGCCACGATGGTCGCGCAACCAGACCGAGAAGTGTCCGAGGCGACAGGACTGCAGCGCATCCGCCGGCGGCTGCCACAGGATGTCGCCCGTTGCCGGTGTCATCGGTCGGTGACCTTCTCCGCCTTGCCGTCCAGGAACGCCCGCATTCGCGCCTTGGCGTCGTCGGTGCCCTGCGCGATCGCCGCCATCATCGCCTCCATGAAGTAGCCCTCGCGCGGGTTTGCCTCGGCGATCCTGGGCAATGCCTGCACGATGGCGTAGTTGGTCTGAGGCGCGTTCCGCGCGATGAGTTCGGCCAGTTCGATCGCGCGAGCGAGCCCGGCACCGTCGTCGACCACGTACTGCGACAGGCCCGCCGCGTACCCCTCGTCTACGTCGTAGCGACGGCCGGTCAGCATCAGGTCGGTCATTCGCGCTACCCCGATCAGCCGTGGCAGGCGCACCGCGGCACCGCCACCGACGAAGATCCCGCGCATGCCCTCGGGCAGGGCGTAGAACGTCGACCGCTCCGCTACCCGCAGGTGAGCGGCGGCCGCCAGTTCCAGCCCGCCGCCGACCACCGCGCCGCGCAGGGCACAGACGACCGGCACCGGCCCGAATTCGATGTGGTCCAGGGCGCGATGCCACATGCGCGAGTGCCGGACGCCGGAGATGGTGTCGTGCTCGTCCATCTCCGACAGGTCGAGCCCCGCGCTGAAGTGGTCACCTTCCGCCGCGAGCACCACACTGCCGACGTCGCCGGGGAGCTGGGTGAAGAAGCGCTCGATCCCGAGAATGGTCGCGTCGTCGAGGGCGTTTCGCTTGGCCGGCCGGTTGAGGCTGAGCACCGCGACGGCGCCGTGCCGCCGAGCCAGCAATGACGGCGGCAGGTCGATGTCGAAGGAAGGCGTTGCCTCGGGCGCGGTCATGCTTTCTCCAATACACAGGGTTCCTGAGCATTGGACCAGATGCGGACGGCCGCCACAAGTGTGGTTGGCGAAGACGCGCGCCCTACGTCGCGGGCCGGTCGCGGGGCTTGCGGCGCTTGACGGACGTGGCCTGGGCGTTGCGGCCATGCGCCGCCAAGAACGATCGCAGCGGCTCACTGACCCGCTCGGGGTGTTCGACCATCGTCCAGTGCCCACCGTCGATGGCTTGTACGGTCAGATCGCTCACCCAAGGCACCGGAGCCTCCATGGCGAGCTCGCGGCTCACGGCAGTGTCTGCTCGCGGGGCAAGCACCAGCACCGGAACCGAGCATCGAGCGGGACGCCTGGTCAGCGGCACGGTGCGATTCGCCCGGTAGAGACTCAGCCCGGCGACCGCATCGCTACGTCCGCTGGGCGTCGAAGGCCTGCCGAGCATCAGGGTGCCGAGCCCGCTTCGCCAGAACAGGTCCGGCAACACGGGAATCTGGAACCAGGCGAGGTAGCTGGAGGACAGCAGTTGCCGGGCAGCGGCCACCCGCAGCCGGCTGGTCGCGTGACTCATCCAGGACGCGGCGTAGGACAGGTCAGGCCCGGAGATCGAGGTGAAGGAGCAAAACCGTGCCGGTGCCTCGTCCGTCGTGACGGCAGCCCACGACTGAATGGACCCCCAGTCGTGACCGACGAGGTGGATCGGTTCTGCCGATTTCGACTCCGCCACCGTGAGGATGTCGCGAGCCAGCTGGCCGAGGCGGTACGCCGAGCGACGGGTGGGGTGATCCGAGCGCCCGGCTCCCCGGACGTCGTAGCTCACCAACCGGTAGCGATCGACGAGACGTTCAGCCACGCCGTCCCACACGCGATGATCGTCGGGATAGCCGTGCACGAACAGCACCGTTTGCTCCGGCCGGGCGGGACCGGCTTCATACACCGTCAGCCGGACGCCATCGCTGGCCGTCACCGACACCGCTGACCAGGCCCGTTCGGCTTGTGCGCCCATCCGACTCGTCCTTCGGTTTACAGCTCGAGCTCGCCGGTCGCGATGACATCGTCGGCAACGTCTCGCAGCTTGCGGTGCTGATGCTGGCTGGCCATCCGCAACAGATCGAAGGCCTGATCGTCGGTGACCTTGTACAGCGCGATGAGAACGCCGACGGCCATGCCGATCCGGCGGTTCGTTCTGAGCGCAGTCTCCAGGCTCGCTGCCTGGGTCTCGGCATTCGCCTTGGCCAGCGCGATCGCGCTGTGCGTCGCGAGCGCGTCGAGCACCGTCAGGTCGAGGCGGGCGAAAGCCGCGGGCTTGGTCGAATAGACGTTGAGCGAGCCCAGAACCTCGTCGTCCTCGATGAAGAGTCGGTGCGACAGGATGCTTACGATCGCTGTCTTTTCCGCCGCGAGGGGCCCGAACCTCGGCCAGCGCGGGTCATCGGCTATGCCGTCGCTTCGAAACACATGGCCCTTGTGCAGCGAATCGATGCAAGGCCCCTCGTGCATCTGGTACTGGATCGCATCCACTGTCTGCGGGACGTCACCGGTCGCGCCGACGGTGCGGAAGCTGTTCTCGCCGAGCTTCATCGTCACGCCGGCGTCCTCTGCGCCCTCGATGTGGGTCAACGCGTAGCGGACGATCGCTCGCAGTGTCGCGTCGAGGGAGGGCTGACGAGCAAGATCGCGGGCCAGACTGGCGAAATCGGTGCTCAACACGCTGTACGGCGTGGGTTGCTCGAATGCATTCATCGATGCGCCTGCCTCTCGCGGACTCATGGCGAGACCCTGCGGCTCAAGGCGGCGACAATAAGTGACTGAGTCTACGCCCGCTGAGCGCCGCTGGACCCTTCCAGGCGGCGCGGACTCACTCTGTTTCGGGGCGGTCCGAGTCGGCGCGACGCGATCACCGAGAACGCTTCGGGGTCGCTGCGTTCCTGCCGCTCTCGGGCTAGGCGTTCTCGATGCGGGGGAAGATGACCTCATCGAGGACCAGACCGATCGCCACAGCGACCGGAATCGCGACCAGCGCCCCGATGATGCCGAGCAGCGCGCCGCCCATGAGAACGGCGACGACGGTCACGATCGGATGGACGTCGACGGCGTACTTCATCGCCTTCGGCATGATCAGGTAGTCCTCGGCAAGTCGGAACGCCACGTAGAAGATCGCGGTGGCGATCGCGACCGGCAGCGACACGGCCAAGGCGATGAGGCTCACGACGACCCCGCCGATCGTCGAGCCGACCATCGGGACGAGGTCCATCAGGGCGAC
Organism: Jatrophihabitans telluris; assembly: GCF_023516435.1. Taxonomy (GTDB): domain Bacteria; phylum Actinomycetota; class Actinomycetes; order Mycobacteriales; family Jatrophihabitantaceae; genus Jatrophihabitans_A; species Jatrophihabitans_A telluris. The sequence goes on along the minus strand of NZ_CP097332.1, from coordinate 2,387,181 downwards.
GAAGATGCCGAGCGCGGCGGAATACGGCACGTCGGTCAGCTGCAGCCAGCCGAAGGTGGCCAGGCCGGCGATGGCCGATGTGGCGAGATTGCCGAGCATGAACCGACCGATGCGAGCCAGGATCTCCTCGGTCAGTTCCTCGACCCGCGGCCGGTGGCTACCCGGCACGAAGCGATAGCTGAAGCGTTTGACGGCCGGCATTCCGACGAGGAAGTACAGCGTGAGGGTGAGCACCACGATGAAGTCGGTAATCGTGCTCAGCACGACCTGGCTCGCGCCCAGCACGCCGTTGAGCACGCTCGGCGCGGTACCGCCGCTGCTCACTTGCTGTTTGCCCTTCTCGATCAGATGGAAACGATCCTCCAGCTTGCCCAGCGTGGAGTGGTGATCGTGCAGTTGCTGGAGCCAGCCCGGGATCGAATGGATGAAGGTGGTGGTCTCGCCGGCGACCGGCGGGATGACCAGGGCGAGGAAACCGCCGAAGACTCCGGCGAAGGCCAGCAACACGATGGCGACCGCGAATCCGCGACGCATTCCGAGGCCGGACAGCCAGCCCACGATCGGCTCCAGGCTGACCGCGACGAACAACGACAGCAGCACCAGAATGAGTGCGCTCTGGATGTGCAACGTCGCTTGAACCAGCAGATAGGCAAGCATCGCGCCGAGCGTCAGACCGAAACCGATGCTGAACCAGGACTGCCCGGCCCGTCGCCCGTCCAACTGCTTGAGCCCTTTCGGCCGCCGCGGCATGGCCGGACTACCCGGAGCGGGCGGAGCCGCCGCGACCGCGAGACCGTCTGCCGCTGGTGGGGCTGACGCTACTGCCGCGGGGCTGAGCCTGCCCGGCCTCCGGGTGCGGCTGAGTCGTGACTGCATGCGAGCGGTCTCCTCCGTGCGATGCGTGCGGGAATTCGATAGCCCGAGCAGGTGCCGCTGTGGTGGCTGCTCACCGCGCCGCGGCTACTGCTGTGTCGATGTGCTCGGCCGACTCCAACTTGCCGAGCTGGATGACCGCCAGCGCGAGCAGGAGTAGCAGGGCGAGCAGAACCGTACCCGAGAGCGGGCCGCGACGCAGGTGCTCGTCGTACACCAGCACGCCGATCGCCACGCTGAGCAGGGGATCGACGGTCGAGATCGCGGGCAGGCTGGCCGTCAGCGGGCCGGCCTGGAACGCGAGCTGAGTGAGGACAAGGCCGATCCCGCCGAGGGCCAACACCGCGTACAGCTGCCAACTCGACAGGACCGCCCACGGGCCGTGCAGGGTCAACACGTTGGTCGCGGCCTTGATGAGGGCAGCAGTACCGGCGAACACGGCGCCGACGGCGACGCCGATCAGCGCCGCGCGAGTGCCGGCGGGAACGCGCCGGCGGGCGATCGACAGACACAGGCCTGCAGTGAGCACACCGGCAAGGGCGGCCAGGGCTGCGGGAAGGTGATCGGCGGAGGACGGCTGCGCAGAATTGGATACCGAACCCGACAGCGCGAGAAAGGCGATCAGGCAACTGACCAGGACGCCCGCCCACAGCACCTCCTGAGCACTGATGACCCAGTCGTGCCGATGCCGGAGTACGAGCGCGAAGAGCAGGCCGCTGACCAGCAGCGGCTGGACCACGGCCAAGGCGCCGAGGTGCAGGGCGGTGACCTGCAGTGCGAGTCCGGCACCGTCGGCGAGCAGACCGCCCAGCCACAACGGATGACTCACGGTGCGACCCAGGAAGCCGCCGACGCCGCGCACGCCCGATCCGGAGATCTTCGGCACCTGGGACGCGCTGGCTTTCTTCAGTGTGGTGGACACGGCGAACGCGAGCGCGGCGGACACGCTCAGCCCTACGACGAGCCAGTTGACTCCCACGGTCGCCTCCGACAGTCAGTGGCCGGGCGTTGTGGTGACCGGCCCTGGCCCGTTTCGTCTGTCGGACATGTTTGGACAGCGTGGAAACCCTGGGGCAAAGGTAGCAATATTTCGCGTCGTACCTCAGGCGGGCCTCGGGGGGCCACCGAGGTCAGTCGCAGCTCCGGTTACGACGACGCCGGATTCGTAGGCCAGCACGACAAGTTGGGTCCGGTCGTGCAACCCGAGTTTGGTCAGCATCCGGCTCACATGGGTCTTGACGGTCAACGGACTGAGCACCAGCTCGGCGGCGACTTCGGCGTTGGAGCGCCCCCGGGCCACCTGCCGCAGCACCTCGATCTCGCGGTTCGTGAGCTGGGCGACCAGGCTCGAGACATCAGCCGCATCCGAAGGTCGCGCGGCGAACTCGGCGATGAGGCGGCGGGTCACCTGGGGCGCCAGCATCGCGCCGCCCTCCGTGACGTGCTGGATGGCTCGGTGAAGATCCTCCGGAGAGGTGTCCTTGAGCAGAAATCCGCTGGCGCCTGCCCGCAACGCGCCGTAGACGTACTCGTCCAGATCGAAGGTCGTGAGGACGAGCACCCGGACGTCGGCCAGGGCCGGGTCGGCGGCAATCCGACGGGTGGCTTCGATGCCGTCCACCCGCGGCATCCGAACGTCCATCAGCAGCACGTCGGGGCGTTCGGCACGCGCCAGCGCCACCGCCTGCTCACCGTCGGCGGCCGCGCCGACGAACTCCAGATCCGGCGCGAGCTGAACCTGAAGACGAAAGCCGTCACGGATCATGGGCTGGTCGTCGGCGATGCCGACTCGGATGGTCATCGGGCCTGTCCCGCCACCGGGTGGCGCGTCGTCGTCCAGGACGCCGTCATCGCGGCCGCCCCGACGCCGGCAACTGCACCCGGACCGTCCAGCCGTCGGCGCCCGCGCCGAGCTGTGCGTGACCGCCCACCGCCGCGACGCGTTCTCGCACGCCGCGCAGGCCATTGCCTTCAACCGCGTCGGTGATACCCGGAGCAAGCCGGTTGTGGACGGCGATGTCGATCGTGGGGCCGACCTCGACCGTGACGCGGGCGGCGTTGTCACCGCAATGGCGTAACACGTTCGTCAACGCTTCCTGCACGATTCGGTAGGCGGCCTCGCCGCTGTCCGCTCCGGCGGCGGTGAGGTCCCCGACGATCTCCAGTTCGATGTCCATGCCTGACCGGCGGGCCGCCTGGACGAGCTCAGGGATGTCGGCCAGGTCGCGGCGTCCGCTGTCTTCGCGCAGCAGTCCGACCAACCAGCGCACCTCGCGAAGCACGCCACGCCCGGCCGTCTCGATGGACAGTAGGGACCGCGTCGCCGCAGTGGTGTCGCCCGCGGCGACGGCCAGCCGGGCGGCACCGGCCTGAACGGTGATCGCGCCCATCCCGTGACCGACGACGTCGTGCAGATCGCGGGCCAGCCGGACGCGTTCGGCGACGATCAGTTCACGCCGGCGCGCCGTTTCGTGGATCGCGCGGGTCGACCGGGACTGCCCGATGACGGCGGCGGCCAAGAGGACCAGACCCAACGGCGCGGCCAGGAATCCGTTGCCCGACAGGCCCAGCGCCGCGGCGGCGACGACGATGCCCACTCCGACGCTTGCCCATCCCCGGGCGCGGGAGACATCGTTCTCCGACGCTGCGGCCACCCGAGCGACTCGCTCCACGGCTACGGCCGACGCCGCCGGTAGTACCGGCGCGCCTGCGGTCACCTGGACGGCGTAGCAGATCGTGGTCAGCCCGAGGACAAGCAGGGGACGGCGATCGCGAAGGGTCAGAGCCACACCGGCTCCGATCGCTGCCGCCGTTGCGCCCAGCTCGGCGATGACGCTCACCGAGCCATCGGCAGTACCCGAACGCGCCGACACCAGCTGGAGCACGATGCATCCAACTGGTATCAGCGCGCGCTTCACCGGCAGAGCTTCCCACTGCTTGGCCCCGCGCGGATGCATTCGCGGCCGATCAGACCGGATCATGGCGCGTGAAGTGCAGCGCGGCTGCGGTGCACGCGGCGGCGACGAATGCGCCGACGACGAGTGCAGCGGTGCCTGCCGGCAGCCCGGTCTCGCCGACCAGGGCTCGGCCGGCACCGGTCGGAGTCCACCGCGCAACGGCGTCGCCGTGCGGGGACAGGACCACGGGAAGCAGTCCTTCTCCGACGAAACGCCATAGGAGGACCGCCGTGATCGCCACAGCGGTGTTGCGGGTCAGAATTCCCAGCGCGGTGGCCAGCACCGACCACAGCGCACCGAGCGCCACAGCCGCGACGAGGTGCCCCACGTCGGCCAGGCGCCCGAGTGGCATCGTTGATCCGGCCAGCCTCGCGGTCACGAACCCGGACAGGGTTGCCAGGCCGGTTCCGGCCAGCAGTGTGGTCGCCCCGAAGGCCGCCGATGCCAGAGACTTCGACAGCAACAGGCGGCGACGGCTGGGCGTGAGCAGGGCCGTGGTGCGGATGGTGCGATGCTGGAACTCCCCGGCGCTGACGACGATCGCCGTCACGACGACGAGGAACCACAGCGCCTGCACCGGACCCATGGCGACCTCGCTCCACGCGGGGATCGGGGTTCGGTCATGGATCGCCGTGCGGACGAGGGCGACGCCGATGATGGTCGACAGGATGGCCGCGACCGCGGCGACGACCCAGGTTCCCCGCAGTGAGCGAAGCTTGAGCAGTTCCGAACGCAGGCTGTTGATCATGCCGACCGTCCTCCCGAGACGATGTCCAGGAACAGTCCCTCGAGAGAGGCTGACCGGTGTTGGTGCAAGAGCAATTCCGTGGGCCCGCGGGCAATCAGGCGCCCGTGGTCGAGAATGAGGACGTCGTCGACGGTTTGGGCGAGCTCAGCCAACTGGTGACTCGACACCAGTACCGTGCGACCCTCGTCGGCCAGTCGGCGCAGCAGCTCTCGCAGCCAGCGCACGCCGATCGGGTCCAAGCCGTTGGCCGGCTCGTCCAACACCAGGGTCTCGGGATCGCCGAGCAACGCCGCGGCCAGGCCGAGCCGTTGCCGCATGCCCAGCGAGTAACCCCGGACCCGGTAGCCGGCCGCCTCGGAGAGCGCCACCAGCTCGAGCATCTCCTCGACGCGGGCGTCGCTCACGGCACAGGCTCGTGCCAGTACCCGCAGCGACGCTCGTCCGGTGCGGCCGGGGTGGAAGACGTCCGCGTCGGTCAGCGCTCCGATCGTCCGACCGGGGTCGGGGAGTTCGCCGTAGCTGCTTCCGTCGAAGGTCGCCGCTCCCGAGGTGGCTCGCGTCAGGCCCAGCAGCACCCGCAGCGCGGTCGACTTGCCTGCGCCATTGGCGCCGATGAAGCCCGTGATCGATCCGGGCTCGAGGGTGAAGCTCAGATTGTCAACGGCGGTCACCGCGCCATATCGCTTGGTGACCCGATCAAAGGTGATGCCAGCCATCAGGATCCGTCCCGTCCGAGCAGTGATGTGAACGAGACAACTCTGTCCGGGAACCATCGGCCCGGCATCGGCCTGCGGATGACACCTCACGTACCTCCTGAGGAGTACGGCGTCGGCCGACGGGCGCGAACGGCACTGTGGCCGCTCGCGGTCCCTAGCGAGTTCGGCCCTGTTTACCCGCATACATCTGCTGGTCGGCCGCGTGAACGAGGCTGTCGAAGTCGGCACCGTTGTCCGGGTAGGTCGCGAGCCCGATGCTGACCGAGGGCGTCACCGCGCCACGGGGCAGGGCCACCGGGCTCGACAGCGTGTCGGCGAGTGAGTCGACGATCCGGCCGGCCTCGGCCGCCGCGGAGCGTGCGCCCAGGCCAGGTAGCAGTACCAGGAACTCGTCCCCGCCGAGGCGGGCGATCACGTCGCTGCGCCGCAACCGCAGCTGCAGTCGCTGGGCGGTCGCGTGCAGAACAGCGTCGCCGGCCAGGTGGCCGTGCCCGTCGTTGATCTGCTTGAACTCGTCGATGTCCAGATACAGCAGGGCGAATCCGGTGCCGTCGACGCTGGATTGCAACACTGCCGACTCAACGAGTTCCTCCGCGCGACGACGATTCCAGACCCCGGTGAGGGGGTCCTTGAACGCCAGCGATTCGAGCTCGGCGAGGTATCGAGCCGTCCGCTTGCGTTCGATCTGAAGGAGATTCTCGCTTTCGACCTTCGACGTCACGTCGTTCTGGATGCCGATGTACTGAACGAGTCGACCGCTGCCGTCGAAGACCGGCGCCAGATAGACCTCGTTCCACCAGCGCACCCGCTCCGGGCCGCGGTAGTTGATGAGCGTCTCGCGAATCTCGCGCCCGTCCAGGATCGCTTCGCGGATTCGGCGGATCGCGTCCGGGTCGGTGTCCTCGCCCTGCAGGATTCGGCAATTGATGCCGAGGACTTCGTCGGCAGCCAGTCCGGACAAGCGCTCGAAGGCGGAGTTGACGTAGACGAGCGGGTGATTGGGACGGGTGACATCGGCGATGGTGACACCGTTCGTCGTGGCGGCCAGAGCCCGCCGCAGCGTGGCGTCGACGCTGGTCTCCAGCACGAGCCGCTCGGCGTCCGGATGGACGCCGGGCCGGCCCGCTGCCGCGAACGGGCGCGAGGCGGTGTTGAGCTGTGCCGCCGCGGGAAACGTCGCCACCCGATCAGGCCCAACCGGCAAGACCCGGGACAACAGCACCTGGGCCGCGTCGGCAACGATGGAGCGTTCGTAGGTGAGCGCGAATTCGAAGGTTCGCTCGTTGTCGGGACCGGTATCGCCGAGATCACGAGCCAGCAGGGCCGCGGCGAAGTGCGGCGCCAGCACCACGATGTTCCATTCGCCGCGGACGGGGTCATCGGCGTCGAGGTCGGCGCCGCGTACGCCGGGGATCGGCTCCGGACCGAGGTCCTGTCCGATTGCGGCGACGAAGCCGACCTGATCGGCCAGATCCAGGTAACGCGCCGCGGTTGCGGCGGTGAAGTGCTTGGCCTCCTGGAACGCGGCTACGACCACGCAGGTGCTGCCGAATCTGATGGCCTCCCGCTCGAGGAACTTGCTCAGCTCGATGAGCAGAGGCTTCTTCGAACGTCTCAGCGGCACGTCGGCGGGCAGGCAGGCGAAGGGCGACTGCGACAGGACCGTTTCCCGGCTGGGCGGCAGGTCGAGCGCGGCCGTGGGCAGCGATCGTGCGGCGCCCTCGGCGGGCCGCCCGAACATCCATCCCTGGCCCAGGCGAGCTCCCAGCGCGGTGGCCATCCGAAGATGAGCCTCGTCCTCGATTCCCTCCGCCAGCAGCACCGCACCCGTCCGCTCGGCGTAGGCGTTCACGGCGTTCATGATTTCGGCGACGGCCGGTCCGGGACGCTTCTGCACCAGGCTCAGGTCAAGTTTCACGATGTCCGGTCGGAGTAGCGGCATGAACGCGAGCGACATGTCCTCCGCGCCGACATCGTCCAACGCGATCCGCCAGCCGGCTGCCCGCAACCTGTTCACGGTCGCCAGCAGCTCCGCCGGCCGGGTCGCGATGGCCCGTTCGGTGATCTCCAGGACGACCTGAAGCTGCCCTGGCGCGCATTCGGCCAGGTCCACGAGTTCACCCAGCTTCGCCGAGTCCAGCACCTCGGGCTCGACGTTGATGAAAACGGTGAGCGGATCGAAGATCCCGGCCGAGATGGCGCTTTCCAGCGCGGTTCGCCGGCAGAGCTCGTCCAACTCGGTCAGACATCCCGCAGCCCTTGCTGCGGCAAAGAGGATGTCGGGGCGTTCCAGGGGCCCGGCAGGACCGCGAGACAACGCCTCGTAGGCCACGACCGCACCCGAATCCAGGTCGACGATGGGCTGGAACACGGTACGCACGAGGCGTTCACGCAGTACTTCGTCAATGCCGGTCATATTCCGCACCCCGCGTCATCGGATTCGATGGCCGGCGAGGTCGTCGAGACCGCTGCCGACAAGGAAAGAGCAGGCTGCTGTCCAACCACCCTCCAGCATCGGCCAGCTCCGGACAAAGTCAAGGCGATCCGAGGGATATTCCGGGCGCGCGGTGCGATCCGGGGAACCGGCGATGCGCAACGCCTGCTAGAACCGTGACGTGACTGATGTTCCCGCGACCGGGTTGGCGAGCTATCGGCACGCGCTGAGCTTTCCCGGCACGGCGGCGTTCAGCGGCGCCGGTGCCCTGGCCAGGCTGCCGCAGGCGATGGTCGGGCTGGGCTCGGTCCTGCTGCTTACCGGCCTCGGGCGCTCCTACACGCTGGCAGGACTGCTGGCCGGATCGGTTTCACTGGCGCAGGCCGTCCTCTCGCCGCAGATCAGCCGGCTGATCGACCGGCGTGGACAGCGCGTGGTGCTGGCACCCCAGCTGGCGGCTCATCTGATCAGCCTGGGATTGCTGGTCATCGCGGCCGAGCGGCACGCGCCGCCGTGGCTGCTGCTCGCGACCGGCGTCCTGGTCGGTGTCTCGCTACCACAGTTCGGGGCGTGCGCTCGGGCACGATGGACCGCGCTGCTGGCCGGCGATTCCTACCTGGCCGCCGGCCTGTCGATCGAGTCGCTGATCGACGAAGCCGTATTCATCATCGGCCCTGTCCTGGTCACCACCCTGGCCACCGTCGTTGCCCCCGCCGCGGGCCTGCTCACCGCGCTCGGGCTCGCACTCGTCGGGGGATGGATCTTCCTTGCCCAATCCGGTACGGAGCCAGGGCCCCAGCGAGCGGCCGCGGGGGTGCGCCGCGCGCGAGCGATCCGGCATCGCGGCGTGCTGGTGATCGTCGGGGTGTTCTTCGCGATCGGGGTCCTGTTCGGGCTCGTCGAGGTGGGAATCGTCGCCCTGGCCCGCGAGCATGCCCGTCCTGGGCTGGCCGGCACGATGCTTGCACTGTGGGCCAGCGGCAGCCTCATCTGCGGGACGGCCTACGGCGCGGTTCGATGGGCCAGACCACCCGCGCGCCGGTTTCAGATCGGGGCCACCGCGATGGGCGTGGGATGCCTGCTCGTCGCACTAGCCGCGTCGCATTCGCTGCTGTGGGCGACCGTGGCGCTTGTGGTTGCGGGGCTGGCCAACGCTCCGACGCTGCTTACCGGCAACGTCCTCGTTCCCCTGGTCGCCCCCGCCCACGCCGTCACCGAGGCATACACCTGGCTCGGGGTCATCGTCTTCGCCGGCGTCGCCATCGGATCACCTCTCGGCGGTGCACTCATCGATAACGCCGGCGCCGGGACGGCCCTGTGGGCCAGCGTGGTGGCCGGCGCCGCCGCGGCTCTCACCGCCACGGTGGGTCAACGGGCCTTGTCAGCGCCCGTTCCCGAGGTGGCGGCGTGAACCGGTCGCAGGCCAAGGACAGGCAGCCAGCCCTGACAGGCATCGAGCAGGTCGGCGAGGGCCGTCGTCGGCTCGGCGTCACCGGCCGGGTCGGCCTCGACCGAGCGTTGTTCAGCAGGCTCATGCGGTCTCGTTGCGCGCCTCAACCGGTGCCGGGTGGCCGTCCGCCCCGCCTGCCTCGAGCGTGTCCGGCGATGACCGGAGCCTGATCCACGCGATGAGGGTGTTCACGGTCATCGCGAAGCCAAAGGCGATGTCCTCGATCGGCGCGTAGGCGATTCGCACCCCGATGATCGCCGTGGGGTTGTAGGTGACGATGTGGTAGCCCGTGAGGATACCGTTCACCAGAAGTTGGAAGGCCAGGATGATGGCGTAGCTCAGCCAGAACGCCCGTGTCCGAAGCAGCCTCGTGCCGAGGACGACGAGGTCCAGTGTGACTGCGATGAGTACGGCTGCGACGGCCAGGACGGTGTAGGTCACGGCGCCGCTCGATCATCGTGCCGGGCGCGGGCGTTCTGCGAGACCAGACTGACCATTTCGAACGTGAGGATGACGCACAGCGGGATGACGATGAAGAACATGGCCTCTTCGATCGGCAGCTTTCCCGGTAGGAGAACCCGGGTGGTTCGGATCCGACTGTAGGTCCAGTGATGGGCGTGGATGGCATACAGATCCCACGTCGTGAACACGACGAACGTAGCCAGGACGCTCAGCCCGAGCCGTCGGCGGTAGCCGGCGAGCCGCCCCCGAACCGAGACCGCCAGCGGCGCGACGCACGCCAGGCAGCCGAAGAGGACGGCAAGATAACTCAGGTTCCTCATGACGACGCCGGAAATCCGATCGGGCCGTGCGCGCGCGAGTTCAGCAAGCCCTTTGTGGCCAGCGGATTCCCGTCGCAGCGCAGGGCGAGAGGGCCGGCCGCGGTCAGCGTGATGCCCGCCCGCAAACCAGGGTGGGGGCCGGTCCGGGTCAGGCTGAGGTCGGCGAACTCGGCCGCCACGGTTCGTAGCATCAGCCGGGCCAGTTGCGCGCCCAGACAGGTCCGCTCGCCCGCCGCGAAGGGAATGAAGCCCCAGGCGGGCACCGGATCGCTGAACCGGTCCGGCCGAAAGACCGTGGGATCGGTCCACAGCGTGGGGTCGCGATGGGTCAGGTAGGGGCTGTACATGACCAGCGTCCCGGACGGGATCACGACATCGTCGAAGGTGACCGGTGTTGCCGTGATCCGGGTGCCCATCCAGCCGGCTGGGTAGAGCCGCAGGGTTTCCTCGACGAGCAGCGGCACTCGGTCCGGCGTTGCGAAGGAGGGGTGCTCGGCAAGGTGCCACAACAGCCAGGCCAGGGTGTGAGCAGTCGTGTCGTAGGCCGCAGCCAGGGCGACGCGCGCCTCTTCGATGCCGCCAGGCAGGGCACTGAACGCCCCGGCCAGGGTTGTCGGCCCGGCGTGGGCCAGCGCATGGCCAAGCGCCCGGTTCATCCGGCGAAACAGCCATGGTCGGCGCAGGAACGGTGCGGGCAGCGCGCGGTCGAGGGGTGCGAGGAAGCGCTGCAGCAGAGCGGCGGGGATCGTGTCGTCGAAGAACAGGGCCGAAAGCACGTCCCGAACAAGCGCGCTCGACCAGGCCGTCGCATCGAAATCGCCGCGGGGCAGGCGGTCCCGGGTGATGGCCCGGATACGGGGCTCGAGGTCGGCCAGTGCGGTCCGATGAAAGCTCGGGTTCAGCACCTGTCGTCGACGGCGGTGCTCGGGGGCCTCGGTCCGGACGAGGCCCCCTGCGAGATAGGGAGAAAGTCCACTCATGCTGCCCCGACTGCGAAACGTCGACAGGTCACCGAGGATGAGACGGTTCCAGTCCGGGGAGTAGCCGACCACCGCGGATCGCCAGAGCCGCAGCGAGAAAACGGACCCGAGGCGTGAACCCTCCTCGATCAGGCCCAGCGGATCGGTACCCCACCGGCCCAGGTGACCGACAAGCCGTTGAGCATGTGGCGCCGGATAGTCCCTCATGGACGCACGCCGGTCAGGCGACGGCTCGGCGCCGCAACGTAGGTGTAGGGCCGACCCTTCCAATGCTGGGTGCGCCGCAGGGCCTGGACGAACAGTGGCAGCGCCGCGAGCGGACTCAGTGGCTGGAGCACGGCTTGCCACCATTGCCGCCGTCCGGTCTTGGCTTCCACGACCAGGCGTTCCACCACCCCGAGGACGACGACCAGGGCCCACCGCGGACGACGCCAGGACAGCAGCGGGGGCACCGCGTAGGCGAGCAGGTGCCAGCCGGCGGCCAGCACCAATCGTGCGCGGGACCCGCCGGTTGTGGCGAGCAGCCCTCGCGCGAAGCCCGTCACGCACGCCCGGTAGCCGTAATACATGCGGGTCCGGACGATCGCGCCGCCCAGCACCACTCCGAGTTGCAGTCCACGCCGACGGGCCAGCCGCGCCAGGGCAACGTCTTCGACCACGTCACCGCGCACGGCCTCGAAGCCGCCGAGGACGTCGTAGGCGCGCCGGTTGAACACCATCAGCGACCCGTTGGCCGTCGCTGCGGACGGAACATCGGCACGCAGCAACGGGAAGGGCAGGAAGCACAGCAGCACGTCGTCGACAAGCGGGACGAGCAGGTGTTCGCCGATGCTTGCGGTCTGTTGCTGGGGAAACACCGACAGCAGGTCGGCACCCTGACGCTGCTGTTCGGCGAGAACGCTCAGGACGGCTCCGGGCGCGAGGACGACGTCGGCGTCACAGAAGACCAGTGACTCCGACGTCGCCTGCGCCCCCAGCTGCTGGCAGGCCCACGTTTTGCCGGTCCATCCGGGCGGGGTCGGCGCACCGGCGAGGACGCGCGCCTGCCGATGATCAGCGGTCATCGTTTCGGCCAGCTGGTAGGTGGCATCGGTGGAGCAGTCGTCCAACAGGATCAGCTCGTCGACGCCCTGGGCCAGGATCGCCGGCAACGTATGGACGAGCCGATCGGCTTCGTCGCGCATCGGCACCAGCAGGGAAACCGTCGGGCGAGGGCGGGCGGATCCCGCTCCGGTCAGCACGGGGAAGGTGGCGACGTTGATGGCCAGGTTGCCGAGTTTGAGGGCGAGGAAGGCCAGCACGGCGCGAAACAGGATGCTCACCCGTGCGTCCTCGCCGTCCACCGCGAGATTCGCTCGTCCCAGCTGAGTCGTCCGGTCAGTACGGTGGCGAACCCCGCCAGCGGCTCGCGGGGATCGCTGTCTGCAAGCTCGCCGTCCAGTACCTGAAGTCGAGCGGCCAGCTCTCCGGCGACATCGCCGTCGGGGCTGACGCTGACATCGACGTAGGCCTCGGGCTTCTGGTGGCCACGCAGTACAACCCTTGTGGCGGCGATCGCGATGGGCACTTGAGCCTTTCGGGCCAGCCACTGCGCGCCGGGCGTTATCGGTCCGAGTGGACCCGGTGCGCGCAGCTCGGCCTCGGGGAAGATGATCAACGGACGGCCAGAACCCAGCGCGGCCAACGCCTTCCTGGGCTGATCGACCGGAATCGCACCGAGGTCGGTCAGGAACCCGAACCGCCGCAGGTTGTCGGCGTCCATGAGCAGACACGGTTCGTGGCCGTGGTGACGCAGGACGGCATTGGCGACAAAGCCGTCCCACCAACTGTGGTGATTGGCCGCCCATACGAACGCGGCCGCCGGCGGTGTATTGCGTAGCCACACCCCGCGCAGTCCGCCGCGCACCAACTGCTCGAAGCAGAACCCGAACGCGGCGGCTCGGCGACTGCTCGTCACGGCCTCACGCGGTCCGCTCCACCTGGGGCGGATCCAGCTTCTCCGCGAGCTGGGCCTCGACGTAGCGCCCGGCCCAGCTCGCTACCGCCACCAGGGAGGGGTACTCGGGCGCGGCGTCGGCCAGCTCAGCCCCCGCGTCGGCGGCCAGCTCGCGAGCGGCCTCGATCATCTCGCCGATCGCCCCGCTGGTTCGCAACACATGCAGCGCTCGGCTGTGGGCGGCGCTGCCCGCCACCGAACCGAGTAACCCGGCCAGCTCTGGACGCGAGCGCAACGTCCTGACCACGAGCTCTGTCATGACACCGCCGCTGACATCGGCCCCGACCGGTTTGCCCAGCAAGGCCGGCGTGGAAGCCACATCCAGGACGTCGTCGACGATCTGCAGGCACACGCCGAACGCTGTGCCGTAGCGTCCCAGCACTTGAGTCACTTCCGGTTCGAGGCCAGCGACCTCGGCGCCCAGCAGGCAAGCCGCGCGCAGCAGGCTACCGGTCTTTCCGCTGGCTACCCGGCGAACCTGCTGCTCGGTGGCGCTGACATCGAAGCGGAGCGTCTCCTCCAGCGCCTGCCCGGCGCACAGGTCCGCCAGGGTCTGGGCCATGACCGCGGCGGCGCTGGTCGAGACGTCCGCGGCCAGGCCCATCGCCGCGGCGATCAGGACATCACCGCAGACAATCGCCGTCGACGTCCCCTCCTGGGCGTTGATGGTCGCCACCCCTCGGCGGGTGGTCGCACCGTCGATCACGTCGTCATGAACCAGAGTCGCGCAGTGCAACAACTCAACCGCGGCGGCGAGAAGCATCGGGGCGCCGGCTGTGCCGGGGCCGGCCTGTCCGCATTTCAGGACCAGCGAGGGCCGCAGGCGCCGCCCGGCCGAGTGGACGATCCGCGCGCAGGGCTCGATCAGCGGACCGGCGAAGCGCGTAAGGGCGTCGTCCAGCGAGGCGGTCAACTGGCTGGATGCGGCCGGTGAGAGTCCCGCGAGGTTGGCGACACCACTACCCGGGGCGAGCGAGCGAAGCGGCGGGGACGGGTGTGCGTGCTCGCCCGCCCAGGGGCGCATGGTCAACCCACTGGATGGAGAGATCGATGCCTCATGCGTCACGCCGGACCCCACAAAGAAAGCGGACGCAGCAGCTCTGTTCGACGCGACCCGGAACAACTCGCGCTTGTGCCGGCCCGTCCGTTCCGGTCGGCTTGTGCACGAATCTAGAGTCACTCTAACATCGGAGTTCCGACGAGCGGAGTTCTCGTGCACTGCCAGACATCCACCGCTAACCGCCCCCGGCGGCGACGTGCCTAGTCCCCGTCGAGTGGGCGGCCGCACCGAGTCGGTGCTGATCGTGGGCGCCGGGCTGGGTGGGCTGTCCGCCGCGCTGCGACTGGCCGGCGCCGGCCGCGAAGTCACCGTCATCGAGCGCGCCGCAGGACCGGGTGGCCGCGCCGGGCGCCTGGAGCTGGACGGCTACTCCTTCGACACCGGACCGACCGTGCTCACGATGCCCGAACTCATCGCCGACGCGTTGGCCTGCGTGGGGGAGAACATGACCGACTGGCTGGATCTGATCCCGCTGGATCCGGCGTACCGAGCGACGTTCGCCGACGGTTCGGTCATCGATGTCCACACCGACATCGACGCCATGTCGCAGGAGATCGCGCAGACCTGCTCGGCTCGGGACGTCCAGGGGTACCGGCGGTTCGTCACCTACCTGAGGCGTCTCTACGACCTGGAGCGCCGCCGGTTCATCGACCAGAACCTGGATTCGCCGCTGGCGTTGGTCAACGTCGATGCGGCCCGGCTCTTCGCCATGGGCGGACTGCGCCGGCTCAGCCCGAAGGTGGCCCAGTTCCTGAAGGACGAGCGCCTGCAGCGGATCTTCTCCTTCCAGGCCATGTACGCCGGCCTCGCCCCGCAGGACGCTCTGGCGATCTATGCGGTCATCGCGTACATGGACACGGTCACCGGCGTCACTTTCCCCCGCGGCGGTATGCACAAAGTCCCGCTCGCGCTCGCCGGTGCGGCGGCCAAACACGGAGTGACCTTCCGGTACGGGACCACCGCGCAGACGATCGAGGTCACCAACGACCGGGCAAGCGCAGTCATCACCACCGATGGCGAGCGCCTCACCGCCGACGTCATCGTCGTCAACGCCGACCTACCGGTGGCCTATCGAGACCTGCTGCCCGAGCGCCACACTCCGCGCCGGGTGCGCTCGCTGACGTACTCGCCCTCGTGCTTCCTCATGCACGTCGGGGCCCCGAGCGCGGCCTCGTCAAGCAGTCCTGATCTGGCCCATCACAACATCTCCTTCGGCCACGAGTGGCGCCGGACGTTCCGCGAGATCATCAAGGACGGGCGGCTCATGAGTGATCCATCCTTCCTGATCAGCAATCCAACCCGCACCGACCCAGGTTTGGCGCCGGAGGGAAAGCAGACGTATTACGTGCTGTTCCCCACGCCGAATCTGACCTTCGACTTGGACTGGTCCGTGCTCGGACCGCGTTACCGCGACGAAGTCCTGGCCACCCTCGACGCCCGCGGCTACACCGGCATCAGCGGGGATATCGAGGTCGAGCGCTACGTCACGCCGGCCGACTGGGGCGCCTCGGGCCTGGCTGCGGGCGCGCCCTTCGCGGCCGCTCACACCTTTCGGCAGTCCGGACCGTTACGCACACCCACGCTGGATCGCCGGATCGACAACCTGGTCTTCTGCGGCTCCAACACCCAACCGGGCGTCGGTGTGCCGATGGTGTTGTTGTCAGGACGGCTGGCCGCCGAGCGAATCACCGGGGTGCAGGCGTGAGCCGCCAGTCCGAGGCGGAACTCGACGCGGCCGGCATCCACGGTCAGGCGCTACGCAACCACTACACCGCGTGCCGCACCCTCAACGCTCGCCACGGAAAGACCTACTACCTCGCCACGTTGCTGCTCCCGGCGGCCAAGAGGCCCGCGGTCCATGCCCTCTACGGGTTCGCGCGATGGGTCGACGATGTCATCGACGCCACCGACAGCCCGCTGACTCTCCGAGCGCAGGCAGACATTCTCGACGCCATCGAAGGGATCTTCCGTACGTCGTCTCGCGGGGGTGCCGGCGGACCCGCCAGCCCACCGGCGCAGGGGCTGGCCGAGGCGCCGCCGATGCTCGCGGTTCGCGACGCCATGCAGCGATGGGACATTCCCGCTGCGTACTTCCTTGCGTTCCTCGACTCGATGCGGATGGACCTCACCGTCACCGAGTACGAGACCTACGCCGACCTGGAGCGGTACATGTGGGGATCAGCGGCCGTCATCGGGCTGCAGATGCTGCCTGTGCTCGGGCTCGCGGCCCCGGTCGAGGTCGCCGCCCCGTATGCCGTCGACCTCGGCGTGGCCTTCCAGCTCACCAACTTCCTGCGCGACCTCGGCGAGGACCTGCGGCGCGGACGGATCTACCTGCCGTTGGAGTCGCTGAGACGGCACGGTGTGGACCGCGACCGCCTGCTTCGCGGTGTCGTCGACGGCCCGATCCGGCGGCTGCTGGCGGACGAGATCGCCCGCACCCGTGAGCTGTACCGAACCGCTTCCCACGGCGTGCGGCTGTTGGATCCGACGTCACGGGCCTGCGTCCAGACGGCGCTCACGCTCTATCGCGGCATCCTCGACGACATTGAACGCCGGGACTACCGAATACTTCACGAGCGGGCCGGCGTCAGCATCCCGCGGCGGGCCCGGGTCGCCGTGCCGGGTCTGCTCGCCGCACGTCGTGACCGGTTCCGCTCCGGCCGTACCTCGGCCTCCGCGGACGGGCTGCCGGGCAGGGCCTCGCACCCAGGCCCGTACGAGCATCCGTCGGAGACTTCGTGACCAGTTCGCCGGGTCGCCGCGTGGCGAAGCGAAAGCGGACCCAAGCCGCATTGCGCCAGGTCGCCATGGGTTTGTTCGTCGCCCGGGGCTTCGACAATGTGACCACCACCGAGATCGCTCGCGGCGCCGGCGTCTCGACGGCCACGCTGTTCAATCACTTCCCGACCAAGGAAGACCTCGTCTTCGGCCAGGTCGATGAACTAGAACGAACGCTGGCCCTGCTCGTTCGCTCGTGTCCGGCGGGCCAGTCGATCCTGGACGCATTGCAGGCACATGTGTTGTTCGATCTGACCGCCGGTCGTGCCTATACCTGCCCGAGTCATGTGGCGCCGTTCCACGAACTGATCGCCAACAGTCCGCAATTGCAGGCGCGCGAAGCGCAGCTGTACCTGCGTCGCGAAGCTGCGCTCGCTTCGGCCCTGAGGCAGCGCTTCGGCTCGACCGAGGCCCCGTTTGCGGGCACCGTCGCGGCGTTGTTCGTCGCGGCCGAACGAGTCATCGCCACGGAGATGCGGCAAAGGCTCGCCGAATTCGGCCGGCCCGAGCAGACCTTGCGTGAGCTCGACGGCTATATCGAGGCCGTTTTCACCGTCATCCGCGGTGGTACCGGCGATCTCGCGCCGCCGTGAGAGGAGCTCGTCCGGTAGCCCGCCATGGGTTGTCGGGCAGGCCGAACGGTCACGCCCTGCCGTTAGCGCAACCGGTCGAGGGGGAGCAAGCTGGCTCTATGTCGTTCGTAGCGGGTTCCAGCCCCGCCTGCCCGCCCGCTTGCCCCGGTCGCTACCCCGAAGGGCGGCTTGCCTGATGTCCGCCTTCGAAGCTTCGGTGCCGGAGCGGGTAGTGCTGTGCGGTCCCGACGGTCAGGCGATCGGAACCGCCGACAAGGGCACGGTCCACCACGAGCGGACGCCATTGCATCTGGCCTTCTCCTGCTACGTCTTCGATGCCCGGGACAGGGTCCTGATGACCCGACGCGCGCATACCAAGAAGACGTGGCCCGGCGTGCGGACCAACAGCTGCTGCGGTCACCCGGCGCCGGGGGAGCCCATGCCCGACGCGGTGAGCCGGCGACTGCGTTACGAGCTCGGGATCGTCGCCGCCACGATCGACCTGCTGGTCCCGGCTTTCCGCTATCGCGCCACGATGCCTGACGGCACAGTGGAAAACGAACTCTGTCCGATCTATCGGGCGACCGTGGCCGACGAGGCGGTCGTGGCCAACCCCGATGAAGTAGCCGAGGCTTGGTGGACGCCGTGGCTCGCTGTTGCGTCCGAGTCCGGCGCGGAATCGGACCGGCTCTCGCCGTGGAGCCTGCTGCAGCTCGAGGCTCTCCGGCGTTTGGACGGGACCCCGGGCACCTGGCCCGTTGCCGATCCGGCCGACCTCCCCGTCGCGGCCCGCTCCTAGACCGTCCGCGGGCAAGCCCTGGGTCGATGAATCCGGCACGGCTGTGTTGCGCCGGCAACGAGCGGCCTGACCGCTAGCCGGTCCGACCGCTCGTTGCCGAGGGTTGTTACTTGGTGGCGCTTCGGGCAGCGGTGGTCTTGCGCGCTGCCGTCTTCTTGGCCGGGGCCGACTGCGCCGACTTCGTCGCCGTGCGCTTGCGGGTCGCCGCGGCCTTGACCGCCGCAGCCTTGCGGTTCTCAGCTGCGTCCGCCCGAGCCTGCGCGTTCGCCGCGCGCGTAGCGGCGGCCTTGTCGGCAGCGGCCTTGCGAGTCGCGGTCACCTCGGCGGCGACGGCCTTGCGAGTTGCGGCCGCCTTGCGTGCGGCCTGCTTGCGCGTGGCGGTCTCCGCCGCGGCAGCGCGGTAGGTCGGCGTGGTGGCGATCGGCGCTTCGCCGGCCGGCGTGTTGCGGACGGTGGTCTTGTGCGAGGGGATCTTCGACGGAGCGGTCGGGCGAACCGGCGTCGCGGTCGTTGCCGCTGCTTCGCGCTCGACCTGGGCGGCGGTGCGGGCGCGCAGCTTCTGGGCCACCGACGTGACCTGGTTGGCTGCCTTCTCCACCCGGGTGTCGGTGTCGCTGATGAGGCGGACGAGGACCGGGTCGTGCCGGAGGTCGGCGGCGATCTGCTCGCCGCGGTCGGCAAGCTTGCCGAACGCGTCCTTGAGCTGGCCGACTCGGCTCTCGACCTGGTCCTTGACGCCGTCGGTAGCGGCGAGCAGGTCGATGCTGCGTGCGGCCTTGGCCGCGTCGCTGCCACGCTCGGTCAGGTCACCGGCGACGGAGACGAGTTCGTCCTGGGTGCGGCCGGCGACGTCCTTGGCCTGTGTGAGCAGCGCACGGGTCGTGTCGCGGAGCCGGATGGCGGTCTGCCTGGCTTCGGCAGGAGCTTCCTCGCCACGCTTGGTGATCGTGGCCAGGACCGCGTCGCTGGCTCCGAGGGCGGCGTAGGTCTGTCGGCGCACCACGGTGAGGGCGCCGGCGGCGAGTTCCTTCGTGCCGGTCGGCAGCGCGAACAGGCGGTCGGAGGCGTCGGCCAACGTCGACATGCTCCGCTCCAGAGTCGAGTCGGTGTAGTTGCGAACGTGCGTCAAAATCGTCATGTGTGCTCCTTGGTGAGGTGCCGACCGGGTGGGCCGGTTGACCACGCTGCCCACCCGGTCACGGGAGGATGTGCGGGCCGCGGGTCAGCTGTTGGACTCGGAGCGTCTGGTTGGCTCCGTTGCGAGTGATTCTCGGTGGAAGGACTCGTAGATCTGGATCAGAGCCTGCTTCTGTCGTTCGTCGAGCACTGGGTCAGCCAGGATCGCTGCGATGGTCTCGGTGGTGCCCTCGCGGGCCTCGAGGATGCCTGCGTGGACGTACAACTGCTCGGCGGAGATGCGCAAGCCCTTCGCGATCTGTTGCAGAATCTCCGCGGAAGGTCTGCGCAGTCCGCGTTCGATCTGGGAGATGTACGGGTTCGACACTCCGGTGAGCTTGGCCAGTTGCCGCAGCGACACCTGGGCTTGCTCTCGTTGTTCGCGGATGAACTCGCCGATCGTCACGGCCTGTTCTCTCAAGCCATCGACCATCACCGTTCCCACCATGCTCCCCATTGCTAGCTCTTGCAAGCGGGGGGCTAGCAGCTGTGGGCGGGCTCACTCCAGCGTGGGCACCCGGATTTCAGGGCGGCGGCGCCGAACTAGTGGGTGACCGTGACCTTGGTCGCCGGGCTCAGAGTGGCCGCGTACTTGGCGCCACCAGCGTATTTCCACTCCAAGTACAGGCACTTGGCCGGGTGGATGGTGACCGACGCGGCGCCGGCCTTGTTGGTCTTGACGGTCTTGACCAGCGTCCATGGGCCGGATGGCTTGGATCGCTTCAACAGCGAGACCGTCGCGCCGGCCACAGGCTTGGTCGAGCCCTTGACCGTGAAGTGGGTCTTGATCACGGTCGACTTGCCGGCCTTGATGCTGAGGGACTTCGTGATCGACATCGCGCCGGCCCGTGGGCAGGAAGGCGACTTGGCCAGGGACAGCAGCGCCGATGTGTCATAGACGTCGTAGCCGCTGTAGTAGCCGTACAGCGCGGCGAACACGGTCTTTTCCGCACCCGCCTGCGCAGCGGTCACCGAAAGCAGTGCGCTGCTGCCCGCGGTCAGAGTAGGGGCGTTCGCGGAGAACGTGCCCGAGCCGTAGACCAGTTGGTATCCCCAGTCAGAAGCAGTGGCGCTGCCGTCGAAACGCACGCTGAATGCTCCGCTGCACGCGTGGCTCTTCAGGCTGGCGACCGGCGCCGATTGAGCGGGCAGATCATGGCAGCCGAAGGATGCGTGCGCCCCGAGCCAGACGAAGCCGGTGGCGTCCTCGATGTCGATGCTGGTGTTGGTGGCGTTGGTCGAGGAGGTGACCGGAAACGTACGGGTGTAGGTCCCGTTCGTGCCGGGCGTGACCACGACGTCGGACGAGCGCGTGAACGTCACGGCAGTAGCGCTGCCGTCGTCGACTTCGAACACCGCTGACAACGTCGGAAACGCACCCTTGACTCCGGTCGCGCTCCACCGAGTCGAGACGGTGTAACTCGCGGGACGTCCGGCGACGCAGTCGGTGCTGATCACGAACGGCGAGAACACCGGAAACCCATGAGACGTAGGGATGGAGTCCGCGCTCGCGGGGGCGGAGGCGGCCAGCAGCCCGACTGTGGCGCTTACCGCCACGCCAAGCGCTACGAGCAGGCGCTTCATCGCCTTCGTCTTCTCCACGCCGAACTCCCCGTGCCATCCCGTTATGATCGGCGTTAAACCTAACAGGAATTTTGCATTTCGCCTAGAGGTGCGGCCAGGAGATCTATCAGTCCGGCCGGGTCCGCGGCGGCGCCGTAACACCAGCACCCGGAGCGGCGCCGCGGCGCTGGTGTCCATCCACGCTCGGGTGAGGGTGCGGGTGTCGTGGACAGGTGCCGAATCAGCCCCCCATCCGGCCCATTCGCACTCTAGGCTTCGGTGACGGGGGCTCTCCGTGCTCGAGACCTCCGAACTCGGATGAGGTGGCGCCGTGGGCAGCAACGCATCGCCAGAACGCGCCAGCACGGTCCTCGTCGTCGAGGACGAACCGGGGGTGGTGGCGTTTCTCGTACGGCATCTCCAGTCACACCCGGACCTGCAGGTATGCGCCACGGCCGCCACCGGGCGGGAGGCCGTCGAACTCAGCCGCACTTTGCAGCCAGACGTGGTCATCCTCGACTGGCACCTGGCTGATGCCACCGGTGAGACAGTGCTTCCGAGGTTGCTGGCGCAATCTCCCGGCGTCCGGGTCGTGGTCTACACGTCGGACCCGTCGGCGTCGATCAAGCGTGAGACAGAGCGGTTGGGCCACCGACTGGTACTCAAGGGCTCTGACCTGGCCACGCTCGTCGCAGCGATCCGCGGCGACCAGCGTCCTGACTGACGGCACCGGCCTCGAGTCGGCCGCTGCCCTCGGCACCGATGGGTGACCGCGTCCGGGCGATTGGCGGGTCCGGGCTCGGGTCCAGTTTCTCTCGACGTCACCCGTTCGTGGTCTGTGCCACGTACCGGCGCGCACCGGCCAGCACGAGACGCTGATACCAGAAAAGGGCAACGAAGCTCAGCGCAAAGATCAGGTACAGGACGCGAAGCGGGGCGGGCCGCTCGGGCAGTGCCGCGTTGAGGATCTGTCCCAGCCCGGCCACCACGAAGGTCGCGAGGGTCAACCTGCGGTAGGTGATGGTCCGCTCGGCCATCACCAAGCCGACCGTTCGGAGGGTTTCGTCCGCGGGCGGCTGCCCACTCCGGAGGGCCTTCATGACCGTGCGTCGGTCGCGATACTTCAAGCCCAGGATGAGTTGCGGCCCGAACAAGCCCTTGCGGTGGCGGACGAGGTACACGAGGAAGGCTGCCTCGGCCAACAGCACGATCCCGCCCACTACGAGAGCGGCCACGGCCGCGGCGGTGGAGACGTGCTGGTGGTGCGTCGGCCCGTGATGCCGCCCGATCAGGGCGCCCACCACGACACCGAGGACGACCGCGGTCGGGAGGAAAGTCAGCAACATCAGGTTCCTGCGATGCCGCGCCCGGATCGCGATCGCTTTGAGCTCCGGTGTGTCGAGGTTCGCCGATGTCATGGCGCGTTCATACCCGGACGAAGCGATCTTCAATCACGCGACACGATTCCGCTGCATCCCGCTGCATCCCGCTCCATCCCGCTGCATCCCGCTCCATCCCGTCGAAACCGGACTCAACTCCCGCACCAGGGTGTCGATATGGGTTGTGGGGCGGCTAGCTGCCCTCCCACGGCGCGTTCGCGTCGCCGGCCCACCGTCGACGAGGGAATTATCCGTGTCCCGATCCGAGGACCTCCACCGAGCCGAGCCCGCCTGGCTCCGCCCGGCATCCGGCATGGCCCGGAGGTACGGCTCCATGGGTCGCTTCGTCCTACTCGCTGCGTTCCTGGCCGTGGCCGCCGCAGGCCTGTACGACGCCGGCGGTCGCACGCCGTCCGGTCGTGCGCTCCTGCTGATCGGCGCCGGCCTGGCCGCGAGTGCGTGGTTCGCGGTGGGCACCGTCCTGGCCGACCGTTACGACCTCAAGCTGCTGTCCGCGGCCCTGCGTGATCTCCGCAGTGACGCCGAGGGCGACGTACCCGTGCTCGCCGGCCGGCATGATCTCGGTCGCCTGGCCGTCGAAGTCGAGTCGATGCGGGCCGAGCTGCAGACCACGCGGATCGCTGCGCGCACGTCGCTGGCCGATCGTGAGGACGCATTCCGTCGCGCCTTCGTCCAGCAACGGACCGCGGAGAAGCAGTCTCGCCTGCGGGCTCAGCAGGTCATCGACGACTCCACGACCACGGTGACCTCGGAGATGTCCGCGGTGCTGGTGCAGGTCGCGGCCGTGCGCGATGCCGCCAGCACGATCGAGGAGAAGGTGGCCGCCGCGGACGCCCTCACGCGATCCGTCGTCGAGCACTCCCGTAGCGCCGACCGGGTCGTGACCGCGTTGGCGGGATCCTTGGCCTCGGTCACTCGGATGGCCACGCTCATCGCCAGCGTCGCCGACCAGACCAAGCTGCTCGCGCTCAACGCAACGATCGAGGCGGCCCGCGCCGGGGAGGCGGGTCGAGGCTTCAAGGTCGTGGCCAGTGAGGTCAAGAACCTGGCGGCGATGACCGCGGCCAGCACCGAGGAAATCTTCAGCACCATCACCGATCTGGAAGAGCACGCCGGCAACGTCGCCTCCACGATCACCAGTATGGCCAGCGGCATCGGCGGTATCGACGAGGCCTCGGAGTCGCTGCGCTCGGTCGCTCAGGCCCAGCACGACGTCGTGCGCAGCCTCGACACGGCAATGCAAGCCAGCCTGGAGCGAGTGCAAGGCTTGGGCGAACTCGCCGACGCCCTCGAGCAGCGCCGTCACGAGCGGTTCCCGACCCTGGAGACATGTGCCGTCCAGCTCGGCGACGCCCGGATCGAGGCGTTGCAGCTAGACATCGGTGAGGGCGGTGCCCGACTCGGCCTGCCCTCGACGATTCGCGTCGTCAAGGGTGATCACCTCACGGTCGAGCTGACCCTCGACGGTGCGCTGCGCTCGGTGCGAGCCCGCGTCGTGCGGGTTCAGTACGGGGCGAGGTCAGTCGAGCTGGGCACCGAATTCGTCGGGCTTTCCCCAGCACTGGTCGCCCAGATCTCGGCCGAGATGCGACGTTTGGACGAGCAGTACCTCAACGACGTCGGCTCGGCGCCGACCGGCACCGCAGCGCGCTGACCCACCCTTCGTCAACGACTGCCGTCGGGAGTCAGATCGACCGCTTCGAGGTGGGCATGCTGTCCATTCCGATCGAGGATCGTCAGAATCTCCACCGGTCCGCCGTGCGCCGTGATCGCATGCGGGGTCATGGTCGAGAACTGAGCGGCCTGGCCCTGCTCCACCAGGATGGTGCGTGCACCCAACTGCAAACGGGCCGTGCCGGACAGCACCGTAAACCAGTCCCGTCCAGGGTGGACGCGCAATTCGCGGCGGCGCGTCCTGGATGTGATCCGCATCTTGGCCACCGTGAGGCCCTGAGCGGTGTCCTCACGGGACAGCAGCCACGTCGTCGCCCCGTGGGCGCGGTCGCGTCGCGGACGGATGACCACGTCCTCGTCGTCGGCCGATTCGACCAGCTGGTCAAGGGTAGAACCCAACGCACGTGCGATCGGCACGAGTTGATCGAGTGAGATCCGGCGATGCCCGGTCTCGATCCGGCTCAGCGTCGAGGGACTGAGGTGGCACCGAGCCGCCAGCGCGTCCAGTGACCAGCCTCGAGCCGAACGCAGACTACGGATCCGTGCCCGGATCACCGCGTCGAGATCCGCTTCTTGCGTCATGCGCAAGAGTCTATGCGTGCCAGGCACGAAGGGCCTACCGTTGGAGTATGTCTGAATCAGATCACTCACATCACGGCCATGCCGAGGACGACGCGGCCCTGGTGCACCTGCTCGATCTCGACGGTTCGGTCCTGGCTGAATACTGGTCCAGCGCACTCGATTGGGTCGGGGAGTTCATCAGCTCCAGCACCGGCGGGTGGCAGCGGATCGTCGACCTCGGTGCAGGGTCGGGCAATGGTGCCCTCGGGCTGGCACAACGGCATACCGACGCCGAGATCGTCGCCATCGATTCGTCCGCCGACATGCTCCAACACCTCCGGGCCAAGGCGAGCGCCCTCGGCCTGGCCGAGCGGATAAGCACCCTCCACGCCGACCTCGACGCCGGGTGGCCGGTCATCGGTCCGGTGGACCTGACCTGGGCATCGATGGCCATGCACCACCTGCAGAATCCCGATCGACTTCTCGCCGAAGTGCTCGGAGGGACCACCAGTGGCGGCCTGTTCGCGATCGCGGAATTCGACCAGCCGCTGCGCTTCCTGGCCGGAGAACTCAGCGCGGTCGGCGTCGCCGATACCAGCCTTTCGGGCATGGAGGAAAGGGTTCTGGCCGCCTTGGGCCGGCAGCACGCCCAAGACCTGCCGCATCTCGGCTCGAACTGGTCGGCTCGTCTTACCTCCGCGGGCTTCCAGGTGCTGGGGGAGCGGACCTTCGCCATCGACCTCCGGCCGCCTTACCCAGCGGGCACCGCCGAGTACGCGCGGCTCTGGTTGCGTCGCCTGGCGGCCGGCCCAGGAACCTCGCTGGAGAATGGGGATCGCGCTGCGCTGGCGGCGCTGATCGAGGGCGAGGGCCACCGAGCCGGGGATGGCCTGGACGAGTTGGCCAACCGCGGCGGCCTGAACATCAGGGGAGTCCGGACTGTGACCGTGGGGCGGCGACCCTGACGGCGGTGCCGGCCGACTGTGTTTGCTCGGCCTCAGGCAACCCGTGAGCCAGCCGATGGTGAGGGTATGCGTGTCCGCCGAGCCCGGGTCCTGGGATCGGTGTTGGTCATGCCCGCTGTCCTGACGGCGGCGGGGTGTCAGCCCTATGAGTCGGTATCCGGCCAGCCACCGGCAGTCGTGATCCAGACCGGACCGATCGAGGCCGCAAAGCCGGAGAAGCCGGTCGTGCCGGGACGGCCCGCGGTGCCGGCATTACCGGTGCTGACCACCGTCTCGTCCAGTGTGCCGCCGGGCACGCCGGCCGCGCCCGCTCCGGTGGCCAGCGGCTCGATCCCGATCGCGGCACCGACCGCCAGCACCGGTCCCTCGTGCAGCGCCCAGCTGAGCTTCCACAGCGCGGCTTCGGTGGGCGTGTCGGTCAGCGCCGGCGTCGCCACCGTCCAGTGGCCTTCCAGCTACGACCCGGTCATTCAGAGCTGGCGCGTCATCGTCGTTCCCAACAGCCCGATCCCGACGTCAGCGGCCAACGCGCTGCGCGTCGTGACCGTGGCGCCGACCGGCCTGTGCATGGCTACGCTCAGCGCGACGGTGAGCGGCCTGACCCGTGGCCACAGTTACGTGTTCTGGCTGGATGCGATCGTCAACAACAACGAATCCGGCGGGACGGTCGCCCACAACGTCGGTCACTCCAACCCGGTCACGGCATAGCGACAAGCGCGAGGCAGAGCGCTCCCGGCCTGGTGGCGCCTCATCTTCTTGCCGGCAAGTACTCATTTCAGGGTCCCGTTCGCCGATCGGTAGGGCGGACGCTGACCGTCCAACAATGGACACGGAGTCAGCCGGACCAGGTCATGGCGGAGGCGACTGTGGGCCAAGCCCGTCGCACCCCGCTGCCTCTGTCATCGCCGCCGCCAGTGGGAGGTGCGTCCCTCGACGTCGGCCGCCAGCAGCAGTTGCTCGCTGGCCTGGCGGCTCTGGCTCGCGAGACGAGCACCGCCACGATCTTCGAGGACGTCCTGGAGACCTCGGCCGAACGGATCCTCGACGGCATCGGAGCATCCACGGTGTCGCTGTCCCGGCTGGAACCCGGAACGGGCACGTTGCGAACCCTCATCAACGTCGGTGATCTCGGTCCGAGCGAGCAACGATGGCCGACGGATGAGGTGTACACGCTTCAGAATTTCCTCAAGCTCCGCGGTGTCGTCTCTGATCATCACACCTGGACCGCGACGATCGAGGATCCAGACTCCGATCCGGCCGAGCTGGCCTTGCTGGCCGAGCTGGGCAAACAGGCCGCCATCGCGACCCCGATCCTCGTCGAGGGCCGGATGTGGGGCGAGCTCTACTTGACCTTCGCCGATCTGCACGACCTGCTGCCGGCGCAGGCCGAGGACTTCCTCCAGGTGTACCTCGCCGTCGTCGAGGGTGCCCTGACCCGGTTACGCCAGATCCAAACCCTGGAACAGCTGGCCTATCGCGATCCGATGACCGGACTGGCAAATCGCCGTGCCCTCGACGATGCCGCGCAACGCGCCTTCACCAGTCTGGGAGAAGGTGGGATCACGCGCGTCAACGTCGCCGCCTTCGACCTCAACGGACTCAAACGGGTCAACGACCGCCACGGCCACGCCCGCGGTGACGAGTTCATCCTGGGTGCCGCGACGGCGATCCAAGCCAACTTCAACCGCCTGGCCGGCAACCTTGCCGCCCGCGTTGGTGGTGACGAGTTCATCGTCCTCGTGCCCGAGCACGACCTGGATTCGGTGAGTGCCTCGGCCTGCTCCGCCGTTGACGAGATCGGCCGGTTGGGCGTCGGCTTCGGAGCCTCGTGTGGCCTGGCCACAGCCACGTCGGCTGCACACCAGCGCTCGGCCTCGGAGCTGTTCGCACAGGCCGACGTGGCTCTGTATGAGTCGAAGCGACGCGGCGAATTAGTGGTCGCAGCCTGAACTATCGGGCCTTTCGCCCAATTCTGCAAAGGGGTATCACCGAAGGCGACACGGTGCTCTACTTGCGCAGGGGAGCCGCTCGCCGGGCGCCCAGTGCTGGCCATGCTGCGTCAGAGGAGTCGCCATGCCGGGTCATTTCACGCACATCTACACCGCGCGCCGGGTCTCGGACCTGCTGCTGAGTGGGCAGTTCGACGACTGGCCCGATCTCGGTGCCGGGGCTGCCGCCGTCCATCAGTACTCTCCCGAGTTCTGTGGACAGGTGATGCGGGACTGGGAGAAGTTCACCGCAGTCGGCGCGATCGGCCCTGATCTCTTCTTCTTCAGCGAGGACTGGTCCAACGACATCCTCGGTCCCCGTTCGGACCTGATCATGCTTGCGCTGTCGACGTTCTACTACCTGGACGCGGCCGCCGAGAACGACTGGGAACCACTGTTGATCATTCTGGACGAGGTGGATTCCACCATGGCCGCGATCATCAGGTTCCTCATCAAGCTCGACAAGGCGTGGAAGGACTTCGTCAAGGTCTGGAACCAGACGATCGGACCGGTGGTCAATGCCGTCGGGGAACTGGCGGACGACCTGACCGGCGGCGTCCTCAGCGCGGCCAAGACGGCGCTGGAAGAACTACTCATCGCCATCAAGCTGATCGGCGAACAGGAGCTGACGACGTTCGTCGACATCTGGGGCAACATGAACACCGTTGTCGCGAAGGGGTATCCGGAGGAAAACTTCCTCTGGAGCGACATGACGCACTACCGGCGGACCTCGGCCACCTGCCAGGCCCTGGTGCGTCAGGCGGAAAAGCTGCACGACGGATCCGACGGCGGCGGCGATCGATTCCAGCAGTTCCTGGCCTTCTCGCTGGGCTACATCGTCCACGTCGGTACCGACACGATCGCGCACTCGTTCGTGAACGAGCAGTGCGGTGGCCCGTACCGTGACCACCCCACGCGACACCACCTCATCGAGAACCACATCGACGCATGGAACTATCAGCAGTCCGGACCCGGCGGCACGATACCGACCGATCCATGGGGAAAGACAACGGATTACCCGGATCTGTCGATGTCGGCGTTGTGGTTCATGGTGCAGATGACCCCGGACGATCCTCACGGCAAGCAACGACCGGTGCTCACCGGCGATGCCGACACCGATGCCGCGAACCTCGACGTGGACGGTGAGATGCCGGGTTGGCTCGCCGAGGGCATCGTCGCGGCCCTGATCGAGACGTTCACCGATCATCCGCATCCACGCATCTATCAGGGAGATCTCTTCCAGAACTCGATCGACAGCGGCCTGATCACCAGCGTCATCAAGGACGTGACCGGCCACGGCGTCGACGGGCCGATCCAGCAGATCATCGACGGCATCGCGCCCAAGCCGTCGTTCCCCGTGCCGACCGGGTTCCCGCTACCGTGGGAGGTCGCCACGGCCTACCGGTTGATGATCACGCTGTACAAGTTGAACTTCAGCGGCTCCTGGGAACTTCAGAAGCCCCGCAAGCCGGACTTCGTCATCGTCCCTCCGCTGTCGGACTTCACCAACCTCGCCCAGCCACCGGACTTCTCCGGGGTTAGTTCGGGTAACCCGATCGAGGATCTGTGCGATGTCTTCGTGGCTCTGGTCGAGTGGCTGGTCAAGGAGATCGGTGACGCCATCAAGCTGCTCGGTGACCTGATCAAGATGGCGCTCAGCCCGTTGACCTATCCGATCCGGCTCGCCCTCTACGAGCTGGCGATGAAGGTCTGGGACGTCGCGGTGAAGACCCACGACGTCATGGCCCACACCGGATTCCTCTTGCCACACGGCGAACAGCGTTACGCCGACAACGGTGAACTCCGGTTGCCCAATGAGATCGACCTCCCGCTCATCACCCTCGGCGGCACCGTTGACGCCGCCTTCCTCGCCGCCCTGGCCGATGCCGTGGACCCCTTCGGCAACCTCGACGCCGACACGTCCCTCATCACCGGGCATTCGGTTCACGATCCGAACTATCCCTACTATCCGGTGCTGCAGTACGTGGACAAACCCAACTCGGACGGAAGCACCTTCAACGACTGGGAGTTCCACCGTCCGTGGGCCTATCCGACCATCAGCGAGCACGACGACGGCACGGGCAACGTCCATGTTCCGACTCCGACCGAGACCTACGACCCAGCGGCCTGCGATCCCGCCGCGATCGATCCGCAGACGCAGCTGCCGATCCACAGCTTCAAGCCGACGCGTCCCGGCCCCTACCCGGTGGGAACGACACCTGACGCGGTGTTCTTCCGCACGGGCGCCGGTCATGATGTCGAGCGCCGCCAGGCCTACGAGCTCGCTCAGACGCCGTGGCAGACCGACATGATCAATACCGGCCTGGACCGGTTGAAGGGCCGCTCGCCATTGGGCGACCCGGTGCCGTTCTCCGCATATCTGATCGGGCAGCTGGCGAATCCGACCGGCTATTCGACGCAGTTCAACCTGGATGCGGACCGGGGTTTCGCCTACCTGACCTGGGATTGGATCCGGGGCAACGAGACCGGCACGACCGATCTCGGCTTTACCTACGACAAGCCCGAGGTCGCCCCCTGGCTGGACCGGACGCACTGGGACCTCGGGGTGTCGCCGATGAAGCTGCACTACGTTGATCCGCCGGACCAGATCGTGATCGAGCGGAAACCGCGCGCAGGGGCGGCCGGCACTGCGGCCAAGGCCGCGAAGAAGACAGCCCGTCGCAAGAGCGGAGGCGCGTCATGAGCCACGGCTACCACGGCGATCACGAACACCAGTCGCATTTTCACGATCACGATCACGATCACGATCACGAGCATCAGGTTCATCACGATCGCTGCCACGAATGCGAGTCGGCCGTCCACTGCGCTCATCACGGCGGAGACGAACGCTGCGGCCACTGCCGGTGCGTGAACTGCGGCTGCGTGAACCGCCACGGCCACGGCCATGAGGATTGCGGCCACGGCCATGAGGATTGCGGCCATGGCGATGGTGACGCGCATGGGTGTGGTCATGGTGGTGGTCATGGTGGTGGCCATGGCGGCGGGTCCGGTGGCGATGGAACCACGGTCGGCTGGAAGAATCCGAACCGTCCCGGCCACACCTGCGGAACGTCCACGGGCGAGGTTCCCGGAGCAACGGTGACTCCCGGCAGTTTCGGCGACAAGCCCGGCAATCAATGGCCCGGTCCGCGCAATGAGTTGTACCTGCCGTTCCTGTTCATGCGCGCCAACCAGGGCGACCTGGGCGCACGGCCGGTGGTCGGGCCCTTCTGGGAAAGCCCGGACATCCTGTTGCTGGCCGGCGTCGATCCCGCGGTCGCCCCGTCCCGTCCGCCGGCGCTCGGGCAGACCGCCTTGGCCGGCCAACCCAACACGATCTACGCCCACGTCTGGAACTTCGGGGTGGCCCAAGCGCCCAATGTGGTCGTCGAGTTCTACTGGTGCGATCCGTCCTTGGGTATCGGGCCCTCGAGCGCGAATCTGATCGGACAGACGATGGTGTCCCTGGGCGCCCGGGGATCGGGTCGCGCGCACGCGGTCGTGAAGTGCCCGACCGGCTGGATTCCCACTTTCGTCAACGGGGGTCACGAGTGCCTGGTCGTCCGGATCTGGGAAGAAACGTCCGACGGTCTCGGAACGCCGCCGTGGGATGCCGCCTTGAACCGGCACGTCGCCCAGCGGAATATCCACGTCATCGCGGCCGGGGAGCAGCAGCACGCCCTGCTGGCTGCCGGTGCAGGAGGCGGCGTACTGCTGCCTCACCTGCTCGCCCAGACGCTGGCCACGCCACTCACCCTCAAGGTCGGCCCGCTCTACGGCGAGCCCGCTCAGGTGGCGGTCGAACGGGTGGCACCACACACGATGCCGTGGCTTCAGCTACGCACCGGAGTCCGGGGCCAGTTCCCCGCTCAGGCCACCGTGACCGGTCCCGCTCTGCTCGGCGCGCCGCGCACCATCGGCGGCGGGGCGAACTTCGGCGGTCAAGCGGCCCAACAGCAGGTGGTCGGCGACGATCAACAGGTCACGTTCGCCACGGCCGACACCCTGCCCGCTCCCGGCCAGGCCCACGTCTATCGGGTGACGGCCAGCCAGCAGGGCGAGGTGTTCGGCGGGTACACCGTGGTGCTGCTCGGTTGACGCCGACTCACGTCCACACCTCCCGATCGGCATTGTGCGGCCCGAACTTTGGTCCGCCACCGGCGTGTCGGCAAAATTCGGGCCGCACTATGCGCGAATTGGGCCGCGCGATGCGGCGGTTGGGCCGCGGGCATGTCACCCGTTCCGGGTATCTTCGGCAGCACCCGGTCAACGGGCGACCGCGGCTTTGCGACCGCGCTCGGAACGGCATTCGGACGACGGAAGTGAGATACGGAAATGGCAGCGGAACAGGCGGCGGTCGACCCAGCGCGGTCGGAGTGGGATGTCATCGTGGTCGGGGGCGCGGCCGCCGGTGAGAACGCCGCCCAGTACGCGACGCAGTTCTCCGGTCTGGACGCCGTAATCGTCGAGAAAGAACTGGTGGGTGGCGAATGCTCGTACTGGGCTTGTATGCCGTCCAAGGCCCTACTCCGGCCGGTGGAGCTTCTCAGCCAGGCCCGAGACCTGCCGGGCACGAAGGAGATCGTCGGCCGGCATGAGCTGGACGTCGCCGCGGTACTGGCCCGTCGCGACGCCGTCGTGAAGAACCTCGACGACAGTTCCCAGGTGGACTGGGCGCTCGGGGTCGGCATCGACATCGTGCGCGGGACCGCCCGCCTCGCAGGGGTCAAGACGATCGTCGTGACCGCCCCAGACGGCTCCGAACGCACGCTGACCGCGCGGCAGGCCATCGTGCTCGACACCGGCAGTTCGGCGGCCGTCCCGCCGGTGACAGGGTTGGCCGAGGCCATGCCGTGGACGAGTCGTGACGTCACCAACATCCACGAGATTCCGCGGCGCGTGGTGCTCATCGGTGGCGGCGTCGTGGCTTGCGAGTCGGCCACCTGGCTGCGTGGTCTGGGCGTGGAACACGTCACCCTCGTCGAGGGCGGCCCGCGATTGCTGGGCAAACTCGAACCGTTCGCGGGCGAGATCGTCCGGCAGGGCTTCGTGGACGCCGGTGTGGCGGTCCATCTGGGCGTGCACGTCGAGAGCGTCTCGCGCGACGACGTCCGCGACACCGGCTACGGGCATGTACACGGTGGCGAGGTCAGCGTCACTCTCGCTGACGGCACCGTGATCCAGGCCGACGAGGTCGTCGTCGCCGCCGGGCGCTCGCCGAACAGCAGCGGCCTCGGACTCGAATCCGTTGGGCTGTCCGAAGGCGGCTACGTCGAAGTCGATGACCACCTCGGGGTGGTTGGTGTGGACGGCGATTGGCTCTACGCGATCGGTGATCTCACCGGGCGCGCACTACTCACTCACATGGGCAAGTACCAGGCCCGCATCGCCGGTGAGGTCATCTCGGCTCGGGCGGCCGGAACCCCCTTCGACAGTGGACGGTTCGGCCGCCACACCGACGTGGCCGACCACCGCAAGGTGCCGCAGGTGACCTTCACCGATCCCGAGATCGGATCTGTCGGGCTGACCGAGGCCGAGGCTCGTGAGGCGGGTCTGGACGTCGAGACGGCCGAGTACGACCTGGCCGCGCTGGCTGGAACCTACGTGCTTCGCGACAACTACGTCGGCCGGGCGAAGATCGTGGTGGACCGATCGAAGGACACCCTGGTCGGGGCGACCTTCGTCGGCACCGGAGTGGCCGAACTCAATCATTCGGCGACCATGGCGGTGGTCGGTGAGCTGCCGATCTCGGCGCTATGGCATGTGGTTCCCAGCTATCCGACCGTGAGCGAGATCTGGCTCCGCCTGCTGGAGACGCTCAACAACCAGCGTCACCAGCGCTGAGCCCCCGGTGCAGTCACTGCCGACGCGCAGCTCCTCCGTTGCGGCTATCGGGGCACTCGCGGCGGTGCTCGCCCTGATCGGATGCAGCCCGGCCCAGCATCATTCAGCGGGGGCGGCGGCGGTGACGTCGACCGGCTCGTCGGGCAGCCGGGGCGCGACCGCTGTGCAGTCGGGCGGCGCTCGTGCATCAGTGTCGGTATCGGTCTCGGCGTCGGCACACTCGTCGGCCACGTCCCCGGCGGCGACCTCCGGTACCGCCGCGAGCGAGCCGGCCGGACAGTTCACGATCTCCTTCGCCGGCGACGTCCACTTCGCCGGCCGCACCGCTGCCCGTCTCGCCGCCGATCCCGCAACCGCGTTCGGCCCGTCCGCGGCGGTGCTGTCGCGGGCCGACCTGACCATGGTCAACCTGGAGACGGCCATTGCGGTCGGCGGTGCACCGCAGTCGAAGTCCTTCACGTTCGAGGCGCCGCCGTCGGCCTTCACCGCACTGCACGCTGCCGGGATAGACCTGGCAACCATGGCCAACAATCATGGAGCCGACTACGGCGCCTCCGGGCTACGCCAGAGCCTGGCCGCCATAAAGCACACCGGATTTCCCGTTGTCGGTATCGGCGCCAATGCCGCCGCTGCCTACCGCCCCTACCGAACTACGGTGAACGGCGTCGCCGTGTCCGTGCTCGCGGCAAGCCAGGTTCAGGATGAGACGCTGGCCAACTTCACCGCAGGTCCAGCCGTTGCCGGTATCGCCAACGCCTACTCGCCTGAACTGCTCTCGGCGGTGCGCGCAGCCAAAGCGCGGGGCGACGTCGTGATCGTCTACGTCCATTGGGGAACCGAGTACGACAGTTGCCCGAACGCCGACCAGCGCAGCCTCGCCGACCAGCTCGCCGCGGCCGGCGCCACCGCGGTCGTGGGTACCCACGCGCACGTACTGCAGGGTGCCGGTTGGCGGCCGGACGGGCACTATGTCGCCTTCGGGTTGGGCAACTACTTCTGGTGGCGCTCCTTCGGCAACGCCCAGGACGACAACGGCGTCCTCACGCTCACCGTGGCGCACGGCCGCGTGAGCGCCGCGGCCTTCGCCCCGTCCCATCTGGATGAGCGAGGCATCGGAGTTCCCGCCGTAGGCACGCAACGCAGCCGCATCCTGTCCGAGTGGTCCAGCCTGCGCGGCTGTACCGGACTGCTGGCGGCTCCGCCGAAGTGAGGCGCGAGCTTCGCCAACTGGTCAACGCGAGCTTCGCCAACTGGTCAACATGAAGGGCAATTGAACGCTCGGGCTCGGGAACCCTGTCGATCTCGATCTCGATCTCGATCCCGATCCCGATCCGATCCCGACCGTGTGCTGCCCCGCCGACCTGCCGCTAGTTCTCGGCGGGTTCGTCGCTGTTCGCCGGCAGCAGGCCGCGGAGGTAGTTGGCCTGCCCCGCGTGCTGCAGGTCGTCGCCCACCACGCTCGTCAGGCGGATGCCCAAGGTCACCGGCGGATCCCAGTTGTCGTCGACGACGCGGTCGAGATCCGCGCTGCTCAAAGTGTTGACGAAGGTGAGAGTCGCATCCTGCACGGCACGCAGGTAGTCCACCAGCAATTGTCCGTCAGCGACTCGGAACTGCCTGACCTGATCGCTGGACTGGCCGTAGCCGGTGGCACCGGCGGAGTAAGGCAGCGCGAATCGATCGGCCCACCCCGACTGCCAGACCTGTTGCTGATCGGCGGCCTCCGCTACGTGATCGTCCTGCACCCGGGCCAGATGCCAGACCAACCAGCCGATCGAGTTCGCCTCGGGCGACGGTTGCCAGCTCAATTGCTCCGGCGCCAGACCTGACACCGCGTGCTCGGCCAGTGGCGCGATCCGGGCGAAGGCCTCGGCCAGCAGTTCCGAGGGGTTCATGCGTTCTCCTGATGATCAGGCCGGTTGTAGACGCCAGAACCGCCACGTTTCATGCTCGATGGCCAGCGGTTCGCTCGCCACCAGCCCGGCCCGTTCGGCGTAGTGGCGAAGCGTGGCCGGCCGGAGAACTGTGCCGGTCGCGGCACTGGGTAACAACGCCATGCTATCGGGCAGGCAGATCAACACGCTGAATCCGTACATCATCCGCTCGACGAGGTCCGCGGGCGCTCGGTAGTCATCGGCCACCTTCATGTCGACCACCAGGATGCTGCCGTTCGGCGCCAGCGTGCGACGGCAGGTTGCGAGCAGGCCGACCGGATCAGGCACATCGTGCAACATCTCGGCCAGCACGATGAGGTCGAAGGGACCGTCCGTCCGATCAAGCGGGCTCAGGTGCGGTCGCACCCGGTTGCTGAGGCCGGCGGCGGCGATGTTGGTCCTGGCCGCGTCGATGCTTTCGCCGTCCAGATCGTAGGAGTCCACGACGATCGCGTCGAAGGTCTCCGCGATGCCGATGCCCGCCCAACCGTGTCCACACCCGATGTCGGCCACCCGTGCCCCGTGGATCAGGCGGCGAGCCACCTCGGGCAGCGTGTCGTCGATCCAGCCCGGCAGCATCCGGCGCAAAGCGAAGCGGTTGAGATCGGCCTCGCCCTCGCGGACATCGGGATCGTGGTGCGTCCAGCCGAAGCCGGTTCCGTCGCGGTAGGCATCCTCCAGCCGACGCATGGCCGCCAGTGCACCGATCACCTGGCGGGCGAGGGGTTCGATGTAGCGTTCTGACTCCGGCTCGAGCAGTACTTCGCGCGCGGCGTCGGACATCACGAACACGGGGGGCTCGTCGCCCGCGCCCGGACGGACCTGCAGAAAACCGGAAGCGCCCATCGCCTCGCACCATTCCCGGCAGTAGCGCGGGGCGATATTGGCCCGGCTGCTGAGCTCGCTGCTGGTCAGCCCGTCGGGCGCGTCGGCCAGTTGCCGCCACAGGCCCAGCCTCGAGCCGAGCACCAGCGTGGCCATTTCCATCGCGGCCACCGAGCTGTCAACGATCCGCCCCATCAGCGCGTCGGCGTCGTCCACGGTCCGCTCCTCCCCGTCGGGGGAACCGTCGTGCGCTGATCGTCGCGCGGCTCCGCCCCCCAGCGGTAGAGCAAGGGCAGGCCGTATCTGATACGTAACCGGATGAACGTGCTGAACAGACATCCGGCATTCGTTGCAGAACATCACATGCCGGCGGGTGTTATCCGCCCGGGACGGGATCCTCGGCTTCGACCGCGGTGTTCGAGTCCCGCTTGGCCGCTCGCCACGCCTCGTCGTCTGCGCCCAGTCGCCAATAGCCGGAGATCGACAGCTGGTCCAGACCGATTCCTCGCTCGCCGCGCAGGTGACGACGCAACTGGCGGACCGCTCCGGCCTCACCGTGGACGAAGGCGTGGACCCGGCCCGCGGGAAACAGCGCCCGACCGACCTGCTCGACCAGCCGTAGGCCGACAGCTTCGTCGCCGCGGTGCACCCAGTGCACCGTCGTTCTCGCGCCGATCGCAAGCGGGATCTCGTGGGCCTGGTCGTGGACCTCGATGAACACCAGAGTTTCCGCTGGGTCTCCGGCCCGGTTCCGGAGCCGTTGCAGGGCGGCCGCGATGGCGGGCAGCGCACTGTCGTCGCCCACGAGCAGGTGCCAATCGGCCTCGGGGTCGGGGGAGTAACCGCCGCCCGGACCGTTGAGCAGGATCTCTGCTCCTGTGCCCACCGACGCCGCCCACGGGCCGGCCAGGCCTTCTTCGCCGTGCACGACGAAATCGAGGGTGAGCTCCTGGGCGTCGGCGTCCCACTCGCGCACGGTGTACGTGCGCAGCTTGGGCCAGTGCTCAGCCGGATGACTCGTGCGGATCGCCGCCATGTCGATCGGACGGTCGTAGTCCGCCTCAGGATGCAGGAACATCACCTTGACGTAGGCATCGGCGAACGCGGCGGCCCGTTCGCCGTCGAAACGGGCGATGTCACCGTCACCGACCACAAGCCGCACCAGAGACGGGCTGAGCTGTTCACGCCGCAGCACGCGGGCAGAAATCGGATGGCGTGGCCGTTCGCGGCCCACTGGCTCGGTCATGTGGGTTAGGGTAGCCTAACTCTGTTGAGGTTCCCTCAGGGCTCCGGGTAGGCGTCGATGTCGGTCGCCTTGGCCGACAGCCACACCGGCGTCCCGTCACTGAGTTGCAGCTCGGCCGCGGCGGCCGCGGTGATGTCGACCAGGGCCCCGGGCTCGCCGGCCACCTCCACGCGAATCCGGTCGAGCAGCGGCTCGAGCCCGCGAACCGTCCCGCTCCACAGATTGCGTGCGCTGCTGGCCGCCGGGCGCTCGGTATGCAACGTGATGGCGCTGGGACGGACGGCGACCAGACAATTCGCGCCGGAGGCGAGTTCGTGGCCGGCAGCGGCGACGAGGGCCCCGCCACCGGCCAGCCGCACCGCACCACGCTCCAGCCGCCCGCGGTAGAGATTGAGCCCCACCAGGCGCGCGATGTAGTTCGTCGCCGGCCGACGGGCAATCTCGGCGGGCGTCCCGGTCTGAACCACCCGTCCGGACTCCAGCACGAGCAGACGATCCGTGAGGACCATCGCCTCCAACGGATCGTGAGTGATCAGCAGGGCCGGGGCGGGAAACGCTCGGAGCTGACGAACCAATTCGGCGCGCACACTCAACCGGGTCCGTGCGTCGAGAGCGGCCAGCGGCTCGTCGAGCAGCAAGGCCCGGGGGCGGCAGGCCAGCGCACGGGCCAGGGCCACCCGCTGCGCCTGGCCGCCCGACAGCCGACCGGGGCGGCGCTCGGAGTACTCGGCCAGGTCCAGCCGCCGGAGCCAGTTCGCGGCCTCCAGGCGGGATTCACTGCGGCTGATTCCCCTGCTGCGCAGGCCGAATCCGACGTTGTCCAGCAGGGATAGGTGGGGGAACAACCGGTAGTTCTGGAAGACCACGCCGAGCTCGCGACGTTCGGGCGGAATCTGGATGCCCGCCGCGACGTCGGTCAGGACCATCCCGTCCAGCTCGATCCGGCCGCGTCGCAGCGGCTGCAGCCCGGCGAGTGCCCGCAACAAGGTCGTCTTTCCGGCGCCGTTGGGTCCGAGAACGCCGAGGACCTCGCCCGGCCGCGCCTGGTCGCACACGTCGAGACGGAACTCCTCCCGCTCGACGCTGACGTCGAAGTCCAGCGCGGCGTAATCGCCGCTCACGTCGGGGACCCGGCCCGCAGCCAGTTGTCGCGCAGAGCGACCAGCAGGGTGACGGCCACGAGCAGCAGCACCAGGCTGAGCGCGATCGCTGCGTCCGGGTCGGTCTGGAAGGCGTTGTAGATCGCCAGCGGCATCGTCTGCGTGGTCCCCGGGTAGTTGCCGGCGAACGTGATCGTGGCGCCGAACTCACCGAGCGCCCGAGCCCAGCACAGCACCGCTCCGGCGCCGATCGAGGGAAGCACCAATGGCACGGTCACGCGCCGGAAGACCGTCCACCGGCCGGCGCCCAAAGTCGCGGCGGCTTCCTCGAGACCGAGGTCGGACGAGCGCAGCGCGCCCTCCACCGAGACGATCAGGAAGGGCATCGACACGAAGGTTTCGGCCACGACCACGCCGGCGGTGGTGAACGGCAGGGTGATGCCGAACCAGGAGTCCAGGTGCTGCCCGACGACGCCGTTACGTCCCGCGGCCATGAGCAGGGCCACGCCGCCGACCACGGGTGGCAACACCAACGGCACGGTGATCACGGCGCGGGCCAGACGCAGGCCGGGAAAGCGCACCCTGGCCAGCACCCACGCCAGCGGGACTCCGAGCACGATCGAGATCACCGTTGCCGCGCTGGCACATTCCACCGACAATCGCAGCGCGGTGACGACGGTGCGCTGGCCGAGCAGCGATCCCAGCGCGCTCCACGGGGCACGAATCAGCAACGCCAGCAGGGGCACCGCGAGAAAGAGGAGACACAGCCCTGCGGGGATCGCGATCCCCAGCGGGGGACGGGTCGAACGGTCCGGTCGCGTATTCAGGATCAGGGCTTTCCGAAGCCGGCCGCATGCAAGATCGCCTGCCCGCCGGCGGAGGTCACGAAGTCGACGAAGGCCTTCGCGGTCGTGGCGTTCTTGGACTCGGTCAGCGGCGCGATCGGATACTGCGAGATCGTGTTCTGCGCGTCCGGGATCTCCACCCCGGTGACCTTGGCCGCCGCGGCCTTGACGTCGGTCACGTAGACGACGCCGGCATCGACCTCACCCAACTGCACCTTCGTCAGCACCGACTTGACATCCGGCTCCTCGGTAACCGGTGTCACCGCCAGGTTGTTCTTCTGCAGCACCGTCAGCGCGGCGGCACCACAGGGCACCTGGGCCTGGCAGAGCGCGACCTTGACGCCGCTCTTGGCCAGGTCGCTCAGGGAGCTGACCTTGCCGGGATTCGCCGGCGGGACGGCAACTTCGAGCTTGTTCGTCGCGAAGTTGACCGGCTGGGCGGACGTGCCGTTCTTGGCGGTCACGGTGGTCATGTTCTTCGGGGCGGCCGAGGCGAAGACATCCCCGGGTGCGCCGGAGTTGATCTGCTCGGCGAGCGCCGAACTGCCGCCGAAGTTGAACTTCACGGTCGTACCGGGGTGGGCGTTCTGGAACTGTGTGCCCAGTTCGGTGAACGTGCCGGTGAGCGAGGCGGCCGCGAAGACCGTGATCGTGCCCGTCACTGCGGTTGCTGCCGAGGTCGAGCCCGCCGCACCGGTAGCGGCCTTGTTCGAACTGCTGCAGCCGACCAGTGCGATGCCGATGGCGGCCGCGGTCAGGACCGGGACGAGCAAGCGGGGCAGCGGCTTCATGGGACCTCTCCGGAGGGAACCTCGACCACCACGTTGGTGGCCTTGACGGAAGCGACGGCGAGCACGCCGGGCACGAGTCCGAGCTCATCCGCGGCCTCACGGCTCATCAGGGACACGATGCGATGCGGACCTGCCTGGATATCGACCTGCGCCATCACGGCATCGCGGACGACACGAGTGACCAGGCCGACAAAGCGATTGCGCGCGGACTCGCTGACCACCGGGCGCGGCGTCGGGCGCTCGGCCTGGGCCGCCACCTCGACGGCCAAGCGCGCCAGATCCGCCCCGTCGACGACCTGGTGGCGGCCTCTGCTCTGCTCGGCCTTGCCCGCCGCGATCCGGCCCGCGTCGATCCAGCGGCGCATGGTGTCGTCACTGACGCCGAGCAGCTCGGCGGCCTCGCGAATCCGGTAGCTGGGCACGCAGGCAACATAGCAGCAGCTGCGGCGACCTGGTCGGAATTTCACCGCCTCCGCGGATCGCAGCCTCCTATCCGCCCGCCGTTGAGGTTGCCCTTGTTGCTCGGGTCGGCTCGTTGAGGTTGCCCTTGTTGCTTGCAACAAGGGCAACCTCAACGGGGGTGGGGGTGCAACAAGGGCAACCTCAACGGGGGTGGGGTGAGGTCAGCCGCCGATGCGGCGGGTGATGGACGCGGCCGTCCGCACCACGTGGCCGGCCAGGAATTCGCGCCGGCCGGGAGCGGCGACCTCCGAATCCGGGAACGTCAGAGCAACGCTGGCCACCGGATGGCCCGAATGGTCGTTCACCGCGGCAGCAACCGAGCCGAAGGCGGCGGTGATCTCGCCGTCCTCGCGGGCAAATCCCGCCCGCCGAACCTGGACCAGCAGTGGCCGCAACGCCGACAGCGACCGCGGACCCAACTCATTGCGCAGGACGAAAGCGCTGGGATCGGGGTACAGCGCCCGCAGCTGCGCCGGGGGAAGCCCCGCGAGCATCGCCCGTCCGGACGCGGTGAGCTGCGCCGGCAGCCGAACGCCGACGTCGGTCACCAGCGGTGGCCGTCCGAGCGCCCGCTCCTCGATGACGTAGATGACCTCCCG
Source organism: Jatrophihabitans telluris (assembly GCF_023516435.1). Lineage (GTDB taxonomy): Bacteria > Actinomycetota > Actinomycetes > Mycobacteriales > Jatrophihabitantaceae > Jatrophihabitans_A > Jatrophihabitans_A telluris. Next base: position 2,346,060 of record NZ_CP097332.1, on the reverse strand, counting down.
GCCGTGCAGGACGGCCAGGTGCGCGCTGTAGCCGGTGCGGTCCACCAGCGCGGCCAACGGCATGCGGGCCAACCGCTGCAGCGGCTCGTGGCGGGCGTAGCCGGTGGCCAGCTCGTACGCGCCGACGCCCAGCCCGTACCGGCGCTCCTCGGGCAGGTGGACGACGAAGCCGGCCTCGATGAGGGCGCCGAGCAGGTGGTAGGTGCTCGATCGGGGCAGGTCGAGGTCGCGGGCGATCGCCGCCGCGCCCGCGGGCCCGGGTTGGCGCGCCAGATAGCGGAGCACATCGAGCACCTGGGCTGCTGCCGGGACCTGGGCCATGGTGGCAGATTATCGAATCGTCTCAGATACCAGACACAACCTGGCGCGCCGCTCTGGCGCGCACCGGTCCCCTGGGTGTCCGATGAGGTCATGCAGCTCATCGATCCCGTCGTCCTCGGCATCGGCCCTCTCAGCCCCGACGACGTCGTGGCGGTGGCCCGGCATGGCGCGGGCGTAGTCCTCTCGCCCGAGGCCGAGCAGGAGATCACCGCCAGCCGCAAGGTCATCGAGGCCCTGGCCGACGATGTCGAACCGCACTACGGCGTGTCGACCGGGTTCGGGGCGCTGGCCAATCGGCACATCCCGACCGAACTGCGTGCCCAGCTCCAGCGGAGCCTGATCCGTTCACACGCCGCGGGCTCGGGCCCAGAGGTCGAACGTGAGGTGGTGCGTGCACTCATGCTGCTGCGGTTGTCGACGCTGGCCACCGGACGCACCGGCGTGCGGCTGGAGACCGCCCGCGCCTATGCCGCCATGCTGAGCGCCGGGATCACGCCGGTGGTGCACGAGTACGGCTCGCTCGGCTGTTCCGGGGACCTGGCTCCGCTGGCACACTGCGCACTGGCCGCCATGGGTGAGGGCACCGTTCGCGACGCCGCCGCGCGCCTCCGTCCGGCCGGCGAGGTTCTGGCCGAGGCCGGCATCGCGCCGATCGTGCTGGAGGAAAAGGAAGGGCTCGCCCTGATCAACGGCACGGACGGCATGCTCGGGATGCTTGTGCTGGCCAGCCATGACCTCCGCCGGCTGCTGCGCACCGCCGACATCACCGCCGCCATGAGCGTCGAGGCCCAGCTCGGCACCGACGCCGTCTTCGCGGCCGACCTGCAGGCCTTACGCCCGCACCCCGGCCAGGCGGTGAGCGCGGCGAACCTGCGGGCCCTGCTGGCCGACTCCGCGGTCATGGCCAGTCACCGCGGTCCTGGCTGTACGAAGGTGCAGGACGCGTACTCGCTGCGGTGCTCTCCTCAGGTGCACGGCGCCGTGCGCGACACGCTCGCGCACGCCGAGTTGGTGGCCGGGCGTGAACTGGCCAGCGCGGTGGACAACCCGGTTGTGACGCGCGACGGACGGGTCGAGAGCAACGGCAACTTTCACGGTGCCCCGATCGCTTACGTGCTGGACTTCCTCGCGATCGCCATCGCCGATCTGGCTTCGATCTCCGAGCGGCGCACCGACCGATTCCTCGATGTCTCCCGCAGCCACGGGCTGCCGGCCTTCCTGGCCGACGATCCGGGCGTCGACTCCGGACACATGATCGCCCAGTACACCCAGGCCGCAATCGTCTCCGAACTCAAGCGACTGGCCGCACCGGCCTCGGTCGACTCGATCCCGTCCAGTGCCATGCAGGAGGACCACGTGTCGATGGGCTGGTCGGCCGCCCGCAAGCTGCGCCGCAGCGTCGACGGCCTGATCCGGGTGCTGGCCGTGGAACTGCTCACCGCCGCCCGTGCCTTGGACCTGCGCGCGCCCCTGACCCCGGCGCCGGCGACCGCAGCCGTCGTTGCCGGCCTCAGGTCCGACGTGGCCGGTCCGGCGACGGACCGCTACCTGGCCCCCGAGATCGAGGCGGCGGTGAGCTACGTGGCCACCGGCGCCGCCCTGGCCGCCGCCGAGTCGGTGGCGGGCCCGCTCGGCTGATCGTCCAACCGTCCCGTTCACGAACGTCCCGCTGGCATAAGGAGAAACACATGGAAGGCGCCCGTCCGGTCCGTGCCCCCCGAGGTACTACGCTGACCGCGCGATCCTGGCAGACCGAGGCCCCGTTGCGGATGCTGATGAACAACCTCGACCCGGAGGTGGCCGAACGGCCGGATGACCTGGTCGTCTACGGCGGCACCGGACGGGCCGCGCGCAACTGGGCTTCCTTCGACGCGATGGTCAAGACGCTCACCACCCTCAAGGACGACGAGACCATGCTGGTCCAGTCGGGCAAGCCGGTCGGTGTGATGCGCACGCACGAGTGGGCGCCGCGGGTGCTGCTGGCCAACTCCAACCTCGTCGGGGACTGGGCCACCTGGCCGGAGTTCCGCCGCCTCGAGCACCTCGGCCTGACCATGTACGGCCAGATGACGGCCGGCTCGTGGATCTACATCGGAACCCAGGGCATCCTGCAGGGCACCTACGAAACCTTCGCCGCGGTCGCGGCCAAGCGATTCGGCGGAACCCTGGCCGGAACGCTGACGGTGACCGGCGGGGCGGGCGGCATGGGTGGCGCGCAGCCGCTGGCGGTAACGCTCAACGACGGTGTGTGCCTGGTGATCGACGTCGATCCCTCGCGTCTGCAACGTCGGGTCGAACACCGTTACCTCGACGAGGTCGCCGAGAACCTCGACGCCGCGATCGTGCGCTGTGAGCAGGCCAAACGCGACCGCATCCCGCTGTCGGTCGGCCTGGTCGGCAACTGCGCGACGGTCCTGCCCCAACTGCTGGCTCGTGGCGCGGAGATCGACATCGTCACCGACCAGACCTCAGCCCACGACCCGTTGTCCTACCTGCCCGAGGGCATCGACCTCGGCGACTGGCAGGACTACGCCGCCGCCAAGCCTGAGGAGTTCACCGATCGCGCCCGGGCCTCGATGGCCAAGCACGTCGAGGCGATGGTCGGATTCCTGGACGCCGGTGCGGAGGTCTTCGACTACGGCAACTCGATCCGGGACGAGGCACGCCAGGGCGGCTACGACCGTGCCTTCGCCTTCCCCGGCTTCGTCCCGGCCTACATCCGGCCGCTGTTCACCGAGGGCAAGGGACCGTTCCGCTGGGCGGCGCTGTCCGGGGACCCGGCCGACATCCGGGCCACCGACCAGGCCGTGCTGGACCTCTTCCCGGACAACGATCATCTGCACCGCTGGATCCGCGCGGCCCAGGACAAGGTCGCCTTCCAGGGACTGCCCGCCCGGATCTGCTGGCTGGGCTACGGCGAGCGGGACAAGGCCGGCGTCCGGTTCAACGACATGGTCGCCCGGGGTGAGGTTTCGGCCCCCATCGTGATCGGACGTGACCACCTGGACTGCGGCTCGGTGGCCTCGCCTTACCGCGAGACCGAGTCGATGGCCGACGGCTCGGACGCCATCGCCGACTGGCCGCTGCTCAACGCCTTGATCAACACCGCCTCGGGCGCGTCCTGGGTGTCGATCCACCACGGTGGCGGCGTCGGCATCGGCCGGTCCATCCACTCGGGCCAGGTCACGGTCGCCGATGGCACCGAACTCGCCGGGCGCAAGATCGAGCGCGTGCTGACCAACGACCCCGGCATGGGCGTCATTCGCCACATCGACTCCGGCGACGCCCCGGACTTCGGCAACGAGGCAGGCCCGCTGGCCGAACACCCCGAAGGTTGCGTGTCCGTGCCGATGGCCCAGCATTAGGCCGTGAGCACCCCCGATTCCGTCGGCAGCGGCTTCGACCGGCTGTGGGCCGAACTCGAACCGGTCGGTCGCAATCCCGTCAACGGCGGGTACCGACGGTTCGCCTGGACCGAGGCCGATGTGTGCCTGCGCGAATGGTTCGCCGCGCAGGCCGCCGCGCGCGGGCTCGATCTGGTCACCGACCGGGCCGGCAACCAGTGGGCGTGGTGGGGTGATCCCGACGCCGCCGTGTCGGCCGGAGACCCCGGGGTAGTCATCGGATCGCACCTGGACTCGGTGCCCGACGGCGGCGCGTTCGACGGACCGCTGGGCGTCGTCTCGGCCCTGCTGGCCGTGGATCGTCTGCGCGCACAAGGGTTTTCTCCGGCCCGCCCGATCGGCGTGGTCAACTTCGGCGACGAGGAGGGCGCGCGGTTCGGCATTGCCTGTGCGGGATCGCGGATCATCACCGGCGCGCTTGCGGGTGATCGCGCGCTCGGTCTGACCGACGCCGACGGCACCTCGATGGCCGAGGCGATGACGCGCGCGGGCCGAAGCACGGCTCACGTGGGCCGCGACGACCAAACGCTGGCACGGGTCGGTGCCTTCGTGGAATTGCACGTCGAGCAGGGTCGCGGTCTCGTCGATCTCGGGCATCCGGTCGCCGTCGGAACGTCCATCTGGCCGCACGGGCGCTGGCGGTTCGAGATCAACGGGCAGGCCAACCACGCCGGCACCACGCGCCTGGTCGACCGGCACGATCCGATGCTCACCTATGCCGCCGCCGTTCAGCGGGCCCGCGATCTCGCCGTCCGGCACGATGTCCTCGCTACGTGCGGCAAGATCCTCGTCGAGCCGAACGGCGTCAACGCGATCCCGTCCAAGGTGACCGGATGGCTGGATTCGCGGGGTGGAGACCCGGCCGGCGTTCGTGCCTTGATCGCGGAGTTCACCGACTGGCTGTCCGGTGCCGGCGCGAGCCTGGCCGAGGAGTCCTGGACGGACGAGACGTTCTTCGATCGGACCCTGGCCAGCCGCCTCGCCGAGCGGCTGGGCGAGGTGCCCTTGCTGCCGACCGGCGCCGGCCACGACGCCGGCATCCTGGCCAACGCAGGGGTCGCCACGGCAATGCTTTTCGTTCGCAATCCCAGCGGAATCTCCCACTCCCCGGTGGAGTTCGCCGAGCGCGACGATTGCGTCGTCGGCGTGCACGCCCTGGCGAGCGTGGTCGAGGACCTAGCCTCATGACCGCCCTGTTCGCCGAGCAGGCCGTGTTGCCCGGCGGCCTCGCTCGAGACGTTCGCATCGAGGTCACCGACGGTCGATTCTCCGCCGTGGTGCAGGGTGGATCGTCCTCCGGCGCCGAGCGACTCACCGGTGTGGTGTATCCCGGTTTCGCCAACGCCCACAGTCACGCCTTCCACCGCGCTCTGCGGGGTCGTACGCACGCCGACGGTGGCACGTTCTGGACGTGGCGCGAAGCGATGTATGCCGTGGCCCGCCGGCTCGACCCGGATTCCTACCTGCAACTGGCGCGGGCGGTCTACGCCGAGATGGCATTGTCCGGCGTGAGCACGGTGGGGGAGTTCCACTACCTGCATCACGCCCCAGGTGGCCTGCGCTACGACGATCCCAACGCGATGGCCGAGGCGCTGCGACAGGCCGCGGCCGAGGCCGGGATCCGGATCACCCTGCTGGACACGGCCTACCTGGCCGGTGGCCTCGACGCGGGCGGCCATCTGCCGCTGGACGCCGTGCAGGAGCGCTTCAGTGATGGCGACGTCGACGGCTGGCAGACCCGCGTCACCCGACTGCAGGACAGTGACGGCTTCCGGGTGGCCGCGGCGATCCATTCCGTCCGGGCCGTGCCCCGCGAGGTACTGGGCGAAGTCCGCGCCGCGGCCGGGAAGCTGGGCGGGCGCCACGGAGGGCAATCGCCGTTGCATGTGCACCTGTCGGAGCAGCCGGCCGAGAACGAGGCGTGCGTCGCCTTCTACGGTCGGACGCCGACGGCCCTGCTCGACGACGAGGGCGTCCTGGATGCGGCCACCACGGCGGTGCACGCCACCCATCTCACCGAAGCGGACATCGGCCTGCTCGGATCGCGGCGGAGCACCGCGTGTTTCTGCCCGACGACCGAGCGGGATCTGGCCGATGGCATCGGACCGGCGCGGTCGCTGCGCGAGGCCGGCGCGGTGCTGAGCCTGGGCAGTGATCAGAATGCGGTTGTCGACCTGATCGAGGAGGCCAAGGCCCTGGAGGCGCATGAACGCCTGAACACCCTGCAGCGGGGGCGATTCCGGCCCGAGGAACTGCTCAGTGCGCTCACCAACCACCCATCGCTCGGCTGGGCCGACGCGGGAACGATCGCCGTCGGTCAGCGCGCCGACCTCGTGTGCGTTCGCGCCGACACGGTCCGTACCGCGGGTGCTCGGGCTGATCAGCTACTTCTGGCGGCAACGGCCAGCGACATCGACAGCGTCTACGTCGACGGGCGCCCGATCGTGCAACAGGGCCGCCACCGTCTCGGCGACATAGGGCAGTTGCTCAACGCGGCGATCGCCCCTCTGTGGGAGCAGCGATGAGCAGCGTCGTCGTCGACAACATCGGCGAGCTCGTCACCAACGACTCCGCAGTCGGCGACGGCAGCACCCTCGGTCTGCTGAGCGATGCGGCGGTGGTCGTCGAGGCCGGCCGGATCAGCTGGTTGGGCTCCGCCGGGGCTGCCCCGGCGGCCGATCGTCGGGTCGACGTCGCCGGGCGAGCCGTCGTCCCCGGCTTCGTCGACTCCCACTCCCATCTTGTCTTCGCCGGCGACCGGGGCGCCGAGTTCGCCGCCCGCATGGCCGGGATCGCTTACGACGGTGGGGGAATCTCGACCACGGTGGCCGCCACTCGGGCCGCCGGTGTCGCCGAGCTGCGGACGTTGGTGGCCGGTCGGGTCGCGGAGATGCGAGCCCAGGGGACGACGACCGTCGAGATCAAGAGCGGCTACGGCCTGTCTGTCGCCGACGAGGTCAACTCGCTGAGCGTCGCCGGCGAGTTCAGTGCGGAAACGACCTTCCTCGGCGCCCACGTGGTGCCGGCCGGAGTCGATCGACGGCACTACATCGACCTCGTCGTCGGCGAGATGCTCACCGCATGCGCACCGCTGGCCCGCTGGATCGATGTGTTCTGCGAACCGGCAAGCGCGCACGCCTTCGATGGGGACGAATCCCGCGAGATCCTGCTGGCCGGTCGGGCCGCCGGGCTGCAGCTCCGGGTGCACGGCAACCAGCTTGCGGCCGGTCCGGGCGTGCAGCTCGCGGTCGAGCTGGGCGCGGCCAGCGTCGATCACTGCACGTTCCTCTCACCTGCCGACATCGATGCTCTCGCCGGCGGGCAGACGGTGGCGACGTTGCTGCCCGGTGTGGAGTTCGCGACCCGGTCGCCCTATCCCGACGCCCGCGCGCTCCTCGACGCCGGCGTGGCCGTGGCGCTGGCGACCGACTGCAACCCCGGTACGTGTTACACGTCCTCGATGCCGCTGATCATCGCGCTCGCGGTCCGCGAGATGGGCCTGACCCCGGCCGAGGCGTTGTGGGCGGCCACCGCAGGCAGCGCGCACTCACTACGCCGCGCGGACATCGGCGCGCTTCGGGTCGGCATGTCGGCCGACCTCACCGTGCTGGAGGCACCGAGCTACCTGCACCTGGCCTATCGTCCGGGCGTTCCGATCGCTCGGGCGCTGGAAATTCCCGGCTGAGATATCAGTGGTTGGCCCGCTGCTGGTAACTCGGCGAGACCATTCCGCGGCTGGCCACGACGGTGGCGGCGCTCAACGTCCCGTCGACCGACAGCTCAGCGGTTCGGACTCTGACCACCGGAGCGGTTACCTCCACCGACGTGGGCGCCGTGATCCGGACCGCGGCCTCGGACACCACCACGCTGGTGCCGTTCGGGTGCGTAAGTGAGATCGTCTGGGCGCGCTCGTCGATGTCGATGCGCTCGCCCCTGGGACCGGTCAGACTGATCTGTTGTGCCTCCGGCCACTGGCTGCTGGCATCCAACCGTTGGCCCGCCCAGATCGGATACCGGGAATCGCCCGCCTCGAACTCGATCCAAACCGAAGCTCCCACCGGTGGCAGGTTCAGCAAGCCGGTGTTGGGCGCCATGAACGGCAGGCAGGCTTCGGCCCACGCCGGCTCCTCGCCCAGCACCGCCGGGCACGACACCAGGATGCGCCCGATCAGCAGCGGATCACGGTTGTCGACGACAGTGCCCCGAAACTTGCCGAACTGCGGATTCATCAGCGCCTCCACTGCGCGCCGAACGGCGCACAGGTTCGGGCCAAGCATGCGCCCAGATCAAGTGGACTGACTAGCCCGCGAGCAGACTGCCGAGTGTCTACCTTCCGCAATACCCGGACCGCCCAGACATTTCGCCGACGGAGCGGAGCAGGTTCGCCCGAATGCGGCTCCAGGACCTGGTCGTGGGAACGTCAATGGCTCTCGGCTCGGCGCGCAACCGCCCGCAGCATCGCAGAGAAGATCAGCGGGTGCGACGGGGCGACCGCCCGCCAGTACAGGTGACCGGCGATCCCTCGCGGGTAGAACGTCAGCCGTTGCGTGATCTCGCTTCGCTGGGCGCCGTCCGGGGTCACGTGGAATTCCAACCAGGCCACTCCGGGCAGTTTCATCTCCGCCCGCAGGCGCAACAGTTCCGGTGCGGCGACCTCCTCCACACGCCAGAAGTCCAGTGCGTCGCCAACCCGCAGCGAGTTCGGATCACGACGCCCCGGGCGCAGTCCTGGCCCACCCGCGACCCGGTCGGCCAGGCCGCGGACCCGCCACAGCGACCGCAGACCGTAGAAGTCCTGCTCGCCGCCCATCCGCTCGATGCCGGTCCACACCTGCTCGGGGGTCCCGTTCACGGTGCGCCGACGTTCGTCGGTGTACAGAGTCCCTCCGGCCCAGTCCGGGTCCGACGGGAAGGGCTCGCTCGGTGCCCGGACCGCCCCGCTCTCCGTCCAGCGCGTGGTCACCTTCGCCTCGCGCACCCGCTGCAGCGCCAGTGCGACGGCATCCTCGAACCCGAGCAGCCCACCGGGAGGGTCGGGCACATAGTCGGCGATGTCGTCCTCCCGGCAGATCACTTCGGTGCGCAGCGACTGCACGAGCGGCCGGGCCAGCGCCGCGGGGACCGGGGTGATGAGGCCGACCCAATGACTGGACAGCCTGGGAGTGAGCAACGGCGAGCCGACGATGATCCGCTTGTGCAGGCCCGCGACAGCGGCATAGCGCTGCATCATCTCGCGGTAGGTCAGTACGTCCGGGCCGCCGATGTCGAACGTGCGATTGATTCCGGCCGGGAATTCCGCGGCCGCGACGAGGTAGCGCAGCACGTCGCGGACCGCGATCGGCTGGATGCGGGTGCTCAGCCACTTCGGTGTGATCATCGCCGGCAGCCGCTCGGTGAGGTAGCGCAGCATCTCGAACGACGCGGACCCGCTGCCGATGATGACCGCTGCCCGGAGTACGACGGCAGGTACCGAGGAGTTCAGGAAGATGGTCCCGACCTCGGCGCGGGAGGCCAGGTGCTCGGAGACCTCGGCGGCGTTCTCGTCGGCCAGGCCACCGAGGTAGACGATGCGGCCGACCCCCGCTCGCTCGGCAGAGGCCGCGAAGTTCTCGGCCACGACCCGGTCCTGTTCGGCGAACTTCGACCCGGTACCGATGGAGTGGATCAGGAAGTAGGCCACCTCGACCTCGTGCATCGCGTTGGCGAGGTCCTCGGGTTCGGCCGCATCCGCCGTGACGATCTCGACCTCATCGGCCCACGGCAATCCGTCGAGCCTGCCTTTGGTGTGGGTCATCGCGCGTACCTGGTGCCCGGCCTCGATCAGCTGTGGCACCAGTCGCCCACCGATGTAGCCGGTGGCTCCGCTCACTAGAACTCGCATGTCGCAGTCGCGTCCTGTTCGTTCCGGCGCCTGTGAGTTCAGGGCTGTTCTGCTCACCGTAGCCTCGCGTGGCCACCCATTGCCTCGTGAGCCATGATGGGCAGCGTGGACAGTGCCGCCTGGGACGAGCGTTATGCCGCCGCCGAGCTCGTCTGGTCAGGTGGTCCCAATCAGTTCGTGGCGACCGAGTTGGCCGACCTGGCACCCGGGCGTGCTCTGGATTTGGGCGCCGGGGAGGGGAGAAACGCGCTGTGGCTGGCCCAGGCGGGATGGGCGGTCACCGTGGTCGACTTCAGCCGGGTAGCGCTGGACAAGGGCCGGCGACGGGCGGAGGGCGTGCTGGGTCACGCCGCCGGACTGCTCGCCTGGCACCATGCCGATCTACTGGACTACCAGCCCGAGCCGGCCGCATTCGACCTGGCCCTGATCTGTTACCTACAGGTCGCGCCCGAGCCGCGCCGCCGGATTCTGCACCGCGCGGCCGAGGCGCTGGCTCAGGGTGGGACCCTGCTGGTCATCGGCCACGACTCGACCAACCTGACCGATGGCGTCGGCGGCCCCCAGGACGCCGCGGTGCTCTACAGCCCGGATGACGTCGTGACCGATCTGGCTCTTACCGGGGTCAGCCTGCGCGTGGAGCGAGCCGAGCGGGTGCAGCGAATGGTCGACGGCGCCGACCGCCCCGCGATCGACGTGCTGGTACGTGCGCTGGCCCTGGGCGAATGATCGCCGGTGCGGGCTCGCCCCGGGAATCCGTTCTCGGCCCACCACTAACATGAGCCCCGAGGTTCGCGCGTTCCTGCGCGGCCCGCAGCGACTCGAGGAGAAAACGTGTCCAGTTCCGTGGCGCCCGCAGCAGCTCAGCCGGATCCCCGGCCGACTCTGACGGTGGCCGCGGGCACCACGCCCCGGGCAGCACTGGAATCGGCCGCCGCGGCCGGTGTTGCCGGCAGCGACGTCAACGGGCCGTCGGGTGCCGTCGTGGTCCGCGATTCCGCGGGCGCGCTGCGCGACCTGGACGTTCCCTTCGAGACCGAGGACACCGTCGAACCTGTAGCGATCGACTCGCCGGACGGCCTGAACGTGCTGCGCCACTCGACCGCGCACGTGATGGCCCAGGCCGTGCAGGAACTGTTCCCCAACACCCTGCTGGGCATCGGGCCGCCGGTCGAGAACGGTTTCTACTACGACTTCCTGCCGTCTCGGCCGTTCACGCCAGAGGACCTGTCGGCCATCGAGAAGAAGATGACCGAGATCATCAAGGCGGCGCAGCGCTTTTCCCGTCGTGAGATCGCCGACGACGACGCGCGTTCGGAGTTGGCGCACGAGAAGTTCAAACTCGAGCTGATCGGCCTGAAGGGCGGCGGCGAGGCGGACAGTCCGGAGGCGGGAAACTACACGGCGTCGGAGTTGGACGCCGAGGAGGCCTCGCAGGTGGGCGGCGGCCGGTTGACCATGTACGACAACGTCAACAAGGACGGCTCGCTGGCCTGGACCGATCTGTGCCGCGGTCCGCACCTGCCGACCACTCGTCGGATCCCGGCGTTCAAGCTGATGCGCACGGCAGCGGCTTACTGGCGTGGTGACCAGAAGAATGAGCAACTGCAGCGGATCTACGGCACGGCCTGGCCGTCGAAAGACGCGCTGAAGGAGTACCTGAACCGTCTGGAGGAGGCGGCCAAGCGCGACCACCGCAAGCTCGGCGTCGAGCTCGATCTGTTCAGTTTCCCCGACGAACTCGGGTCCGGCCTTGCGGTGTTTCATCCCAAGGGCGGCATCCTGCGGCGGGAACTGGAAGGCTACGTCCGGCAGCGGCACATCGACGAAGGCTTCGACTTCGTCAACACCCCGCACATCAGCAAGGACGGCCTGTTCCACACCTCCGGTCATCTGCCTTACTACGCCGACACGATGTTTCCCCCGATGGATCTGGAGGGAAGTGAGTACCGGCTCAAGGCCATGAACTGCCCGATGCACAATCTGATCTACCGATCCCGCGGACGCTCTTACCGGGAACTGCCGCTGCGGCTGTTCGAGTTCGGCTCCGTGTACCGGTACGAGATGTCCGGCGTGGTGCACGGACTGACCCGGGTACGGGGTATGACGCAGGACGACTCGCACACCTACTGCACCCCGGAGCAGGCACCGGGGGAGATCAAGCTGCTGCTGAACTTCCTGCTGGGCCTGTTGCGAGATTTCGGGCTGGACGACTTCTACCTCGAGCTGTCCACCCGCGACCCTAATTCCGACAAGTTCATCGGGTCGGACTCGGATTGGGAGACGGCGACCGCGGTGCTTGAGCAGGCGGCGCTCGACACGGGACTGGAACTGGTGCCCGATCCGGGCGGCGCCGCCTTCTACGGCCCGAAGGTTTCCGTGCAGGCGCGCGACGCGATCGGCCGGACCTGGCAGATGTCGACCGTGCAGTACGACTTCAACCAGCCCGCGCGCTTCGAACTGGAATACCAGTCCTCCGACGGCTCGCGCCAGCAACCGGTCATGATCCATTCGGCCAAGTTCGGGTCGATCGAGCGCTTCATCGGGGTGCTGACCGAGCACTACGCGGGTGCGTTCCCGGCGTGGCTGGCACCGGTCCAGGCGATCGCGATTCCCGTCTCCGACGACCAGATCGACTATCTCCTCGACGTCGCCGCCACCCTCAAGAAGGCCGGAATTCGCGTCGAGGTGGACGCCAGCTCCGAGCGCATGCAGAAGAAGATTCGGTCGGCGCAGCAGGCGAAAGTGCCGTTCATGCTGATCGCGGGTGCGCAGGATGTCGACAACCGTGCGGTGTCCTTCCGCTATCGCGACGGCGAGCAGCGCAACGGCGTCCCCATCGAGCAGGCCGTTGCCGAGATCGCCGACTTCGTCGCGCGGCGGGTCAATTCCTCGCCGACCGCGGCCGATTTCGGAGCCGGCACGGGTCCTCGATCGTGACCGCACCGGTCGAGTCCGGGGCATCCCATCCCGGCGAGCTCGCTGAGCCGTATGAGTTCGCCGGAGTTCCGGACGCCTTCCAACGACTGTGGACGCCACACCGGATGGTCTATATCGGGGGCGAGGGCAAGCCGCAGTCCGACGCCGAGCACCACTGCCCGTTCTGCGAGATCCCGTCCCGGTCCGACGACGACGGCTTGATCGTCGCTCGCGGCGAGCTGGTGTTCGCCGTGCTCAACCTGTACCCCTACAACCCCGGGCACCTGATGACGGTGCCCTACCGCCACATCGCCGACTTCACCGAACTGACCCCGGACGAGGGTGCGGAGTTGTCGTTGTTCGTGCAGCAGTCGATGATCGCGTTGCGCGCTGCGGCCAACCCGATGGGGTTCAACATCGGGATCAACCAGGGCGTCGTCGGCGGTGCAGGGATTGCGGCGCACCTGCACCAGCATGTCGTGCCCCGGTGGGGCGGTGACATGAACTTCATGCCCATCGTCGGGCACACCCGGGTGTTGCCCCAGTTGTTGCACGAGACCCGTGCCCTGATCGCCGAAGCCTGGCCCGCCACGCGTTGAGGTTGCCCTTGTTGCGCGCGTGCGGGCGTTGAGGTTGCCCTTGTTGCACCCGTCCACGCGTTGAGGTTGCCCTTGTTGCGCGCGTCCGGGCGTTGAGGTTGCCCTCGTTGCACCCGTCCGGACGTTGAAGTTGCCCTTGTTGCACCCGTACGGACGTTGAGGTTGCCCTTGTTGCTCAGGAGCTAGGGCCGAGCCAAGACTTTCAGCGCTTCGTCGGCATGCAGATCCATGTTGAGTTCGCTCGAGATCTCAGCGATCAGGCGGGAGTCGGTTCCGATGACGAACGTGTGTCGCTTGACCGGCAGCGGGCCGAAGCGCCGCTTGACCCCGAACTGCTTGGCCACGGCGCCGTCGGCGTCGGACAGCAGCGGGTAGTCGAACCCATTCAGCTCGGCGAATTGCTTCTGGGTGGCAATCGAGTCGGTCGAGATGCCCACTCGCTGGGCTCCGAGAGCGGCGAATTCCGCGGCGAGATCGCGGAAATGGCAGCTTTCCTTCGTGCACCCGCCCGTCATCGCGGCTGGATAGAAGAACAGCACGACCGGCCCGTCCAAGAGCAACTCTGACAGCTGGCGATTCTTGCCGTTCTGGTCGGGGAGTTCGAAGTCGGCAATCTGATCGCCCTGTTTCATCTAGTGATCCTTCTCCCGGTTTGCTGGCATCGTGGCTGGCATCGTCACTGGCATCGGCGCCCGTTGGCTGGCGCGGTCAGTGGTTCGGACACGGCGCCGGAATCAGATTGCCGAGCAACCCGGTCACCGTGCACACGGTGCTGGTGACCACCCCGCCCACGGGGCTGGGGATCGAGGACGGCGCTGCGGGCGAGGTCGGCAGAACCGAGGGCACACCGGCCGCGGGCGAGGTGGCCGGAGCCGGAGCCGGAGACGGTGTGGACCCGCCACCACCACCAGCGCCCGCGCCGCCACCTGCCGGCGAGCCGGAGCCCGAAGTTGTGCCACCTGCCGCAGCTCCGGAGCCGGCCGCAGTTCCCGAGCCAGAACCCGAGCCAGAACGAGAACCAGAGCCAGAACCCGAGCCAGAACCCGAGCCAGAATTAGGCCCAGAGCCGGCGCCGGATCCGCGCCGGGAGGTAGTGGGTGCGGAGGCCGACGGCGTGGCGGCGGGCTCGATCGCGCTGGCCGCGCCGGGGTTGACCGGCGGCACGAAGCCGGCGTCCACCGGGGGCAGCGGCCCGGTCGTGTTGCCGGTGACCGGCCCCGTGATCGGGGTGCCCGCAGCGTAGGCGCGCGCCGTTGCCAGCACCAGCGCCAGATACTCATCCGAGTGGTTGTAGGCCAGGACGGCCCGCCGCTGGCCGGCGTCTGTGCGCAGATTTCCCCCGGCCGCGCACAAGTAGCGGGCGGCACCGAGCGCGGCATCGTTGATGTCGAACGGATTGGCCACGCCGTCGCCGTCCCCATCGGCTCCGTAGGCCATCCAGGTGGACGGAATGAACTGCATCGGACCGACCGCATGGTCATAGACCGGGTCACCGTCCAGCCGGCCGGCGTCGGTGTCGGCGATGTAATCCCACTTGTTGCCGTCCAGGGCCTGCCCGATGATCGGGATGCTCGACGTTCCGTCCGCCAGTAGCGCGGCGCCGCCGTAGCGGCCGTGATCGGACTCCACCCGACCGATGCCCGCCAGCAGGGACCAGTCGATCCCACACGACGGCTGCACGGAGGCCATCCGGGCAGCGGCCACCCGGTAGGCGTTCAGGGCGACCGACGGTATGCCGTTGGCGGCGAGCGCGGACACGGACCTGGGGTCGGCGGCCCGCGGCTTGGCGACCCTCACCGGCTGGGCGGTGATGACCTTCGCGCCGCGGGGTGCACCGCGGGACAGATCGGTCACGCTGGTGATGCTGCGGACGGGGGAGCCGGTTCCGGCGCCCGGCCGCTGGGCCGTCGCGGTGTCGGCGGACTTCCGGCCGGTCTGGGCGTCACCGGCCGAGGACGTCGTGAGCAGGCCGAGCGCCAGCGCCACCCCGACGGCGAGCAGGGCCTTGGGGATCGCCGGGCTCAGCCGCGACGGGCTCGGCAGCCAGCCGCCGAGGCTCGGTCCCGGGTTGGTCACGCCGACCGCCGCGTGGCGTGGCGCGGACGGGCGGCGGCGCGGGCCGCGGTGCGGGCGGGTGCGCGGACTTCCCTGCGTGCTGCGGACCGGATCGGACATGGTGGTTGGTGCCTTCCGCTGAACCGACGTCGAGGGGTCGATGTCGGTTCAACGACTGGGTTACCGGCGGGTTACTTACCGGAAACCTGTCGACCAACCAGACGCTGCGCGCTCCCTGCCGTCAGAGCTGGCGCGCGAACCTCAGCCGAGCATGGCCGCGGCCACCGCCGCGGGTGCCGGCTCGTGGCGCAGGTAGCTGCGGCGGAACGTCCCGGCACCGGCGCTGAGCGAGCGCAGGGTGATCGGGTAGCGGAGCAGTTCCACTGCGGGAACCTCCGCGCGGACGACACTGCGGTTGCCCGGACGGTTCGAGGCGAGCGGCTCGGAGCCGCTGACCCGCCCCCGGCGTGCCGACAGATCCGACATGACGGCGCCGATGTGCTCGTCGGTCACGATGATCTCGACCGCGTCGATAGGTTCGAGGAGCTTGACCGAGCCTGCGGCCGCTGCTTCCTTGACCGCCAGGGCGGCGGCCACCTGGAACGCCGCGTCGGAGGAATCGACACTGTGGGCCTTGCCGTCGAACAGCGTGACCTGGACGTCGGTGACCGGGACACCCGAGGTGATGCCGTGCGCCAGCTGGGCACGGGCGCCCTTCTCCACCGAAGGGATGAACTGGTTGGGCACCGCGCCGCCGACGACCTTGTCGACGAACGTGACACCGCTGCCCCTGGGCAACGGGCTTATCTCCAGATCGCAGACGGCGTACTGGCCGTGGCCCCCGGACTGCTTGACCTGCCGGCCGTGGCCGCGGGCGGTGTCGGCGAAGGTCGCCAGCAACTCCACCCGGACGGGTTCGGTGACCAGCGCGGCGCCGCCGGCCCGTAGCCGGGCCAGGACCACCTCGCTGTGTGCCTCGCCCAGACACCACAGCACCAGTTGCCCGGTGTGTGCGTTGCGCTCGATCCGCAGCCCCGGATCGGAGGCGGCGAGCCGGTTGAGCGCCTTGGCCAACGGGTCCTCGTCGTTCGGCGTCGCCGGCCGGAGGGCGATCGGCAACAGCGGGTCGGGCATGACCCAGGGCTGGATGAGCATCGGGTACGACTGCGCCGAGATGGTGTCGCCGGTTTCGGCAGTGGCCAGCCGGGCGATCACGCACAGGTCACCGGCGACCGCCGCATCGATGGGTTCCAGTGCGCAGCTGAGCAGCGCCGCGGACCGCTCGTCCAGGTCGTGATCTGGATGGCCTCGTGACTCGCCCCCGTGACCGGAGACGTGCAGCGCGGTATCGGCGCGGACGGTGCCCGAGAACAGCCGGACCAGTGAGACCCGTCCGAGGTACGGATCGAGGTAGCTGCGCACGACCTCGCCGGCCAACGGCCCGTCCGGGTCACAGTGCAGCTCGGGCAACGTCTGGCCATCGGGCGTGGTGCACACCGGTGCCGGTCGTTCCAGTGGCGTCGGGAATCCGCTGACCATCAGCTCCAGCAGCTCGCTCAGTCCCAGACCGGTCGTCGCCGACACCGGGATGACCGGATGGAAATGCCCCCGTCCGACTGCGGTGTGCAGATCGTGCGAGAGCATCTCGGGGTCCAAGCTCGCTCCGGACAGGTACCGGTCCAGGAGCGTCTCATCTTCGCTTTCGGCGATCACCGCCTCGATGAGGGCCGATCGGTCCTCGGCGAAGACGTCCTGCGCGCTGGACAGCAATCCGACCAGGCCGTCCCCGTCCGGGCCGGGCTGATACAGCGGCAGCACGGCATTGCCACCCAACTCGCCGAAGGCGTCCCGGCAGGCGGCCAGGGTGGCGGGCAGGTCCGCGCGCGGCGCATCGAGCCGGTTCACCACCACCGCCCGGGGCATGCCGATCGCGGCGCACTCCTCCCAGAGCGCGAGGGTCGTCTCGTCGAGACTGTCTGCGGCCGAAACCACGAACAACGCGGCGTCCGCGGCGCGCAGGCCGGCCCGCAGCTCTCCGACGAAATCGGCGAAGCCCGGCGTGTCGAGCAGGTTGATCCGCACCGCGGTCTCCCCGGAGCCGTACTGGATCGGGCAGGCCGCCAGGAAGACCGAACGCTGCTGGGCCACTTCGACCGGATCGGCGTCGCAGACCGTGGTCCCCTCCGCGATCGAACCGGCGCGGCCGATCATGCCGACGTGCGCGAGCAGGTACTCGACGAGCGTCGTCTTGCCGACGCCGCAATGGCCGACCAGGGCGACATTGCGGATCTCGGCCGGACGGCTCGCCGGACGGATGCCCGCGCGCACATTTGGTGCCTTGCTCGCCGTCTTGCCCGCTGTCTTCATCGACATCATCGATCACCTCGATTTCGCCTGATCGCATTCGACACCCACGCCGGGCGGAGGACAACCCCCGGGCCGGTATCTTTGGGCAGTGCTGAATGTGCTCCGGGCCCCGCTGTCCAAGGTCGTCGACCCGCTGGGGCGGTCACTGGCCAACGCCGGCGTCACCCCGGACATGGTCACGGTGTTCGGCACCATCGGCGCCACGGCCGCTGCCCTCGGCTTCTATACGCGCGGCAGTTTCTTCACCGGCACGCTGCTCATCTGGTTCTTCGTGATGCTCGACATGGTCGACGGCGCGATCGCCCGGGTAGCCGGTCTGAGTAGCCGGTTCGGCGCGGTGCTCGACTCCTCCTGCGACCGGATCGCCGACGCGGCGGTGTTCGCGACGCTGGCCTGGTGGTTCGCCCGGCACGACCACCCCGCCCTGCTTGCCGCCAGCCTGCTCTGCCTGGTCCTGGGGTCGTTGACGTCCTACATCAAGGCTCGCGCCGAAGGAATGGGCATGACCGCCAACGTCGGGATCGCCGAACGCGCCGAACGTCTCGTGATCGTGCTCGTGGGCACCGGGCTCACCGGCTGGCCCTTCCAGGTGCCCTACGCCCAGGCGATCGCGTTGTGGCTGCTCGTCGCGGCATCGACGATCACGGTGGCGCAGCGGTTCGCGACCGTCTACAAGCAGGCCCGCGCACAACCGGCGGCCGGGCTCGGTTCGTGAAGTCCCTGCCCTCCCGGGAGCGGGTCACCGACGGCCTGACCGACTTCGGCTACTCGGCGGCTTGGAAGCTCGTCCGCGCACTGCCGGAGCCCGCGGCGCGGCGTGCTTTCGAGCGGGTGGCGGATCTGGCCACCCATCGCGACGGGCGATCGGTTCAGCAGTTGCGGAAGAACCTGCGTCGGGTGCTGGGCCCGCAGCGCAGCGAGGACGAGCTGGCGGCGGCGGTGCGCGAGGGCATGCGCAGCTACGCCCGGTACTGGCTGGAGACCTTCCGCCTGCCGTCGATGGACATCGACCGGGTCCTGGCCGACGTCCACACCGAGGGCTACGAGCACCTCGAGACGGCGGCGGCCGCGGGACGCGGTGTGGTGGTCGCTCTTCCGCACAGCGGGAACTGGGACGTGGCCGGTCTGTGGCTGATTCAACGCGGCCACCCGTTCACCACGGTCGCCGAACGGTTGAAGCCGGAAACTCTCTTCGACAAGTTCGTCGCCTATCGCGAGGGCCTGGGCATGGAGGTGCTCGCCCTCACCGGTGGCCCTCACCCGCCCTTGGACGTGCTCAAGCAGCGCCTTCGGGCCGGCGGGGTCGTCTGCCTCGTGGCTGACCGGGATCTGTCCCGCAGCGGCATCGAGGTCGAGTTCTTCGGCGAGCCGACGCGGATGCCGGCCGGACCCTCGCTGCTGGCGGCGACCACCGGAGCAGCCCTGCTCCCCGTGCACCTGAATTACCGTGGCCGCGGGTGGGAGCAATACATCGGGGCTCCCGTGGACCTCGGACCGGGTCGGCTGCGGGAGCAATTGGCGGTCGGTACTCAGGCGCTGGCCGACGTCTTCGCCGAGCGGATCGCCCGCCACCCGAGTGACTGGCACATGATGCAGCGACTGTGGCTGGCCGATCTGGACCAGGCCCGGCTGGCGGCCGCACCCGCCGCACCGGCCGCACCCGCCGCACCGGCCGCACCGGCCGCACCCGCCGCACCGGCCGCACCTATCTCCGCCGGGGGCGAGTGAGCAATGCGGATCGGCATCGTCTGCCCTTACTCATGGGACATTCCCGGCGGCGTGCAGGCCCACGTTCGAGATCTCGCCGAGACCCTGATCAGCCTCGGACACGCCGTGTCCGTGCTGGCTCCGGGCGACGAGGACACGCCCGCTCTGCCGGACTACGTCGTAGCCGCGGGCAAGACGGTGCCGATTCCCTACAACGGCTCGGTAGCCCGCTTGCAGTTCGGCCTGGTCTCGGCGACCCGGGTTCGTCGCTGGCTGCGTGACGGTGAGTTCGACGTCGTGCACGTGCATGAGCCGGCGCCGCCGAGCCTGTCCCTGCTCACCGTGCTGCTGGCCGACGCTCCGCTGGTGGCGACCTTTCACTCGTCCTCGGAGCGGTCCCGCTTCCTGGCCATGTTCGACGGCGTGGTGCAGGCCGTTCTGGAGCGCCTGTCGGGCCGGATCGCGGTCTCCCAGGCCGCCCGCAAGATGATCATGGTTCACCTCGGGGCGGACGCCGTCGTGATCCCGAACGGCGTCGCCGTGTCCGCCTACGCCCAGGCCGAGCCGCTGGCCGGCTACCCGCGGGACCCGGTCCGGGGCGGCACGGTCGGGTTCATCGGTCGCTACGACGAGCCCCGCAAGGGGATGAGCGTGCTGCTCGAGGCCCTGCAGGAGTTGATCGTGACGCGCCCGGGCATCGAGCTGCTGGTGGCCGGGCGGGGCGATGAGGACGATTTCTTACGCGAGCTGCCGCAGGAGCTGAGCGGGGCGGTGCGGATGCTCGGCATGGTGAGCGAGCCGGAGAAGGCGAGCCTGCTGCGCAGCGTGGACGTCTACGTGGCGCCGAACACCGGCGGGGAGAGCTTCGGCATCATCCTGCTGGAGGCGATGGCCGCCCGGACGGCGATCGTGGCCAGCGACCTCGACGCGTTCTCGCGGGTGCTGGACGACGGCCGGGCGGGCGTGCTGTTCCCGACGCGCGACGCCGCCGCCCTGGCCGGGGCCCTGGAGTCGGTGCTCGCCGACCCCGCCCTTCGGGGTCAGTTGGCCGAGGCCAGCGCCGAAGTCGTCCGTCCCTACGACTGGGGCGTCGTCGCCACCCAGATCCTGCGCGTGTACGAGATCGCTATCGCCGGGTCCGTCCCGGTCTGAGCGCCGGCCGCCCGCGAGATTTCGGGCGCACCGCCTGGCTGACCTAGGGTGTTGTCCTATGTTGTCGGTCGGCTGGCTGATCGCGGCCGTGCTGGTCGCCATCGTGCTGACCCTCTGGGTGAGCTTCACCCTGACGCGGCTGGATCGGCTGCACGCGCGGGTCGACGCCGCGCAGGCGGCCCTGGATTCCCAGCTTGTCCGGCGCGCGGCGGCGTTGCAGCACGTGGCCGAGATGCCCGGCAGCCGACTGCCCCGGCAACAGGCCGACCAACTCGCCGAGGTCGCTCAGCACGCCCTCGCGCCGGATCAGCGGGACCGCCCGGCGGCCGAGAACCGACTGGGCCGGGCACTGCGTGAGCTGGCCGGCAGCGTCGCGTTGTTACCGGCCGCCGCGGTGGAGGAACTGTCGGAATCAGCTACGAGAGTCGTGATCGCTCGGCGGTTCTACAACGATGCGGTGCGCGACACTCGTACGCTCCGGGCGCGCCGGATGCCCCGGATGCTGCACCTGGCGGGCTACCGGGAGCTGCCGCAGTACTTCGACATCGATGACAGCAGCCCGTTCGACGGGCCGACCGAGGGCGAGCCGGACCCGTTCCCCCTGCCCGTGACCGCACGACCGGAAGACCGAACGGTCGAAGAAGAATGAGGAGTAGTTCATGGCACCCGCCATTTCCAAGCGCACCGCACTCGTCGGAACGGGTGTGGTCGCAGTCCTGGTCCTCGGCACGGCAGCCGCGGTCGCGCTGACCGGTAAGGACGCCAAACCGGCGGCGAATCCGGCCACGTCGACCTCGTCCACACCCAAGGCGTCCACGACCCCCTCGCCCTCCCCGGCACCGAGCAAGCCGACCGCCAAGCCCGTCGCTGCCGTCAACCCACTCACCGGCGTCGGCGCCCCGTTCAAGGGCCGGGTGCTGGCGGTCAAGATCGACGACACCGAGAACGGACGGCCGCCGGTCGGACTCGACAAGGCCGACGTCGTCTACATCGAACAGGCTGAAGGTGGCCTGACCCGAATGGTCGCCGTGTTCGGCACCAACCACCCGCTGGTGGAGCCGGTGCGCAGCGTGCGGGCCAGCGACGCGGAGTTGCTCAGTCAGTACGGCCGGATTCAGCTCGTGGCCTCCGGGGGCGGCGGCGACTCGCTGTCGACCCTCGACCGCTCCGTCGTCACCGGCGTCATCAACGATCGCGGCGCGGCCGGCTTCGGCCGGGACGGCAACCGTCCGGCGCCGTACAACCTGACCGCCAACCTCGCTCAGATTGCCGCCAACGCCAAGTCCGGCGGCGCCAAGAACATCGGCTTCACCTGGTCCACCCCCTACTCCCAGCTGGCCCGGGCCAAGGCTGCCCCGACGGTCAGCACCGTCGTCGGCAGCACCTCCGTCACCTTCGCCTACGTACCGTCGGCGCACCGCTACGCCCGCACGATCGGTGGACAGAAGCTGATCGCGGCCGACGGGACGCCGATCGGGGCCGCGAACGTTCTCGTCCAGCTGTGCACCGTCCGCACGAACCCGGCCGATGTCGATGTCATGGGCAACCCGTCGCAGTTCACCGAGACCGTCGGTTCAGGGCCGGTGGTGTTGTTCCGCGACGGTAAGCGCGTCAACGGCACCTGGTCGCGCACGTCGGTCACCGGTATCACGACCTACCGTGACCTGCGCGGCAAGCCGTTGTTCATGCGCCCGGGCGGGGCCACCGTGGTGCTGGCCACGAAGGGCGCGCCCGTCAGCTGACGAATCCGTGCTCGTTTCGGTCCACCGACCGGGGATATACCCGGTCGGGGACCGAAATGGCCACGGAAACCGGTCCATTCGCTGTGCTGTGGCTGGTAAAGAACCTGGTCGGCCGGACGTAGAATCGCGGCATGACTTCTCAGTACGGGGTTGCGCCCGAATCCTCCGGCTCCGAGCACACCGTCGGGACCGCGCGAGTGAAGCGCGGCATGGCCGAGATGCTCAAGGGCGGCGTCATCATGGACGTGGTCACCGCGGAGCAGGCCAAGATCGCCGAGGACGCCGGGGCGGTCGCCGTGATGGCTCTCGAACGTGTTCCCGCCGACATCCGCGCCCAGGGCGGCGTTTCCCGCATGAGCGATCCGGACATGATCGACGGCATCATCGCCGCGGTCTCGATCCCGGTGATGGCCAAGGCTCGGATCGGGCACTTCGTCGAGGCGCAGGTCCTGCAGTCCCTCGGAGTGGACTACATCGACGAGTCCGAGGTGCTCACCCCGGCCGACTACGCCAATCACATCGACAAGTGGCAGTTCACCGTGCCGTTCGTCTGCGGCGCGACGAACCTGGGGGAGGCGCTGCGGCGCATCACCGAGGGCGCGGCGATGATCCGCTCCAAGGGCGAGGCCGGCACCGGTGACGTGTCGAACGCGACCACGCACATGCGCACCATCGGCGCCGAGCTCCGGCGGCTGACCTCGCTCAAGGGCGACGAGCTCTTCGTTGCCGCAAAAGAACTGCAGGCCCCGTACGAGCTGGTGGCCGAGGTGGCCCGCACCGGCAAGCTGCCGGTCGTGATGTTCACCGCGGGCGGCATCGCAACACCGGCCGACGCGGCCATGATGATGCAGCTGGGCGCCGAAGGCGTGTTCGTCGGCTCGGGAATCTTCAAGTCCGGCAATCCGGCCCAGCGCGCCGAGGCGATCGTCAAAGCAACCACGTTCTTCGATGACCCCGACGTGATCGCGAAGGTGTCTCGCGGCCTGGGCGAGGCCATGGTCGGGATCAACGTCGAGGACATCCCGCAGCCGCACCGCCTGGCCGAGCGCGGCTGGTAGTCGCTATGTGCCGCAACATCCACACCCTGCGACCGCCCTTCGTCGAGCACGTCACGCCCGAGGACGTTCAGGCGGCGGCGTTGCAATACGTTCGCAAGATCGCCGGCATGCGCGCTCCGTCCAAGGCGAACACCGAGGCGTTCGAGGCGGCGGTGCTGGCCGTGACGGCTGCGACCTCGCAACTGCTGGACGAACTTGTGCTCAAGCCCACGACGTCCAAGCACGCCCAGGAGTTCGCCAACCACACCGCCCACGTGCTGGCTCATCGCGAGAAGCAGGCCCACACCCACTGATGCCCACGATCGGCGTGCTGTCGCTGCAAGGCGACGTTCAGGAACATGTCGCCGCCCTCGAGTTCGCCGGTGCCACCGTCATCTCGGTGCGCCGTGAGCGTGAACTGGACGAGGTCGACGCCCTGGTTATTCCGGGTGGGGAGTCCACCACGATCATCAAGCTGGCGCAGCACTTCGATCTGGTCGAGCCGCTGCGTAAGCGCATCAGCGGGGGAATGCCCACCTACGGGTCGTGCGCAGGGATGATCCTGCTCGCCGACCGAATTCTGGACGGCACGGCCGACCAGACCACCTTCGGTGGCATCGACATGACCGTGCGGCGCAATGCCTTCGGCCGTCAGGTCGAGTCCTTCGAGGAGCAGGTCAGCGTCGAGGGCATCGACGGCGGTCCGTTCACGGCTGTGTTCATCCGCGCGCCCTGGGTCGAGTCGGTGGGTCCGGACGCCACCCCGCTGGCCACCGTCACGACGGGACCGGCCGCAGGTAAAGTGGTCGCGATTCGCCAGCAGCACCTGCTGGCCACCTCGTTCCATCCCGAACTCACGGGTGACGCGCGAGTGCACGAATACTTCGTTCGGATGGTGAGGGACGGCGCGCGATCCGCGGGCGTGCTCCCGGAGCAGAGAGGGGGTGCCACCTCATGAGTGGTCACTCAAAATGGGCGACGACCAAGCACAAGAAGGCCGGCATCGACGCCAAGCGCGGCAAGCTCTTCGCCAAGCTGATCAAGAACATCGAGGTTGCGGCTCGCACCGGCGGCGGTGACCCGGACGGCAACCCGACTCTCTACGACGCCATTCAGAAGGCTCGCAAGTCCTCGGTTCCGCTGGACAACATCGACCGCGCGGTCAAGCGCGGCTCCGGGGCCGAGGCCGGCGGCGCCGACTGGGAGACGATCACCTACGAGGGCTACGGCCCGTCCGGTGTCGCGCTGCTCATCGAATGCCTGACCGACAACCGCAACCGGGCGGCGACCGAGGTTCGTACCGCGATGACCCGCAACGGCGGCAACATGGCCGATCCCGGGTCGGTGTCGTACCTGTTCAGCCGCAAGGGTGTGGTGATCGTGCCCAAGACCGGCCTGTCGGAGGACGACGTCCTGCTCGCGGTCCTCGAGGCCGGCGCCGAGGAGGTCAACGACATCGGTGACAGTTTCGAGGTGATCAGCGAGGCGACCGATCTCATCGCCGTCCGCACCGCCTTGCAACAAGCGGGCATCGACTATGACTCGGCGGACTCCTCGTTCCTGCCCAGTGTGCAGGTTCCCCTCGACGAGGACGGTGCGCGCAAGGTCTTCAAGCTGATCGACGCGCTGGAGGACTCCGACGACGTGCAGAACGTCTACGCCAACTTCGACGTCTCCGACGAGGTCATGGAAGCGGTCGGCTGAGCCCTGGGCGCTGGGGACGCTGGAGCGGGGACGGCCTCCCCGTCCATCCCGCGGCCGACCGGCGAGGGCCCCTGTGGGCTCAGGCGATCCAGAACCGCATGATGTCGTAGCCGAGCGAGGCGGCGCTGCGATTGCCGCCGACGGCGGAGAAGATCCCGTAGATGATGTCGAAGAAGAACCGGTTCAGCGAGGCAACCTGCAGCAGTACGAACAGCCCGAGCATTCCGAACGGCTTGACCGGCTCGAACGATCGCTGGGTTTGCGGGCTGAGGTACGGCTCGATCGCCCCGTAACCGTCGAGCCCTGGGATCGGGAGCACGTTGAGAATCGCCGCCATGATCTGCAGGCTGGCCACGAACGACACCATCGCGAAGAAGACCCGGTGGTTCGCGATGAGACTGTCGCGGGCGAGCAGGATGAGCAGGACACCGAGCACCGCGTTGGCGGCCGGTCCGATGAGGCTGACGAGCGAGCGCTGGAGTTTCGTGCGGAAATAGTGGTGGTGCAGGTAGACCGCCCCGCCGGGCAGCGCGATCCCACCGACCATGATGAACAACACCGGCAAGAGCAGGCTGAGCACCCAATTGGCGTACTTGAGCGGGTTGAGGGTCAGGTAGCCGCGGGTCTCGACCTCGCGATCCCCGAACCGCCAGGCCAGAAACGCGTGACCGAACTCGTGCAGGCAGAGGCTGACGATCCAGGCACCCACGACGAACAGGAACGCCAGGAACTGGGTCGTCCGGGTCAGCGTGTTGCCGACGGCGTAGACATAGCCACCGGTCGCGACGGCCAGGGCCAGCACGCCCAGGAAGATCGGGCTGGGACGGATCGCGGCGCGACGGGGCTGGCGGAACGGATAGCTCATCGGGCCGAGGGCTCCTGCTCGATCGGGGTCTGGACGTCCACTCTATGAGACTTCTCCTGCGAGGCCCGCCGATCTCACGGGTGCGGCCGGTAGTACGCTTGGCTAAGCAAAATCTGTAGGCCTGTCCCTGACCAGGAAACCGCCCGCTGCGCTGATGACCGAGACCGATGAGGCACCCTTCTCGCTGAGGTCTATCGCGCTACCCGCATTCGGTCCCGCGATCATGTTCGGAGCCGCCGAGGGCGCGGTGCTGCCCGTCGTCGCCCTGACGGCGCTGCACCTGGGTGCCAGTGTGGCTGCCGCGTCGGTCGTCTACGCCCTCATCGGAATCGGCTCGCTGGTCAGCAACATCCCCTCGGCGATGATCACGCAACGCCTGGGTGAGCGCTTCGCGATCGTGCTGGCCAGCGGCGTGAGCGCGAGCGCGATGCTGGTGGCCATGCTTGCCCCCGACGTTGCCGTCCTCGCGGTCGCCATGCTGCTGATCGGCTTCGCCAACGCGGTGTTCTCCCTCGCTCGACAGTCCTTCCTGACCGAGAACGTGCCGGTTCGGTGGCGCGCGCGGGCCCTGTCCTCGCTCGGCGGAAGCGCCCGCGTCGGGGTCTTCATCGGCCCGTTCCTCGCTGCCGCCGCGATCCACCAGTGGGGGATCCGCGCCGCCTACGCCGTCGGGCTCGTCGCCGCGCTGACCGCTGGGGGCATCGGCCTGTTCTCAGCCGATCTCGTGTCCACCGTCAGGTCGACGGAGGTGGAGCCCGAGACAACCACGATCCGGGCCGTGCTGCGCTCGCATCGCCGGCTGTTCCTGACCATCGGTATCGGCGTCATCCTCATCAGCGCGGTCCGGGCGTCGCGCCAGGTCGTCCTGCCGCTATGGGCCGAGCACATCGGACTGAGCCCCACCGCGAACTCGCTCATCTACGGCGTTGCCGGCGCTGTCGACATGGCCGTGTTCTACCCGGCCGGCAAGGTCATGGACCGCAAGGGGCGGCTGTGGGTGGTGCTGCCCTCCATGCTGCTGCTCGGCGCCTCGCTGATGCTGGTGCCGTTGTGTCACCACGTCGGTTGGTTGCTGGTCCTCGCGCTGCTGCTCGGTTTCGGCAACGGCATCGGCTCGGGCATGGTCATGACGCTCGGCGCGGACTACGCCCCCGCTCATGCCCGACCGGCGTTCCTCGGGATCTGGCGTTTCCTGTCCGATCTGGGCAGCTGCGGGGGTCCGCTGCTGCTGTCGGTCATCACCGGCGCGGCCACGCTGGCCGCCGGCGTGGTGAGCAACGGTGGGATCGGCTTCGTCGCGGCCACGCTGCTGGCCTATTTCGTGCCCAGGACGCCGATCGTGACCGGCCGGGCCGCCGCCGATCCGAGCTCCGGGTCGGGCGTCGGTCTGCCGGCGCGGGCATCGGCCGGTCGGGACGGTCCCGCAGGCGTGTCGGACGATCCCGCCGAGGCGGTCCCCCGGTAGTCTGTCGAACGTCCATTCGATTGCAGAGCGGGGGAGTGAGCGTGCGCGTCCTCGGCGTCGACCCCGGCCTCACCCGCTGCGGGATCGGGGTTGTCGACGGTGCGCCCGGTCGTGCGCTCACCATGGTGCATGTGGACGTTCTGCGCACCCCGCCGGGCGACGATCTCGGGTTGCGGCTGCTGGCGATCTTCGACGGCATCGAGGCCGCGGTCGAGCGGTTCGCACCCGACGCGGTCGTGGTCGAGCGCGTCTTCGCCCAGCAGAACCTGCGGACCGTGACCGGCACGGCCCAGGCCTCGGGCCTGGCGCTGGTGGCCGCGTCCCGTCGGGGCATCCGGGTCGCCCTGCACACGCCGTCGGAGGTCAAGGCCGCCATCACCGGATCAGGGACGGCGGACAAGGCCCAGGTCACCACGATGGTCACCCGATTGTTGAAGTTGCCCGCGCGTCCGACGCCTGCCGACGCTGCTGACGCCCTCGCGCTGGCCATCTGTCATATCTGGCGGGGGACCGCGCTCAACCGTCTCGACGCGGCGGCCGTCCGCGCGGCTGCTGGAGTGCGCCGGTGAAACCGGCAACGACCCCGCCCCCGGAAAAGCCAGCTGAGGAGGTCACACCATGATCGCGAGTGTGCACGGCAGAGTCGCCGCGTTGGGGCCGGACGGAGCGGTGGTCGAGGTCGGCGGCGTCGGGCTGGCGGTCTCCTGCTCGCCGGGGACCCTGGCGCGGCTTCGCGTCGGTGACGACGCCCGGCTGGCCACGAGCCTCGTCGTACGTGAGGATTCCCTGACGCTGTACGGGTTCTCCGACGACGACGAGCGGTCGCTGTTCGAGCTGCTGCAGACCGCCAACGGCGTCGGGCCTAAGCTGGCCCAGACCATTCTCGGGGTGTATCCGCCCCGCGAGGTGCGCCGGGCCATCGCGACCGCCGATCACACCGCGCTGGTGAAGGTCCCCGGAATCGGCCGCAAGGGTGCGGAGAAGATCGTCATCGAATTGCGGGACCGGATCGGGGCGATCGACGGCTCGGACAGCGGCGCTTCCGAACTCGCCGGCGTCACCGCCATCGCCCCGTGGAAGGACCAGGTCCTGCATGCACTGGCCGGGCTGGGCTTCACCGGCAAGGAAGCGGCGGAGGCGATCGACACGGTCGCGGCGGATTCCGCCGACAATCCCGAGGTTGCCGTGATACTGCGTCGGGCGATCCAGTTGCTCGGCCGAACCCGGTGATCGGCCGCGAACCGCTGAGCACCGCGCGTCGGCGGCCGGGCCCGGGCGACGTGTCGGTGAACGAGAAGGCGGTGAGCTGAGCGATGGACGGCAACCTCGATCGCGATGTGGTCTCGCCGCTGCCCGAAGTCGACGAGACCGACATCGAGGCCAGCCTCCGGCCGAAGCACCTGTCCGAGTTCGTCGGCCAGCCCAAGGTGCGCGAGCAGCTGCAGGTCGTGCTGGAGAGCGCACTGCGACGCAACCGCCCGCCCGACCACGTGCTGTTGTCGGGGCCGCCGGGGCTGGGCAAGACCAGCCTGGCCATGATCATCGCGGCGGAGCTCGGTGCCCCGTTCCGCCTGACGTCCGGGCCCGCGATAGAACGGGCGGGTGACCTCGCCGCGCTGCTCACGAGCCTCACCGAGGGTGAGGTCCTGTTCATCGACGAGATCCATCGCATCGCCCGCCCCGCCGAGGAATTGCTGTACATGGCGATGGAGGACTTCCGGGTCGACATCATCGTCGGCAAGGGACCCGGCGCGACCGCCATCCCGTTGGAACTCGCCCCCTTCACCCTCGTCGGTGCGACCACCCGCGCCGGCCTGCTGACCGGTCCGTTGCGGGATCGCTTCGGTTTCACCGCGCACATGGACTTCTACGACACCGACGAACTCGAGCACGTGCTGACCCGCTCGGCTCAGCTGCTGGGGGTGAGCGTGACCGGAGACGGAGCCGCGGAGATCGCCAGCCGCTCCCGGGGAACGCCGCGGATCGCCAACCGGCTCCTGCGCCGGGTCCGAGACTTCGCCGAGGTGCGGGCGGACGGGGTGGTCACCTCCCAGGTCGCCCACGACGCCCTGGCGGTCTACGACGTGGACGAACTAGGCCTGGACCGCTTGGACAAGGCCGTCCTGGACGCGCTGGTCCGGCGTTTCGGTGGGGGACCGGTCGGCGTCAGCACGTTGGCGGTCGCGGTCGGCGAGGAGATCGAGACCGTCGAGGAGGTGGCCGAACCGTTCCTGGTGCGCGCCGGCCTGCTCGCCCGCACTCCCCGGGGACGGGTGGCCACCCCGGCGGCCTGGCACCACCTCGGATTGACGCCGCCCTCGTCCCCGTCCGCGGGACCGGGCTCGGGCACGGGCGGCTTTGCCGGACCGACGCTGTTCGACTCCTGACCGACGCATCCGTCACTCCGACTACTGTGGACGGGTCCGGGCCCGAGCCGATCGGCCTGACAACATGCCGGGAGGGTATTCGTGCTGGCCGAGATCGTGCCGCTGATCATCATCGCCCTCATCTTCGTGGGGTTGATCGCCTTCAACCGGCGCAATCGTGACCGGGCCGCCCGCGCGGACGCGACCAGGCGCGACAGTCTGCACCCGGGCGCGGAGGTCATGACCACCTCCGGCCTCTACGGCACCGTCGTCTCGGTCAACCCCGAGGACGACACGGCGCTGTTGTCGATCGCCAGGGGCGTCGAGGTGAAATGGGCCATCGCCGCCCTTCGGCAGGCCCAGGAACTGCCCGGTCAGTACCGTCCGGGGGTCGGTGGCGCCACCGGAAACGGACCGGAGGAGTCCGGTCTGAAGTGAAGAGCCGGTCAGTCGCTGATGTGAATCTGGTTCACGTCGGTCATACTGTCCGGCGAGCCCTGCTAGCGACACAGTCCCGGTGGGGCTGAGCACCTGCGCCCAAGCTGTGCGGGTCGTACGTGCTGTCGATTACGAGGAGAACATCTTCCGTGCCACCTACTGCCGGAACGCTGCGCGTCGGCCGATACTTCACCGCGCTGCTGGCCCTCATGGCCGTGCTCTATGCCATCGTGTTCTGGCCGGGCAGCAACAAGACCCCCAAGCTCGGGCTCGACCTCGAGGGCGGCAAGCAAGTCGTGCTGCAAGCCACGGCCAACGGTAAGGCCCCGTCCAAGGCGTCCATGCAGCTCGCCCAGCAGATCATCACCGACCGCGTCAACGGCCTCGGCGTGTCATCGGCCCAAGTGCAGATCCAGGGCAGTGACCGCATCGTCGTCTCCGTCCCGGGCAAGAACAACAAGTCGCTGGACTCGGTCGGCCGAGCGTTCCAGCTGCAGCTTCGCCCGCTCATGATCGACCCGGTCGCAGCGAGCTCGGCCTCGACCTCACCCACCGCGTCAGCGTCGGGGAGTACCGGTTCCACGGCGAAACCGAGTGGCAGCGCCACGTCGAAACCGGCCACCTCTACCGGGTCGACCGCCAAGCCCGCCACCTCGAGCAGCACCTCTCCGTCTCCGGCGGGACGGGTCGTTCCGCTCGCGGCGGGTTCGACCGGCACGCCCGCGAAGGCCACCGCCTCGCCCTCGGCCTCGTCCCCGACGACAAGCGCGGCATCGGCCTCACCATTGGCAACGTCGTCGGCGTCGTCGAGCTCGACGGGGGCTGACACGTCGACGCGCATCATCGACATCTGGGCCACGTACCGCAAGCAGTTCAAGACCGATCCGCCGAAGGACGCCGCGGCGTACGCCGCGCTCGACAGCACCCACCAGCAGTTCCTGCAGAGCATGGTCGCGGCGTGGGTGTGCAACCCGAATGTGTACCCGAAGGACGACGTGGATCAGCCGCTGATCACCTGCGACCAGGGGGGAAGCGCCAAGTACCTGCTCGGTTCGGTCATCGTCAAGGGCACCGAGATCAAGTCGGCCCAGGCGGTGGTCGACAGCACCGGAATCTGGTCGGTGAGCCTGGACTTCAAGCCTTCGGGCCAGAAGAAGTGGGCGGACTACACCGCCAAACACAACGTCAACAACGGAGCGGTCACGGCAACGCCCGCCGATCAGGTTGCCGACACGCTCGACAGCTTCGTCTATCAGACGTCGACCATCCAGTCGACGATCACCGGGTCGACCCAGATCACTGGGCAGTTCACCGACACCCAGGCCAAGAATCTGGCCAACGCCCTGAAGTACGGCGCCTTGCCTCTGAACTTCAAGACCCTGACGAACACCGATATCTCAGCGACGCTGGGTACCGATCAGCTCAAGGCTGGCCTGCTCGCCGGCGGTATCGGCCTTGCGCTGGTCATCATCTACTCGCTGTTCTACTACCGCGCCCTCGGGCTGGTGACCATCGCGTCGCTCGTCGTCTCCGGTGCGTTGACGTACGCGATGCTCGTCATCCTCGGTAAGCAGATCGACTTCACCCTGACCCTGGCCGGTATCGCCGGTTTCATCGTCGCCGTCGGTATCACCGCCGACTCGTTCGTCGTCTTCTTCGAACGAATAAAGGACGAAGTGCACGAAGGGCGAACAGCCCGGGTCGCGATCCCGCGCGCGTGGGACCGGGCGCGCCGGACGATCCTGTCCGCCGACTTCGTGTCGTTCCTCGCCGCGATCATCCTGTACTACTTCGCTGCCGGTGAGGTTCGGGGCTTCGCGTTCACCCTCGGGTTGTCGACGATCCTCGACCTGATCGTGGTCTTCCTGTTCACCCACCCGATGGTCTCGCTCTTCTCTCGCAGCGCCGCGTTCGGCTCGGCTCGTTTCACCGGCCTCAACCACGCGCGGGCCGGTGGCATCGCCCGTTACGAGAAGCCGGCCCGGCAACGCCGAGGCGCCGACGAACTCACCGCCGAGGAAGAACTCGATCAGGAAGCCGATCGGCTCGAAGCCGAGGTCGCCCGGCACCGGGCGCGGGCGGGTGCCGACGTGCCGACCCCGACGAAGGCGAGGGTTGTCCGGGGCAAGCCTGCCGCGGCCCACGCCCGCCCGGACATCGCCGAGCCCGAACCAGACGGCGACGTGCCCGGCGCGGCGGACGGCGATTCGGTCACCGTCCCCAAGGGCCGGCCTGCCGATGAGCCC
This sequence comes from Jatrophihabitans telluris, assembly GCF_023516435.1. Classification (GTDB taxonomy): domain Bacteria; phylum Actinomycetota; class Actinomycetes; order Mycobacteriales; family Jatrophihabitantaceae; genus Jatrophihabitans_A; species Jatrophihabitans_A telluris. The sequence goes on along the minus strand of NZ_CP097332.1, from coordinate 2,313,795 downwards.
ACCGCTACAGCCACCACCGCGGCCGAACGGGCCGCCGCCCGACGGGCCGCCCAACGCGCGCAGCAGAACGGGGAGAAGTGATGGGACTCGCATCCAAGCTCTATCGCGGTGAAACCCGGTTCGACTTCATCGGGACCCGTCGCCGGTGGTACGCGGCCTCGCTGCTGCTCGTCCTCGTGTGCCTGCTGAGCTTTCTCCTGCGCGGCTTCAACGTGGGGATCGACTTCAAGGGCGGCACCCAGTTCCAAGTCCCCGGCGGCAGCGGCGTCACCGCCACCACGGTCGACAACGCGATGTCGAAGGGTCCCGTGCACGCCGACGGCGCCGCCCAGCAGGTCGGCAACGGCGGCAACCGTTCGGTGATCATCAAGACCAAGGAGATCAGCCAGACCGAGCAGACCGCGGTCAAGAACGCCCTGGCCGGTCAGCTCAAGATCCCCGCCAGCTCGATCACGGTCGACTCGGTGTCCTCCACCTGGGGTAGCGAGATCACCAAGAAGGCCGTCCAGGGTCTGATCGTCTTTCTGATCGCGGTGTTCATCTACATCACCATCCGCTACGAGTGGAAGATGGGCATTGCGGCGCTGGTCGCCCTCCTGCACGACCTGATCATTTCCGCCGGCATCTATTCGATCGTGGGCTTCGAGCTGACACCCTCGACCATCGTCGGCCTGCTCACCATCCTTGGTTTCTCCCTGTACGACACCGTCGTCGTGTTCGACAAGGTGAACGAGAACGTCAGGGATCTCGGCGCGACCGCGCGCATGACCTACGGAGAGGCCGCCAACCTCGCGGTCAACCAGACGCTGATGCGGTCCATCAACACCTCGCTCATCTCGCTGCTTCCGGTGGCCGGTCTGCTGTTCGTCGGTGCCGGTCTCCTCGGCGTGGGCACCATCAAGGACCTGGCGCTGATTCTGTTCATCGGGCTGGCGGTCGGTGCGTACTCCTCACTCTTCCTGGCGACGCCGATCGTGGTGGAGCTGAAGGAACGGGAAGCCGAGAGCAAGGCTCTGGCCAAGCGGGTCGCGGCCAAGCGCGCCGCTGCCGCCAAGTCGGGTGAGCCCGTCCTGGCCGGCGCCGCGGGGGTCGAGGTCAACCGGCCGGCGACTCTCGGTACCCCGGCACCAGCTCCGCGCCCAGGCGCCCGGCCGAGTCGTAAACAGCCCCGGAAACGCCCGTGACGGCAGCCGCGGACGGTCGTGGCCTCGGCGGCGAGGAACTCGCGCAGCTGATCGACAGCATGCTGCGCGATGTTCCCGACTTCCCGCTGCCGGGAGTCCTGTTCAAGGACATCGCTCCGCTGCTGGCCGACGCAGCCGCTTTCAACGCCTGCATCGACGCCTTCGCCGACCTGCCTGCTGCGTTCGAGGCGGATCTGATCGCCGGGGTCGAGGCCCGCGGCTTCGTGGTCGCGGCCGCGGTGGCGCGTGCGGTCGATGCCGGCGTCGTGCCGGTACGCAAGGCCGGCAAGCTGCCTCCGCCGACGGTGAGCGCCCGCTACGAGCTGGAGTACGGCAGCGCCGAGATCGAGGTCCCGGTCGGGCTGCTGGAGGGCAAGCGCGTCTACCTCGTCGACGACGTCCTGGCCACCGGTGGAACGCTGGCCGCGACCATCGAACTGCTCACCCGTGCGGGCGCGACGATCACCGGCGTCGGGGTCCTCGTCGAGCTGTCCTTCCTCAACGGACGGCAGCGGCTCGAAGGTCAGGACCTCACCTCCCTCCTGGTGCTGTGACGCCGCCGGGCCACTGACCCGCTACCGTGATCGATCCGCTGAAGGCGGACCCGCCATCGGCATAGACTGCAAGCGCAACCAGTTGTTCTGAGGTGCACACCCGGAGGTTCCGCTGACGACCGAGGCCAACACACCTGCCCCCGGTTCCTCGACCGAGGGCAGGTCGGCGCGCGCTATCGCCGGCGCGGCCGCGGCCGGCGGGGCTCCCGTCGCGCCGCCCAGTTCCGCCTCCGCCTCTGCGCCCGCGCCCGCGGCGCCGCCGTCTCCCCCCAGATCGCCGGCCGCGGCCCAGCCGCCCCAGCCGCCCCAGCCCAACTCGACCGCGCACCGGCGCCGCATCCGGGACCGGGTAGCGCGTCGCATCGTCACTCCGCAGCGCTCGGCCGCCGTCCGGCCCGTCCTCGAGCCGCTACTCGCTGTGCACCGGGCCGCGCATCCCAAGGTCGACGCGAAACTGCTGCAGCGCGGTTACGACGTCGCGGAGGAACGCCACCGCGGCCAGCTGCGCAAGTCGGGCGATCCCTACATCACCCACCCGCTCGCCGTGGCGACGATCCTCGCCGAGCTCGGAATGGACACCACCACCCTGGTCGCCGCCCTGTTGCACGACACGGTCGAGGACACCGGGCTCACCACCGAGGAAATCGCCGAGGAGTTCGGGGCTGAGGTCGCCCACCTCGTCGAGGGCGTCACCAAGCTCGACAAGGTGAAGTTCGGCGAGGCCGCCGAGGCCGAGACGATCCGCAAGATGATCGTCGCCATGGCACGCGACCCCCGGGTGCTCGTGATCAAACTCGCCGACCGGCTGCACAACATGCGGACCCTGCGATTCCTGCCGCCGGCCAAGCAGGAGCGCAAGGCGCGCGAGACCCTGGAGGTGCTGGCCCCGCTGGCGCACCGCCTGGGCATGAACACCGTCAAGTGGGAACTGGAGGATCTCGCCTTCGCCACCCTGTACCCCAAGCGTTACGACGAGATCGTGCGGCTGGTCGCCGAGCGAGCACCTCAGCGCGACGTCTACCTCAATCAGGTCATCGAGCGGGTCAAGTCCGATCTGAAGGCCGGCTCGATCAACGCCGATGTGTACGGCCGGCCGAAGCATTACTACTCGATCTACCAGAAGATGATCGTGCGCGGACGCGAGTTCACCGACATCTACGACCTGGTCGGCATCCGAGTTCTGGTCGATTCCGAAAGGGATTGCTACGGCACGCTAGGAGTGATCCACGCGAACTGGCAGCCCGTCCCCGGCCGGTTCAAGGATTACATCGCGATGCCGAAATTCAACATGTACCAGTCGTTGCACACGACGGTGATCGGCCCGGGCGGTAAGCCGGTGGAGTTGCAGATCCGCACCCAGGCGCAGCACCGCACGGCCGAGTTCGGCATCGCCGCGCACTGGAAGTACAAGGACGCCGCCGCGACGGCTTCCACACCGGCCGCCGTCAGCGACGAGATGGGCTGGTTGCGCCAGCTGCTCGACTGGCAGCGCGAGGCGCAGGAGCCGGGGGAGTTCCTCGACACCCTGCGCTTCGACCTCGGCGCCCGCGAGGTCTACGTGTTCACGCCGAAGGGGGACGTCATCGGCCTGCCCGCCGGTTCCACCCCGGTCGACTTCGCCTACGCGGTGCACACCGACGTCGGGCACCGTTGCATCGGTGCCCGCGTCAACGGCAAACTCGTTGCTCTGGAGACCGAGCTCGATCACGGCGACACCGTCGAGGTCTTCACGTCCAAGGCTGAGGGCGCCGGGCCGTCGCGGGACTGGCTGGCCTTCGTCGCCTCACCCCGGGCCAAGACCAAGATTCGTCAATGGTTTGCCAAGGAGCGTCGCGAGGACGCCGTCGAGGCGGGCAAGACCGCGCTGACGCGCGCCATGCGCAAGTCGTCGCTACCCATGCAACGCCTGCTCGGCGGTGATCAGCTCGTCACCATCGCCCGCGAGATGCATCTGGCCGACATCACCGCCCTCTACGTCGCCGTCGGCGAAAGTCACGTCTCGGCCCAGTCGGTCGTGCAGAAACTCGTCGCGTCACTCGGCGGGGTCGAGGGCGCGGTGGAGGACCTGGCCGAGACCGAGATTCCCACCCGCGAGATCACCGGACGTCCGTCCTCGCGCCGGGCCGGTGGCAACGCCGGCATCATGGTGTCGGGCATGTCGGACGTCTGGGTGAAGCTGGCCCGTTGCTGCACTCCCGTGCCGGGTGACGAGATCCTGGGCTTCATCACCCGGGGAGGTGGTGTGTCGGTGCACCGCAGGACGTGCACCAACGCCTCAGCCCTGCTGGAGCAGCAGGACCGGCTCGTCGACGTCGAGTGGGCTCCTTCGGCCGATTCGGTGTTCGTGGTGTCCATTCAGGTCGAGGCGCTGGACCGGCATCGGCTGCTCTCGGATGTGTCGCGGGTGCTCTCGGATGAGAAGGTGAACATCCTCTCCGCGTCGGTGACCACCAACCGGGACCGAGTCGCGGTCTCCCGGTTCACCTTCGAGCTGGCCGAAGCCAAACACCTTGGTCACCTGTTGCGGACCGTTCGCAACGTCGAGGGCGTCTACGACGTCTACCGCATCCATGCCGCAAACTGAGCCGCGAACCAGATCCGCAAACTGAGCGGCAAACTGAGCCGAGAACGACAGGGCCCGGACCGGCGAACGGTCCGGGCCCTGTCGTGTCGCTCTTGCCGGCTCAGGCCGTTGTCGCCGTGGTGAATTTCAGCGGCAGCTTGGGCTTGCCGTCCCCGCTGCCGTTGGCATTGTCAGAGCCCGCCTTGGCCACGCTCTGCACGACGGGCATGCCCGCGGTCACCGTGCCGAAGACGGTGTAGGTCTTGCCAAGGCCGGCCGTGCTGTCCTTCCAGACGATGAAGAACTGGCTGCCGCCGCTGTGCGCGGCTCCCGTATTGGCCATCGCGAGCACGCCGACGCCGTAGGTCTCGCTGCCCTGGTACTCGTCGGGAATCGTGTAGCCGGGCCCGCCGCTGCCGGTGGCCGTCGGATCGCCGCACTGCAGGACGTAGATGCCCGTGGTGGTCAGACGGTGGCAGCTGGTGTTGTCGTAGTACTTCTGTTTCACCAGAGAGACGAAGCTCGCGACCGTGCACGGCGCCTTGGCGCGGTCCAGGGTGAAGGTGAGCTCGCCGCGGTTGGTGGCGATCTTCACGACTGCCGTCCCCTTGGTGGCGACTGTGGTCGCAGGGAGCCCGACTTTCTTCGCCGCCGCCGCCGTGCCCTTGGTGAAGCTGCATGTTCCGGAGATCTTGTTCGGCGTGGCCGACGCGGTCGGGCTGGCGCTCGCGGTGACGCTCGCGGCCGGAGTCGTGCTGCCGGCAGCGGTTGGGGACTTCTTGTTGTCGTTGCTGAGCATCACGACGCCGACGATCACAACGGCGAAGATCACCAGGATGCCGATCACCGTCGAGATGAGAGTCAGCTGGCGGCGGCGGGACTCCCGCTGTTGGCGTCGCTGGAGCTGGCGCTCGAGATGGCGGCGGGCGGCCTCACGCTTCTGTTTGCTGGTCGGCACGAGCTGATCCTCCTGGAATCACCGTGACAGGGCGCGGCGAATAAGTGGCAACGGTGCCGAAGTCTACGAAATCTCGTAAGAGCGTGGTGTGGGGACCACCCCAACGGGCTGTGAACCGTGGCCGGGGATTCCGGCCAGCGTGGCGCAGCGGGAAGTCCCCGATGGGCTGGGGGCTCGAGCCCAGGGCGCGGACGGCTAGGGTCGAGCGGTGCTGATTCAGGGATTTCCGGCCCAGGTCGCCGGGACGAACTGCTTCGTGGTGGCCAGCGGTCCCGGGGAGCAATGCGTGATCATCGACCCCGGGGCGGGCGTCACCGGGCAGTTGGACGAGATCGTGGCCGAGCACCGGCTGCATCCCGTCGCGGTGGTGTTGACCCACGGCCATCTCGACCACACCTTCTCGGTGTTGCCCGTCTGCCAGGCCCGAGACGTTCCGGCCTACATCCATAGTTCGGACCGTTCCGCGCTCGCCGACCCCTGGACCGGTCTGGGGCTGCCGTACGGAGCCCCCCTCTTCGGGGTGCCGGGCCTGACCTTCGCCGAGCCGGACGACGTCCGTGAACTCGCCGACAAGGACGGCCTGACGTTGGCCGGAATGTCATTCACCGTGCGTCACACCCCAGGGCACACGGCGGGTTCGGTGGTGTTCGCCCTGCCTGCCGACGACCAACAGGTGCTGTTCGCCGGTGACGTGCTTTTCGCCGGTTCCATCGGACGCACGGACCTGCCGGGCGGGTCCATGACCGACATGACACGATCGTTGCGTGAGGTCATCCTGCCGATGGACGACGAGGTAATCGTTTTGCCCGGGCACGGGGGACAGACGACCATAGGGCATGAGCGCCTCACCAACCCCTTCCTGAAGGATCTGTAACCGGACATGAGTGTCACAAAGCCGACTCCGTTGAGCGGCTTCCCCGAACTGCTGCCCGCCGAACGCGCCGTGGAGCAGCAGGTTCTGGACCAGTTGCGCGCGACCTTCGAGCTGCACGGCTTCGCCAACGTCGAGACCCGCGCCGCTGAGCCGCTGTCGCAGTTGCTCCGCAAGGGCGAGATCGACAAGGAGGTTTACATCCTGCGTCGACTGCAGGCCGGCGAGGACGGTGAGGACTCCGGCGGGGACGCGGGAGACCCGAACACCCTCGGCCTCCACTTCGACCTCACGGTGCCCTTCGCCCGCTACGTGCTGGAGAACGCCGGCAAGCTGGACTTCCCGTTCCGCCGATACCAGATCCAGAAGGTCTGGCGCGGCGAGCGCCCGCAGGAGGGCCGTTACCGCGAATTCACCCAGGCCGACATCGACGTCGTCGCCGCCGGTGAGCTTCCCTTCCACCACGATGTCGAGGTGGCTCGGGTGATGGCCGAGGCCCTGTCGCGGCTTCCCCTTCCCCCGTTGCGTCTGCAGATCAACAACCGCAAGTTGATCGAGGGCTTCTACCGCGGTCTGGGAGCCCCGGACGTCGCGAGCGTGATGCGGGTCGTCGACAAGATCGACAAGGTTCCCGCCGACATCGTAGCCACGATGCTGGTCAACGAGGCCGGCCTGTCCGATGACCAGGCCAAGCAATGTCTGGCCCTGGCCGAGATCCGGTCGAGCGATAGCTCCTTCGTCGAGCGGGTCCGCGCGCTCGGGGTCGAGGACGAGCTGCTCGAGACGGGTCTGCAGGAGCTGGCCACGGTCATCTCCGGTTGTGCCGGCGTGGCCACCGAACGGTTCGTCGTGGAGGCGGATCTGCGGATCGCGCGCGGGCTGGACTATTACACGGGGACCGTCTTCGAGACCCGGATGGCCGGCTTCGAGAGCCTCGGCTCGATCTGCTCGGGCGGTCGCTACGACTCACTGGCCAACGACGGGCGGACCAGCTACCCGGGCGTCGGAATCTCGCTCGGGGTGACCCGGCTGCTGACGCCACTGTTCACCCGCAAGAAGCTCACGGCCAGCCGATCGGTGCCCTCCGCCGTGCTCGTGGCGCTGCCGGACGAGGGTTCGCGTGAGCAGTGCATCGTGATCGCCGCCCAGTTGCGCGCCCGCGGGATCCCGACCGAGGTGGCGGTCTCGGCCCAGAAATACGGCAAACAGATCCGTTACGCCGAACGCCGCGGCATCCCGTACGTGTGGTTCCCCGCCGATTCGGACTCGGCGGCGGAGAGTGGCGCCCCCATCGGACACCAGGTCAAGGACATCCGCAGCGGCGACCAGCTCGACGCGGATCCGCAGACCTGGACACCGCCCGCCGAGGATCTTCGTCCGCAGGTGGTCAGGTCCGAGCCCTGACCCTCACCGACCGGCCGGCCTCACCGACCGGCCGGCCCCACGGACCAGTCCGCCCCACCGACCGGCCGGCTGGCTTCGCCGCCAGGTCAACGCCCCCTCGACCGGGTGAAACAATGAACGCATTCGTTGTCTTCGAAAGGACACCATCTCGTGCTGCGCACGCATGAGGCCGGCTCGCTTCGAGCCGACCACGCAGGTGAAACCGTCACTCTGGCCGGTTGGGTCGCCAGCCGGCGTGATCACGGCGGGGTCGCCTTCATCGATCTGCGCGACGCGTCGGGCATCGTCCAGGTCGTGGTTCGCGATGACGCCATCGCCCACGACCTTCGCAACGAGTGGTGCATCCAGGTCAGGGGCGAGGTGCGCAGCCGGCTCGAGGGCAAGATCAACCCGAACATCGCCTCCGGCGAGATCGAGCTCGTCGCCGACTCGGTGACCGTCTTGAACCCCGCGGCCGTGCTGCCGTTCCAGATCGACGAGCACACCGAGGTCGGCGAGGAGGCCCGGTTGAAGTACCGCTATCTCGACCTGCGCCGTCCCGCTCCGGCAGCAGCGATCCGTCTCCGCAGCCAGGTCAGCAAGGCCGCCCGCGACGTCCTGCACGAGCAGGCCTTCGTCGAGATCGAGACGCCGACGCTCACCAGATCGACGCCGGAGGGGGCGCGCGACTTCCTGGTCCCGGCCCGCCTGCAGCCCGGCTCGTGGTACGCGCTGCCGCAGTCGCCGCAGCTGTTCAAACAGTTGCTGATGGTGGCCGGGATGGAGCGGTACTTCCAGATCGCGCGTTGCTACCGGGACGAGGACTTCCGCGCCGACCGGCAACCGGAGTTCACCCAGCTCGACCTGGAGATGAGCTTCGTCGAGCAGGCCGACGTCATCGCGGTCGCCGAGGACGTGCTGCGTGCCGTGTGGCGTCTGATCGGGTACGAGATCCCGGCCATCCCCACGATGACCTACGCCGACGCCATGAACCGGTACGGCTCGGACAAGCCCGATCTTCGTTTCGATCTCGAGCTGACCGAGTGCACCAAGTACTTCGCGGACACGCCCTTCCGGGTGTTTCAGAGCGAGTACGTCGGTGCGGTCGTCATGCCCGGAGGTGCCGCGCAGGCCCGTCGCCAGCTCGACGCGTGGCAGGAGTGGGCCAAGCAACGGGGTGCGCGTGGCCTGGCTTACGTCCTGATCGGCGAGGACGGCGAACTGTCGGGACCGGTCGCCAAGAACCTCAGCGAGCCCGAGCGCGAAGGCCTGGCTACCCAGGTCGGGGCGAAGCCCGGTGACTGCGTCTTCTTCGCTGCCGGCGCGCGCAAGTCGTCCCAGTCGCTGCTGGGTGCCGCTCGTCTGGAGATCGGCCGCCGTGCCGGCCTCATCGACGAGACCGCGTGGTCCTTCTTGTGGGTCGTCGACGCCCCGTTGTTCGAGCCGTCCGCCGACGCCACCGCCAGCGGTGACGTCGCGGTCGGCGCCGGCGCCTGGACCGCCGTCCATCACGCCTTCACCAGCCCGAAGGCCGAGTTCCTGGACACCTTCGACACCGATCCGGGCAGCGCGCTGGCCTACGCCTACGACATCGTCTGCAACGGCAACGAGATCGGTGGTGGGTCGATCCGTATCCACCGCCGCGAGATCCAGGAGCGGGTCTTCGCGATCATGGGGCTCTCGCCCGCACAGGCCCAGGAGAAGTTCGGGTTCCTACTGGATGCCTTCGCCTACGGCGCGCCGCCGCATGGTGGGCTGGCCTTCGGGTGGGACCGGATCTGCGCCCTGCTCTCCCGTACCGACTCCATCCGCGACGTCATCGCCTTCCCGAAGACCGGCAACGGTTTCGACCCCCTCACCGAGGCGCCGGCGCCGATCACCCCCGAGCAGCGCAAGGAGGCCGGCATCGACGCCCGGCCCAAGCCCGACAGCGGCGCGTTGGCGATCCCGCCCCTGAACGACGACGAGCCCGGCGTGCCGCCGAACCCGAAGCGCAGCTGAGGTATGAGTCAAGCGACCGACCTGTCGATCCGGCAGGCGCAGGAAGCCTTTGCCCAACAGGGGCTGATGGACACCCTGCAGGCCGAGATCGTCCGGATCGAGGCGGGCCGGGTGGACGTTGCGATGCCGGTGCGGCCGGAGATCACCCAGCAGGACGGCTTCGTCCACGCCGGTGCGGTCACCGCGATCCTGGACACCGCGTGCGGTTTCGCGGCCAGCACGCTGATGCCGCCTGGGTCCGGGGTGCTCAGCGTCGACTTCACGGTGCATCTGATGCGCCCGTCCGTGGGGGAGCAGATTCTCGCCGTAGCCGAAGTCGTCAAACCGGGACGCACGATCACGTTCGTCCGGGCCGAGGCCTTCGCGATCCGGGCCAACGGCGACCGGGTCAGCTGCGCCCTCATGACCGCGTCGATGGCGACCATCAGCCCTGATCAGAGGCCAACCACCCGATCCTCGCCCGAGTAGAGGTTCAACCGACCGGGCCGAACCATGCCCGCCAGCAGCAGGCCGTGCTCGCGGGCAAGATCGACGGCCAGATCCGACGGGGCTGAGACCGCGACGATTCCAGCGACCGCGGAAGCCACTGCCTTCTGCACGATCTCGAAGGACACCCGACCGCTGACGACCAGCAACAGATCGGTGGCGGGCAGCCGGCTGTCGAGCAGCGCCCAGCCGTGAACCTTGTCGACCGCGTTGTGCCGGCCGACGTCCTCGCGCACGACCAGCAACTCGCCGCGGTTGGTGGCCAGCGCGGCGGCGTGCAGCGAACCGGTGCGCTGGAAGGTCTTCTGCTGGGTGCGAACCCGGTCCGGCAGTTCCTGCAGTACCTCGGGGCTGACCCGCCAGCCCGAAGTGCTCGCCGGGGCCCACCGCAACGGAGCCAGGTCCAGCACATCGGCGCTGCAGACGCCGCACGAGGTCCCGGTCACCCACGCGCGTGGCTGCGGAGGGGTCACGTCCGGGGCGAGGGTCAGGTGCACCTGGTCCACCCCGCGACCGCCGGCGTCCTCGGCTCGGGCGTCCAGATCGTCCTCGGTCCGGCACTGCCGCAGCTGGAGCAGCTGGTCGGGGCGATGCAGGCTCGACTCCACGACCAGCCACCCCGCCGCCAGTTCGACGTCGTGGCCAGGCGTGCGCATCAGGGTCGCGATGACGGTGCCGTCGACGACCAGATTCAGCGGCGCTTCGGCCGACAGGTCGTCGCCTCGCCCGTCGGACTCGCGCAAGGTGCCGTCGTCGGCGAAGGCGAGCCGGATGACCCGCCTACGCGTGCTCATCACCGCCACGAAATTCCCCCATCGGCCCGAGATGATCTGTCGAGCCGAGTGTAGGGCGGTGAGCCTGTGGTACCGAGCGCCGCCGACTCGGGCAGACTGGGGTGCGTCACCGACGGGGAGCGCGCCACGTGCCCGGCGGCCACGCGAGGCAGAGCGACGGCATCAGCGGGACGCGCGCAACCAGCAAACGGTAGGACCAGCAAGCGAGCAGAGCCAGGAGGACGACCGGTGGACAGCCAGGAGCAGCTGCACGAGCTGGACGAACGCCTGCGGCGCGGCGAGCTCCGGTTGCCCGAGTACTTTCAGCTCCGCGCACGGCTTCTTCCGCCGGAGCCCTCCGGTAACAGTGACCCGACCGGGTCGGTGCCGGGCCGTGAGCCGCTCGCGTCGGGCGCCCCTGCCTCTGAACCTTCGGCCTCTGAACCTTCGGCCTCTGAACCTTCGGCCTCTGAACCTCCGGCCTCTGAACCTCCGGCCTCTGAACCTCCGGCCTCTGAACCTCCGGCTTCTGAACCTCCGGCCCCCGAGGCCCTCACTCCTGCCGCCCCACCGTCGCCGTGGGAGCACCGCCCGGGCACCGCGATTCCCGTACCTGTGGACGAGCCCCTGGACCCGGTCGACGACTTGGACCTCGCTGTCCCGGCCTGGGTTCAGCAGGCCACCGGCGACGCGCCACCGCCGCCGGGCAGCCCTGGTGCCATCGCGCTGGACCTGCCCGCTGCCGCCGCGACGAACGAGACCTGGGTACTGCCCCGGCTTCCCGGGCCTGAGCCTGACTCAAGCCCGCCGCCTCCGTACCTGCCCCCGTCCCAGCCCCCGTCCCAGCCCTCGTTCCAGCCCTCGTTCCAGCCCCCGTCCCAGCCCTCGTTCCAGCCCCCGTCCCAGCCCCCGTCCCAGCCCGCGCCGCGACGGGACCCCAACCGCTCCCGAGGGCCGGGACGCAGCGGTTTGATCGCGGCCGGCGCGGTCGTGCTGGTCCTGTTGATCGCCATCGCGGTCGGCGTGGCGCTCACCCAGAGCTCCACGTCGCCGAGCGCCTCACGGCCCAGCGCGACCGCGCGCGCGACCGCGACTTCCACGAGCCTGGCCCGGACGCCTGGCCCTTCGACGAAGCCGAGCTCTCCGAAGTCGGCTCCGTCGAAAACGATCGCCCCGGCCGCCAGCCTCGTCGCGCCCGCGGGCCCGGCCAGGACCACCGCCTACGGGGTCCGGACCATGCAGGGCGCGTTGGGTCAGGGCGCGACCGACGCCGGCGAGACGGCGGCCCTGCAGTCCTGCGGAGCCACCCAGGGTCCGGTGCAGTCGATCGCCGACGCGACCGCGAAATGGACGCTGACTCTGGCCGCCTTCCCCTGCGCCAGTGCGGCGAAAGCCCGCACCGCGGTCGTCGGTCAGATCATGACGGAGCGCCAGAGCGGAGCGACCCCGGTTGCCTCACCGAGCACCGCCGTACACGTCTATGCGCTGGCTGCTCGTCCTGGCTGCCAGTCCTACACGGTCGGGCGCTACCTCAGCGGCTCCAAGTGGGTTGCGCTGAAACTGTGCTCGAACGGAAGCGCCGATCCAGGTGCGGTCCTGACCAGCTACATCAAGCTGCTCTTCGCCGCTCGTTACTCGCCGAGCTAGCTCGCGATGACACTGTTCGGGCAGGAGGCGGATTCCGCGGAGCCGGGGTCGGACGCCGTGGCATCGTTCGGCGAGCCGACCGACGCGACCGCACCGCTGGCGGTGCGGATGCGCCCCCGGACGCTGGACGAGGTCGTAGGCCAGCAACACCTGCTGGGCCCGGGCTCGCCGCTGCGTCGGTTGGTCGAGGGTGACGCCCCCATGTCGGTCATCCTCTTCGGGCCGCCCGGCACGGGCAAGACCAGCCTGGCCTCGATCGTGTCGACGGCATCCAGCCGACGGTTCGTGCAGCTGTCGGCGCTCAACGCCGGGGTGAAGGACGTGCGCGCGGTGATCGAGACCGCCAAGCGAACCCTGGAGCACGGCGGCCGTCCTACCGTGCTGTTCATCGACGAGATCCACCGTTTCTCCAAGACCCAGCAGGACTCCCTGCTGGCGGCGGTCGAAGCGCGGACGGTGACGCTGGTGGCGGCCACCACCGAGAATCCGTTCTTCTCCATGGTCTCGCCGTTGCTGTCGCGCAGCCTGCTGTTGACCTTGCAGCCGTTGACCGACGACGACATTCGCGGCCTGGTGGAGCGGGCCCTGTCCGACGAACGGGGCTTGGGCGACACCGTCCGGCTGTCGGGGGAGGCGATGGCGCACCTGCTGCGCGTGGCCGGCGGGGACGCGCGCCGGGCGCTCACCGCGCTGGAGGCAGCGGCCGGCTCGGCCATCGCGGACGGGCAGTCCGAGATCGGCCTGGAGCGGCTCGAGCTCGCTGTGGATTCGGCTGCGGTCCGCTACGACCGGGACGGCGACCAGCACTACGACGTCATCAGTGCCTTCATCAAGTCGATCCGCGGATCGGACGTCGACGCGGCGCTGCATTATCTTGCCCGCATGATCGTGGCCGGCGAGGATCCGCGGTTCATCGCGCGCCGGCTCGTGGTGCACGCCAGTGAGGACATCGGCCTGGCCGACCCGACGGCGCTGCTTGCCGCCACCGCGGCCGCGGATGCCGTGGCCCTGATCGGGATGCCGGAGGCGCGCATCAATCTCGCCCAGGCCACGATCCATCTGGCGCTGGCGCCGAAGTCGAATGCCGTGGTCAGTGCGATCGACGACGCCATCGCCGACGTCCGCGGCGGCCTGGCGGGCGCGGTTCCGATGGCTTTGCGCGACGGCCACTACAAGGGCGCGGCCAAGCTTGGACACGCCCAGACCTACATCTACCCGCATTCGCTGCCCGAGGGTGTGGCCGGCCAGCAGTACCCGCCGGACGAACTGGTCGGCCGCGACTACTACCGACCGGCCGGTCGAGGCGCGGAGCGGCCGATCGCCGAACGGCTGAGCAAGCTGCGCGCGGTGATACGAGGCCGATTGCGGCCGTAGGCGAGGGCGCGTCCACGGGTACCCGGTAGGGTCTGCTCCGACGTCAGAGACCCACGACGTTCCAGAAGAAGGAGGCCAGTCAGTGTCTGCTGGTGCTGTGGCGGGGTTGATCGCCGCCGGTGCGTTCGTGCTGCTCGTGTTGTTGCTGGCGGTGCCGCTGCTCAAGCTCGGCAAGACCCTCGACGAGGCGACCCTGGCGATCCGCAAGACCCACGAGGGTGCGGCGCCGTTGCTGGCCGAGGCGCACACCACCGTCGCCAACGTCAACAGCCAGCTCGACCAGGTCGAGGGAATCACCAAGGGCGTCAGCTCGATGACCACGAACGCCGCCGCGCTCACCTCGCTGGTCTCGGCGACCGTGGGCAGCCCGCTGATCAAGGTCGCCGCCTTCTCCTACGGCGTGCGCTCGAGCGTGAAGAAGCGTCAGGACGCCCAGGCCGTCGTCACCGCCCGACGGGACCGCCGCTCGCACCGGCGGAGCCACTGACATGCGGCGCCTGTTCTGGCTGGCTCTGGGTGCGACCCTGGGCGTTCTCATCTTCCGAAAGCTGTCCCAGGCAGCGCAGAAGCTGACTCCGCAGGGTATCGCCGGCAGCCTGTCGTCCGGACTGAACGAGCTGGCCTACGCCTTGCGAGACTTCACCGACGACGTGCGCGCGGCGATGTCGCAGCGCGAGACCGAACTTCGCGACGCCGCGGGCTTCGACGGTGCGCCCGAAAGCGGTCGCTGACCCGGCTTAGGCTTGAATGTGGACGGGCACGCGTGAGCGTGGCCTGACCACGACCCACCGGGTACCAGCCCGGCGATCGTCACGCCGGAGTCTCCGGCGGGCGGTTCCGGGTTGGAGATCCGCACCGCAGAAGGAGTATTGCCATGCGCTCTGCCGAGATACGTCGGCGGTTCCTCGCGCATTTCGAGGCGAACGGCCACACGGTGGTGCCGAGCGCCCCGTTACCCTTCGACGACCCCAACCTGCTCTTCATCAACGCGGGAATGGTGCAGTTCGTCCCGTACTTCATCGGCCAGCAGGCGGCGCCGTGGCAACGGGCGACCAGCGTGCAGAAGTGCATCCGCACCCAGGACATCGAAGAGGTCGGCAAGACCACCCGCCACGGCACCTTCTTCCAGATGAACGGCAACTTCTCCTTCGGTGACTACTTCAAGGAGGAAGCAATCACCCTCGCCTGGGAGCTGTCGACCAAGTCCCAGGACGACGGTGGCTTCGGTCTGGACCCGGAGCGGATCTGGGCGACGGTCTACCTGGACGACGACGAGGCCATCGACATCTGGCACCGGGTGATCGGCCTGCCCCTGGAGCGAATCGTCCGCCGTGGCAAGGCGGACAACTTCTGGTCGATGGGCATCCCGGGCCCGTGTGGACCGTGCAGCGAGCTGTACTACGACCGTGGTCCCGACTACGGCGAGCCGGGCGGTCCCGAGGTCGACGAGGACCGGTACATGGAGTTCTGGAACCTCGTCTTCATGCAGAACGAGCGAGGCGCCGGCAGCGACAAGGAGAACTACCCGATCCTGGGCGAGCTGCCGGCCAAGAACATCGACACCGGCATGGGCATGGAGCGGATGGCCGCCTTGCTGCAAGGCGTTGACAATCTCTACGAGATCGACGAGACCAAGCCGGTCCTGGACCGCGCCGCGCAGCTGACCGGCAAGAAGTACGGCGAGCATTCCGGCCACGCGGCCAGCCAGTCCCACCCCGACGACGTCCGCCTGCGTGTGGTCGCCGACCACATCCGCACAGCGCTGATGCTCATCGGTGACGGGGTCACGCCGTCCAACGAAGGCCGTGGCTACGTGTTGCGACGGATCCTGCGCCGGGCGATCCGGTCGATGCGCCTGCTCGGCTGGGAGGCCGAATCGCTGCCGGAGCTGTTCCCGGTGGCGCGCGACTGCATGGCGCCGTCGTACCCGGAACTGGCCACCAACTTCGAACGCATCGCGATGATCGCGTACTCGGAGGAGCAGACGTTCCGCCGCACCCTTGCTTCCGGCACCAGCATCTTCGAAGGTGCCGTCGCCGACGTCCAGCGTTCGGGCAGTCCGAAACTGCCGGGCAGTGATGCGTTCAAGCTGCACGACACGTACGGCTTCCCGATCGATCTGACCCTGGAGATGGCCGCAGAACAGGGACTGTCGGTCGACACCGAGGGCTTTCACCGGCTCATGACCGAGCAGCGGGAGCGGGCCAAGGCCGACTCGAAGGCCAACAAGGCCGCGCACGGCAATTCGCCCGCCTACCGGCAGTTGCGCGATCTGGGCGAGACCGTGTTCATCGGCTACACCGATCTGTCGACGGAGACCGCGGTCCGCGGCATCGTCGCCGACGGGCAGCTGGTGAACAGGGCACAGACGGGCCAGGTCGTGGAGGTCGTACTCGACGAGACACCGTTCTACGCCGAGTCCGGAGGCCAGATCGCCGACGAGGGGACCATTACCTCCGACGGCGCGACGTTGCGGGTGCTCGACGTGCAGAAGCCGGTGAAGGGCCTCATCGTTCACCGCGTCGAGGTCGCCGACGGAGAGATCGGTGCGGGCACGGTCGTGCGCGCGCAGGTCGATCCGGAATGGCGGCGCTCTGCCCGACAGGCTCATAGTGGGACGCACGTCGTCCATGCGGCCCTTCGTGAGGTACTCGGCCCGACCGCACTGCAGAGTGGGTCCTACAACAAGCCCGGTTACCTCAGGCTGGACTTCGCGTGGGGCCAAGCGCTCAACGACACCACCAGACGCGACATCGAGGAAGTGTCCAACCGTGCCCTGCGCGAGGACCTTCCGGTGTCGGTGGAGTACATGCCGTTGCAGCGCGCTCGGGAACTCGGCGCCTTGGCGCTGTTCGGCGAGAACTACGACACCGAGGTGCGGGTCGTCACCATCGGCGGCCCGTGGTCGCGAGAGCTGTGCGGTGGCACCCACGTCGATCACTCCTCCCAGGTCGGCGCGCTGACCGTCGTGGGGGAGTCTTCCGTCGGCGCCGGGGTCCGCCGGGTCGAGGCGTTCGTGGGCCTGGATGCGCTGCGCTACCTGGCCAACGAGCGGGCGCTGGTGAACGCCGTGTCCGAAACGCTGAAGGTGCCGCCGTCGGAGGTGCCCGATCGGGTCGCCGCCCTCGTGGAGCGGCTACGGGTCGTGGAGAAGGAACTGGAACGCAACCGGGTCCAGGCCGTGCTGGCCGGCGCCGGACAGCTTGCCGCCCAGGCTCAGTCGGTCAACGGGGTCCAAGTGGTCGCCGTCGACGCACCGAAGGGCGTGTCGGGCAACGACCTGCGCACCCTCGCCTTGGACGTGCGCGGACGCCTGGACGCGGCGGCCCCGGCGGTGGTCGTGCTGACGTCGGAGACCGACGGGAAAGTCAGCTTCGTAGCGGCGGTGAATCCGGCCGGGCAGCAATCGGGGCTGTCCGCCGGCGACCTGGTGAAGGTGTTCGCGCCGGTGCTCGGGGCTCGCGGCGGGGGCAAGGCCGATCTGGCCCAGGGCGCGGGGGGCGACGCCGCAAAGATCGTCGAGGCCCTGGCGGCAGTCCTGCGGGCGGTGGCCGGCTCACCGGCGCGCGCTGAGTGAACACACCCGACTCACAGGAGTTGCTTCCGGTGGGGGTCTGGTTCGCCGTGGACGTTGGATCGGTACGTGTCGGGGTGGCGCGCAGCGACCCGCGCGGCGTGCTGGCGGTACCGGTGCAGACCTTGCGCCGCGATACCCGCCAGGACGCGGATCTGGCCGCATTCGCAAGGTTGTTCGCCGAATACGAAGGCGTCGGCATCGTTGTCGGGCTGCCGCGAACGCTGGCCGGCCGCGAGGGCCCGGCGGTCGCGGCGGCGCGGGCGTACGGCACTGCCCTGGCTGCCCTGATGCCCGGCATTCCGCTCGTGTACGCGGACGAGCGGATGACCACCGTGGTTGCGCAGCGTAACCTTTCCACGAGCGGCGTCCGTGGCCGCGCTCAGCGAGCCCGGGTCGACCAGGCGGCTGCGGTGGAAATCCTGCAGTCGTTCCTCGATCGTCAGCGCGGTTCGCAGGCCACCGAAGGCGGGCAGTAGCGCGTCGGCCGCGGAGCTCGGCTGAAAAGCAGCCGGCCGTCTGACTGGGGACAGTGAAGGGATCTGCGCCTGTGGAGCATTCGATCGACGAACTACCGGACGACGATCATCCGTTGTTCGGCGCCGACGCTCCGGCCGAGTCCGACCATTACGTCCCAGGGCGACAGAGCCGGACCGACCGGCATCGTCGCCGTCCTCGCCGACACCGCACCCTCGCCCCGATCCTGGCCATTCTGGTCATCCTCGCCGTGGTAGCGGGTGGCTGGATCGCGGTCAACAACCTCAAGAGTCGCTTCGCCGTCGCCGACTACAGCGGCGCGGGTGACAAGTTCGTGCGGATCCAGGTCGTGTCCGGGCAGGGCGCGAGCGACATCGCCGTGACCCTGAAGAACCAGGGCGTCGTCAAGTCGACCCAGGCCTTCATCAACGCGGCCAAGAAGTCGGGCCGCGCCGCCGACATCCAGCCCGGGACGTACCAGGTTCGCCTGCACTCATCGGGCACCGCCGCCATGACGGCGATCCTCGACCCGAAGAACCTGATCGTTCAGCAGTTCGTGATTCCCGAGGGTTTCACCTACCTGCAGGCGTTCGCCGCGATCAGCAAGGCGACCGGGATCAGCACCGCTGCGCTGCAGACCGCCGCGAAGGACCTGTCAGGTCTGGGTATCCCGTCGGACCTGCAGGTCAGTTCGGTCGAGGGCCTGCTGTTTCCCGCGACCTACCAGTACTCGGACAACACCACGGCCAGCACTGCCCTGCAGTCGATGGTGGACAAGTTCAGCGCCGAGTACGTCCAGCTCGGTGTCGCGGACAAGGCCAAGGCGCTCAATCTGAGTCCCTACAAGGTGCTCATCATCGCCTCGATCGCCGAGGCCGAGGCCAAGTTCGACGCCGATCGGGCCAAGGTCGCGCGGGTGATCATGAACCGGATCGCGGCCGGGCGTCCCCTGCAGGTGGATGCAACCAGTGCCTACTGGGCCAAGCTGAACGGCAAGGACCCGGCCAAGGTCGTCTACGCCTCGATCCCCGGGCCCTACAACAGTTACAAGAATGCAGGGTTGCCGCCGACGCCGATCGGCAATCCTGGCGTCGCGGCCATCTCCGGCGCACTGAACCCGCCGGCGGGTAGTTGGATGTACTACGTCAACATCGACGCCGCCGGGCACCTGGGATTTTTCACCGATGAGGCGCAGTTCCTGGCCGCTGCCGACAAGTGCAAGAAGCAAGGGTGGGGCTGCGGCTGATGGCGTCTGAGGCCGATCCCGCGCGCGGGCGCGCCGCCGTGCTGGGTTCGCCGGTGAGCCATTCGCTGTCGCCGGACCTGCACAACGCGGCCTACGCCGCACTCGGCCTGACCGGTTGGCACTACGACGCGATCGAATGCACCGAGGCCGACCTCGGTGCGCTGCTGGTCGACGCACCGCCCAACCAGGTCGGGTACTCGTGCACCATGCCGCTCAAACGAGAGGTGCTGCGGGTCGCGACCTCGATCAGTGCGCAGGCGGCGGCGATCGGAGCCGGCAATACCCTGCTTCGCGTCGACGAGGACTGGTACGCCGACAACACCGACTGGATCGGGATCCGGGACGCTCTGGCCGAGGCCGGGGTGCCGGCTGGTGGACGGATCGTCGTGCTCGGCGCCGGTGGCACGGCTCAGGCCGCGCTTGCGGCCCTCGTCGATGTCGAGACCGTGACGGTCCTGGTGCGCGAGCCCGCCCGTGCCGTCGAGCTTCGCGCTACCGCCGAGCGCCTGGACGTGGCCGTCACCGTCGCGAGGCTGGACTCGGGAGCCGGACTCGGCTCCGCCGACCTGGTCATCTCCACCTTGCCCGCCGGGGTGGCCGATCCGCTCGGCGCGTTCGGTTGGCGTCCCGAGCAGGCCGTCTTCGACGTGATCTATCGGCCCTGGCCGACCGCCCTCGCCGCCGGGGCCGCGGCCGCCGGGGCCACGGTGGTCTCCGGCGCTGAGCTGCTGTTGTTCCAGGCCGCCCGCCAGGTGGAACTCATGACGGGGCGTGCAGCTCCAGTCCAGGCCATGCGAGCGGCATTATCGGCAGCTCGTCGGTGAGGTAGTCGATCGGCGGTCGGCGGCCACCGTCGGGCGTGCGGATCTCGCGGGCTCGCTGCTCGGCCCATTCGACGTCGGCGAGGGTGTCGAGGTCGTCGGCGTAGCCGTCGAAATCGGGTACCCGGGCGACCGTCACGCCCTCGTAGAGCGAGCGCACCGACGCGTTTCTCGGATCGCCGAGACTCGCGACGGCCAGCCGGAGGGAATCGGTACTCCAGATCGCGGCCAGGTAGTTCGTACCGCCGTCGGGGCCGACCCAGACGCGGACGTCGTCCACCATCGGATCCGTACGCAGCTGGCTCAGGCCGCCGAGCACGAACGGCGCGTCGGCGGCGAGGACGGCGACCCGGTGCTGGTCCACCTGCGGCAACGCGGCGGCAATGGCGGCGACGGGCCCGGCTCCGGGTGGGTTCTCCCGAACGAACATCGGTTCCCCCAGCCCCCGGCGGCGTGGTCCGACGACGATCCGGCGTTCCGCCGACGCAGTGGCGGTCAACACATGGTCGAGCATCGGCCAGCCCAAGAGGGGGTACTCGGGCTTGGTCACGGTCGCAGCGGCCTGGGCGCCGCCGGTAGGAGGCGGGCCGCTGAAGCGCCGTCCGGCTCCGCCGGCCAGAATGATCGCGTCGTACCGGGTCTCGGAGCGGGTCGCAGCCAGCGCCTTGCGACTGCTCGCGGTGAGAGCTGAACCAGCCCAGCCCTGTCTGAGACGCAGCGCGATCTCGAAACAGCTCGCCGCAAGGTCCGGCTCGCCCGCGGCCCACCAGCGACGCCCGATCTGCATCGCGGTGCCCGCCTGCATGGCGCGGTCCTCACAGCGTTGCCAGGCGCGCCGCTGCAGTCGCGCCGCGGAGTCGAACGAATCCGCGGCCAGCAGGGCAGAGGCGTTGGCCAGGGCCGCGGCCCACTCGAACCGGTTCTGCCCGCCGTCGTCGGCCGAATCCAGTCCAGCGGATTCGGCCGACACATCACAGGGCTCGTCCGGGAGTGGAGTCAGCGCGGCAGCCATGCCCACATTGTGGCGGCCGGACCGACAGTTTCGTCGAAGCGGGATCGGCCGTGCCTACCTCGCGCTGGCAGCGGGCTCGTGCCGGTCTGGAACAATCGCCACGTGCTGCGTTGGATGACTGCCGGTGAATCCCATGGACCTGCCCTGGTCGCGATGATCGAGGGGCTGCCGTCCGGCGTGGCGATCACCACGGCCGAGATCGGTCGCGACCTTGCGCGGCGTCGGCTCGGGTACGGCCGCGGCGCCCGGATGAAATTCGAGCAGGACGAGGTCGAGCTCACCGGCGGCGTGCGGCACGGCCTGACCATGGGCAGCCCGGTCGCCGTCCGGGTCGGCAACACCGAATGGCCCAAGTGGGAAACGGTGATGTCAGCCGATCCGGTCGACCCGCAGCTGCTGGCCGAGCAGGCCCGCAACGCACCGCTGACCCGGCCCCGGCCCGGCCACGCGGACCTGGTCGGCATGCAGAAATACGAGCTGGACGACGCTCGTCCGGTGTTGGAGCGGGCCAGCGCCCGCGAGACAGCCGCCCGAGTCGCCCTCGGGGCCGTGGCGAAGGCGTTCCTCAAGCAGACCCTCGATATCGACGTCATCAGCCATGTGGTGTCGATCGGCGAGGTCTCGGCTCCGGCCGACTCGCTGGGCGCGGTCACCGATCCGCTCGCCGCACTGGAGACCATCGACCAGTCGCCGGTGCGCTGTTTCGATCCGGCTGCCTCGCAGGCGATGGTCGCGCACATCGACGACATCAAGCGTGCCGGTGACACCGTGGGCGGCGTGGTCGAGGTGCTCGCCTTCCGCGTTCCGCCCGGTCTGGGCAGCCACATCCAGTGGGATCGGCGACTGGACTCTCGTCTGGCCGCTGCCCTGATGGGCATCCAGGCCATCAAGGCCGTCGAGGTCGGGGACGGCTTCGAGCTGGCCCGGATCCGTGGCTCCCAGGCTCACGACGAGATCGGCCGGGGTCCGGACGGGGAGATCCGGCGGCGTACCGGTCACGCCGGCGGCACCGAAGGCGGAATGTCGACCGGTGAGCTCCTGCGGGTCCGCGCGGCCATGAAGCCGATCTCGACCGTGCCCCGGGCCCTGGAGACGATCGACGTCGCGACCGGTGAGGCAGCCGTGGCCATCAACCAGCGGTCGGACGTTTCCGCCGTGCCGGCCGCCGGAGTCGTCGCCGAGGCCATGGTCGCGCTCGTACTGGCCGAGGCCGTGCTGGAGAAGTTCGGGGGCGACGCCCTGGGGGAGACGCGCCGCAACGCCGAGGCCTACCTCGCTCGACTCGCCGAGCGCTCGCTGGCCTCGGGCGACGTGTTCGCCGCTCGGCCATGAGTCCACGCACGGTGCTCGTCGGGCTGCCCGGCGCCGGCAAGTCCTCGGTCGGTCGCGCCCTCGCAGCCCGTCTCGGTGTCGATTTCGCCGACACCGACGATCTGCTGATCGAGATGACCGGACGAAGTGTGGGGGAGATCTTCGCCCACGACGGCGAGGCGGCGTTTCGTGAGATCGAGGCCGCGGCGATAGCCGACGCTCTCTGCGATTTTGACGGGGTGCTTTCGCTCGGCGGTGGTGCGGTGACGACGCCGTCGGTCCGAGCCGAGTTGGTCGCTGCCCAGGTACCCGTCGTCGAGCTGCGGGCCAGCCAGGCCGAGCTGGTGCAGCGCGTGTCCGGTACGCGCCATCGTCCGCTGCTGGCTGGTGACACCGTGGCCCGGCTGAAGCAACTCCAGGCCGAACGGGCGCCGCTGTACGCAGAGGTCGCGACCTACTCCGTCGACACGAGCGGGCGCGCGGTGGCCGACGTCGCCGAGCACGTGCACACCTTGCTGGCCAGCGGCGCGACCGCCGAGGACCCGGTCGCTGACTCCGCCGTGGCGACACCGGAGGCCGCCCAGCGCATGACCACGATCTTCGTCGCCGGTCCGCCGCCCTACGAGGTCCACATCGGACGGGCGATCCTGCCGCGGTTGGTCGAGCTCGCCACCGGGGCGGACCGGATCGCGATCATTCACCCCGAGACGATGGTCGGCGTCGCGGGTGCCGTGGCGGCCGAGTTGACCGTTCGCGGTTCGCAGGCCCACCTGCTCGCGGTGCCCGACGGCGAGGCCCAGAAGACCCTGACGATCGCCGGGCGGTGTTTCGACGCGCTCGGTGAGTGGGGTTTCACCCGATCCGATCTGGTGATCGGGCTCGGCGGGGGCGCGACCACCGACCTTGCCGGCTGGGTGGCCGCGTCCTGGTTGCGTGGCGTGCGGGTGATTCAGGTTCCGACGACCGTCGCGGGCATGGTCGACGCCGCGGTCGGCGGCAAGACCGGTATCAACACCGGCCGCGGCAAGAACCTCGTCGGTGCGTTCTACCCGCCGGCCGCGGTGCTCTGTGACCTCGACCTGCTCGCGACCCTGAGCCAGACGGACTATCTGGCCGGGCTCGCGGAAGTCGTCAAGTGCGGCTTCATCGCCGACCCCGCGATTCTCGAACTGATCGAAGCCGACCCGGCCGCGGTCACCGTGCCGGGGAACGCGGCGGAAGCCGAACTCGTCCAGCGCTCGATTGCGGTGAAGGCGCGGGTGGTCTCGGCCGACCTGACCGAACAGGGCGAGCGAGAGATCCTCAACTACGGCCACACGCTCGGCCATGCCATCGAACGCGCCGAGAACTACCGGTGGCGGCACGGCGATGCCGTATCGGTCGGCCTGGTCTTCGCGGCGGAACTGGCCCGCAGACTGGGTCGGCTCGACGAACACACCGCCGCCCGCCACCGCCGGATTCTCGCCTCGCTCGGGCTGCCGGTTTCGTACCGACCGGAGGCGTTCGAGCAGCTGCTCGACACGATGCGGGTGGACAAGAAGGCACGCGGCAGCCGAATTCGGTTTGTCGTCCTGGATGGCCTGGCTCGACCCGGGCGCGTGGAAGACGCCGACCCGGAGTTGTTGCGGGCGGTCTATGAGGAGGTTTCGCAATGACCGATGCCACTGGCGGTCCCACTGCTGGCACCATTGGCGGTCCCACTGCCGGTCCCGCTGGGGGACCCGCACCCGACCCCGGCACGGAACCCGGGCGGCGGGTCCTCGTGCTCAACGGGCCCAATCTGGGGCGGTTGGGTTCTCGCCAGCCGACGATCTACGGCAGCACGACGCATGCCGAGCTTGTCAGCCTGTGCGAACAGGCCGGCCGCGAACTCGGACTCGACGTGCAGGTTCGCCAGTCCGACAGTGAGGCCGATCTGCTGCACTGGCTGCACGAGGCCGCGGACGAGCAACTACCGGTCGTGCTGAACGCGGGCGCCTTCACCCACACATCGGTCGCCTTGCGCGACGCGGCGGCGGCTCGGACCGCTCCACTCGTGGAGGTCCACATCTCCAACGTCCACGCCCGGGAACCCTTCCGCCACCACTCCTATCTGTCCGCGGTGGCCTCCGGGGTGATCGTCGGCCTCGGAATCGAGGGGTACGTGCTGGCGCTCAGCTGGATCTCCTCGGTCGGCAGGGATCGCTGACGATGGCCGCTCAGCGCTGGCGTGGGCTGGAATCCATCCCCAACGGTTGGGGCCGGTGCGTTGCCACCATCGGCGTGTTCGACGGCGTCCATCGAGGTCATCAACGCCTGATCGCTCGTACGAACGAGCTCGCCGCCGAGCTCGGACTTCCCAGTGTGCTGCTCACGTTCACGCCGCACCCGTCGGAGGTCGTGCGTCCCGGAAGTCACCCGCCGCTGCTCACCACCAATACGCGCAAGGCCGAACTGGCCGCGCACTACGGCGTGGACGTCGTGGTGTTCATTCCGTTCACCCTCGAGTTCTCCCGGTTGAGTCCGGAGGAATTCGTGCATCAGGCACTGGTCGCCGATCTCCACGCGGCCGCCGTCGTCGTCGGCGAGAACTTCCGATTCGGCGCCAAGGCGGCCGGAGACGTGAGCACGCTGATCGAGCTCGGCCGTCGGTGGGGCTTCCGGGCCGAGGGTGTCGGCCTGCTGATCGAATCCGACACCCCGATCTCGTCGACCTACATTCGTTCGTGCGTCGAGGCCGGCGATATGGCGGCAGCCTCGCACGCGCTCGGCCGTCCTCATCGGCTCGACGGCGTCGTCATCCGTGGCGATCAGCGCGGCCGCGATCTGGGCTTTCCCACCGCCAACGTCCGCGCCGAGACGTTCGCAGCCGTCCCGGCCGACGGTGTCTACGCCGGTCGCATCGTCCGCATCGACGAATGGGGCAACACCCGAACCGACGAGCCGTCCCGGGTCACGGCCATCTCGGTGGGCACGAACCCCACCTTCGACGGCCGGCACCGGTCGGTCGAGGCCTACATCCTCGACTTCGACGCCGACCTCTACGGTCAGAACCTCGGGGTCGAGTTCATTCACCGGCTGCGCGGAATGGTGCGCTTCGACTCGATCGGCGAACTCGTGGTGCAGATGGCCGACGACGTCGAACAGACGCGGAACTTACTAGCCTGACCTGATCGTAACCGGATTGCCTATATTCCCGATCCCGTCTCTGGTGCTAGTTTCGTGTCAGCCGTCGACGGGCCCGGGCGCTTAGGGGAGTGTCTCTGGACTCAGCGGGGGTCGCTTGAACCAAGCCGGTCCTACCGGCCTCCTTCACGCGAGTCTCGGCTCGCGCGTGATCCTGGATGGGGAGCCATGATCACCTCACCTCGCGCCGCCCTGCTGGCGGTAGGCATTGCGTTCATCACCGGTTCCGCCCTCGCTCTGGCTGGTGGTGCAGACGCGCAAAGTGCCCGACCGGCGGTAGCGAGCCACTTGTCGTCGTTCGTCAACCCGTACAGCTCCACCCCGGTCACGTCGTCACCACCGACCTACTCGACGTCTGTCCCGCCGTCTGACACCTCGACCATGACGACGTCCGCGCCGCCGACCGAGACCACCGCGACGACCTCGGCGCCGCCGACCGAGACCACGGCGACGACGTCCGCGCCGCCCACCGAGACGACTTCGGCACCACCGTCGGATACGTCCACGGCCACGACGTCGGTCCCGCCCTCGAGCCCGACCGAGACGCCTACGTCGGGATCGCCGAGCGACACCGTCACGATCTCGTTGTCTCCGAGCGAAAGCACGACGACTTCGTCGGGGTCCACGGCCGTCAACCCGCCGAGCCCCACCAACTCCTCCTCGATCGCCGAGTCGAGCAGTGCGCGCTCCAGCAGCGTGGTCGACGTCCCGACCAGCTCGTCCTCGGGCGGCCTGGCCAACACCGGCTCGTCGCTGTCCGGCTACGGAACGGGCCTGGCCGGGCTCATGCTGTTCGTGGGCTTGGGCCTGGTTTACCTGAGTCGGCGTCCACAGGCTCGGCGTCACTGAGTCCGCACCGACGGCGCACGCGTTTCCTGCGCGGTCCGGTCGTGCCACCGGGCAGGGCAGCGACGCCGGGCAGGGCAGCGAAGCCGGGCAGGGCAGCGAAGCCGGGCAGCCTCGCCGGGGGCAGAGCAGCTTCGCCGGCCAGGGCGGCGACGCCGCTCAGACCGGGGTGAGTCCCAGGACCCGCACGACGGCCGCGATCTTGTCCGCGACGTCCGCGGCGACGCGGCGCGTCTCGGCCAGATCGGCGGTGGCCGGGTCGGCGATGTCGCGGGGGCCCCGACCGGGCATGACCCGCCCGCGGCGACCGGCCACGGCATGTACCTTGGCCCGCAGTTCGACGAGCCGAGGCCGGGCCGCGAAGGGCAGCGGTTCCACCGTTTCGGCCAGCCGGGCGAATTCCTCCAGGGTGAAGGTCCGCCGCAGCGCCGACGGGGTGTCGCGCAGCACCTGCTCGCGGTGCGCGCGTTCGGCGGTCAGGATGAGGTCGGCGTTGTTGGCCAGCTGAGGGACGTACGCGCGGGCCGAATGCCCCTCCGGGTCGACGCCCAGCTCGCGCAGGGCCACGGCCGAATGCTCGCCGACCGCGGCGCCGACGACGGCCTCGATGCCAGTGCTGATGACGGTGACGGGAAGACGGTCGTCCAAGCGGGACCGCAACAGTCTTTCGGCCATGACCGACCGGTGCAGATTTCCCGTGCAGACGAAGAGAATGCCGAAGCGGCTCCCGCTGTCGAGCATTTCCACGGTGACCGGTGCTGGACCTGTCGGCCCTGGTGGAGTGAGCTGAACGAGCTGCTGGCCGCTGGTCATGCCGGCGGCGCCGTACGCGCTGCCGCCGTGTCGCAGGCGCGCGAAGCGCCTTCGATTGATCACATCTGTCCGTGTCATTATCGCCCCCGCGATGCGCCGTTGCATTCAGCATGCGTTCAACGTGCGTTCATCAGGCTACAGCCGCGTTACCGCCAGGGCTCCTGTCCGAACGTAACGCACCAAGACGCGCCAAGACCGACCAAGACCGGTTAACCGGGTCGATCGGCGCGCGGCGGCCGGGGCGAGGGAGGTGGCGCGATTCCCGGCCCCGGCCGGCCGGCTGATACTCTGAGCCCCAGCGCACGGACGGTTGATTCGTCGTGCGCACGCAGCGTACGTATCGCACCTGCCGTGATCTAGACCGGCGGGGCGTGCCTGCACCACGTGGAGAAGGAGAACGCACTGTGCCCTTGGCCCAGGACGTAAAGAAGCAGATCATCATCGAGTACGGCGCGAACGAGAGCGACACCGGCTCCGCGGAAGTGCAGATCGCCATGCTGTCGAGGCGAATCTCGGATCTGACCGAGCACCTCAAGCTGCACAAGCATGATCACCACAGCCGTCGTGGTCTGCTGTTGCTGGTAGGTCAGCGCCGTCGGCTGCTGAACTACCTCACCAAGACCGACATCAACCGTTACCGCTCGATCATCGAGCGCCTCGGCTTGCGTCGATAGCTTCGCGCGGCCCTTCTCCCGGCTTGGGAGAAGGGCCGCGACTCGTATCCGGCGGTGGCCGGGGTCCCGGTCACCGACCTGCGAAGATCAACAACTGAACACAATCGCCGGAGCTGAGCGCCTGCAGGCACGTCCTGCCGATGTCGTGCGGCTCACGAGGTCGGTCCTCGGTAGTGGCGTCCGCCGAGTCGAGACTCCGCGTGCGCTTCGATCGAAGACCGGCACCGCACCCGCCGACCCATGATCGGCACCCTGACGTGCAGCAGCGTCCGCCCCCGGCTCTAGAACAGCGCTCACAGGTGTGAGTGCTGCCCACAGAGAGGCGGACTCCTATGTCCGAAGCTTCGATTCACGAAGCAGTAGCCACCATCGACAACGGTGCCTTCGGCACCCGCACCATCCGGTTCGAGACCGGCCGGTTGGCCAAGCAGGCCGCCGGCGCCGTCGTCGCGTACCTCGACGAGGACACGATGCTGCTCTCGGCCACCACGGCCGGCAAGACCCCCAAGGAACAGTTCGACTTCTTCCCGCTCACGGTGGACGTCGAGGAGCGGATGTACGCAGCCGGCCGTATCCCCGGATCGTTCTTCCGTCGCGAGGGTCGTCCCTCCGAGGATGCGATCCTGACCTGTCGCCTGATCGACCGCCCGCTGCGCCCGACCTTCATCAAGGGCCTGCGCAACGAGGTTCAGGTCGTCATCACGGTGATGGCGCTCAATCCCGACCACGCCTACGACGTGCTGGCGATCAACGCCGCTTCGGCGTCCACCCAGATCTCCGGCCTGCCGTTCAACGGCCCGGTCGGCGGTACCCGGGTTGCGCTCATCGACGGACAGTGGATCGGTTTCCCCAGCCACAGCGAGCTCGAGCGCGCCACCTTCGACATGGTCGTCGCCGGCCGTCTGCTCGATTCCGGTGACGTCGCGATCATGATGGTCGAGGCCGAGGCCACCGAGAACACGATCGATCTCGTCGCCGGCGGCGCCACCAAGCCCACCGAAGAGGTCGTTGCCGAGGGTCTTGAAGCGGCCAAGCCGTTCATCGCGGTACTGTGCCGCGCGCAGGGCGAGCTGGCCGCCGCCGCGGCCAAGCCGACCATGGAGTTCCCGCTCTTCCTGGACTACCAGGACGACGTGTTCACCGCGGTCAGCGACGCCTACAGCGACCAGACCGCCGCTGCCCTGACCCTGGCCGACAAGCAGGAGCGTGAGGCCAAGCTCGACGAGATCAAGGAAGCGGCCAAGACCTCCCTGTCGGCCCAGTTCGAGGGTCGCGAGAAGGAGATCAGCGCCGCTTTCCGGTCGCTGAACAAGAAGCTCGTGCGTCAGCGCATCCTGCGGGACAAGATCCGCATCGACGGCCGTGGACTGTCCGACATCCGGACGCTGTCCGCCGAGGTCGAGGTGCTGCCCCGCGTCCACGGTTCTGCCCTGTTCGAGCGTGGCGAGACCCAGATCCTGGGTGTGACCACGCTGAACATGCTGGGCTTGGAGCAGAAGCTCGACACCCTGAGCCCGAACCGCACCAAGCGCTACATGCACAACTACAACTTCCCGCCGTACAGCACCGGCGAGACCGGCCGCGTGGGCTCGCCCAAGCGTCGCGAGATCGGCCACGGCGCGCTCGCCGAGCGTGCCCTGGTTCCGGTGCTGCCGAGCCGGGACGAGTTCCCCTACGCGATCCGTCAGGTCTCGGAGGCGCTGAGCTCAAACGGTTCCACCTCGATGGGATCGGTGTGTGCCTCGACGCTGGGCCTGCTCAACGCCGGCGTGCCGCTGAAGGCTCCGGTGGCCGGTATCGCCATGGGTCTGGTCTCCGATGAGGTCGACGGTGCCACCCAGTACGTGGCGCTGACGGACATCCTCGGCGCCGAAGACGCCTTCGGTGACATGGACTTCAAGGTCGCCGGTACCAAGGAGTTCGTGACTGCTCTGCAGTTGGACACCAAGCTCGACGGCATCCCGTCCGAGGTGTTGGCAGCGGCGTTGTCGCAGGCTCGCGAGGCGCGCCTGCACATTCTCGACGTCATGAACGAGGCCATCGACGGGCCCGACGAGATGAGCCCGTACGCCCCGCGCGTGACCGTGGTCAAGATCCCCGTCGACAAGATCGGTGCGGTCATCGGCCCCAAGGGCCAGATGATCAACTCGATCCAGGACGAGACCGGCGCGGACATCACCATCGAGGACGACGGCACCATCTATGTCGGTGCCGCCGACGGCCCCTCCGCCGCTGCCGCGGTCGACCGCATCAACGCGATCGCCAACCCGCAGATGCCCAAGGTCGGCGAGCGTTTCCTCGGCACTGTCGTCAAGACCGCCGCGTTCGGTGCGTTCGTCTCCCTGCTCCCCGGCAAGGACGGCTTGGTCCACATCTCCAAGCTCGGCAACGGCAAGCGCATCGGCAAGGTCGAGGACGTGGTCAACGTCGGCGACAAGTTGCAGGTCGAGATCACCGAGATCGACCAGCGCGGCAAGATCAGCCTGGTACCGGTGAAGGAGGACTCGGTGGGCGACGCCGCCACCGAAGCTCCGGCCGAGCCTGCGACGGCCGACGCCTGAGCTAGCCGTCTGCATCGCAACTAGTACTGATGCCCGGTCGAACCACGGTTCGACCGGGCATCAGTCTGTTCCTGCGGGCTCACACCCGTCCTGACTTGTCCCCGAGGGACTCCGCTCACTGAGGAGATCGCCACGACCGCGCGCCTGAATCCGCTTCGACGCGGGACGTTGGCCGAGCTGCCGCCCGAGGTCGCCGCGTTGACGGCCGTGGCCTTCATGGTGGCGGTCGGATTCGGCGTGGTCGCCCCCGCGATCGCACCGTTCGCCGAGCAGTTCGGTGTGTCGGCGACGGCCGCGTCCGCGGTGATCAGTGCCTTCGCCCTCGCTCGACTGGTGATGGCGCCGTTCGTCGGACGGCTCGTCAACGCCGTCGGTGAACGCGTCCTGCTCGGCACGGGGATCGGGATCGTCGCCGTGTCCAGCTTCGTCGCGGGCCTGTCCCAGTCCTACTGGCAACTTCTGGTGCTGCGTGGGCTCGGCGGTCTGGGATCGATCATGTTCACCGTCAGCTCCGCCAGCCTGCTGTATCGCGTCACGCCGCCGGCCATGCGAGGGCGCGCGCAAGGGGTTTACGCCGGCGGCTTCCTCCTCGGCGGGATCACCGGACCCGCGGTCGGCGTCGTCGCGTCGTGGTCACTTCGCGCGCCGTTCTTTCTCTACGCGGGCACACTCGTCCTCGCCGGCTATCTCGGCCTGCACCGGCTGCGGCACAGCACCCTCGCGGCGCCACAGACTGCTCAGTCCGACGCTGTCACGGTCCGATTCGCTCTGCGACAGCGGGGATATCTGCTCGCCCTTGCCTCCACGGGCTCGGCCCAGTGGTCGGTCATCGGCGTCCGAAGCGCCCTCATCCCGCTGTTCGTGATCGGTCCGATGGGGGCCTCGACCGCCTGGAACTACGCCTCGTTCTTCCTGGTCAGCGTCGTCAGTGGCGTCCTGCTGGCCCCGGTCGGCCACCACGCCGATCGGAGGAGCCGGCTGCCGTTGCTGGCCGGCGGACTGCTTGCCGCGGCCGCGGCCCTGAGCGTCCTCCCGCTGTGGCCGCAGCTGGGCGGCCTGCTTCTGGCCTCGGCCCTGCTGGGCGTCGCCGGAGCGGTGTTGTCCGTCGTTCCCGGCGCGATGGTCGGCGACATCGTCGGTGCCCGGGGCGGCACGGTCGTGTCGGTGTTCCAGATGGCCGGCGACCTGGGCTCGGTCGCCGGGCCCGTCGTCGCCGGCTATCTCGCCGATCGGTACGGCTTCGGCTGGAGTTTCGGGGTCGCTGCCGCGGTGGCCGTTCTGCCCCTGCTGCTCGTGCCGCTCCGGTCCACCGTCGGGGTGCGCCGGCACGTTCACCGGTAGCGTGCTCGGCGTGCGTGTCGAGAGCTTGCAGATCTACCCCGTCAAGTCGACCAAGGGGCTCAGCGTGAGCTCTGCCGAGGTCCAACCGTGGGGGCTACGCCACGATCGACGGTGGCTCGTCCTGGACCCTGGCGGCGAGAACATCACCGCGCGGACGCACAAGAAGTTGCTTTCGGTGACGGCCCTACCACAGCCGGACGGCTCGCTGCAGCTGTCAGCCCCGGACCTGCCTGCGCTCTGCGTGACCGCACCGACCACCGGTGCGCTCCTCGATACCGGGCTGTCCCGCATCGACCAGCTGCGTGACGCGGGTGCAGAGGCGGCCGCGTGGTTCGGTGATCTGCTCGCGCTGCCGGCCCGTTTGGCGTGGCAGGACGACCCTCGACGCCGGGCCGTCGGTGCCCACCACGGAGGGCGAGCCGAGGACGTGATGAACCTGGCCGATGCCGGGCCGCTGCTGCTGACCACCGGTGCCTCATTGAGTCGTCTGAACGAATGGGTCGCCCAGACGGCCGCCGAGTTGTCCGAGCCTGTTCCGTCGCCGCTGGTCATGGATCGCTTCCGTCCGAATGTCGTCGTGCGGGACGCCGAGGTCCCGTTCGGCGAGGACCGCTGGACGCGGGTCCGCATCGGGGACGTGGCTTTCCGTGCGTCCGAACTCTGCGATCGCTGTGTTATGACGACGATCGAGCCTTCGAGCCTGGCCAAGGGCAAGGAGCCGATCCGGACCCTGGCCCGCCACCGACGGTGGGACGGAGCGGTGTGGTTCGGTCTGCGGCTGATCCCTGAAGCCACCGGGACCATCCGGGTCGAAGACGTGGTAACCGCCGAGTAGTACTTCCGGCCGGGCCTGGTCGAAGCCACCGGCCGGCACCCGTTAGCACCCGTTGGTACCCGCCGGCGTCCCGATACGGGTGCGACGTCCCTCACGTTGGAGCCGAGCAGTCCCGTGTCGTATTCTCTTGTAGCTCGATAGACAATATCGGATCTATCGGCACGATGGAATCAGTTCCACTAGGGAGATCTTTCGATGCGAGCATTCCGTAATCGCCGCGGGTCCGCCGCGGTAGCGCTGAGCGTGGCCGCCGTCGCCGCGATCGGCCTGACGGCGTGTTCGTCCTCTGGCGCGGGCTCCGCTGGCGGGGGTGGCAAGGTGGCTATCGTGGCCTACTCGGTTCCCAAGCCCGCCTACGACGCGCTGCAGACCGCGTTCAAGGCCACCGACAAGGGTAGGAGCGTCTCCTTCAGCGCGTCCTACGGCGCCAGCGGCGACCAGAGCCGAGCGGTGGCCAATGGGCAGAGCGCGGACTATGTCGCTTTCTCCATCCAGCCCGACATGACGAAGCTGACTCCCGACCTGGTGTCCGCCGACTGGAACACCGGTCCCACCAAGGGCCTGGTGTCCGACTCGGTCGTCGTGATCGCCGTCCGTAAGGGCAACCCGCTCGGCATCAAGGGGTGGGACGACATCACCAAGCCGGGGGTGAAAATCGTGACGCCCGATCCGGGTTCGTCCGGCTCGGCGAAGTGGAACCTCCTGGCCGCCTTCGCTCATGGGTACGGCAACGGCGGGGGAGAGGCCGGCGGCGAGGCTTACCTGAAGAAGTTCTCGGCCAACATCGTCAGCAAGCCGGAGAGCGGTTCCAAAGCCACCCAGACCTTCTTGTCCGGCACCGGCGACGTCCTGATCTCCTATGAGAACGAAGCCATCAATGCCCGCGCCAACAAGCAGGCCCTGGACTACGTCGTTCCTGAGGACTCCTTCCTCATACAGAACCCGGCCGCTGTCACCAAGCAGGCGGGTCAGGCCGCGAAGGACTTCCTCGCCTTCGTCGAGAGCGAGGCGGGCCAGAAGGTGTTCGCCAGCAAGGGATACCGGCCGGTGTTGTCCGGCGTGAACGTCGGCAGCGTCACCGGGGCCAACGACCCGGCGAACCCGTTCCCGGCGGTGAGGACCCTCACGACGGTCTCCGACCTGGGTGGCTGGAGCACGGTAAACACCAAGTACTTCGACAAGACCAACGGGATCATCACCACGATCCTCAACAGCACCGGATGAGTTCGACCGTCCTCGAGCCTGAGATCCGCAGGGCCGCTCCTGATCGGAGTGGCGCTGCGGACTCTCAGCGCCTGGGTTTGGCCTCGGGTGTGGGGCTCGGCCTCGGGGTGATCTGGCTCAGCTTGCTCGTGGCGCTCCCGCTGGCGGCTGTGGTCGCCAAAGGAACCGGCAGCGGCTGGACGGGCTTCACCGACACCTTCACCGATCGGCGTGCCTTCGATGCGATTCAGCTGACAGTGCTCAGTTCGCTCGGCGTCGCGCTGATCAACGCCGTCATGGGCACTGTCATCGCCTGGGTGCTGGTGCGCGATCATTTCCCCGGCAAGCGCATTCTCGAACTGCTCATCGACATCCCGTTCGCGCTGCCGACCATCGTTGCCGGTCTGGTGCTGCTGACCCTCTACGGACCGCACAGTGCCATCGCGCCCGACCTCTACGCGACCAAGCCCGGCATCGTCGTCGCGCTGCTTTTCGTCACCCTGCCCTTCGTGGTCCGTACCGTCGAGCCGGTCCTGCTCGCGCTGGAGTCCGACGTCGAGGAGGCCGCGACGTCCCTGGGCGCGAGTTCGTTCACAACGTTCCGGCGGATCGTGCTGCCCGCGGTCCTGCCCGCCGTGCTGTCCGGTGCCGCGCTGGCCTTCGGCCGCGCCATGGGGGAATACGGCTCGGTCGTCCTGATCTCGGGCCAGCTCACGTACAAGACGGAGATCGCGTCGCTGTACATCTACAAGCAGATTCAGGACGACGCCTTGCCCCAGGCCGCGGCCACGGCGACCGTGTTGCTGCTGATCAGCGTCGTCGTGATCGGGCTCATCGGGCTGCTCCAGCAGTGGGCGGCGCGACGTGGCTGACCAGTTGGTGAAGTCGACCCGGGCGCGGTGGGGACTGCGGATGGTTGCCGTGGTCTATGTGCTCGCTCTGGTCGCGGTCCCCGTCGGGCTGGTCTTCTGGCGCACGATCGAGCAGGGCTGGTCGGCCTTTACCGAGACACTGACGGCTGCGGATTCTGTCCATGCCTATCAATTGACCGCGGTGGTAGCCGGATCAGCCGTCGTCATCAACACCGTCTTCGGGGTCGGGATGGCCCTCCTGCTGGCGCGATTCCGCTTTCGCGGCAAGCGCATTCTGAACGTCCTGATCGACCTCCCGGTCTCCGTCTCGCCGATCGTCGTCGGGCTGGCCCTCGTTCTCGTCTTCGGCTTCCGCACCGGGTGGTTCGGGCCCGACCTGCGCAGCGCCGGCTTGCAGATCATCTTCGCCACGCCAGGCATGATCCTCGCCACCACCTTCGTCGCGCTGCCGCTGGTTGTTCGCGAGGTGCTACCGGTGCTGGAGGAAACCGGAGTGGAGCAGGAGGAAGCGGCCCGCTCGCTCGGTGCCAACGGATGGCAGCGCTTCGTCCGGATCACGCTGCCGACCATCAAGTGGGCCCTGGCCTATGGCATCGTCCTCGGCATCGCCCGCTCGATCGGTGAGTTCGGTGCCGTCAAGGTCGTCTCGGGCAACGTAACCGGACGCACCCAGACGGTGACCCTGCTCGTGGACCAGCACGCCGAGCAGCTCGAGACGGGCGCCTATCAGCTGGCGGTCGTGCTCATCCTCGTTGCCGCCCTGGCCATCCAGGCGATCTCGTTCCTGCGTCCCAAGGAGGGTGCCTGATGGGTATCACGGCAACTGGCATCACCAAGCGTTTCGGCAGTTTCCTCGCGCTGGACAACATCGATCTGGACGTGCCGAGCGGACAGCTGACCGCGCTGCTCGGTCCCAGCGGCGGCGGTAAGTCCACGTTGCTACGCATCATCGGCGGTTTGGAATCAGCTGACGAGGGCCGGGTCGTGATCGACGGCCGGGAGGCCACCGGCCTGCCCGCCCAGCGCCGCAACGTCGGTTTCGTCTTCCAGCACTACGCGGCGTTCAAGCACCTGTCCGTGTACCGCAACGTCGCCTTCGGGCTGGAGATTCGTAAGCGCCCGAAGGCCGAGGTTCGCCGTCGCGTCACCGAGCTGCTCGAGCTCGTTCACCTGGAGAACTTCGCCGACCGGCTTCCCGCTCAACTGTCCGGTGGCCAGCGGCAGCGGATGGCGTTGGCCCGCGCCTTGGCCGTCGAGCCCCAGGTTCTGCTCCTCGACGAACCGTTCGGCGCGCTGGACGCCAACGTACGCAAGGAATTGCGGGACTGGCTGCGGCGCCTGCACGACGAGGTCAAGGTCACGACCGTCTTCGTCACCCACGACCAGGAGGAGGCCCTGGAGGTCAGCGACGCCCTCGTGGTGATCAATCACGGGCGGATCGAACAGGTCGGCAGTCCCAACGACCTCTACGACCACCCCGTGAACGACTTCGTCATGGGATTCCTCGGGCCGGTCACACAGCTGCACGGTCGATTGGTGCGTCCGCACGACATCGAGGTCCTCACCGCAGACCACGTCGGCAGTGTGCAGGCGACCATCACGCGACTGCAGCGCATCGGTTTCGAGGTCCGGGCCGAGTTCGACGCCGGCGATTCCGCCCCCTGGGTGCAGCTGACCCGCGGGCAGGCCGAGGCATTGGAACTGGCCGAGGGCAGCGCCGTCTGGTTGCGGCCCGCGTCCCGCGCGTCGACGTTGGTCGCCGCGTCCTGAGCGAATCCCCCGAATCCCGTCGGAATTTGGGACAATGCGCGCGTGGAGATCTCAGCGAAGAGCGACTACGCCGTGCGTGCACTTCTCGAACTGGCCGACAGGGCTCCGGGCCTGGTCAAGATCGACGTGATCGTCGGCGACCAGCAGCTTCCCCGCAAGTTCGTGGAGGCGATTCTCGGCGATCTTCGCCGGGCCGGAATCGTGCGCTCCATGCGCGGCGCGGACGGTGGCTACGCGTTGGCGCGGCCGGCGTCGGAGATTTCCATCGGGTCCGTCATCCGCGCCGTGGACGGTCCGCTGGCCGAGGTTCGAGGTTTGCGTCCGGACGAGATGAACTACATCGGCCTTGCCGAACACCTGCCCGGACTCTGGGTGGCGGTGCGGGCGAGCCTGCGCAAGGTCCTGGACGAGACATCGTTGCAGCAGTTGCTCACCGGCAAGATGCCCGCCCACGTGAAGAAGATGATCGCCGATCCCTCCGCGTGGGCCCGGCGTACGCCCTGACCGCGGCCCAGCCGGCGGACACTAGGCTGTCCGGGTGACTTCTCGCGCCTCGACCCGCACGCTGCCCGCTTCCGGTGGCGGGGTCATCAAACGCACTGTGCTCCCCGGTGGCCTGCGGATCATCACCGAAGCCATGCCCGGCGTGCGGTCGGCGAGCGTGGGTATCTGGGTGGCGGTCGGCTCGCGCGACGAAGCTCCGTCGGTCGCTGGAACCAGCCACTTTCTCGAGCATCTGCTCTTCAAGGGCACCCGGACCCGTAGCGCGCTCGACATCGCCTCGGCCATGGACGCGGTAGGAGGGGAGTTCAACGCCTTCACCGAGAAGGAGCACACCTGCTTCTACGCAACGGTGCTCGATCAGGAACTGCCCCTGGCCGTCGAGATGATCTCCGACGTCGTCCTGAATGCGGTTATCGCCGCGACGGACGTGGACGTGGAGCGCACGGTCGTGCTGGAGGAGATCGCCATGCGCGACGATGATCCCTCCGACCTCGTCCACGACGAGTTCGCCGAGGCCCTCTTCGGCGACTCGCCGCTGGGCCGACCGATCCTGGGTACCGAGCACTCGATTCAGACCCTCAGCCGGACCCAGATCCACGGCTACTACGCTCGCCGGTACCGGCCGGGCGAGATGGTCGTCTCGATCGCGGGAAACATCGATCACGCCGACGTGGTGCGAATGGTTCGCACCGCGTTCGCCGGACGCCTCGACGGCCAGGCCGACCCGCCGGCGATCCGCGCGGACCGTTCGCACGCTCATGCGCCCTCGGCGCCGGTGCATGTGGTCAAGGACGACACCGAGCAGGCGAACATCATTCTCGGCGGCGCCGGCCTGTCGCGTTTCGACGAGCGCCGCTTCGTGCTCGGGGTGCTGTCCTCGGGCATCGGCGGCGGAATGTCGTCCCGGCTGTTCCAGCAGATTCGCGAACAGCGCGGCTTGGCCTACTCCACCTACAGTTTCTCCTCCGGCTACGCCGGCGACGGATTGTTCGCCCTCTACGCCGGATGCCAGCCCGGCAAAGCCGACGAGGTCGTATCGATCATGACCAGTGTCCTGGCCGACGTCGCCCTCAACGGGCTCAGCGAGGACGAGGTCGCTCGGGCGAAGGGTCAGTTGCGCGGCGGCATGGTCCTGGGGCTCGAGGACTCCGGGTCGAGGATGACTCGCATCGGCAAGGCAGAACTCAGCTTCGGTGACGTGCTGGGGATGGACGAGTTGTTGGCCGGTGTCGCGGCTGTGACCAGCGCGCAGGTCAACACGTTGGCCGAGGAACTGTTGTCCCGGCCCCGGTGCCTCACCGTGGTCGGGCCGTTCGGCGCCGATCACTTCGCCTCGGCGGTGTGACGGACATTCGCTGCTGCAGTGGCGCGGGCCCGCGCTGAGATCTCACGAAGGGGGAATGCGATGACCGACCCCGTGCCGGTGGCCGTGCTCGGCGCTCGCGGACGCATGGGCCAGGAAGTCTGTCGAACAGTCGAGGCGGCCCAGGACCTGACCTTGGTCGCGGCCGTCGACATCGGGGACGAGCTGAGCTCGGTCGCTGATGCGGGCCCTCTGGTCGTCATCGACTTCACCCACCCCGACGTCGTGATGGACAATCTGCGCTTCGTGATCGAGCACGGCATCCACGCTGTCGTGGGGACGACCGGTTTCACCGCGCAGCGCCTGGACGTCGTACGAGGCTGGCTGGCGGCGGCCCCCGACGTCGGCGTGATCGTCGCCCCCAATTTCGGCATCGGCGCGATCCTGTCGATGCGCTTCGCCGAGTTGGCGGCGCCGCACTTCGAGTCCGTCGAGATCGTCGAACTCCACCACCCGGACAAGGCCGATGCTCCGTCCGGCACCGCGGCCGCAACGGCTCACCGGATCGCGGCTGCTCGTGCCGCGGCCGACTCGCCGCCGATTCCGGACGCGACCACGACCGAACTTGCCGGCGCACGCGGGGCCGACATCGACGGGATCCGGGTGCACGCAGTTCGCGCCCGAGGCCTGGTCGCGCACCAGGAGATCATCCTGGGAGCCGAAGGTGAGACGCTCACTATCCGGCACGATTCGCTGAACCGATCCTCGTTCATGCCCGGCGTGGTCCTCGCCACCCGTCAGGTGGCGGCGCATCCGGGTTTGACCGTGGGCATCGACTCGCTGCTCGGGCTGTGATCGAGAACGGGCCTACTGCCCGCGGCGACTGCGTCCGCCGACCGCGTCCGAGGCGCCGACGTTGGCGTCGAGCCACTCGACCAGCGGACCCATGCTCCGCCAGGCTTTGACGATCTCGCTCTTCGCTCGGGCCGAGTGCAGCCAGGGCGGAAAGCCCAGCTCCTTGCGTAGGGTCAGCGCCTTGTGCCGCAAGAGCTCGGCCCGCGGATGGCCCTTGTCGTAGCCCGAGGGCACCCGACTGAGCTGATCGCCGCCCACCTCGAGCTTGGCCTTGCGCGCCTTGTCCAGTGCATCGACCAGCCCTGCCGAGGCAATGTCGTCGTCCACCGCGCGCCGGTAGCGGTTGATCTGATCGGATTCCATGCCGAAGTAGCCACCACCGACGAACAGCCCCGCCGCGGAGACGTGAAAGTACCGCCGGGACTCGCTGAAGTAGACACCCTGGTGTGTCTTGTACGGCGTCTTGTCCTTGGAGAAGCGGACGTCACGGTAGGGCCGGAAGAACTTCGGCGTGCCGAACTCGGCGGTGAGTTCGCTGGCCAGCGCCTCCAGCGGAGCCTTCACCGCCTCGTCGTAGACGTTCTTGTGGGCCAGCCAGAAAGTCTTGGAGTTGTCGGTCTCGAGGTCGTCGTAGAAGTCCAGCGCTGCGGCCGGGATACCCGTGAACGTCACCCGCTCACCCTAGCTTCGCCGTTGGCTAGGCCGGATCGCCCAGGCTCGCGTGCAGGCGAAGCTCGTTGATGCTTCCGGCCCCGGTGTCCAGACTGCGCTGGACCCCGTCGGCCTCCCAACCCGCCGATCGGTAGAACTGCAGCGAACTGGTGTCGGCCGCCGGAACCCAGGCGATGAGCCGATCAGCACCGTCGGCGGAGGCCAGGTCCGCGACCGCGGCCAGCAACCGGGATCCGTGACCTCGCCGTCCCCAGCGGGGCTCCACGAGCAAGACGCTGATCGCGGCGGTGGACTCCGGCCCGGGGTCTCCGTCGAGGGCGTCGGGATCGGGGGAGAAGGCCGCGAAACCGACCGTCCAGTCGCCCTCCTGGGCGATCACGACGTGGTGGCGCGGGCTGGGCGGGCTCGCCACTGCTGCCCGCCATCCGTCGGCGATCGCGGCCGGATCGAGTGCCGCCAGCACCGGGGCGGGCAGGACGTCCTGGTATCCCTGCCGCCAGGTCTCGACCTGGATCCGGGAAATCTCGGTCACGTCGCCGGGGCCGGCCGGCCGCACGCTCACATCTGCCACGCCGCCAGCCTACGGAGGGCCGACGGACGACTGGCTCACGGGTGCGGCCTAGGCCACCTGTTCCTTGGGGCACCACCAGGTCGTTCGGCCGCCGACCGTGGCCCGGGTCATCTCGGTGTGACACCGCGGGCAGTGATCACCCTTCCGGCGGTGCGGAATGATCCGGCCGGTGTGGACGCCGCCCTTCTCGACGGCGGCGGCGACGCCCGCGCGCAGCGCCCGGTACAGCCGGCGGCGCTCGGCTGCCGTCAGTGCGGACACCGGCCGCTGCGGAGACACCTTCGCCTGCCACAGCACCTCGTCGGCCAGAAGGTTGCCGACGCCGGCCAGTGCGGATTGGTCGAGCAGGCGTGCTTTGATCGGCGCGCTGCCACGGGCGATCGCCCGATCGAAATCGGCTGCGGCGATGTCGAGCGCGTCCGGCCCCAGTTGGCTCAGATCAGGGTCCAGGCGCACCCGGCCCAGTCGGCGCTTGTCGAACAGCCGCAGCGTCCCACCGTCGGCGAAGTGGACGGTGAAGCGATCCCAGGCCGGATTCGGCGTGCTGGAACGACGGGTGACGATCGGGTCGCCGCCTTCGACGAGTTCGCCGTCGGTGCTGTCGATGAACAACCGTCCGGCCATGCCGAGGTGGATGCCCAGGGTGGGTCCGGCGTGCCGGGACCGGCCCACGCCCGAGGTCTCGCACCACAGCGACTTGCCACGACGGTGCGCTGACTCCAGCCGGCGGCCCACCAACGCCGAGCGGATGTCGCCGGGGGAGTGCGGACGGCAGACGTAGGAGTCGAGATCGTCCACATCGACGATTCGGCGATTGAGCGCTGCCTTGTCCAGCGCGAGTCGAGCTGTCTCGACCTCGGGTAGTTCAGGCACGACCGCCCCATCCCGTGCCGCCCGGGGGCCACGGTGGGCCGGCCGGCTGACCGAGCCGAATCCCCAGGCCGTCGAGTTCAGTCGGCGACGCGTTCACGGCGCCTTCGCCGGATGTGCAAGGCGATCGCGGCCAGGATCACCAGGGCGAGCACCGCCAGCGGAGCCCAGGTCAGATACTGCTCGACGCGGTGCAGGGCGCTCGCGAAGGCGTAGCCCAGCAGCACGCAGCCGCCTCCCCACAAGATGCCGCCGGTGGCGTTCCAGGCGAGGAAGGTGGGGTAGTGCATGCCACTCATGCCCGCCATCGACGGGGTCAGTGCCCGCAGGACCGCGGTCAGCCGCCCGAACAGGACAGCCTTTCCGCCGTGTCGGTGGATGAACTGGTCGGTGTTCTGCCATCGCGGCTCGCCGACGAAGCGACCCAGGCGGGATCGGCGGATGCGTGGACCGAACTTGCGTCCGAACTCGAAGCCCACGCTGTCACCGGCGATCGCCGCGACGATGGCCAGGGGGACCATCACCCACACGTTGAGCACCTTCTCGTGGCAGAAGTAACCCGCCACCAGTAGCGCCGTTTCGCCCGGTAGGACCAACCCGACCAGGATCGCCGCCTCGGCGAAGGCCAGGCCCGCCGCGATGACATAGAGCCATACACCGACGTGCTCGCCGATGTGCTTGAGGAACTCCGTCACTCGCCCATCCTGTCATGGGGCGGCCGTTCGCCGCCGCTGACGGCCCGGACGGCTCAGCGCGCTGCCAAGGTTGTCGCATCCTCATGATCGAATGGCCCGATGGTTACCAAGGCGCAGGGATCGGCGGCCGGCCCGACCCTCAGCCCGGCGGCCGCGCGGCGGATCGCGCTGGCGGCTCAGGGCTTCGCGGCCCCGAGCCCCGCCGGGGCCGTCACGGCGCGGCACATCCGCAAGGCCGTCGACACGATGGGTCTACTCCAACTCGACTCGGTCAACGTGCTCTCCCGCTCCCACTACCTGCCGGTCTACTCGCGCATCGGTCCGTACCAGCGCGACGTGCTCGACCGGTTGACCGCGCACACCACCGGTCGCATCACGCGCGAGTACATCGAGTACTGGGCGCACGAAGCCTCGCTCATCCCACTGTCGACGTACCCGCTGCTGCGCTGGCGCATGGACGATCCGCAGCAGCAAGCCTGGGGCGGCATCGCGCGCATCGCGGTTGAGCGCCCGGAACTGGTGGACGACGTTCGCCGGCTGGTCGCCGAGTCGGGTCCGATCCGCACGAAGCAGACCGGGATCGAGCGCTCCCCACGAACGCCGGGACAGATGTGGAACTGGCACAAGGGCAAGGTCGCGCTCGAGTACCTCTTCTTCACCGGTCAGGTGGGGGCGGCCCGCCGGGTCAATTTCGAGCGCCACTACGACCTCATCGAACGGATCCTTCCGGCCGACGTGCTCGCGGCGCCGACCCTGTCGCGTCCGGAGGCGCAGCGCGAGCTCGTACGGATTGCCGCTCGCGCCTACGGTGTTGCCACCGAGCCGGATCTGGGGGACTACTTTCGGCTACCCCGCACCGACTCGAAGCTGCGGGTGGCCGAGTTGGTCGAGGCGGGCGAGCTCGTTCCGGTCACCGTCGCGGGCTGGCAGCCGCCGGCGTATCTGTGGCCGTCGGCGCGACGTCCGCGTTCAG
Source organism: Jatrophihabitans telluris (assembly GCF_023516435.1). Lineage (GTDB taxonomy): Bacteria > Actinomycetota > Actinomycetes > Mycobacteriales > Jatrophihabitantaceae > Jatrophihabitans_A > Jatrophihabitans_A telluris. The sequence continues at coordinate 2,271,037 of NZ_CP097332.1, read as the reverse complement.
TCAGCGCTCGTGCTCTGCTGAGTCCGTTCGACCCGTTGATCTGGTTCCGCGATCGGGCTCTGCGGCTGTTCGACTTCCACTACCGAATCGAGATCTACACGCCGGCGGCGAGCCGACGTTACGGCTACTACGTTCTGCCCTTCCTGCTCGGCGACACCATTGTGGCCCGAGTCGACCTCAAGGCGGATCGAGCCGTCGGCGCGCTCAGGGTCCAGGCGGTATGGGCGCAGCCAGGGGTGGACGAAGGCTATGTGGCTGAGCACCTGGCGGCCGAACTCGCGCAGTTGGCCCACTGGCTGGGGCTGGCCGACGTGGTCAGTGCCGGCATCGGTGACCTCGCCGGCCCGCTGAGCCGCTTCATCAGGTAGCGGGTTGCTCGGCAGTGGGCGCGGTCCGGCGAACGGTGATGTCACCGTTGCCCGTGCGGGCCCGAATGCTCGACCGGCGGGACGGCTCCTTGACCAGCCCGGCGGTCGTGGGCTGATCGGTCACCGGCATCTCGGTGCGTAGTTCCCCGTGCCCGGTCAGCAGATCCAGCCGCACCTGATGACCGGCGGCGATCCCGACGCTCAGACTCCCACTGCCCGTCGTCAGATCGACGTCGCCATCAGCCTGCTCGATGACGAGTTCCCCCGATCCCGACCGCAGTCTCACCGCGTCGTGCGCGAGCCCGATCCGGGCCGTGCCGGTGCCTATGCCGATGTCGACTGCGCCGCTGACCTCGGTGATGTCCACCTCGTTGCTCCCGGACCGGATCTCGACCGAGCCGCGCACGCGGTGCAGCGTCGATGATCCGTTGCCGCTGCGGACCCGCACGTCACCGTCGGCTCCGTCGAGGTTGAGTTCGGTGGTTCGTCCGGCGATGTCGACCCCGCCGAGGGTGCCGGCGACCGAGACCGTCGCGCTCAACGTGGTGACTTTCATGGCCGTCCCGGTCGGGACGACCGCGACCACGTCGATGGCGTCGCTTTCCGAAGTCGGGCCACCGAACACCGCGAGGTCGAGCAAACCCCCGCGAGGCCGCGGTCCGGAAATCATCAGGGTCGGGCCACGCATGGCGACGCTGACGCTGTCGAGCACGGAGGAGCGGGGAGCGCGTGGCGTCACCTCGACCCGTGCCTCGGACAGGCCGTCCTCGGCTCGCACGGACAGTGATCCGAGGGCGAAGCGGGCCTGAAGATTGATCGGCCCGCTCAGGGGAAACGTTTCGATAGGCATGACGGGACTCCAGAGATGAGAGGGAAAAGCTCGACGCCGGGACCTACGGGGCCCCAGTACGGGACTTCAGAACGGGGACTTCGCGGGGCACCACCGCGGCGGTACAGGAGCGGTACAGCGGCGGGCGGCTCAGCCCGTGACCCACCCGGAGATGCGGTTGGACCCACGGCTGCCGCCTGAACTGCCGCCGGAGCGACCCCCGGATCCGCCGGGCCAGCCCGCGCCGCTGGGCCAGCCCGCGCCGCTGGGCCAGCCGGCCCAGCTGGCCCAGCCACCAGGACCCTGACCCCCTGGGAATCGTCCGGAGCCGACCGCGTTCGCTGCGGTGCGGACCAGCCAGGTATTGACGGACACGTCGGCGCGGGCCGCGGCCTGCTCGATGTCGGCCTTGAGAGCCTCGGTGAGGCGCATGCTGATTCGTGCCGAGGCGTCACCGTCGTCCACCCGCGGTTCCTCGGCCTCGACGGGGGCGTGGCTCACCGACACGCGTACGGCGTCACCGTCGAGATGGACGCTGACGGCCGGACTCGCATGGCCGCCGCCGGCTTCGAAAAGTGCTCCGTTGATCTCGCCCGCGGCCTCCGACAGGGCGTTGAGGACTGCCAGCCGCACGGCGGAGTCGAGCGGGCCGGCCAATGCGGCCGCGATCTCCTGCGTGCGTTCGTCACCGAGCGCGGCGGCGGCGGTGAGTTGGCTTCGGACCTGCGAGGTGTAGTCGTCGAGCTTCATGACATCACTATGACATCATGCCTGGCATCAAATCAAGAGGGTATTGCTGTCAGTGTGGCAACCCAGCAGCGGGCCGCGACACGGAGGCTGATCGTGGACCGAGAACCCGGCGTGTGGCCTAAGCTGTTCACACGCTCGGGCAGGTCCGGTTGCCGGCGCTCGATGCGGTCATCACGCTGTCGACTGGAGTGCGCTGTGCCCGAAATCGTCCAACCCAAGGTCCAGGTCATCGCGTGGACGCAATTCGAGGTCCCCGACGGCGTGCCGTGGGAGACCGACGCCGACGGCGGCCAGGCTCTGGCCGAGTTCGCCGGCCGCGCCTGTTACCAGTCGTGGAAGAAACCGAATCCAGCGACCGCTACCAACGCCGGCTACCTGCACCACATCCTCGAGGTTGGGCATCTGTCGGTCCTGGAGCACGGTTCGGTGACCTTCTACCTGTCGGGCATCTCTCGCTCGCTGACTCACGAGCTGATCCGGCACCGCCACTTCAGTTACTCCCAACTGTCACAGCGCTACGTGCCCGAGCGAGACGCGGCGATGGTCGAGCCCGACGTCATTGCCGACGATCCTGAACTGCATGCGAAGTTCGTCGCGGCGTCCGAGGCGGCCGTGGCCGCCTATACGGACCTCCTCGAGGGTCTGGAAAAGAAGTTCGCCGACGTCGAGCACGCCACGCTGCGACGCAAGCAGGCCCGCCAAGCGGCCCGGGCGGTGCTCCCGAACGCCACCGAAACCCGGATCGTGGTCACCGGGAACTACCGGGCGTGGCGGCATTTCGTCGCGATGCGAGCGTCCGAGCACGCCGACGTCGAGATCCGGAATCTGGCCATCGCCTGCCTTCGGGAACTCAAGCGCGTCGCCGGGAACGTCTTCGCGGACTTCGAGATCACGACGTTGCCCGACGGCACGGAGGTAGCGTCCTCGCCGATGGTGTCGGAGGGATAGGCCCCCGGTCAGCCCAGCTCCGCCGCAGGCAGCTGGTACACCAGCTGCTCTGCGCCGGTGTAGTCCAGCTGACGACCGCAAGCAATCATGCCCAGCCGTTCGACGACCGCGATCGAGGCCACATTCACCGGGCGGATCACGGCCTGCAGGATCGCGCCGCGCTCGATTCGTTCGGCCAGGGGACCGCTGGCCCGGATGATCTCCTGCGCGTAGCCGTGCCCCCAGGCGTGCGGAAAGAGCCGGTAGTAGACGTTGAAGTTGACCTGGTTGCGCCGGACGCCGCCACACCCCAGGTAGTCGCCCGAGATCGAGCGCACCGAGTAGTACCCCAGGCCGACCAGCAGCCAGTCCTCGATCCACTCCTGCAGCACCGTCCGGCTGTGTTCGACGTCCGGGTGACGCACGTGCGGCGCGTGCTCATACGTCGCCGGGTCGCTGTGCAGCCGGTGGAAGTCATCCAGGTCGGTCATGGCGACCGCGTCCAGCTGCAGCCGGTCCGTACGTAACGCCGCGAAATGGTGCACGAGGACAGTTTGGCAGGCTCTGAGCGGCGATCGGCGGTAACGCGGTACGAACGCCGGACGTCCTGCCGGTAGCGTTGAAGCCATGTCGACGCTCGATCCCACTCGCCCGTTCGGCCGCCTCGCCACGGCTATGGTCACGCCGTTCTCTGTTGCTGGGGAGATCGACCTCGACGCAGCGGTGAAGCTGGCGAAGTACCTCGTCGACGAGCAGCGCAACGACACGCTCGTCGTCAACGGCACGACAGGCGAATCGCCCACCACGACCGACGGGGAGAAGGCTGACCTCGTCGCCGCTGTCGTGGAGGCGATCGGCGACCGGGCGCGCGTGGTCGCGGGGGTGGGCACGTTCGACACTGTGCACACGGTGCACCTGGCCGAGCAGGCCGCGAAAGCCGGTGCGCACGGGCTGCTGGTCGTCACGCCCTACTACTCCAAGCCACCTCAGGCCGGCCTGCTGCAGCACTTCCGAGTGGTTGCCGACGCAACGCAGCTTCCGGTCATGATCTACGACATCCCGGGCCGCTCGGGCGTGCCCGTCGCCACCGACACCATGATCGAGCTGGCCAAGCACGAGCAGATCGTCGCCGTCAAGGATGCCAAGGGCGATCTCGCCGCCTCCGCCCGAGTGATCGGCGAGACCGGCCTGGCTTACTACGCCGGCGACGACGCCATGACGCTGCCGCTGCTGTCCGTCGGAGGCGTCGGTGTGGTGGGGACATCGACACACTTCTCCGGCCGCCTCACCCGCGAGCTCATCGAGGCCTACGAACGCGGTGCGGTGTCCGAAGCTGCCCGGCTGCACCAGCAGTTACTGCCGATCTACACGGGAATCTTCCGCACTCAGGGGGTCATCCTGGTCAAGGCTGGCCTGGCGCTGCAGGGCCTGGGGGTGGGCGGAGTACGGCTGCCGCTGGTGGAAGCGACCGATCACGAGATCAGCCACCTTCGCGAGGATCTGGTCGCCGCCGGCCTGCTCTGACCACCCCGGCCCGGGGTCCGATTCGCGGTGTCGCTACACCCTCAACTTTGGGTTGAGCGTTACGGTTACCGAGTGCCAGCTACCGGAACCACACCGCGTCCTCCCGCAGGTCGGTCGGCCGCCGCCAAGACCGGCGGCCGCTCGCCGTCGAGCAAGCCTCGGGCCGCCAACACCAAGCCGCGGGCAGCAGCCTCACGCGGCACCTCCCGGTCTCCCAAGCCCCCCGTCCGCAGAGGCCCGGGCCCGCTCGCGCTGATCATGCGGGGCCTTGTCCACGGGATCGTGCGCGTGTGGCTGACCGTTGGACGAGGCCTCGGCACGGTGGCCCGTGCGGTCGGCCGTAACGCGGCCACGGCCCGGGACCTGGACACCGCCCACCGTCGTGACGGTGCCGGACTGGCTCTCATCGCACTCGGTGTCATCTCGGCCATCGCCATCTGGTTCAACGCCGCGGGCTCGGCAGGCCATGCGTTGGCCGCCCTGCTCCGCCTGCTCGTCGGCAACGCCGCCGTCGTGATTCCTCCGCTGCTGGGCTACGTCGCGATTCACGTTCTGCGGCAGCGTCCGCGCCCGGAAACCCACGGCCGGATGCTGGTGGGCTGCACGGCGATTCTGCTGTCGGTCACGGGTCTTCTGCACCTGTGGGGCGACAGCCCGTCCCGGCGCGGCGACTGGTCGCACGCCGGCGGCAGCGTCGGTGCCCTGTCCGGGCTGGCCGAGCGCGCGCTGCCGGCCGCCTTGCTCGTCCTGGTTCTCTTCCTGCTCGGCGCGTTCGGTGCGCTGGTCGTCACCGCGACACCTCTCAACCAGTTGCCGGCCATGGTCGGCGAGGCGTACCGGCAGCTCGCTCACCACGGCCAGGCCACCGCCGACCCGGCGGCAGATTCCGACGCTGAATTCGGCGACTTCAGAGCCAGTTGGCGTCGCGGGCGCAAGCCCGCCGACATCGAGGCCGACCTCCTGGCGGCGCAGGCCTTCGCCGACGGCGACCCGTTCTTGGACGACCCGTTCCCGGCCGGCGACGGAACCCCGGCGGACCCGATCGCCGGCGCGGCCGAGGCCGAACCCATCCGCAAACCACGCAGGCCGAGGGTCGCCCAGCCACCCGTCGAGGAGGACCTGCCGCCGATCACGCGCCCGACCCAGCTGGAGCTGTCCGGCGGGGCCGGGATGTACACCCTGCCGCCCGTCGACGTGCTGGGCGCGGGCTCGCCCCACCTGGCTCATACGAAGGCCAACGACGAGGTGATCGCCTCGCTCACCCAGGTATTCGAGGAGTTCAACGTCGACTGCGCGGTCACCGGTTTCACCCGCGGCCCGACGGTCACCCGCTACGAGATCGAGGTCGGGCCGGGCGTCAAGGTCGAGCGCATCATCCAGTTGACCCGCAACATCGCCTATGCGGTGAAGTCGGCCGACGTCCGCATCATCAGTCCGATCCCGGGAAAGTCCGCCGTCGGGGTCGAGATCCCCAACACCGACCCGGAAATCGTCATGCTGGGCGACGTGCTGCGCTCGTCGGTGGCCCGCCGCGATCAGCACCCCATGCTGGCCGCTCTCGGCAAGGACGTCGAGGGAGGTTTCGTGGTGGCCAACCTGGCGAAGATGCCGCACATGCTCGTCGCCGGTGCCACCGGGGCCGGCAAGTCCTCCTGCATCAACTCGCTGATTCTGTCGGTCCTGACCCGCGCGACCCCCGAGCAGGTGCGCATGGTGCTGATCGACCCCAAGCGCGTGGAGTTCGCGGCGTACCAGGGCATTCCGCACCTGGTCACCCCGGTCATCACCAACCCGAAGAAGGCCGCCGACGCCTTGGCTTGGGTGGTGCGCGAGATGGACATGCGCTACGAGGACATGGAGGCCTCGGCGGTCCGGCACATCGACGATTTCAACCGCAAGGTCCGTAACGGCGAGATCATCGCGCCGCCGGGCAGTGAGCGCGTCTATCAGCCCTATCCGTACCTGCTGGTGATCGTCGACGAGCTCGCGGATCTGATGATGGTGGCACCGCGTGACGTCGAGGACGCCATCGTGCGGATCACGCAGCTGGCCCGGGCCGCGGGCATCCACCTGGTTATCGCGACCCAGCGACCGTCGGTCGACGTCGTGACCGGACTGATCAAGGCGAACGTCCCCTCGAGGCTGGGATTCAAGACGTCGTCGGTCACCGACTCGCGCGTCATCCTCGACCAGCCGGGGGCGGAGAAACTGCTCGGCAAGGGTGACGGACTGTTCCTGCCGATGGGCGCTTCCAAGCCTGCCCGTATCCAGGGCGCGTACGTGACCGACCACGAGATCAAGGCCATCGTCGACCACTGTAAGGAGCAGTTGCAGCCGGTCTACCGGGATGACGTGACGGCTCCGGTCGCCGCGAAGAAGGACATCGACGAGGACATCGGCGATGACCTGGACGTATTCCTGCAGGCGGTCGAACTGGTGGTGTCGACCCAGTTCGGGTCGACGTCGATGCTGCAGCGCAAGCTCCGGGTGGGCTTTGCCAAGGCGGGTCGACTGATGGACCTGATGGAGTCGCGCTCGATCGTGGGTCCCTCGGAGGGGTCGAAGGCCCGCGATGTGCTGGTCAAACCGGACGAGCTCGCTGGCCTGATGTACACCCTGCGAAACGGCGGCACGGCCGACGATCTGGTGGAGGACGAGTCAGACGAGGAGCCGGTCGACGGCCTCGAGCGAGCTCGCCTTTCCGGTTACGCCGGATCCGAGGACTCGCCACCGTTCTGAGGACCTCTGAGGACCTCTGAGTACCCACGCTGATGAAGAAGGGGCCGCCCGCGGTTGCGGACGGCCCCTTCTTCGCGTCGAACGGTGCGGTCAGACTCTGGCTGAGTGGCGCGCGGTGTAGAACATCCGACGCAACGTCAGCCTGACCCGGCCTTCGGCGGCGTGCCGACCGGGACGGTCGACCACGGCGGTCGTGGTCTGCTGCTTCCAAGCGTCGGCCGCAGGGCTGGCCACGGTGGAATGCACCTGCGGGCGGTTGAGCTGGAACACGGTCATGGGGCAACACCTCCGTACCACAGGGTAGGAGATTTGTCTCAGCCGACCGCAGAGGCGCGCGGGAGGCCGGTCACAGAGTGAGCAACATCCGGGAATTGCCGAGGGTGTTGGGCTTGACGTACTCGAGGTCGAGAAACTCGGCGATGCCGGCGTCATAGGAGCGTCTGAGTTCGGAGTAGACCTCGGGTTCGACGGGCGTTCCCTCGATCTCGACGAAGCCGTGCCGGGCGAAGAAGCGCGTCTGGAAGGTCAGCGCGAACAGCCGGTGCAGTCCCAGCCGGCGGGCCTCGTCGATGAGTTCGGCCAGCAGACCGTCGCCCAACCGATGCCCCCGGACCGTCGGGGACACCGCCAGGGTGCGGATCTCGCCCAGGTCCTCCCACAGCACGTGCAGTGCGCCGCAGCCGACGATGTCTCCGTCCAGCTCCAGGACTCGAAATTCCTGGACGGTCTCGTAGAGCGTCACGGTGTCCTTGGCCAGCAGCAACCGCTGGCCGGTGTAGGTGTCGACCAGCCGTTTGATACTGCCGACGTCACTCGTCCGCGCTCGGCGAACCAGTACCAGTCCCTGCACCTGCTCGCTGTCCGGGTCCGCCACGGGGGAAGACTATCGATCCGATCGGCGGGGTCGGATCATCGGCTCCGGAAGCGCGCGTCGGTCCAGATCCGCGGCTTGGACGGCCCTTGCGCGGCCGACGGGAAACGAGGACCTGATTCCGCAGGTAATCTTTGGCCCGTGCCTGAATCGCGAGTCCAGGAGGTGTCACAACCTCGTCGTGTGTCCTTGGTGACCCTTGGCTGCGCCCGCAACGAGGTGGACTCCGAGGAGCTCGCAGGGACCCTGGCGGCCCGCGGATGGGAGCTGTCCGAGTCCGAGGATGCCGACGTCGTGGTGGTCAACACCTGCGGATTCATCGACTCGGCCAAGAAGGATTCGATCGACACGCTCCTGGCGGTCGCGGACTCCGGACGCAAGGTCGTTGCAGTGGGGTGCCTGGCCGAACGCTACGGCGACCAGCTGGCCGGCGCGCTTCCGGAAACGAACGCGATCCTCGGCTTCGACTCCTACGCCAGCATCGACGAGCGCCTTGACGACGTGCTGGCCGGCCGCGAGATCGCGCCTCATCACCCGAGTGATCGCCGGACGCTGCTGCCGATCAGCCCGGCTCAACGACCGAAGGCCGTCTCCGAGGTCGCGGTACCCGGTCATGCCTGGGGGCCGACAGCGTCGCCGGGCCTGGCCCGCAGGCGCCTGGACGACGCCCCGGTGGCCTATCTGAAACTGGCCTCGGGCTGCGATCGCCGGTGCACGTTCTGCGCGATCCCGTCCTTCCGTGGCGCGTTCGTCTCCCGGACACCCGCCGAGGTGGAGTCCGAGGCTGCCTGGCTGTCCGAACAAGGGGTGCGCGAACTCGTCCTGGTGAGCGAAAACTCGACCTCCTACGGCAAGGATCTGGGTGACCTGCGCGCGTTGGAGGCCCTGCTGCCTCGGCTCGCCGCGATCGAGGGAATCGAACGCATCCGGGTCTCCTACCTGCAACCGGCCGAGCTTCGCCCGTCACTGCTGGAGGTCATCGCGGGGACGCCCGGCGTCGTGCCCTACTTCGATCTGTCGTTCCAGCACGCCAGCCCGACGGTGCTGCGCCGCATGAAACGGTTCGGTTCGACCGAGACGTTCGTCGAGCTGCTCGATCGGGCCCGCGCCATCGCCCCGGAACTCGGCGCGCGGAGCAACGTGATCGTCGGCTTCCCGGGCGAAACCGAGGACGACGTCGCCGAACTCGAACGGTTCCTCACCGAGGCCCGCCTCGATGTGGTCGGGGTCTTCGGATACTCCGACGAGGAGGGCACCGAGGCCGAAACCTTCGAGGGCAAGCTCGACCCGGACGAGATCGCCGCCCGGGTCGAGCGCGTGTCCCAGCTGGCGGACGAACTCGTCAATCAGCGCGCCGAGGATCGCATCTCCTCGCTGGTGGAGGTGCTTGTCGAGGCCATCGACGCCGATGGTGTCACCGGCAGAGCGGCTCACCAGGCGCCCGAGACCGACGGCTCGGTCACCTTGGTGGGCGAGATCGCCGGGTTGCGCAGGGGTCACCTCGTCAGCGCAGTGGTCATCGACAGCGACGGAGCTGATCTGGTCGCGCACGTGCGGCCGGAGTCGGCCAGATGACGCACCTGGAACCGAGGCTCGACCCGCTCGGTGATCCGGTCACGACCGTCTCGGTCTGGAACATCGCCAACGCGCTCACGATCCTGCGGCTGGTCCTCGTACCTTTCTTCGCCGCCGCGCTGTTCGCCCATGGCGGCCATACCGGCGCGTGGCGAGGGGTCGCCTGGGTCATCTTCGCCGTTGCCAGCCTCACCGACCTCATCGATGGTGACCTTGCACGTAAGCGGGGGCTGATCACCGAGTTCGGCAAGCTCGCGGACCCGATCGCCGACAAGGCTCTGATCGGCACCGCACTGGTGGGCCTGTCCATGCTGGGGGAGCTGGCGTGGTGGGTCACCTGGCTGATCCTGGCGCGCGAGATCGGCGTGACCCTGCTGCGGTTCTGGGTGATTCGTCACGGAGTGATCCCGGCCAGCCGGGGCGGGAAGCTCAAGACGATGGTGCAGGCGTGGGCCATCGGGCTGCTCGTGCTGCCCCTCAACGGCGGGTGGCATGCCGCCGCGACCGGGGTGATGATGGCTGCAGTGGTGCTGACCGTGCTCACGGGCCTGGACTACGTTGCGCGGGCGGTAACGCTGCGGCGCAAGAGCGCTCGCTGAGCGGCACGGGACCCGGAACACGATCAGGGGCCAGCGCGTTGTGTCCTCGGTTGACCTTCTGTCGGTTCCGCTCGCCGAAACCTTCGGGGGCAGCGCTGAGGTAGGTCGGCCGGACCCGAGGCCCGGGCGGGCCTGGTTCGCTTTCAGCGAACGAGCGCTTGGCGGCGAAGTTGTCAGTCGCCGGACTAGGGTTTGATGTACACCTGTGGTGATGTTGCATTCACGATGCTGACAGCGCCAGCGAACGAGAGGGGTATCGCAAATGGCCGTTCTGCGGCACGTTGTCGGCGAGACCCTGCGTGCAGTGCGCCTGCGTCAGCGTCGCACTCTACGAGAGGTCTCCGCCGCAGCCCGGGTAAGCCTGGGCTACCTGTCCGAGATCGAACGCGGGCACAAGGAACCGTCCTCCGAACTGCTCGCGGCTATCTGCGAGGCGCTCGACGTTCCGTTGTCCGAGATCTTCCTGACCGTTTCTGACCAGCTCCGCCGGCAAGAGCGGATGGCCGAACGCACCATGGTCATGGCCAAAGCCGGGCACGGGCCGATGCTCACGCCGGCGCCGCATCGCGAGGACGGCCCGCAGATGCGATCGGTTCCGAAGAACGTCGCCGCCTGAACCAGTGCACCGGTGCGGGCGATTCGACGCCCATGAGGCTCAAGCCGAGCCTGAGACTATGGGCGTGTCGGCATCCAAGGTGAGCCGAGGCTGCTGACCCTGCGCCTACGGTCGAATCATGGCAGCAGCGAGATCACACCGGCACGATCCCCTGGTCGAGATCCTGTTGACCCCGACCACGGGCTTGCCCGTCCGACCTGACCCCGTCGACGAGGCCCCAGTACCCCTGGGCTCACCGCCGGCGCGGATGAGCAGTCCGATGGCCCGAACGCGGGGCGCGATCCTGGCCGGGGCCGGGCGTGCGGTGAGCGTGAGCGGAACCCAGATCTCGATGACGCAGATCGCAGCTGCGGCCGGGGTGGCCAAGGCGACGCTGTACAACCACTTCCGGACCCGGGATGACGTGCTGGCCGCGCTGTTGCTCGTCGAGGTCGACCAGCTCATCCGGCAGGTCGGTCATCTCGAACTGACCGACGCGCTGCTCCAGGCTGCTCTGGCGATTTCCGAGCACCCCATGCTGGAGGCCCTCGGCGGTGAGGACACGGCCTTGCTGGCGGTGTTCGCTCGGGTGGACGTCCGCTCGCCCGGGTGGCGCCAGGCGGCCGAGGCGGTGGCGGCCGTGCTCAACCGGGCTGGACGCCGGGGAGCGCCGACAGTGCTGCGCTGGCTGGCCTCGTTCATAACCGGGCCGGCCGATCTTGAGGACATTCGGTCGGACGTCAGCATTCTCGTCGCGGGCCTTCCCCCGGTGACGGCGTAATCGCCCTCCGCCCGAGGCGGTACATGCGGCAGACTGGATGTGAGCGGCGCCTCGGCGGGACGCTCACACGTATCGATCGGCAGCGAAAGGTCCTGGAGCGAAATGGCTAACGGTTTCGTCAAGGCGTGGCACTACGTCTCGGCCTGGTTCAGCGCGAAGGTCGATGAAAAGGCCGATCCGAAGATCCAGATTCAGCAGGCCATCGAGGAGGCGCAGCGGCAGCACGAGGCGCTGACCCGCCAGGCCGCCAGCGTGATCGGCAACCAGCGGCAGCTGGAGATCAAACTCGATCGTCAGCTCAGCCAGATCGAGAAGCTTCAGGCCGAAGCACGTCAGGCCCTCGTGCTGGCGGACAAGGCCCGAGGCGAGGGCGACGAAGGCCGGGCCGGTGAGTTCGAGCAGACGGCGCAGATCCTGGCCAATCAGCTGGTTACGGCTGAGCAGAGCGCCGCCGATCTCAAGCAGCTGCACGATCAGTCGATCGGTGCGGCCGAGCAGGCGCGCCAGGCCGTGCAGGACAACGGGCTGCTTCTTCAGGAGAAGCTCACCGAGCGCACCAAACTGCTCAGCCAGCTCGAGCAGGCAAAGATGCAAGAGCAGGTGTCTGCCTCCCTGAACCAGATGAGCGAGCTGTCCGCGCCTCGCAACACCCCGTCGCTGGAGGAGGTGCGCGAGAAGATCGAACGGCGCTACACCACGGCGCTCGGACAGGCCGAGCTGGCGTCGTCCTCGGTCCAGGGCCGCATGCTCGAGGTGAGAAAGGCGACGACGAGCATGGCCGCCCAGGCGCGACTGGAGGAGATTCGCGCGTCGCTGTCGGCCGACAAGCCCGGCGGCGGACCAGCGGCGACGTTGGAGACCGATCAGAATCCCGCACTTGGCAAGGGACCCGGCGCCGACTCGCCGGTCGAGCAGGCCACGCCGTCGCTGCGCAAGGCTGACCCTGCTGAGTAATCGTGCGCGCGGTTGCGCCTGGGCGACCGGCGCTCGGACCAGAGAGCGGAATCAGCCGCCCTGGGGTTGCACGCCCTGGCACTGCGGACAGAAGTAGAGGACTCGTTCCATCGCGTCGGGGCCTTGCTCCGCCTGCCGGATTGCGGTTCGGCAGCGCCGGCAACCGCGGCCGGCACGCCCGTAGACGTAATACTGCTGTCCGGGCTGGGGCCAGCCCGTGGTGTTGCGGTGGAAGCTGCCGCAGTTCGCTCTGAGCAGGCGCACCGCGTCGTTCAGCACCGCTGGCACGTCGGGAACAGTCTCGATAGCCTGCCACGGGTTCAATCGGTGCAGGAACAGCAGTTCGCACTTGTAGACGTTGCCGATTCCGGCCACGACGCGTTGATCGAGCAGCACCTCTCCGACTGGGCGGCTGGGTTCGAGCAAGGCACGCCGGATGGCCTCTTCGAGGTCGAAATTCGGGGACAGTAGGTCGGGACCCAGGTGCCCGACCACCGTTTGCTCCTCAGCTGTCGGTACGAGCGCGAGATCATGCACGTTGCTGCCGGTGGCCAGGAAACGGTCGTTACCGACGAGCGCCCGGATCTCGAAGGAGCGGGCTCGCGCCTTGGCTCCCGCGTTGCCCACGCGCCAGGCGCCGTCCATCCTGAGATGGCTGTGCAAGCTCGTACCGCCGGAGAAGCGCATCAGCAGGTGCTTACCAACGGACACGACCTCGCTCACCTGCTCCCCTCGCCGATCGGCCAGCGCGAGTTGGGGCACCCGAAGGTCGAAGGTCGTCACCGTGCGGCCGCTGAGAGCCTGCGACAGTCGGGCTGCGGTGATGAAGACCGTGTCTCCTTCGGGCACGGCTCAGCCTCTCAATTGCAGGCCACGAGGGGACGGTCGGAATCCTGCCGACTCGAGCGCGCGACCGAGCGGCGAGGTCGCGATCCGCTCACCGTCCGCCTTCTCGACGTGCAGACGGCCGAGGGCACCCGTCCGGACGCTGTCGGCGAGCGCGGTCGCTGCCACCTTCAGCATGGCTTCGTCCTCGGTGAACGACAGGATGGTGCGGCCGCCCCGTTCGACGTAAAGGACGCAGTGCCCGTCGATCAGGGCCACGAGGGCGCCGGCCTTTCGACCAGGTTGATGGCCGCGACGCTGCTCGGCCTCGTCGTCAGCCGCAACAACCCGTACGGGCCATTCGAGCGCAGCCCCATAGGGGTTGGCTGGGTCGGTAGCCGCGAGCACGAGGCATTCGTTTCCAGGAGCCGTCGCCTGGCCCGCACGAGCAGAGATCTCACGCAGGCGATCGACCGCACCGGAGACGCCGAACTGAGCCCCGCCCATGCCCTCCACAAAGTAACCGCGCCGGTAGCGCCCAGTCTCCTCGGCCTGGCGCAGGACGGGGTAGACCGCGGAGAAGCCGCCCGGAACCGACTCGGCCGCCACCTCGCCACGCAGCAGGAGGCCATACCGGTCCAGGAGAACCTCGGTGCGGAGCAGGACGCGCGCCGTTTCTTCCGTTGCCGGCACCGGCAGTTGAGACCAGCGGCCGGGCATGGCCGCGCCGGCGGGCGAGTGAGCCTGTTCGGTCGCTCTGTTCACCGCTGCGATTGCGGCGCGCGAGTAGCGGCCGTAACGCGCTCGGGGAGCGGTTGCCCGACGGCTGTGCGAGGTCCTGCCGGTGGCCAGCCGCGCCCGCACCGGGGCGAGGGTGTCATTGGTGACGGCGCCGGACCAGATCAGGTCCCACAGGAGCTGGCTCAGCTCGTTCGCCCCGATCGACCGGTTGGTCGTGGCCTCGGTCAGCTCGCTGGAGCCCGCGAACTGCTCGCTCAGTGAGCGGATGAACAACGCCTGACCGTGATCCAGCAGTTGAAGAAGGGCCTTGTGTTGTGGGGTGAATCCAGCGTCGTCGGCCGGCTCCAGAAGCAGGGGTGCCACCTCTGCGGGCAAGAGCGAGATCCACCCGTCGTTCTTGCCGAGTGATCCGTGGCCGGCCCAGATCACCTCACCGGCACTGGTCAATTCGTCCAGCATCGCCGGGGAGTAGTCCGAGACTCGGGCGGGCAGCACCAGGGACTCGAGGGCCGAAGCGGGAATCGGCACGCCCGCGAGCTGCTCGATGACGCGGGCCAGCCCGTCGATCCCCCTCGAACGGCGCGCGCCGCCGACGCCTTGCCACTCAGGCAGGAACTGGGCGAGTACGGACTGGGGCACCGGCTCCACCTCGCGGCGCAGGGCGGCCAGCGATTTGCGACGGATGGTGCGCAGCATCGTCGTCCCGCAGTACTGGCGGGCGCGCGCCTCGCCGGTGAACTCACCGGCGACCACCTGACCGCTGGCTACCAGCCGTTCCAAGTGGGCTGCGACGACCGCGGTTCCCAAGCCCAGGCGGGTAGCGGGAGCGTCGACCGTGAACGGTCCGTTGGTGCGGGCGAAGCGCGTGAGCAGGTCGCCCAAAGGGTCGGCGACCAGTTCGGTGAACGTCTCGGGGACACCGACCGGGAGCGCGGCTCCGAGAGCGTCGCGAACACGGCCTGCGTCCTCGATCGCCAGCCACCGTTGCTCGCCGCCGATGCGGAGCTCGATGGCCCGACGGGTGGTTCGGAGCGTGTCCAGGTCGGTCCGGGTAGCTCCGCGCTGTTCCGCTTCGGCGGTCGTCAGATCCCCGACCTCTCGGAGCAGGTCAGAGGTCGCGTCAGGACCGGAGACCCGCCTGCTCTCGCTCAGGCGTTGCGCATCGCGGACGGACTCGGCGATTGCCTTCTCATCGAGCAGGTCACGGAGGTCGGGCGAGCCCATGAGCTCGGCCAGCAGCGAGGTGTCGAGCGTGAGCGCCTGGGCCCGTCGTTCGGCCAACGGCACGTCTGCGTCGTAGATGAACATGCCTACGTAACCGAACAGCAGAGACTGGGCGAAGGGCGACGGTGTCGATGTCTCGACCTCAACCAGCTTGATCTGGCGTCGTTGGAGCTGGCGCATCAACTCCACCAGTCCGGGCAGGTCATACACATCCTGCAGGCACTCACGCATGGCTTCGAGCACGACCGGGAACTGCCCGAAATTCTTGGCCACCTCCATGAGTGCATGCGCTCGTTGTCGCTGCTGCCACAGTGGTGAGCGACGGCGCGGATCGCGCTTGGGCAGCAACAACGACCGGGCGGCGCACTCGCGGAAGCGTGAGGCGAACAACGCCGAGTTGGTCACCTCGCCGGTGACGATCGCCTCGATGTCCTCGGGATCGAAGACGACGAGGTCGCTCCCTGGGGGTTCTGCGGTCGTGTCCGCCAGCCGCAGCACGATCCCGTCGTCGGAATGCATCGACTGGACGTCGAGCCCGAAACGCTCACGCAGGCCGGTCGATATCGCCAACGCCCAGGGCGCGTTGACCGGAGCACCGAACGGGGAGTGGATCACCAGACGCCAGTCGCCGAGTTCGTCGCGGAAGCGCTCGACGACAATCGTTCGGTCGGTTGGTAACTGGCGCGTCGCCGCTCGCTGGTCGGCCAGGTAGCCGAGCAGGTTCGAGGCCGCCCACTCGTCCAAGCCCGCTGCCTGCGCCCTCGCCTTGGCCTGCTCGACCGGCGCGGTGTCCAGCTCGCGCACGAACGCGCCCAGCGCGCGGCCCAGCTCCGCCGGCCGGCCGATGGAGTCGCCTTTCCAGAACGGCATCTTGCCCAGCTGACCGGGGGCTGGCGTGACCAGCACCCGATCGTGGGTGATGTCCTCGATCCGCCAGGAGGACGAGCCCAGCAGGAAAACTTCACCCACCCTGGACTCGTAGACCATCTCCTCGTCCAGCTCACCCACCCGGCGACCCGCGCCGTCGGACCCGGCCAGGAAAACGGCAAACATGCCGCGGTCCGGGATCGTTCCGCCGGAGGTCACCGCCAGCCGCTGGGCACCGCCGCGCGGGGTCAGCTCACCGGTCAGCCGGTCCCAGACCAGTCGCGGGCGCAGCTCGGCGAACGCATCAGACGGATAACGCCCCGCGAGCATGTCCAGGACGGCCTCCAGGGCGGAGTGCGGCAACGACGCGAACGGTGCGCTTCGGCGCACGACCCGCTCGACATCGTCGACGCTCAGCTCGTCCATCGCGACCATGGACACGATGTGCTGAGCCAGCACGTCCAGTGGATTGCGGGGGTACCGCATGCTCTCGATCTGCCCGGCGCGAATACGCTCCGCGACGACCGCCGACTCCACAAGGTCTCCGCGATACTTCGGAAAGATCACGCCTTCGGAAGCGGCCCCGACCTGGTGACCGGCGCGGCCGAGCCGTTGCGTGCCGGCGGCCACTGACGGCGGGGACTCGACCTGGATCACGAGATCGACGGCGCCCATGTCTATGCCCAGCTCGAGCGAAGACGTAGCGACGACAGCAGGCAGGCGGCCGGCCTTGAGATCTTCTTCGACGATCTGGCGCTGTTCGCGTGAGACCGATCCGTGGTGGGCGCGGGCGACCGCGCCGCGGTCGGGGTCACGCTCCGCTGCCAGGTCGTTGAGCTGGGAGGTCAGCCGCTCGGCCAGCCGCCTGGAGTTCGCGAACACGATGGTCGAGTTGTGACTGTCGATGAGGTCCAGCACCCGGCTCTCGACGTGAGGCCAGATGGAGGACTGAGTGCGGGGGTCGACGCCGGGTTCGGGTTCACCACCGCCGAGGGTGCTGAGGTCCTCGACCGGCACGACCACGGACAGCTCGAGGCGCTTGTCGGAGGGAGGTTGAACGATATTGACCGGACGTCCGCCGGCAAGGAAGTTGGCGACCTCCTCGATCGGACGCACCGTCGCGGACAAGCCGATCCGCTGAGCAGGCCGTTCGAGCAATTCGTCGAGGCGCTCCAGGCTCAGGGCGAGGTGCGAGCCGCGCTTGGTCGCTGCGACGGCGTGGACTTCGTCGATGATGACCGTCTCGACGCCGCTCAGTGCCTTACGTGCCGCCGAAGTGAGCAGCAGGAACAACGATTCGGGCGTGGTGATCAGGATGTCCGCGCCGTGCCGGGCAAAGGCGCGGCGGTCTTCGGGGGAGGTGTCACCCGAGCGCGTCGCCACGCGCACGTCGGGTTCGGCTTGACCCAGGCGCCGAGCGGCCTGCGAGATTCCCACCAAGGGTGAGCGCAGATTGCGCTCGACGTCGGCGGCGAGTGCCTTCAAAGGGCTGACGTACAGGACACGGCATCGCTGCGCCGGATCGTCTGGAGCGGGAAGGGCGGTGAGCCGGTCCACCGCCGAGAGAAATGCGGCCAGGGTCTTGCCCGAGCCGGTCGGAGCCACCACGAGCGTGTGGCGGCCGGCCGCGATGGACTCCCACGCCCCGAGCTGCGCAGGCGTCGGCTCAGCGAAGGCACCCTCGAACCACGCCCGGGTGGCGGGCGTGAACAGCGTCGAAGGGATGGTGGCCATGGCTACAGTGTGCCGCGCGGGTACGACAACCCGTCCGGCCTTGTTCGGGCTCGCCAGTCCTACGGCGGGCGGTGGCCTGCGGGCTGATGCCGCTCGGCACGGTGCTGGCCTCCGGTGCCCAGCGCGGGGGATCAGTCAGTCGCTACGCCGGCGGCCGAGTCATCAGCGCAGTCACCTGGCAAGGCGCCTGGTGTGCTGGTTTCCTCGGCGGCCCGGGGCGCACGTGGGCTCAGGCGGGCGGCCAGTGCCGCGCCGGCGCCGGGCCAGTCCTCGTCGGTCATGGCGTACTGGACGGTGTCCCGCCAGGTGCCGTCGGGTCGGATGCGGTGCTTACGCAGGACGCCTTCCCTGCTCGCCCCCAGTCGTTCGATCGCCGCCTGGGACCGCTCGTTCAGAATGTCGGTGTGCCACACGACCCGGACGGCGCCGAGGATGTCGAAGGCGTGCCGCAGGATTGTGAGCTTGGAGTCGGTGTTGTGCCCGCTCCGCCACCAGGCCCGACCGAGCCAGGTGTGTCCGATCGCAAGGCTGCGCGTCGCCGGACTGACCTCATACAGGCTGGTTGTGCCGATGAACCGGCCGGAACCGCGCTCGAGCTGCGCGTAGGGAAACCGCTCCGAGCGCGCCCGGCCCGCGAGCGCGATGGCAATGTGCTGGCGGGCTTCGGCCAGGGTCGTGGGCGCACCCAGACCGAGGTGGACGAACACCTCGTAGGCCCCGTCAGAGCTGTTCGCGGCATCGAGATAGCCCGTTGCGTGATCCATCGTGAGCGGTACCAGAGCAACCAGGGTTCCAGCCAGTGACTCCATCGCGGTCCACCGCAGGGGGTCAGGGGCGGGCGTTGCCAGCGGTCTGACCCGTGCTCCGATCGTGTGCGCGGTCGGCGAATCCTGCGGCGGGACTGGGGTCGACACCTGAACATCCTTTCCCGGTTTCCCCGTCGATGCCAGTCGAGACCGGGAAACGAGACCGCGAGTCGATAAGGTGGTCCGGTGCGATTGAGCGAGTTCTGGCAACGGATGGAGGCCCGATTCGGGGTGGTCTATGCCCGATCGGTGGCCGTCGACTACCGGGTCTCCGCGCTGGGCGCCACGGTTTCCGAAGCACTCGAGCGGGGCGATTCGCCCAAGCACGTCTGGCGTGCGGTCTGCGACGAGTTCGAAATCTCCCAGTCATTGCGCTGAGTCCGAGACTCCGCTCTGTGCGTGTCGATGTCCGGCGTGTCGCACTCCCAATCGAACAGACGTTCGTCTATCGTTGTCCACAGCGCGAGCGGTCGTCCACAGATTGTCCGGACCCGGCGAAACTGTCGGAGCCTCGATCTAGCGTCGCAGCCAACTGAGGAACACGACTCTGAAAGAGGTACCAGACGATGGCAGCTTTCGACCGCGACAAGGCACTCGAAGTAGCGCTAGGCCAGATCGACAAGCAGTTCGGCAAGGGATCGGTGATGCGCCTGGGTGAGCACGCGGCGGTCCCGATCGAGGTCATCCCGACCGGCTCCATCGCGCTTGACCTGGCGCTAGGGATCGGCGGCCTTCCCCGCGGTCGTGTCGTTGAGATCTACGGTCCGGAAAGCTCCGGCAAGACGACCGTGGCGCTTCACGCCGTCGCGAATGCCCAGGCCGCTGGCGGGGTGGCGGCCTTCATCGATGCCGAGCACGCCCTCGACCCGGAATACGCTCGCGCGCTCGGCGTGGACACCGATTCTCTGCTCGTGAGCCAGCCCGACACCGGTGAGCAAGCGCTGGAAATCGCGGACATGCTGATCAGGTCCGGCGCGCTGGACATCATCGTCATCGACTCGGTGGCAGCACTGGTTCCTCGCGCCGAGATCGAGGGCGAGATGGGTGACAGTCACGTGGGTCTGCAGGCCCGGCTGATGAGTCAGGCATTGCGCAAGATCACCGGTGCCTTGAGCAACTCGGGGACGACGGCGATCTTCATCAACCAGCTACGCGAGAAGATCGGTGTCATGTTCGGCTCCCCGGAGACGACGACCGGTGGAAAGGCCCTGAAGTTCTACGCCTCGGTGCGCCTCGATGTGCGCCGCATCGAAACTCTCAAGGACGGCGGCGACGCTGTGGGTAACCGCACCCGAGTGAAGGTCGTCAAGAACAAGGTCGCGCCGCCGTTCAAGCAAGCCGAGTTCGACATCGTCTACGGAACGGGTATCAGTCGGGAAGGTTCCCTTATCGATGTCGGCGTCGATCAGGCGATCATTCGCAAATCAGGCGCCTGGTACACCTACGACGGCGACCAGCTCGGCCAGGGCAAAGAAAACGTCCGCAGCTTCCTCAAGGACAACCCTGACCTCGCTGACGAGATCGAGAAGAAGATCAAGGAGAAGCTGGGTATCGGCGCGAAGGTCACCGAAGAAGCCCCGTTGCCCGCACCGGTTGATTTCTGATCGGTTCGAAGATGGCACGACAGAACGCCGGCGCCGGATCGAGGATTGAGCCGTCCTCGATTCCGGCGCCGGACTCTGACCGCGACTCTCCACGCCAAGGCAACGGGTTCCGCCCTGTTGGCGACTCTCCGGACCTCGAGCCCGACCCGCACTCGGTAGCCCGGACGATCTGCCTTCGCTTGCTTACAGTTCGCGCCAGGTCGCGTCACGAACTGGCCGAAGAACTGGACCGGCGCTCGGTCCCCAAGGACGCCGCCACGTCCGTGTTGGATCGGCTCACACAAGTCGGCCTGATCGATGACGTCGCCTTCGCTCGGGGCTTCGTCGAGACCAGGGTTCGGGAGCGCGGTCTGGCGGCTCGAGAGATTGAGCGTCAGCTCCGGACAAAGGGTATCGACGGCGACACGGCCGAAGCCGCGCTGACGGAGGTCAATCCATCAGCCGAGCGTGAGACAGCCTTGCGACTCGTCCGGAAGCGGCAGCGGGCGTTGGCCAATCTCGACACCGCGACCCAGACAAGGCGGCTAGCCGGATTGCTGGCCCGCAAGGGCTACTCCGCCGGCCTGACGTACTCCGTCGTCCGCGAGGTCGTGGGTGAAGCCGGCCTGCACGGCACGGCAGATGAGGACGCCGGCCTCGGCTGAGGACGCACGGTGGCATGAACATGTCAGGTTGGTTTGATCCGGGTCGCCGTGGAGTTAATCTCAGACCATCAGGAGAACGGACACGTGCTCAGCGATCCGCCGAGCGCACCGACATACATGACGTACCACTGAATAGGCCGCTGGCCAGCGCATACACGAAAGGATCCGAGTACCGGTACCGATCGCCGGCAACCTGACTCGCTGAGAACGACCACGACCCTGGGTTTTGGTCCGTTCCAGCGAGGTCGCCGTACCTCCTGAGTACACGTGCCGTCACGCACCCGTCGGCACCCGGACGTTCGGAGGAGATCACAGTGACCGGCTTGGAGTTCGCTCTAGCACTAGCGGCCGCCTTCCTCCTCGTGTTGATCCTCGGGCTGCGTTACCTGTCCATCGCGGCCAAGAGGCACACACAGCAAGGGCCCTCCCATCCCGCACACCGGGCTGAGCAGCACGCTCAGGACAGCACTTCCGAGGACAGCGATAGTAGCGGCACGGCTGTCGCGGCAGCGACCCAACGAGCCCGGCACGAGGTTGAGGCCCTGCGGGCTTCCGTCGAGGTCGAGGTCGACGCGCTCCGGCGTGCGGCGCGCACGGAGGCGGAGGCAACTCGCGCCTCAGCCGAGTCGACGCGCAAGGACGCAGAGGCGGCACGAGCGCGGGCTGAGGCCGCCGCGGACGAACTGCTCTCCGACGCTCGCCGACGCTCGGAACGAGAGCACCAGGCCCTGCAGGCCCAGCTCGAGGCCCGCGAGCAGTCGCTGCAAGCGAGGCAGCTCGAGGTCGAACGCCAGTCCGATGCCAATAGGCAGGCTGCTGAACGGCTGGCTGTCGACGCGATCGAGCTCGAGAGGGCCAACGCGGCCGTGACCGAGCGAGCGGCGGAGCTGGCGAGCGCAGAGACTGAAAGTCAGCTGGCCCGCGCAGCGGAAGCGGTGGCTCAAGAAGCCGCACTGGCGCGGATCGCCGGTCTCACCGTGGAAGAGGCCAAGGCCGAACTCCTGACCGCTGTCGAGGCCTCGGCGCGGCGTGACGCGGCTACGCTCGTCCGGACCATCGAGAACGAGGCGCGTGCGGAAGCCAACGAGCGCGCAAAGGCGATCGTCGTCGATGCCGTCCAACGCGTCGCGTCCGAACAGACCAGCGAAACCGTCGTCAGCGTCCTGCATCTGCCCAGCGACGAGATGAAGGGGCGGATCATCGGTCGCGAGGGCCGCAACATCCGCGCCTTCGAATCAGTCACGGGCGTCAACGTGATCATCGACGACACTCCCGAAGCGGTCCTGCTCTCCTGCTTCGATCCGGTGCGCCGTGAAATCGGCCGGATCGCGCTCGAGAAGCTCGTCCTGGACGGTCGGATTCACCCCCACCGCATCGAGGAGGTGTACGAGATCGCCCGGACCGAGGTGGACGCGCTGTGCCTGCGAGCCGCGCACGACGCGCTGGCCGAGGTCGGGATCACCGACCTCGACCCTCGGCTCGTGCCGACCCTCGGGCGACTGAAGTACCGGACCAGCTACGGCCAGAACGTCCTAGGGCATCTGATCGAGACGGCGCACATCGCGGGCCTCATGGCCGCCGAGCTCGGTATCGAACCGGCCCTGGTGAAGCGCTCGGCCTTCCTGCACGACATCGGCAAGGCACTCACCCACGAAGTCGAAGGTTCCCACGCCCTTGTCGGTGCGGAGTTGCTGCGGAAATACGGTGAGAGCGAAGCTGTCGCCCACGCGGTCGAAGCACACCACAACGAGGTCCAGCCCCGCACCGTCGAGGCGGTCCTCACCCAGGCGGCCGACACGTGTTCGGCCGCACGCCCCGGTGCTCGCCGTGAATCGCTGGAGACCTACGTCAAGCGGCTGGAGCGCATCGAAGAGATCGCCGGCGCCAAGCCCGGAGTCGAGAAGGTTTTCGCGATGCAGTCCGGACGAGAAGTCCGCGTCATGGTCCAGCCCAACGAGGTCGACGACCTGGCCGCTGGAGTGATCGCGCGCGAGGTTGCCAAGCAGATAGAGGACGAACTCACCTACCCCGGACAAATTCGCGTCACGGTCGTCCGCGAGTTGCGTTCCACCGAGATCGCTCACTGAAGTGACGCACTGACTCTCCGAAACCGAGTCGGGGACGGCACAGACCGGTCCTGCCGTTCCTGCTAGCGTCGCGAGCCATGCGGCTGCTGATGGTGGAGGACGACGACCGTGTAGCGGCCGCACTCCGCGACATCCTGATCCGTCATGGCTTCACGGTGACCCGCGCGGCGGGCATGGCTGAGGCACTCGAAGCCATCGACGAGACTGTCGAGGTCGTCTTGCTGGACCTCGGCCTGCCCGACGGCGATGGCTTCGACTTGTGCTCCTCGATACGGGCACTGCACGACGTACCGATTCTCATCACGACCGCCAGGGCAGACCTGCGCTCGCGCGTGCACGGTCTGCACATGGGAGCCGACGACTACCTGGTCAAGCCGTATGCGGTCTCCGAACTGCTGGCCCGCATCCACGCCGTCACCCGACGATCACGGGTCGCACGCCAGTCCAACGACAGCGCCGGCCGGCAGGTCCGCTCGCTCGGACTGGTCATCGATCTGGGCCGGCGGGTGGTCCGCAAGGACGGTCGTGAGCTTCCTCTGACGCGTAAGGAGTTCGGCATTCTCGAGGTGTTGGCCAGCGAACGAGGGCTGGTAGTGCGCCGTGAGCGGCTGCTCAGTCAGGTCTGGGGTTCCAGCTGGGGTGGCGACCAACACACCCTGGACGTGCATGTGGCCGCGGTGCGCTCCAAGTGCGGCACCGCGGCGATCATCGAGACCGTCAGAGGGATCGGCTATCGCCTTGGCGGGGTGTGATTGTTCATGCGGATTCGGCTGATCAGCTTGATCCTGACGCCCATGGCCGTCGTGGTCGTCCTGCTCAGCCTTCCGTTGGCGAACTCGCTGCGTAACGCCTACACCCGCGAGGTCTTCCTCAACCGCCTCAACGACACGGCCCGCTTCGCCGCTCTCGCCCAACAGGCCGACGCGACGGGGCAGCTATCGGGCATCCGCTCCGAACTTCACCGGTACCACCAGCTCTACGGCATCGATGCCTTCGTCATCGCCGATGACCGCTCCGTTCGTCTCGCTGAGGCGGATCATCGGCTGCCCGGCGACGGCACCTCCCGCGCTCGGATTTCCATCGCCCTCGGCGGGCGGCGCAGCGAACCACCAACTGCCGGATGGCCGTGGTCGAACAAGCCCATGCTGGTGGCCGAACCGATCGAGCGCGGCGGGGACGTCGTCGGCGCGATGATCACCGTCTCGCCGACGACTCGGATGCGGCAGCGGATCCTGGCGAGCTGGAGCGTGATCGCGGCCGGAGGGCTGGCCGCGCTCATCGCCTGCTACTTCGTCGCGGACCGGCTCGCGCGCTGGGCGTTGCGCCCGATCGCGGTGTTGGACGCCGCGACCAACGACGTCGCGACCGGCAAGCTTGACGCCAGGGTCGCCTTCGAACAAGGGCCACCCGAACTGCGCCGGCTCGGCGCTTCCTTCAATGTGATGGCCGACAACGTCCAGACCTCCGTCGAGCAACAGCGGGCGTTCGTCGCCGATGCCTCCCACCAGCTGCGTAACCCGCTGTCCGCTCTGCTGTTACGCCTCGACGACCTGGCGCTACGGGTTCCTGACGGGCTGACCGAGGACGCAGGGCGCGCACTGGACGAAGGGAAGCACCTCGTCGGCATCCTCGAGCGCTTGCTCGAACTGGCCCGGGCCGAACACGCCGGCGGGAACGCCGGTCGGTGCGAACTGCCCGAACTCGTTCGCCAACGGCTCCAGACGTGGCAGCCGATCGCCGAAACCCGCCACATCAGCATGAATCTCCGCGCACCGGACGTCCCGCCGGCTTGGGCCGACGAGTCCGCAACGGCCGGAGCGTTGGACGTGGTAATCGACAACGCCCTGAAGTTCTCGCCCGATGGCTCGACGATCGAGGTGCTTCTGGACCACGACGATCAGCGGGTCTGGGTGAGTGTCGAGGACTCCGGACCGGGACTGACGTCGGAGGATCTCGCTCGGGTCGGTAGGCGGTTCTGGCGCAGCGCCGGCCAGCAGAACGTGGCCGGGTTCGGGCTCGGCCTGTCGATCGCGCGCGCGCTGCTCGAACGCGCCGGTGGCGCGCTGGAGTTCCGCTCCCCGCCCGGCCACGGGCTTGAGGTTCGCGTGGTGCTGCGTCGCGAGGGCTCGGCGGACGCGTGGTGAAACGGCCAACCGTCCGCGGAGCCGACTGATCCGGCGCGAACGCTGTACTGACTCAGTTCTTGCGGCTGCGAAACCAGCGTTCTGCCCCGGCCAGTAGCGGGACGGGGTCGGTCGCGATCGCTGTGCGCGGGTCGAGCATGTTCAACGGAGCCACGACGGCCGCGATCCTGGACTGACGCCCGAAGAGCGTGGCGGTCAGGAATTCGGCGGTGGCGAGGGGCAGATCGGCACGACAGACGAGGAAGTTGGCCACCGCCACGGTCGCCACCGTGGTCTTCAGGTTGTATGCCCCGGTCGGAATGGTGGCCGCCCGGTACGCGCCCGGATAGGAAGCACTCATCGCGGTGGCCACACTGGTCAGCGGCACCAGGTGAACGCCGCCGGACTGCAACAGCGTGGCGACCGACGGTGTCGGTAGACCGCCGGACCAGAAGAAGGCATCGAGTCTCCCGGAGCGCATCGCCGACACGTCGTCGGCCAATCCCAGCGACGATGGCCTCATCGCGCTGCCGGGCACGTGGGACAGCTGCAGAACTCGGTTGGCGATGAGCTGGACGCCCGAGTTCGCCGCGCCCGTCGACACCCGCTTCCCGCGCAGGTCGTCGATACGGTTGATGCCGCTGGCGTCGGTGGCCACCAGCTGGATGTAGTCGTCGTAGAGACGGGACACGGCACCGATCTGGACCGGATGGCTGAACACGCCGTCCCCGTGAACCGCAAGCGAGGCCGCGTCAGCGGCGGTTACTGCGCAGTCTGCCGAGCCGGCGCCGATGCGTTGCAGGTTGTCCAGCGATCCGGTGCTGGTGGTCAGCGTCACCCTGAGCCGGCCGTCTCGAGCGTGCAGCTGTGTGGCGAACTGTTCGGCGAACGTCGCGTACACACCGCCCGGGGCTCCCGAAGAGATCCGCAACGTGCCGGACGGGGACGGCAGTCGGTGACTGGCACGATAGCTCCAGGCGATGATCACCCCGGCGGCCACGAGGATCGCGGCGCTCACGGTGACCATCCGGCGCAAGGCTCGGCGGTCGGTCACCGCACAACCGTAAGCGAGCGCGGGTCCAGCCCGTATCCTGGTCTCGTTATGAGCAGCGCTTCCCACGATCTCACCGAGACCCCAGCGACCGCCGCTGCCGGTCGGACGTACGCCATCCGTACCTACGGCTGCCAGATGAACGTCCACGACTCCGAGCGCCTGTCCGGACTGTTGGAGGCCGCCGGTTACGTACGGGCCGCCGACCAGAGCGGACAGGACGCGGACCTGGTCGTCTTCAACACGTGCGCCGTGCGGGAGAACGCCGACAACCGGCTCTACGGCAACCTAAGTCACCTCGTTCCGGTCAAGAACGCCCGTCCGGGTATGCAGATCGCAGTCGGCGGGTGCCTGGCGCAGAAGGACCAGCAGGAGGTCCTGCGTAAGGCCCCCAACGTCGACGTGGTCTTCGGAACGCACAACCTCGCGAGCCTGCCCGTCCTGCTCGAACGCGCCCGGCACAACGCCCAGGCGCAGGTCGAAATCGTGGAGAGCCTGCAGAACTTCCCCTCGGACCTGCCCAGCCGCCGTGACTCGGCCTTCAGCGCATGGGTATCGGTCTCGGTCGGTTGTGACAACACCTGCACGTTCTGCATCGTGCCGTCACTGCGCGGCAAGGAAACCGACCGCCGTCCCGGCGAGGTACTCGCCGAAATCGAGGCGCTGGTCGCCGACGGCGTCAGCGAGATCACCCTGCTCGGTCAGAACGTCAACTCCTACGGCCGATCGTTCGGAGATCGGTTCGCCTTCGGCAAGCTGCTGCGGGCCTGTGGCTCGATCGACGGGCTGGAGCGTGTCCGCTTCACCAGCCCGCATCCGCGTGACTTCACCACGGACGTGATCGAGGCGATGGCCGAGACGCCAAATGTCTGCCCACAACTGCACATGCCGTTGCAGTCCGGGTCCGACACCGTGCTTCGGGCGATGCGTCGTTCCTACCGCCGGGACCGGTACCTGCAGATCATCGATGAGGTGCGCGCCGCCATGCCCGACGCCGCGATCACCACGGACATCATCGTGGGTTTCCCGGCCGAGACGGAGGCGGACTTCGAACAGACGCTCGACGTCGTACGGCGAGCCCGCTTCACGAGCGCGTTCACCTTTCAGTACTCGCCGCGGCCGGGGACTCCGGCGGCCGCCATGACCGAGCAGATCCCGAAGGCTGTCGTCCAGCAGCGCTACGACCGGCTGATCACCCTGCAGGACGAGATCAGCTGGGAGACCAACAAGCAGTTGGTCGGACGGGAGGTCGAGGTACTCGTCTCGACCGGTCCAGGGAAAAAGGACAACGCCAACGGCCGCGTCAGCGGTCGAGCGCGTGACGGTCGACTCGTGCACGTCGAGGTCGGCGGCAACGACATCCAGTCTGGAGACGTCGTCCGCAGCCGCGTGAGCTATGCCGCTCCGCACCACCTGGTTGCCGACGGCGCGCTGTTGCAGCACCGCCGCGCCCGTCGGGTCACGGCACCGGCAACGGCAACGGTCGACGCCGGACGCCCGCTGCTGAGCATCGGCCCGCGCCCCTGAACCCCTGATGCCACCGGGGCGCCGCCTCGGGAGCAGCTCGGGAGCGCGCCTGAGCGAACAGGTCGGCGAGGGTCAGTCGGGCAGCAGTGCCCGTCGCTGGGCGACGTCGGCCTCGGCCTTGGCAATGCGGTCCACGTCGCCTGAGCTGCGCGCGCGCTCGAGTTTGGCCTCGGCTTCGGTGAGGCGTTCCCGCAGCTGCGCCAGGAACGGGTTGGATTCCGCGGCGCCGCGCTTCCACTCGGCGTCCAGCGCGTCCCGAACCCGCTGTTCAGCTGCGCGCATACGGTCCTCGGTGCGGCGCATGGCGTCGCGAGGAACGTGGCCGATCGTCTCCAGTCGCTCCTGCAGGTCGCGCAGCGAGATCTGGGCCTGCCGGGGGTTGCCCAGGTCCAGGCCAGCCGCCTCGGCGATGATCGCTTCTTTTTCCTTGAGATTCTGGGCCTGCTCGGCGTCACGCTCGGCGAAGACCCCGGAGCGGCGCTCGAAGAACGCGTCCTGAGCGGCACGGAACCGCTTCCACAGCGCGCCCTCGGTGGCCCGGTTGGCACGCGGCGCGGCCTTCCACTGGGTCATCAGATCCTTCAAGGCGGTTGCCGTGTCCCGCCAGTCGTCGGAGCTGGCCAATTCCTCGGCCTGCTTGACGAGCTTTTCCTTCTCGCTCTTGGCCGCCTCGCGCTCGGTGTCCAGATGGGCGAAGTGTGATCCCCGCCGTTTGGAGAACGCATCCCGGGCTGCGGCGAATCGCTTCCACAAAGCGTCGTCGGTCTTGCGATCGATGCCCTTGATGAGCTTCCACTCATCGACGATCGTCCGGAGGCGGTCACCCGAGGCCTTCCACTGCGTCGACGATTCGGCGATCTGCTCGGCCTCGACCGCGAGCGACTCCTTCTTCGCGATCGCTTCCGAACGCGCGGCCTCACGAGCCAGAGACTGTTCACCGATCTTGGCGTCCGCCGCGCTGATGAGCGCGACCAGCCGCGCATCGAGGGCACCGAAATCGCCGATGCCTGCGGCGGTGGGCAACGAGGCGTGGAGGGTCATCGCCTGAGACTTGCTGCTCTTGGCATCACCAGCGCCGGATTCCAGCCGGCTGCTCAACAGTTCGACCTCGGCTTCGAGATCGGCGAACTTGCGCTGGTAATAGGCCAGACCAGCCTCGGCGTCGCCGGCTTGCCAGGAGCCGACCTCACGCTCGCCGTCGGCGGTTTTGACATAGACGGTGCCGGTCTCGTCGATCCGTCCCCACTCCGAACTCATGCATGCATTAGACACGACGGGCAGGGGCTAGGTGCAGCCGGTTAGCCTCTTGCAACGTGACCGACACCTGTATTGAGGGCCCTGCGGGTCCCGTCGTGGCAGTCGTCGGGCCTACCGCAACGGGCAAATCCGATCTTGCGGTCGCGATCGCACGGCGGCTGGGCGGCGAGATCGTCAACGCCGACTCGATGCAGCTCTACCGCGGGATGGACATCGGCACCGCCAAACTCGCCCCTGACGAGCGGGGCGGGATTCGGCATCACCTGCTCGACATCTGGCCGCTGACGAAGTCGGCTGCGGTCGCCGAGTACCAGACACTGGCCCGCGCCCAGATCGCCGATCTCCATTCTCGAGGTGTGATTCCCATCCTCGTGGGCGGTTCGGGGCTCTACCTGCGAGGGACCCTCGATCGACTCGACTTCCCGGGCGAGTCCCCGGAAATCCGGACCCGGCTGGCCGCTGAACTCGATGCGCTCGGCGTCGCGGCCATGCACGGACGGCTCGCCGGGCTCGACCCGGTCGCCGCCGAGAACATCCTGCCCAGCAACAGCCGGAGGGTCGTGCGGGCCCTGGAGGTGATCGAACTGACCGGCCGGCCGTTCGTGGCGACGATGCCGCCGTTCGAGTCGATCTACCGGACCGTCGAAATCGGATTGGACCGCGACGATCTCGACGATCGGGTGGAACGGCGGGTCGAGCTCATGATGGCGGCCGGATTCCTCGACGAGGTGCGTGGACTGCTTGCCGAGGGACTGGCCGCAAGCCCTACCGCGGCCAAGGCACTCGGGTACCAGCAGCTGCTGGCCGTGCTCGACGGTGACCGCGTCGTCGGCGACCTGGACGACGCGGTCGCGCAGACCGTGCGCGGCACCAAGCGTTTCGTACGCAGGCAGCGGTCGTGGTTCCGCCGGGACCCGCGAATCCGGTGGCTCGACGGCGCCGATCCCGATCTCGTGGCCGGCGCCATGGCCGAGATCGAGGCGGTCTTGGGCCTACGCTGAGCGGAGTCCCCGGACCGCCGGTGACTGGATGACTCGTCGATCGGACCGGGAGTAGGCATCGTCATGGTGGCCGGACACAGCCTCGGCAGCGTGGGTGGCCTCGTCAAGGGGCACGGCACAGAGAACGACTTCCTGATACTGGCCGACCTCGACGGTCGCATGGCGTTGTCCAGTTCCGCGGTTCGGGCACTGTGCGACCGGCACTCCGGTGTCGGCGCCGACGGCGTCCTGCGGGTGGTGCGCACCGAACTTGCCAACGAGCCCGACGTCGCCGCTCAGGCCGACGAGGCGCCGTTCTTCATGGACTATCGCAACGCCGACGGCAGCATCGCCGAGATGTGCGGCAACGGCGTGCGAGTCTTTGCGCGCTACCTGCGCCAGACCGGCCTCATCGACGGCGACACCAAGGTGGCGACCCGCGGCGGTACCCGATCGGTGCGCTTCGACGGCGAGTCCGTCAGCGTGGACATGGGTCCAGCGGTGTTCCGTCCCGAACGACCGACCGTCGTGCTGGCCGATGGCCAGAGCGTGACCGCGATCGCCGCCGTGGACATGCCCAACCCGCACGTCGTCGTCGAACTGCCCGACGACGAGAGCTTGGCCGCACTGGACCTGTCCTCGGTTCCGAGCGTGAGTCCTGCGCTGCCCGAGGGCCAGAACGTCGAGTACATCGTGCGGGTCGGCCCGCATGCGCTGGCGATGCGCGTCCACGAACGTGGCGTCGGGGAGACCCGTTCGTGCGGCACCGGGATCTGCGCGGCGGTCGTGGCTGCTGCCGGGGCTGTACGGGATTCGGCGACCTGGACCGTCGACGTCCCCGGCGGGCGGTGCGAGGTCAGTTTCAGCGAAGCCGGAACGGTAATTCTGAGCGGGCCCGCCGTGCTGGTGGCAGAGGTGGAACTGTGCGCGGAGTGGCTGCCGACCCACCGATGACCGGGGCAGGACACGCTGGCAGCGAAATGCCGTCGCAATCTCGGTCCGCGGCTGGGACCATAGCTGGTAATGACTGCTGAACCGGATGACCGCACCTTTCCCACCATCGACCTGTTCGAGCCTGACCAGGCGGACCGCCTGAGCCAGGCCGACGAGGGTTACACCCTCGGTGACTACGACCTGTCCGAGCGTGCTGCGCTGCGACGGGTGGCTGGACTGTCGACCGAGCTGACCGACGTCACCGAGGTCGAATACCGTCAGCTCAGGCTCGAACGGGTGGTCCTGGTCGGTGTATGGACCTCGGGCACCCTCGCTGACGCGGAGAATTCGCTTCGGGAGCTGGCCCGGCTGGCTGAGACGGCCGGCTCGGAGGTGCTCGAGGGGCTTGTGCAGCGGCGTGACAAGCCGGATGCCGCGACCTATATCGGTTCGGGCAAGGCCAAGCAACTGCGCGACACGGTGCTGGCGACCGGCGCGGACACGGTTATCTGCGACGGCGAACTGGCCCCGGGCCAGCTCCGTCAGCTCGAGGAAGTGGTCAAGGTGAAGGTCGTCGACCGCACCGCCCTGATCCTGGACATCTTCGCCCAGCACGCCCGTTCCCGTGAGGGCAAGGCCCAGGTCGAGCTCGCGCAGCTGCAGTACCTGGTTCCCCGTCTGCGCGGTTGGGGCGAATCACTGTCTCGTCAGGTCGGTGGCCGCGCCGCCGGCGGTGTCGGCATCGGCGGCCGCGGCCCCGGTGAGACGAAGCTGGAGATCGACCGGCGCCGGATCACGTCCCGGATGGCGAAGCTCCGCAGGGACCTGTCCGGCATGAAGACCGCTCGGGACGTCAAGCGCGCCCGGCGCGAGAGCCGCGCCATTCCGTCGGTGGTGCTCGCCGGTTACACCAACGCGGGCAAGTCGTCGTTGCTGAACCGGCTCACCGACGCCGGCGTCCTGGTGGAAAACGCATTGTTCGCAACGCTGGACCCGACCGTCCGCCGGGCCGAGACCGACGACGGTCGGATCTACACGCTCGCGGACACAGTCGGCTTTGTCCGCCACCTTCCGCACCAGTTGGTGGAGGCGTTTCGTTCGACGCTGGAGGAGGTCGCCGAGGCGGACTTGATCCTGCACGTCGTCGACGCCTCCGACGACGACCCCGAGTTGCAGATACGGGCCGTGCGTGAGGTGCTGGCCGACATCGATGCCCTGGGCGTCCCGGAACAGATCGTGTTCAACAAAGTGGACGCGGCCAGCACTGAAACTCAGCTCCGGCTGCGCAGCCTGGTCCCTGACGCACTGTTCGTCTCGGCCCGCTCCGGGGCGGGGATGGCCGAGCTGCGGGCCTTGATCGAAGCCCGGCTCCCGCGGCCCGAACAGTCCGTCCGGGCACTGATTCCTTACACTCGCGGCGACCTGGTCGCCCGGATCCACTCGGACGGCGAGGTGCTGACCGAGGACCACACCGGTGACGGCACGTTGATCAGCGCACGGGTCAGGTCCGACCTCGCTGCCGCGCTGGCAGAGTTCCATACGGTCTGAGGCCGCCGCTGCGGCCCGCCGGTCGCCCCGAGAATTCATCGTGCTCCGGCCGCGACGCTCGCATCCCCGCAGCCGCGCGGCGTAGTCTCGGTTCGAAAGCTGATGTCCACACAAGGAGATCCCGATGGGTGCCGCAGGATTCGACCGCCCGACCACGTGGATGGTGATCGCCATCGCCGCCCTGGTTCTGTTCGGCTACAAGAAGCTGCCCGACATGTCCCGTTCGGTGGGACGTTCGCTGCGCATCTTCAAGTCCGAGATGAAGGGTCTGAACGAGGACGACGCCGCTCGCGACAACAAGGCCGAGGCGGCACCGCCCACGGTCGCGGTGAATCCGGAGCCCACCGTCGCGGTTCCCCCCGTGGCCGCACCCGCCGCGCCGGTTGTGGTGCCTCCGACCGTCGTCGCGCCGGTGCCCGTCGCCCCAGCGCCCGTAGCCCCGCCCGCCGGCGTTCCCGCTGCGGTGCCACCAGCGTCCGCGCAACCTGCCGAGTCGCAGCCGACGTCCGGCCCCACCGCCTGACGTACGGCTCGATCATGGGCTGATGCCGGCGATCGACACGAACACGAAGGGGCCGGACACCGCTGGTGTCCGGCCTCTTCGGTGTATCTCAGACCTTGCGCAGCACGGCGACGATGCGCCCGAGAATCTGGGCGTCGTCCGCAGGGATGGGGGAGTAAGCGGGGTTCTGGGGGAGCAGCCACGCGTGACCGTCTCGGCGTCGGAACGTCTTGACCGTAGCCTCGCCGTCGATCATGGCGGCGACGATCTCCCCGTTCTCAGCAGCCTGTTGTTGGCGCACCACGACCCAGTCACCGTCAGTGATCGCAGCGTCGATCATCGAGTCGCCTTGAACCTTGAGCATGTACAACTCGCCGTCGCCGACCACGGTTCGTGGCAGCGGAAACACGTCCTCCACGATCTGCTCGGCCAGAATCGGGCCGCCGGCCGCGATCCGGCCCACCACGGGGACGAGCACGGGAGTAGGACGGCCGGAGTTCTCGGCGTCGTCGTAGTCCAGCCCCGAGAAATTGCGGTTTCCGTAGAGCTGAAGGTCCTCGGGCGGGCGGATCTCCAGGGCACGCGGACGATTGGGGTCGCGACGGATGAAACCCTTCTGCTCCAGCACGGTGAGCTGATGGCTCACGCTCGAGGTCGAGGCGAGGCCAGCCTCCTCACAGATCTCCCGCATGCTCGGTGGGTAGCCGCGCTTGTCGACCGCGTCCTTGATGATTTTGAGGATGATGCGCTGCCGGGCGGTCAGGCCGTCCCGTAGATCGTTGTCGCTGGAAAGGGCAGCCAACTGGTCGTTGGTGGGTCGACCTCGGGCCGGCTGGGCCGCGGCCCTGCCCCCGGGCCCGGAGTCGGCCGAGATGCTGGTCGCTGTTCGGTCCGTCGGTTTCTTGGCCACCATGTCTCCTTCCGCGGGTGGATCCACCCGCGACTTCTCACTGACGCCGTCCCGGCCGGGACAACTCGTGCCCTAGGCCCGAATCCCGGGCGGTCTGGGCCGCCCACGTGGGGCTGACCGTATCGCGATCCGGGTAACGATTCAAACACCCGTTCTATTCGGTGTGTCGTCAGCCTGGCTTCTGTCGTACCCCTGTAGTAAACATTGGAACAGAGATTCGATCGAACACCCGTTCGATCATGTTCGTCGAAATGCGTGTCGCAATCGAGGCGCCGCGCCGAGACTGAGGAGAAGCCATGTCGGTCGCACCCGATCTTCCCCCGATCGTGCACATCCCCGCCCGGGCCCGTCGTTCGTGCGCGCCGCAACAACGCGCTCAGCACCTGTCGCTCGTCGCCCCCGTTGCCGTACCCGCGCCGGTCAGAACGCCCGCCAGAACCCCCGGCCGGCCCCGCCCGACCCACGAGGTCCCGATCCGGTCGCTGTCCCGCGGCGCCGCCGCCGCACGAGCGCGGCGCACCCCGGTGTGGGAGGACCTCAATCAAGCGGTCCCGCCGGCACGAACCCCGCTACGCCTGACCGGCCGCGGTGTGGCGGTCGTCGCCGCGCTCATCGGCCTACTGGCAGGTGCGATGCTGCTTGTCGCGGCTATGTCCTCATCCGCCGCACCGACTGCCCCCGTGGTCCCGGCATCGGTCACGGTGCACTCCGGGGACACTCTCTGGTCGATCGCGAACGAGATCGCTCCCGCCCAAGATCCTCGCGGCGTGGTCGACAACCTGATGGCGCGCAATCACCTGACCTCCACCTCGCTTACGCCTGGGCAGACCCTCAAGGTCCGGTAGAGGGTTATTCGCTCCGCCGTGGGCTGGGTGGCGTGATTCTTAGGCCCGCCCGGACCGCGAACCGAGCCGAGCTTCGCCTCTGCGGTGCGAACTGGCGTTCGAGGTCGCTACGACGATTTCGGTGCGTGTCGCGGCTTGCGGAAGGATGTGTCGTCCTCTAGCGTTCACCCCAACATGTAGTAGTTACATGCATGTGGTTCGTCCACAAGTTGGGGTACGGTCATCCACACCCTGTCAACAGAACCAGGGCAGCCGTCCACCGGTCGTCCCCAGGTTATGGACAGCGGGGTGTTGATAACTCGGTTAGACGACCGCGTTCTCGCCGGAGGATCGAACGCTTTCCGGCTGGACCGAACGATGGATTACACGATGGATTACACGATGGATTGCACGGTCGGGGCCGTTTGCCTCGTGACGACGACCGAAGGAACCGCTCATGCGTTGCCCCTACTGCCGACACCCTGATTCTCGGGTGGTCGACTCCCGCGAACAGGATGAAGGCCAAGTCATCCGCCGTCGTCGGAGCTGTCCGGAGTGCGGCAAGCGATTCACGACGGTCGAGGAGGCCACCCTCGCCGTCATCAAGCGCAGCGGTGTCACCGAGCCGTTCAGTCGCCAGAAGGTCGTAAGCGGAGTTCGGCGTGCCTGCCAAGGTCGCCCGGTCGACGAGGATGCCCTGGCCCAGTTGGCTCAGACGGTCGAGGAGACGATTCGCGCCACCGGATGCGCCGAGATCCCGGCACCGGAGGTTGGGCTCGCCATCCTGGGACCGTTGCGCGAACTGGACGAGGTTGCCTATCTGCGCTTCGCCAGCGTCTACCAGGCCTTCTCCTCCATCGACGATTTCGAGAAAGCCATCGGTGACCTGCGGGCCGACCGATCACCGCCCGCCCTCTGAGCGCAACGTAGGCACCGGAGACCAACCACCGCCGTGCCGTAAGCGATTGCCGGACGAGCCGGCACCCCTGACACCGCACCACCAGCCATCCAGGCCGAGTACGCCGAGTACGTAGAGAGAGGCACGAGTATGACCGAGGTTGTCCAGAGCGGTTCAGAAGGCGCCACCGCGTCGAAGTCCGCAAGCAAGCCCGCCGCCCCCAAGGCCGCCAAGCCGGCCGGACGGCCGGCTCAGGCCTTCTCGCCGAACGGGCTGGCTGTCGACCGCATCTACACCACGGCCGGTGCGCACCCCTACGACGAGATCGAGTGGGAGCGCCGCGACATCGTCATGACCAACTGGCGTGACGGCTCGATCAACTTCGAGCAGCGCGCCGTGGAGTTCCCTACGTCGTGGTCGGTCAACGCGGCGAACATCGTCACCACCAAGTACTTCCGCGGCGCCGTCGGCACGCCGCAGCGGGAGACTTCCCTTCGCCAGCTCATCGACCGGGTGGTGCTGAAGTACCGCGCGGCCGGCGAGGAGCACGGGTACTTCCGGTCGGCCGCCGACGCCGAGGTCTTCGAACACGAACTCACCTGGATGCTGGTTCACCAGGTGTTCAGCTTCAACTCCCCGGTGTGGTTCAACGTCGGCACGACCTCACCCCAGCAGGTTTCGGCCTGTTTCATCCTGGCCGTCGACGACACCATGGACTCGATCCTCAACTGGTACCGCGAGGAGGGCCTGATCTTCAAGGGCGGTTCCGGGGCGGGCCTGAACCTGTCGCGAATCCGTTCCTCGAAAGAACTGCTCCACTCCGGCGGCACGGCTTCCGGCCCGGTCAGCTTCATGCGCGGTGCCGACGCGTCCGCCGGAACGATCAAGTCCGGTGGCGCAACCCGGCGTGCGGCGAAGATGGTGGTCCTCGACATCGATCACCCTGACATCGTCGAATTCGTCGAGACCAAGGCGCGCGAGGAGGACAAAATTCGCGTCCTGCGCGATGCCGGGTTCGACATGGACCTCGGTGGCGTCGACATCACGTCGGTTCAGTACCAGAACGCGAACAACTCGGTCCGGGTATCGGACGACTTCATGCGTGCGGTCGAGGAGGGCACCGAATTCGGTCTGCGTGCCCGCAGCACCGGCGAGACGATCGAGACCGTCGACGCCAAGGACCTGTTCAACAAGGTCGCCAAGGCGGCGTGGGAATGTGCCGACCCCGGCATCCAGTACGACGACACGATCAACGACTGGCACACCAACCCCGAGTCCGGGCGGATCAACGCGTCCAACCCGTGCTCGGAGTACATGAGCCTGGACAACACGTCGTGCAACCTGGCCTCGCTCAACCTCATGAAGTTCCTGACCGACGAGGACACCTTCGACTCGGAGAAATTCGTCAAGGCCATCGAACTGATCATCACCGCGATGGACATCTCGATCTGCTTCGCCGACTTCCCGACCGAGGCGATCGGCGTCAACACCCGGGCCTACCGCCAGCTGGGCATCGGCTACGCCAACCTCGGTGCATTGCTGATGGCCACCGGCCGCGGCTACGACTCGGAAGGTGGCCGCACCCTCGCAGCGGCGATCACCTCACTGATGACGGGCACCGCCTACCGCCGGTCGGCCGAACTTGCCGCTGTGGTCGGTCCGTACGACGGATTCGCCCGCAACGCCGAGGCGCACGCACGCGTGATGCGCAAGCACGCCGCCGCCAACGACGCAGTCCGTTCGGTGCACCCGGCGGACAAGTCGGTCCTCGCCTTCGCGACCGAGCAGTGGAGCAAGGGCAACGAGCTCGGTGCGAAGAACGGGTGGCGCAACGCCCAGGCTTCGGTGTTGGCGCCGACCGGCACCATCGGGCTGATGATGGACTGTGACACCACCGGCATCGAGCCCGACCTTGCCCTGGTCAAGTTCAAGAAGCTCGTGGGTGGCGGCTCGATGCAGATCGTGAACCAGACGGTTCCACGCGCTCTGCGCGTTCTGGGCTACCAGCAGGAGCAGGTCGAGGCCATCGTCGAGTACATCGCCGAGCACGGGCATGTGCAGGACGCCCCTGGTCTGAAGCTGGAGCACTACGACGTCTTCGACTGCGCCATGGGCCAGCGCGCGATCAAGCCGATGGGCCACGTGCGGATGATGGCGGCCACCCAGCCGTTCCTCTCCGGCGCCATCTCCAAGACCGTCAACCTGCCCGAGACGGCCACGGTCGAGGAGATCGCGGATGTCTACTTCCAGGGTTGGAAGCTCGGCCTGAAGGCACTGGCCGTCTACCGCGACAACTGCAAGGTCGGCCAGCCACTGTCTGCAGGCAAGTCCGCCAAGGTGGACGAGAAGGTCGAAACAGCCACGAGCAAGGTGGTCGAGTACCGCCCGATCCGCAAGCGCCTGCCGAAGTCGCGCCCGTCGCAGACCGTTTCCTTCGCCGTCGGTGGTGCCGAGGGTTACATGACTGCCGGCTCCTACCCCGACGGGGGGCTCGGCGAGGTCTTCCTCAAGCTCGGCAAGCAGGGATCGACGCTGGCCGGTGTGATGGATGCCTTCTCCATCGCGGTGTCGATCGCGTTGCAGCATGGCGTGCCACTGGAGACCTACGTCTCGAAGTTCACCAACATGCGCTTCGAGCCGGCCGGTATGACCGACGACTCCGACATCCGGATGGCGCAGTCGATCGTCGACTACATCTTCCGGCGGCTGGCGCTGGACTACCTGGACTTCGACACCCGTTCCTCCATGGGGATTCACACCGCGGAGGAACGAGCGCGCGAGCTGGAAACCGGTAGTTACGCACCGATCGAGGATGAGGTAAGTGAGGACGAACTCGAGTCCTTGGCCCAGTCAGCGCCGGTAGCCGAGTCCAAGATCGAGTCGAAGCCGGTTGAATTGAAGCTGACCGACTCCAGCAAAGCGCACAGCTCCACCGAGTTGATGGAATCGCTGCTCGGGTCGTCGGCTGACGCTCCGCTGTGCATGAACTGCGGCACGAAGATGCAGCGCGCCGGGTCCTGCTTCGTCTGCGAAGGGTGCGGTTCCACCAGCGGCTGCAGCTAGCCCTACGGTGCGCGACCCTGTTCGGATCCGCCCGGGTTGCGGTCGAAAGTGAGTCTCAGCGGCCCCGGTTCACTACGAACCGGGGCCGCTGCACATCACCGAGCGGCGGTGGAGAACACCCGGCATCGTCAGCGATCGGCGAGCAGCTTGCGGACGCGTGGAATCACCTCAGTTCCGTAGAGCTCGATTGTCTGGCGAAGCAGCGAGTGCGGCATCGGTCCGGCGCTGTACTTCAAGTCAAAGCGTGAAAGCCCCAGCGTCGTGATCGTGTCGGCGATCTTGCCCGCGACTGTCTCCGGGCTGCCGACGTGCAGCGCGCCGTGCTCGATGTCAGCCACGAACGCCTCGTACGTCAGCGGGGCCCAGCCTCGCTCTCGGCCGATCCGGTCACGATTGGCTTTCATATAGGGGAAAAGTGTCCGTCGAGCGCTCTCGTCGTCGGGGGCGACGAAGCCGGGGGAGTGCACGCCGAGCGGCATGACGCCATGACCGAACTCCAGCGTTGCGCGACGGTACAGCTCGGCGAAGGGTGCGAATCGTGCCGGCGCTCCGCCGATGATCGCGAGCATCATGGGTAGCCCGTACCCCGCGGCGCGCACCACCGACTCGGGACTGCCACCGACCCCGACCCAGATCGGCAGTGCGCCGGCCTCGGTCGTCGGGAACACCCGTTGCCCGGTAAGGGCTCCGCGGACCGTTCCCGACCAGGATGTCGGGCCCTCGGCTCGTAGCTGAGCCAGTAGCTGGAGCTTCTCCTCGAACAGCGTCTCGTAGCTGTCCAGATCGAAGCCGAACAGGGGGAAGGACTCGGTGAACGAGCCACGGCCGACGGTTACCTCCGCCCGTCCGTTCGACACGGCGTCGAGCGTGGCGAACCGTTCATAGACGCGCACCGGATCGTCGGAACTCAGTACCGTGACCGACGTCCCCAGCTTGATCCGTGTGGTCTGGGCGGCAATCGCCGCGAGCGCAATGTCCGGCGCTGAAAGGGCGAAGTCGTCACGATGATGCTCGCCCACCCCGAAGTAGTCGATGCCCAGCTGATCGGCAAGCACACCCTGAGCGACGACCTCGCGGATAACCTCCGCATAGCTGGAGCTCTGTCCGTCAGGCCCGGTACTGAGATCGCCGAAGGTATCCAGGCCCAACTCGACGTTGTCGTTCATCTGTCTAGTCCCATCTCGCCGGGGCTTCTGCTACCGGCAGCTAATTGCACAAGCAACGACAGACGCAGCGCTATTCCGGTCGCACCCGGAGACGGATCGTCACACTCATCCGCCGGTGACCGTCACCGACTGGCAACCCAGGCGCTTGGTCGTGCCCGCACCGGCGGCGTTGAGGGCGTAGGCGCACACCCGGTGCGGCCCGACCGGAACCACCGTGTACAGCGCAAATCCGTGATCCGGCCCGTAGTGCGGATAGGCCGCGCCTACCGAGGCGCGTTTGCGGTCGGCCCCGAGCGACATACCGAGCTGGTCGACGTAGACGTGTACGCGAATCGCCCGGGTCGTGTCCGGATCGATTGCCCATCCCGTGACTTCGATGTGGCCGGCCGACGTCCGGACAGGATCAAGAACGCCCACCGGACTCGCGCTCACCACGACCGACCGACATCCCAACCGCGTCGATGCACCCGGGCCCAACGTGTTCAAGGCCGTCAGGCAGGCACGGTGTCGGCCCGGCCTGATCGTGAGCGAGTAGCTGAAACCGTGATGGCTGCCCGCCGACGGGTAGGCGCGCGCCACATCCGTTCGGACCTCGGCCGCAACGATTCGGTGCGCCGTCCCGTCCACCGTGACCTTGATCGTGACCGGCTTCGTGGTGTCCGGATCCAGCGCCCATCCGGTGAACCGGATGCGGCCCACGCCGACCGTGGCCGAGTCCCACGCTCCCACCGGCTGGCCGGTACGAATGACGACGTGCAACCGCCCGGCAAGCGCCCGCCGTTCAGATGCCAGTGGCCAGGGATTGAAGCGGCATCCCTGCAGCGAGATCGACTGTTGCTGCATGACCGGCGCCAGTTGCCCGGGTCCGCCACAGAAGGAATGGCCGAAGCCGAGCCAATGCCCCGTCTCGTGGTTGAGGACCATGTGCCGGTAGTCACTCAGCGAGCCGTGGGCACTCTTCCAGGGCGCAGTCGCGCCCAACCACCTGCTCTCATTGATGATCACATCACGACCGACCGTGCACGAATAGCTGCTGTCACAGGGGGATCCGAAGCTCGGGACGTCCGCCGCAGCAGCCAGCCACAGAGTGAAGTCACCACCCTGGTTCACCCTGCTCAACGTCACCGAACCACCGAGACTCCATCCCCGGGGATCGGCATAGGTCTGCGCCGCCAGGCTCGCGAACGTGCTGAGGCTACTGCTGTTGTGCATGCCTCTGACGACATAGGTGAATCGCACTGTCCCGCTCGCGGCCCCCGCGGGCTGGGAAGTGTGCGAGGCCAGCGCCACCACCACCGCCCCCGTCGCAGCGAGCACGACACCGCTTACGGAGAGGGCTGCGCGGATCGCATGAGGTCTCATCAGCTGTCTCCACATCGTCCGGGCGGCTCGCCTGGGCCATCCATACCGCGGCTAGGTTGAATGCAACCGTGACGCTAGCCAGCGCCGGCCCAGGTACAACAATGGACGATCCCAACCACGATCGGAGGGAGACCCGCCATGCGCGCTGTCCTGTTGGAGGCGTTCGGAGCACCGCCCCAGCTGCGTGAGGTGCCGGATCCGCCCTGCGCGGACGACGGGGTCGTAGTGCGGGTCGAAGCCACCGGCCTTTGTCGCAGCGACTGGCACGGCTGGCTCGGCCACGACCCCGACATCCGGCTGCCGCACGTCCCAGGACACGAACTCGCCGGAACCATCGTCGAAGCCGGGGCGGAAGTGACGCGCTTCGCGGTCGGCGATCGGGTCACCGTGCCCTTCGTCTGCGGGTGCGGTCGATGCTCTGAGTGCGTGTCCGGAAATCCCCAGACCTGCCGCAACCAGCAACAACCCGGTTTCACCTACTGGGGATCGTTTGCCGAGCTCGTCGCCCTGCCCTGGGCTGACCTCAACCTCGTTCGGGTGCCCGATACCGTCGACCTTCCGACCGCCGCCAGCCTCGGGTGCCGGTTTGCCACCGCGTACCGCGGAGTACGACAGGTCGCCCAGGTCCAGCCGGGAGAAACGGTCGCGGTATTCGGCTGCGGCGGGGTGGGTCTGGCCGCGGTGATGATCGCCGCGGCGGCAGGCGCACACGTCATCGCCGTGGATCCATCTTCCGCGGCTCGGGCCCTGGCCGCCGAATTCGGTGCCCGCACGGTTCTTGATCCGGACGGCATCGCGGAGGCCGTGCGGGAGCTGACCTACGGGGGAGCCGACGTGGCCGTCGAGGCGCTGGGCGCCGCCGGAGTCGTCGGACCGGCGCTGGCGTCCCTGCGGCCTCGAGGGCGT
Organism: Jatrophihabitans telluris; assembly: GCF_023516435.1. GTDB lineage: Bacteria > Actinomycetota > Actinomycetes > Mycobacteriales > Jatrophihabitantaceae > Jatrophihabitans_A > Jatrophihabitans_A telluris. The sequence goes on along the minus strand of NZ_CP097332.1, from coordinate 2,228,943 downwards.
CTCGTACAGATCGGCTTGTTGCCCGGCGAGGTGACACTGGACCTGTCCAGCGTGGTCAGCCGCGAGCTTCGCTGGCTGGGCAGTCACGGAATCGCTACCGCGACGTATCCAGCTCTACTCGATGAGATCGGAAGCGGTCTGCTTGATCCGTCTCGCCTCATCACGCGGCACATCAGCCTCGACGAGACGCCGGATGCCCTCGCTGCGATGTCTCACCCCGGACCGGCGGGCATCACGGTGATCCATCCGCATCAGCGCTGACCCGGCGGCCACCGTCGCGAGCAACACCAGAACCGCGACTATTCCGTCCAGCCAGAAGTGGTTGCCGGTGGCAACGACCACGAAGACCGTCACGACCGGATGCGCAAGCGCGATCCATCGATAGCGGCTGTGACCGACCTTGACCACAGCCCATCCGACGAGCACCGCCCACAACACGTGCACCGACGGCATGGCCGCCAACGCGTCCACGGTGATCACCGATTGGTCATACACCGACTGCCCGTACTCAGCGGCGACGTCGACAAAACCGAGCTCCGGCAGTAACCGCGGTGGCGCCACGGGCAGGAAGGAGATCAGCAGGCAGATCGCCGTGGAAACGGCCAGTACGTTGCGGTAATACGCATAGCGGTCTCGATGCCGGACGAACAGCCAGAGGAGAAAGATGCCCAGCACACCGAAGTGCATGCTCGCGTAGTACAGGTTGCACAGCTGGGCCAGCAGCGAATGGTGCAGGATCAGGCGCTGCAGGTCCCTCTCATCGGGTAGCAACAGATCACGCTGAGCGTGCTCGATCCACCGTCCCCGAGCGAGCGCACCGGAGGTTCCGAACAGCGTGACGCTGCCGGCCACCTGCCATAGCGTGTAGAGCGCGGCGATGATCGCCGATTCGTGAAGGTAGGGCGCGGCGCCCGCGGTGCGCCGCTCACGTCGTGCGGCGAGACCGCCCAGCACCAGTGCCGCGGTGAGGACCGTGGACTGCTGCCAGTCCAGTTGCAGGTTCACCATGATGAACCACTATGACCCATCCTCGTGCGAGATCACGTGCAGGACCGCGTTGATCAACGCCAGGTGAGTGAACGCCTGGGGGAAATTGCCGAGGTGGTGCCCGGTGTGTGGGTCGATCTCCTCGGCGTAGAGCTCCAGGGGGCCGGCCAGCGACAACAGCTTCGCGCACAGTTCGCGCGCGCGGGTGTGCTCGCCGATCTCCGACAGCGCCGACACCAACCAGAACGAGCAGATCGTGAACGAGCCTTCTTCACCGGTGAATCCGTCGTCGGTCTGCTCGACCCGGTAGCGCAGGACGAGTCCGTCGACGGTCAGTTCGTCAGCAATCGCGAGCACCGTGGCGCGGATGACGGGATGGTCGGCCGGCAGGAAGCGGACCAGCGGCGCGAGCAGAAGCGAAGCGTCCAGGGCGGAGTTGCCGTAGGACTGAGTCAGCACGCCGCGGTCGTCGACTCCATGGCTGAGGATGTCCTGCTTGATCTCCTCCGCGGCCAGTTCCCATTGGGCCGCCTCTGCCTCCTGGCCGATCATCGAAGCCAGCTTGGCGCCTCGGTCCACTGCAACCCAGCACATGATCTTCGAGGAAGTGAAGTGCTGGAGTTCGCCACGCACCTCCCAGATACCGGCGTCGGGTTCCTGCCAGTGCTTGAGTGCGGCATTGACCTGCTTGCTGAGAATCGGCCAGATACGCCCGTCCAGGTGATCGGCCGCTTTGGAATGCAGGTAGACCGAGTCCAGCAGCGCGCCCCACACGTCGTGTTGGTGTTGCGTGCTGGCCGCGTTGCCGATCCGGATCGGCCGCGAATTGGCGTAACCGGGCAGGTGATCGAGGGTGTACTCGGCCAGGTCCCGCTCACCTCCGATGCCGTACATGATCTGCAGTTCGTCGCCGGACTCGGCCAGGTCGGCGATGAAGGAAAAGAAGTCGACGGCCTCCCAGTCGAAGCCGAGGGAGTACATGCCCCACAGCGCGAACGTTGCGTCCCTGATCCACGTATAGCGGTAGTCGTAGTTGCGTTCCCCGCCCAGCGTCTCGGGTAGCGAGGTCGTCGCCGCGGCGGCAATCGCCCCGGTCGGGGCGTAGGTGAGCCCCTTGAGTGTGAGCGCGCTGCGCTGCAGGTAGGAGCGCCAGGGGTGATCCGGGAACCGGCCGCGCGCGAGCCAGTGCTGCCAGTGGTGGGCGGTCCAGACCAGGCGTGAGTAGGCGTCGGCGTAGTCCAGCGGGGGCGCCTTCGAACCCCACGACAAAGCGACGTAGCGGACGTCGCCCTGGCGGAGCATTGTCCGCGCGGTGGCTTGGCCCCCTTCCAGTCCGATCCGCATATCGGTGGTCAGGGTCAGCTCGATGTCAGATCCCTCGGCGGTGGCCGTCGCCTGGTGGTACACGTGATCGGTGTAGTTCCAGCGGACGAACTTGCGGCCGTAGTCCATCACCGGTTCACATTCCATGACCGTCTGCACCTCTCCGGACACGCACCGGATGGTGCGCAGGAGGATGTGCTCGGCGTCGTAGTCGGTGGGAGTGCGGCGGTGGGTGTGGGAGAACTCCTGCTCGTGCCGCCATGGTCCGATGACCAGAACATCGCGCACGATGATCCATCCGGTCGCGGTGCCCCAGCTGGTTTCCAGGACCATCGTCCCGGGCAGGTAGCGCCGGGCCGCGGGCACGGACACATCCGACGGTGCGATCCGGAAGCTGCCCGCGTGGCGCCCGAGTGCGGCACCGAAGACACTGGCTGAATCCAAGCGCGGTAGGCACATCCAGTCGACCGACCCACCGGGTGAGACCAGCGCCGTCGTCTCGCCGTCGGAGAGGAATCCATAGTCGGCGATGGGGACGGCCTTCACCCCTGAGGAAGCGCTTTCAGCTGGTGGCCAGGTGGCACCTTCGACGTCCATCCGAACAGGATGGACCATGCTGTGGATCTAACGCCAATCCGACTTTCTTCCAACGCCGCTCGGCCACCGTGGCGGTGACACCACCAACGTGCGACTGCGGCGGCATCTGCCCGAGATGTGGCCGGAAAGTCCCTCGGGGCTCGGCACGGCGGTCGGCTACGTTGTCGGAGCCGTGCGGTTCAATCGACCTCCGACGGCAGTAGACGGCACGCACGGCTGGACGTCAGAACAACGGAGTGGCTCAGAACAGCGGAGTGGCTCAGAACAACGGAGTGCCTCGGCGCGGCGCTCGATGGAAAGGCAGGCGGGAAGTACGTGACACGGCGAGGGTGGATCTTGTTCGCGACGATGTGTGTCGTGTGGGGTCTGCCGTACCTGTTCATCAGGGTGGCGGTCGAACACATTGCCCCGGGCCCGCTGGTGTTTCTACGGACCGGCCTCGGCGCGCTCGTTCTGGTGCCGGTGGCCGTGTCGAAGGGGCAGCTGCGACCCGTACTGGCTCGTTGGCAGTGGCTGCTCTTGTTCGCCGTGGTCGAAGTGATCGTGCCCTGGCTGCTGCTGTCGGACGCGGAACGGCACCTGAACTCATCCCTTGCCGGCCTCTTGGTCGCGGCCGTGCCACTCATCGGCGCCCTGATCGCGCGGTTCAGCCGCCACGGGGATCGCGTCAGTCCGACGCAGCTGCTGGGCCTGTTGGTCGGCATCGGCGGCGTCGCGTGCCTGGTCGGGCTGGACTTCGGCGGCCTGCGCGTCTCGGCGCTGCTCGAGATGGGGGTGGTCGCGATCGCCTACGCGGTCGGACCGGTGATCCTCGCCCGGACACTCTCGGACCTGCCCAGCCTGGGCGTCATCGCCGCGGCGCTGTCGGTCAGCGCCATCGTCTACCTGCCGTTCGCGATCGTGCAGCCACCGGACCTCAGCCGGGCCTCCACCATCACGAGCGTGGTCGTCCTGGGTCTGGTCTGCACCGCCGCGGCGTTCCTGCTCTTCTTCGAACTGATCGCCACCATCGGTCCCACCCGGTCGACGGTGATCACCTACGTCAATCCGGCGGTAGCGCTCGCTCTCGGCGTCGCTGTGCTGAACGAGCCCGTCACCACCGGCATGATCGTCGGCTTCCCGCTCATCCTGGCCGGGTCCGTGCTGGGAGCCCGGGGGAGCAGGCCACCGGCCCAACCGGAACCCTTCGGCGAGTCAGTCGGCGATCAACCGGCCGTGACGCGCACCTGAACGTAGCGGCACGCTCCTGGCCGCTGACCGACACAGATCGGTCGCCAGGACACGGGGGTCAGTCAATGACTACGACACCGTGCGTCGTGGTGAAATGAGCCGCGACGATCCCGGACTCGCCGTCGTTGTCGTCGAGTGAGAGCCACTTTACCTTCAGGTTCTCCAGTGCGGCGGTGGCTTCCTCCCCGAGGAAACCGGTCACGAATTCGCGGTCACCGGCGATGTCGAGTCGCTCCAGGTTGACGGTGCCGCCCGCGGATGCCGGATGGTGGACCTTCTCGGAGTCCCAGTGGATGAACCAGGGCAGCTGGCGCTCCTGCGCGGCGTCGTTGATGCCGATCTGGCGCCATCTCAGGTCGTAGCCGTCTGGTCGCACCCGATGGCCGGCAGCAGCAGGCCGGCCGAAACGGTCCTCGAGGACGCCGATGTCGGACACGCCCACCACCCACGACAGCCAACCGCCACCGGCCTGGCTGCGTGCACGCACCGCGCGGCCGAAGGGCGCTCGCTCAACGGCAGGGTGGTCCAGTGCTTCGACGATTTCCAGGTACACGCCGCCCTTGAGGGCCAGTACGAAGTTGCGGGTACCGAAGCGCGGGTGCAGGCCGCCGTCGGTGAACCCGGCGCCGAGATGGGATCCGAGTCGCTGAACGCATGAGGCCAGGCCTTCTGGGCCGGCTGCGTAGGAGAGGTGGTCCAATCGCATACCCCGATAGTGAACCTGCGACCGGTGACCGCCAGCACCGGGGTCGTGCACGCTCGGCGAACTTGAGGTGTTATAGCCCACGCGCCGAAGGCGCGGCGACCACGGCCCCACGACGTCAGCGGTGGCCTGTCGAGGTGACCGGACGCTGGTCAGACGACGGTCGACGTCGCGCTGTGGAGCTCGAGCACGACGCCGTCCTTGTCCGCGCTCAGCACCGCGTCCTTGCCTCCGGCAGCCGACCAGAGTGCGGCTAGGTCCTCTGCCGTCGCGGGCGGTCGGCCGGCGGCACTCGCGCGCACGATCGAGTCCGCGAGCACACCCTTGAAGAACTTGGACGGGAACGAGATGACCGCCATCGTCGCGTCCGGTCTCGGAGACAGAATGCGGACCCGAACGACTCGGCGCGCCAGGGACGACGACCGCTCAGGCCGCCACATCGCCGCATAGTCACTGGAGCGCAGATCTATGACCAGACCGGAGCGCAACAGGGGCGGCAGGTGCTCGGCCAGCCACGGCCTCCAGTACGTTCCCGTCGTCCCGACGCCGGGCAGCACCGCCTTGGCCGGCACCCGGTAGTCCGGAACCGGAGCACCTCCGGCCACCACGCCGAACAGGCCCGAGAAGATCAGGACGCTGCGGTCGGCGCAGCGGCGCTCGGCGGCGTTCCAGGCCGCGCAACGCATGCCGTCGTACACGACGCCCGCGTAGCGGTCCAGAGCAGGCCTGGTGGGGGCGTCGAGCAGCATCGCGTTGGCCCGGACGGCGGAGTCGATTACCGACGTCGGCAGCGCAAGTGCATGGGCGATGTCGGCGCGAGAGCGGCTCAGCAGGTCGTCCAGCGCCCGTATGACCTCCGCCCGTGGTTCGGACAGAGGGCCCTGACCAGTGCGTCGCCGAAGCGATCGGCCGCCGCCGCCGGTGGTCTTCGACTCGCTCGGCGGAAGCAGGATGTGCACCCGGTTACGGTAGCCGAGCTCACTCGGCGGCGGATGTGTACGGGGCGGCGCTGGTGATGGGCGAGCGGGAGGGCACTGTGATCCCACCTGGCCAGGTTGAAGCGTGGCAGGACAAAACCGGTCTTGCGGTTTCTTATCCCTGTTGATCGCGTGGCCCGAGCTGTGTTGGATCTGGTGAGCGGGCCCTGCTCAGCCCGAGCCAGTGGGCCCACACCTTCAGCTCAGCAAGTCGAGATCCCGCAAATCCAGCGCGATGAGCACGTGGGACTGTTCGTCCGCGGTCGCAGCGCGCCGGACCGCCTCGTCGAGATCGGCCACCTCGATGATCTGCGGATAGATCCGGTGAACCGACGTGCGCTGGGTCAGCGGCAGCCGGTCGATGCTGATGCCGTGCGCGCGCAAGCCGTCCAGCACCGCCTCGTGGCGGGTGGCCGGACCAACGAGGAGCCGAACGGTAGGCGGCAACTCCCGCAAGGCCGTCCAGGCTGAGGCGAAGCCGTGGTGCAGCGAAAGTCGGGCGACCACGTCGACGGACACCCACTCGACACTCACGCTCTCGGCGTTCGCCGCGTGTGGGTCCAGCGGCCGGGTCGGGACCGCAACGACCGTGGTGTAGCTCCAGCCGCCGTGATCGGCGATGTACGCGCCGATGGCCACGACGTCGCCGGGCTCCAGATCGGCTTCTTCCCGTGCCTCCCGCAAGGCTGCCTGCAATGCCGTCTCGTGCGCGTCGCGTGCTCCGCCGGGAACGCCCCAGCTGCCACCCTCGTGAGTCCAGGGGGCGCGGTGCTGCAGAATGACGCGGTCACCATCGGTGATCAAGATTCCGGCTGCGCCGTATCGGCCCCAGTGCCGGTGACCGAGCGAGCAGACCGTCCACCCATCACCGGTGTTCATGACTGCCTCCGCTTCGCAGACAGGGGACGGGTCGGCAGCAACCGGACGGTAGGTGACGTCGGCCCGCCAGGTCGCCTCTCGGCAGAAGGCCGCTCGTGGCGGCAGTTGTGGGACCGGGGGCCATGGATCGGACCGACGCCAGTGACCACTCTAGCGAACATGCGGGTTGTCATCGGGCACGGCGAAGTCGCGGGTGGGTCATCGGGAGCCCAGCTAGGCTGATCTGGTGAATGAACCTGCCCGCCATCATCGGCCGGTCCGTCGCGCTGACCTGACGACGCTGCTCGACGGATTGTCGGCGACCGAGCCGTTCGGCCGGGAGGAGGTGGCGGAGGCCACCGCGGCCGCGGTCATCTCCCACGGTCGGTCAGGTCAGTCGGATTCACTCGTCGACCTCGCCGATCGGGTTGGTCTGCAGACTCTGGCTGAGCTGTGGCGAGACAGCGAGCCGGACACGCTGGCGGGCGCGCTGTGGGCCCTGTACCTGCTGCGGACGTGGTGCCAGACCAATGGTGAGGAAGTCACGCGGCTTTGGCGGGCAGGCAGGCCACTGGCCCCGGCTGACGAAGTCGTGGCTGGCGTGGCGGACTTCGCTGACCCGCAGGCGATCCTGTCGCTGGCCGAATCGGTGCTCAGCGGCGCCTATCGAGGTGACTTCGCTGTGGCATTGGAACGGGCGGCGGCATTCTTCCGCATCGTGTCCCTCGGCCGAATTGAACGTGCCGACGACGGCCCGGACGGCGACCGCGCGCGAGAGCTGGCCTCGCGCAACGCAGCAGTAGCTGCCGGCTTGACCGCCGCGGCCCGACGTTGGCGGGCCGCGCCACTGGATTGACGGTGCGCCGCTAGGCCCTCCGGCGAGGTCGCTCGCCCTTGTCCACAAGGCCGATCGTTGTCCACAGTCGCGGGATTGCCCATCGTGGGCGGGTCGCGACGGGGCAGGGTCGAGGCATGCAACCACAACGCGGACGCGCAATTCCTACCGCAGCGCTGGCGACCGCTGCCGACGTGATCGACATCGTGCCGTACCTGCTGGGGTTTCACCCGGTCGAGAGCATCGTCATCGTCGGCCTGAGTGAGCGAAACGGCCGTGCGCCCCAGGTCTGTCTGACCGCCAGGTGCGACCTGCCACCCGCGCCGATGGACCCCGGGGCCTTCTCGCCATTGGTGGCACCTCTGGCGTCCACCGACAGCGACTGCGTGGTGGCGCTCGTCTTCACACACCACCACCCCGCCGCCTCCGGTGACGTCCCACAGCACCTGCACGACGTCGCGCTGGCCTGCGCACTTGTCGGGCTCTCGGTCGTCGACCTGCTCGTCGTGGGGCAGGAACGATGGTGGTCGCTCACGTGCACCGACAGCGGCTGTTGCTCACCCGGTGGCAACGAGCGGCGAAGCACGTCCGCCAGTGCCGAGGCCGTGTTCGCCGGCCTCGTCGCGTTACCCGACCGAGAAGCGGTCCGGGGGCAGCTGGCCGGACAGACCCGGCACGAGCGAGACAGGCTCGAACCGGCATTGGCGAAGGCGGAAAACCGGCTCACCGAGGCTGTACTGAAGGGCCGCCTCAGCACGAGTCTTCGCGCGGACCTGCGTGCCTTCACCGCTCGGCTTGATCGACATCCGACCGAAGGCACAGCGGGCAGGGCGATGACCCGGGCAGAGCTGGCCCGCTTCGGCGTTGCGCTCACCCACGTCGAGGTGCGTGACGAGCTCTGGTTCCGGGTCGACGAACGATCGGTCGACGCCGACGACGCGCTGCTCGAGCTGTTGCGCCGCCTGCCACCGCCCTATGACGCCGTCCCGCTGCTGCTGTTCGCTTGGTCCCAGTGGCGTAAGGGCAACGGCACCCTGGCAACTATGGCCGGTGAGCGGGCACTGGACTCTGATCCCGGGCTCTCAGCGGCGAGGGTAGTGCTCGATACGGTGCAGTTGGGACTCAACCCGGCGCGAACGCCTCCGCTGCGCTCACCCAGCGCGAACGTCGGCACCCAGCGCTTCGGATGAGCCGCGAACAGGCCGGCGGGGCAGAAGCCGACGCCGCAATCCCTGTCCGGCCGATCGGTCAGGCCGGGACAGAGACGAAGATGCCCTGCGCCACCGGGGCCAGCAGGAGCGTGTCGTGTTCGCCCTCGACGACCTGGTATCCGCCGCCGACGGCCTCGACCGTTACCGTCCGCCCGGGCACCAGGCCTGATGAGGACAGCAATCGCATCAGCTCCGCGTCCGGCTGCAGGTTCTCGCTGATCCGCTCGACCCGCACTGTGGCCTGGCCAGCTCGCGCCGATTCGGCCAACGTCGGCAGGACGGCGGTGTCGACCAGGTGCCCGAAAGGCAGCCCCAGATCCTCCAGGCCCGGGATGGGGTTCCCGTGCGGACACACCAGCGGCTTGTCCAGCAGCGCGACGATGCGTCGTTCGACGGCATCGCTCATCACGTGCTCCCAGCGGCAGGCCTCGATGTGGAGCTGGTCCCACTCCAGACCGATGACGTCGTGCAACAGGCGCTCGGCCAACCGGTGTTTTCGCATGACCGCGGTCGCGAGGTGGCGTCCGTCATCGGTCAACTGCAGGTGCCGGTCGCTTTCGACGTGCACCAGGCCGTCGCGCTCCATCCGAGCCACCGTCTGGCTCACCGTCGGGCCCGATTGTCCGAGTCGCTCGGCGATCCGCGCGCGCAGCGGCGTGACGCCTTCCTCCTCGAGCTCGTAGATGGTCCTGAGGTACATCTCGGTGGTATCGATCAGATCGCTGTGGTGGTGGGTGTTCACGTGCCGACCTCTTTCCTGCGCACGGCCAGCCGGTCTCGTGCGGTCCGATCCATCCATGTTAGAACCGATGCCATGAGCGAGAACTCCCACACGGCGCTGATCAGCGTATCCGCGCTCGCCGACAGGCTGGCCGCAGCTGCGCGACCGGTCATCCTCGACGTTCGCTGGCAGGTCGGCCGGCCGCCCCTTCGCAATGACTATCTGAGCGCGCATATTCCGGGTGCCCACTTCGTCGACCTCGATGAGGATCTGGCCTCCTCGCCCGGCCCGGGCGGCCGCCACCCGCTGCCTGCTCCCGACGACTTGCAACGCAGCCTTCGTCGATGGGGTATCGAACCGGATTCAACGGTGATCGTGTACGACGGAAACTCCTCGATGGCCGCCGCGCGGGCGTGGTGGGTGCTGCGTTGGGCCGGTTTGGCGGACGTTCGCGTCTTGGATGGCGGCTTCCGGTCGTGGATCGAGCGCGATCAAGCCGTCGAATCGGGGCCTGTAACCGACGCCGAGGGCTCAGTGCAGGTCCGTCCCGGCGGCATGCCAACCCTCGACGCGGACGGTGCCGCTTCCCACGCCGATGCCGGACGCCTCGTGGACGTCCGAGCACCGGAACGCTTCAGCGGCGCGGCGGAACCGATCGATCCCGTGGCCGGCCACATCCCCGGTGCGATCAACCAACCGACGACCGAGAACATCAACGCCGACGGCACGTTCCTGTCGGTGGCACGGCTTCGGCAACGATTCACCGACCTCGACGGCGCGCCAGTAGGCGTCTACTGCGGGTCAGGCGTCACCGCTGCTCACACGGTGCTGGCTATGCATCAGGCCGGGATCCAGGCCAGCCTGTACCCCGGGTCGTGGAGCGAATGGATCACCGACCCGAACCGTCCGGTCGCTACCGGCGCGGCCGGGTAGCCGCGCACGCCACCACCGGCCCTGGTCTGTACACAGGCTGGTGTGGCGTGGGGTCATCCTCGGCGCGACCGTGACCACTCGCGCAGACGTTCCAGCGGCCAGGTCGTGATGATTCGGTCCGGATCCAGGCCCGCAGCCGACGCCTTGGCCGCGCCGTAGGCCAGCCAATCCAGCTGGCCCGGCGCGTGGGCATCGGTGTCGATGCTGAACAGGCAGCCGGCCTCGACGGCCAGGGCGAGCAGGTCCTCCGGCGGGTCCAGCCGTTCCGGTCGAGAATTGATCTCCACGGCCACCTGGTTGTCCGCGCACGCCGCGAACACGATGCGCGGGTCGAACTGGCTCTGTGCCCGTTTCTTGCCACCGATCAGCCGTCCCGTGCAGTGCCCGAGAACCATCGTTTGCGGCTGCGAGATCGCAGCGACCATCCTGCGCGTCATCGCGCTGCTGTCCATGGCCAGCTTCGAGTGCACGGACGCCACGACGACGTCGAGTTCATCGAGCAGGCTCGGTTCCTGATCTAGCGTCCCGTCGTCGAGGATGTCGACCTCGATACCGCTGAGCAATGCGAAACCACCCAGGCGCGGGCGCAGGCTCGCCAGTCTGGCCAGTTGCTGGCGCAGCCGAGCCGCCGTGAGGCCGCGAGCCACGGTCAGTCGCGGCGAATGATCGGTCAGCGCCTGATAACCACGGCCGAGTTCCAACGCGGTAACCGCCATCTCCTCGATCGGGCTACCGCCGTCGCTCCAGTCGGAGTGGCTGTGCAGGTCGCCACTGAGCCGGCTCAACAGCTGCCTCGCGGCTGGGTCCAGCGAATCCGCCGGGGCCGGCGTCTGCTCCAGCAAAGCCAGCCGCTCAGGCACGTGCCCCGCCAGCGCCTGGTCGATGACCTCGGCCGTCGCCGGGCCGATTCCGGCCAGGCTCGTGAGCTCGCCCCGCGCGGCTAGGCTTTCGATCTCCGGCCGATGGTTCACAACGACAGCAGCAGCTGTTCGGAACGCCTTGACCCGATATTCCTTGGCCAGCTCCCGCTCCAACAGAAACGCGATCCGGCGCAGCGCATCCAGCGGGTCCATTTCGGACACGCTAGCGAGCTACGCCGGATCGCGGCAAAACTGGCTCAGGCGGTGACGGGTCAGTCCTCGAGGTAGTCCCGCAGCGACTGCGCTCGGGACGGGTGGCGAAGCTTGGCCATGGTCTCCCGCTCGATCTGACGGATCCGCTCGCGTGAAAGGTTGAACTTCTTCGCGATGTCATCGAGAGTGTGCGGGTTGCCGTCGGCAAGGCCGTAACGCAAGCGGACGACGGCCGCTTCCCGCGGCTCGAGCGAGTCCAGAACCTGCGAGAGCTGCCGGCGCATCAGATCGAACTCGACCGCCTCGGTGGGCTTGGTCGCCTCACTGTCGGCGATGAAGTCACCAAGGGAGGAATCCTCTTCCGCACCGACCGTCTGATCCAGGCTCACCAGATCACGAGCGTGGTCCACCAGCTCGTGCAGCCGGTCCACGTCGATGTCGAGCTCGTGGGCCAGTTCTTCGTCGGTGGCGTCCCGTCCGAGGCTCTGGCCCAGCTCACGGCGCATCCGTTGCATCTTGTTGATCTGCTCGACCAGGTGAACGGGGAGCCGGATCGTCCGGGACTGGTCGGCCATCGCGCGCGAGATGGCCTGGCGGATCCACCACGTCGCGTACGTCGAGAACTTGAAGCCCTTGGTGTAGTCGAACTTCTCCACCGCGCGGATCAGGCCCAGGTTGCCCTCCTGGATGAGATCCAGGAACGGCATGCCACGACCGGTGTAACGCTTGGCCAGCGACACGACCAGGCGCAAGTTGGCGCGCAGCAGCAGGTCCTTGGCGGTCTCACCGTCGGCGACCAACGCCTGCAGTTCACGACGACGCGGAACCGACAGGCGCTTGGAGGTGCTGATCAGGTGCGAGGCATAGAGCCCGGCCTCGATCCGCTTCGACAGCTCGACCTCTTCAACCGCCGTGAGCAGCGAGACCTTGCCGATCTCGTTGAGGTAGGAACGGACCAGATCGGCAGCCTGGACGGCTTCGTCGAGGTCGGCCGTGGCCACACCGGCGGCGAACGCCGACTCAGCAGGCTCCTCGATCGTGTCGACCGCGACCTCGGCCTGGGCGGTCATTACCGGCTCCTCGGTGGCGGTTGCAGTCTTGGCGCGGCTGGTCCGGTGGCCGGGCAAGGTTTGGGAAGCCGGCTTGCGTCGCGAGACGCTCGTCTTGGTGGTGGTGGTGGCAGGCTGCGTCACGTGAAGAATCCGTCCGCTCATCGGGGGCGTGTTGTCCCACCCTTTACAACGATTCGTAACGGTCGTTGTTCCCGGATCGGATCGACCTATGCTGTAGGGGACCTGTGAATCTGGGCGACGACTGACCGCGGGCTGCGTCGTCCTCCAATACGGTCCTCAGGCAGCCGTGGTTCACCCCGGTCGGCGCATTCCCGCGTCGGGACCACTCAATGGTCGGGGTCCAGATCGACGAGCACCGTCATCGGTCCGTCATTGACGCTCTGGACGAGCATCTGCGCACCGAAACGCCCCGTCGACACCGAGATTCCCCGTTTCCGCAGCCCGGCCACGACGGCCTCCACCAGAGGCTCGGCGACGTCGGCGCCTGCCGCGGCCACCCAACTCGGCCGTCGCCCGGTGCGGGCATCGCCGTACAGGGTGAATTGGCTCACCACGAGCACTTCACCACCGACGGCGCTCACGCTTGACTCGTCGCGATCGCCGTCGCGCAAAATGCGTAGATTCGCGACCTTGTCGGCGGCCTTGTCCGCAACCACGGCATCGTCACCGGTGCGGACACCAACGAACACGAGCAGGCCCACCCCGATGCTGCCCACGACTTCCGCCGCGACCAGAACCTGGGCTGAGCTCACCCGCTGGACGAGGATCCGCATCAGTTCTGGGCAACCGGCAGCAGAAACCCGCGTTGCACCAGATCACGCAGCATCGGTGATGCAATCCCGGCAAGCTCACCCGGGTCCACTGCGTTCGTCGCCGCGAGCACGTCAACGAGTGCACCCAGCGGCAGTCCTGATGCGGTGGCCGCCACCAAGCCCGCCATGGCCGGATCCACTTCAAGCTCCCACCGCAGGCCGCCGGACTGGCGCAGCTGGGTCAGCGCCGACACCCACCCCTCGGTCCCGAGCAGCGACCGGTCCTCCAGGACGAGTCCGGCCGCGGGCGTGACTCGCTCCCGCAGGAGCTGGGCGTCATCGCGCGCGCCGAGCCATCGATGGCGGTAGAACCACGCTTCGATCTCGTCGCCGGCGAAGGGCTCGTAAGCCTGCGGCAGGTCTTCGCAGACCACGCTCGCCGCTTCGCCCGTCCGGACCATGCTCACCAGCCCCATGCCGACCGCGAGCACGCCCTCGGTCTCGAACCAGTCCAGCCACGCCTCGTAGCGGCGCGTCCAGGCCGGGCTGCCGGGCTGCTCGCCAGAATCGCGCAGCCACAGGCTGACGTACTCGGCTGGGTCGGCGACCTCTCGTTGCCACACCCAGGCGGCGCACCTGGAGTCCGTCAGCCATCGCTGGAGGCGGCTCGACCACTCCTCCTCACCCGTGACAGCCCAGTTCGCGAGCAGCTGCGCGCGACCTCCGGGATTCAACAGCGCAGGCAACCCGCGCACCAGAGCCTCGCTGACCGAGTCCCCGGCCATCCCGCTGTCGCGGTAGGTGAACCCGCCGTCGTCGACGGAGAACCCAGGACCGACGATGAACGGCGGGTTGCACACGATCGCGTCGAACCGTTCGCCCGCCACGGGTTCCAGCAGCGAGCCCCGTCGAAGGTCGAGGTCGATGCCGTTGATGGCCGCGGTCGCGGCCGCCATTCGCAATGCCCGCTCGCTGATGTCGGTGGCGGTGATCGATCCGGCGTAACGCGACAGATGCAAGCTCTGCACACCACATCCGGTCCCGATGTCCAAGGCCCTGGCAACCGGCGCCCGCATCGTCGCCTGCGCGAGCGTTGTGGCCGCCGCGCCGATGCCGAGCACGTGATCGGGACGCAGCACGCCGGGGCGCACGTCGGCACCCAGATCCGAGACGACCCACCAGTCCGGGCCGCCGGCCTCGGAATAGGGACGCACGTCCAGCGCGGCGTGCACCTGCCCGGCGCGGCGTTCGAGTACGCCCACAGCCACGGCCGCGTCGACAGACCAGGGTGAGATCGCCGCTGCGGCCTCAGCTTCGCCCACCGCGGCTCCGAGCACGAACAGGCGCACCCAAGTACCGGTGGGCCCGGCGTCGCGAACCGCGCGCGCCGCACCGTCCAGGTCCCCGCGGGCCAGCGCCGCCTGGCCGGCCAGCCCCAGCGCCTGCGACGTCGCGACCGAGGAAAACCACCGATTGAGGGCCTCGGTGAGCATCATGAGGTCGGCCTGCGGCAGCAGCGGGCGCGGCGCACCGTACACGCTCACCACACCTGTTCGACGAGGCCGGCGATGTGGACGGCAACGGCGTCGGGCTGCCGCAACTGCAGGTCATGACCGCCAGCGATCGGTACGTGCCGCGATCCGGGGATGGCTGCCGCGAGCGCCTGCGGGGTCCGGGCAGGAATCACCGAATCCGAGGTTCCACTCACCACCAGCGTCGGCACCTGGATCTGCGGGAGCCGTCGGTCGACGTCACCGAGCTTGGCGACCATGGCCCGCTGTTCGGTGAGAAAGCTGCGCCACAGCGGCCGGTGCCGAGTCGCGGCCCCGCTGGCCCACGCATAGGGGACGTCGTCAGGCGGCGTGTAGCGCCTCAAGATGTGGGCGACCTTGCGGGTAACCGGGCCGCGACCGAGGCCTAGCGTCGTGTAGGCGATCGCCTCGCCCAATCCAGGAGCGGCCAGCCACGGGTCGAGCGGGAGCAGACAGCCGGGCCCGATCGAGGACAGCAACAGCAGTGCTGCGATCGGCAGTCCCGAATCGGTGGCGGCGTCCGCCGCGGCCAGGGCCGCGACCGCGCCCGCCCAGCTGTGACCAACGAGCACGACAGGGCCGGCCGAGATCCGCCGCAACCACTGTCGCAGCCACGCGACGTTGCCCTCGAAGTCCGTGGCGTGGGCCGGGTTGGCGCCATAGCCGGGACGGTCCGGAGCGATCACGCGGACGCTCTCGGGCAGCCGCCCGGCGAGCGCATGACGCAGCGCCCAGAAACTCGCGGACGAGTCCGGCTGGCCATGCAGCAACACGACAGTGGGGGTGCTCACGTGACCAATCGTGCCGCACGCCGGAGAGAGCGCTGCCGCAGACGTGGCCGAACTGCATCAGTCGCCACCCTGCCGGCACCGCGTCGAGGTGGCACGATGGGGGAGTGCGACCGAATCGGCAGACCTCCGCCCGGGGGCCAGGACCGGTCCTCATCACCGAAGCCCGGCCGAGCGGCGACGAACAGTTCGACCAGCGTCGCCGCAAGTACCTGATCATGATGGGCTTGCGCGCGCTGTGCGTGGTCGGCGCCGCGGTCACTGCGTCCGTGTCCGGTTGGTTGGCCGCGGCGTTCCTGGTCGGAGCCCTCGTGCTGCCGTGGACCGCGGTCCTGATCGCCAACGACCGCCCGCCCAAGCAGGCCGTCCGCTTCCGTAGATTCGTCCCAGGCTTCAACCCGGACGGGCCTCGCGCCCTGAGCGCCACCAACTCCGGCGACCATCCGAGCGCCGGCGCGGACGAACCCGCTCCTGCCGAAGCGCCCCCCACCAAGCGCAACAGCTCGCATACGGTGATCGACCTCTGACCGGTGGCACAATCGTCGGGTGAGCACTGAGACCCTCGAATCGCCGAAGACTTCCGATGCCGAGACCGGCAACGAGATGTTCCATTACGTGCGCAAAGCCAAGATCGCGGAGAGCGCCGTGATGGGCACCATGGTTCAGGCCCTGTGCGGCGAGGTGTTCCCGGTGACCAAGACCCCGAAGCCGGGTTCGCCGGTGTGCCCGCGGTGCAAGGAGATCTACGAGTCGATGCCGGGTAATTCCGGGGGTTCCTGACCTTCGGTCGCGTCCGAGCCTGGTTCGGTGAGCGATTTCCACCGGCGGTCTCGCTCAGGGTGGCGTGATGCCGTCGGCGACATCTGTTCGATGGCGGCGTTGAACTCCGCTCCCAACAGGACCCCGAGCGCGAGCAGGAAGAAGAAGAGCAGCGCCGCGATGGGTGCGGCCAGCGTGCCGTAGGCGTGGTTGTGCGCCACGATGAACGCGATGTACTCCCGCAGGCCGGCCGATCCCAGCAGGAAGATCACCATGGCCAGCACGGCGCCGGGGAATCCGCGCCGCCACGGCAGCCGTCGGGGTGGCGCCAGATGGTAGAGGCTGGTCAGCCCGAGCAGCAGCAGGGCGATCACAGCGGGCCAGTAGGCATCGTTGATCAGGCGGTCCGCGGTCCCGCGCCGGGCCGGGGGAAACAGTCGCACCAGCTCGGTCGGTCCGAGCACCAGCGCCGGCAGTGCCACCACCCCGATCACGATGGATCCCAGATAGATGCCCAGCGCCAGCAGGCGGCTCCGGACCGCTCCACGCAGGTCGCGCATGCCGTAGGCGATGGTGATGGTGTTCACGAACGTCGCCGTGGCCGACGACCCGGCCCACAGCGCGAGCAGGAAGCTGACCGACAGGATGTCGGCGCGGCCCTCGTTGAGGACCTGATGCACCAACGGCGCGACCAGCTGGTTGACCACTTCGTCGCTGAACGCCCGCGAGAAGCCGCGCAGCAGATTCGTCTGGATGCGGTCGACGGTGTCGGCGCCCAGCCAATCGGAGAAGTAGCCGAGGGCCGCCAGCAGGGCGAGAAACAGTGAAGGCAGCGACAGCAGCTGCCAGAACGCGGCCTCGGCCGACAGCCCGAGCACCCTGTCGTGCCAGGCCTTGGTGACGGTGCGGCGCAGTAGCCCCATGGCGCGTCGCTGGCTGATCACGGGAATGCAGTCTGCACACCACAGGGCCAGAAAGCACATCCGGACACGCCTGAGCGCTCAAACGTGACGACACCGATAGCGCGGTCAGCCACTACCGTTCGACCGGTGAGTGCTGCCACCACCCAACTCGTGCTGGATCTCGTCGGCGTCTTCGTCTTCGCACTGTCCGGAGGCCTGGCCGCGGTACGAGCACGTCTGGACCTGTTCGGGGTCGTCGTCGTCGCCTCCGTCACAGCGTTGGGCGGCGGGATCGTCCGAGACACCCTGCTGGCCCAGAATCCTCCGTACTCGCTGCGTCATTGGCCCTACCTCGTCGTTCCCGTCGTGGCATCGGTGGTCGTATTTCGCTTCCACCCCCAAGTCGCGCGAGCCCGCGCGCTGGTGTTGCTGCTCGACGCGGCCGGGCTGGGTCTGTTCACGGTCACGGCGACCCAGAAGTCGTTGGCCGTCGGCCTGGGCTGGGCGGGGGCCAGCATGATCGGCGTGATCACCGGAATCGGCGGAGGCGTCATCCGCGATGTCCTCCTGCGCCAGATTCCGGTGGTGCTCCAGCGAGAGATCTACGCGGTTGCGGCCCTGGTCGGCGCCGGACTGGTCTGCCTGGGCCACGCGCTGGGCCAGCTGCATGCCCCCTGGCTCATTGCCACCGCTGTCGTCGTGTTCGGCATCCGGGTGGTCGCGTTGCGCCGGCACTGGTCCGCCCCGACAGCCCGCAATCTGGAGGATCAGGCGGGGACGTGACAGGGCCCCGGCGGGTCGCTGAGCCGCGGTGTCGGACCTGCTCGTTACTCTGGCCGCGTGGTCACCGCGAGGTGGCGCGACACGTTTCAGGTTCTGCGGAAGGCGGCGTTCGGATGTCTCAACGCCGCAGCAGTGGCACGCGTTTGCGATTGTGGCAGCGCGAGGCCCTGGCCAAGTACGAAACCGAGCCCCGCAAGGACTTCCTCGTCACGGCCACCCCGGGTGCGGGCAAAACAACCTTCGCGCTCAGCCTTGCGGTTCGGCTCTTCGAGCGCCGGATCATCGACCGCCTGGTCGTGGTCGCGCCGACCGATCACCTCCGTACGCAATGGGCCGAGGCGGCCGAAGCCGTCGGCGTCGCGCTCGACCCCACGTTGAGCAATGCGGTCGGGCCCGTACCGGCGGACCTGCACGGTTACGTGACGACCTATGCCCAGGTTGCGGGAAAGCCCACGCTGCACGCGGCGCGCGCCACCGCCAAGCGAACCCTGGTCATCTTCGACGAGATCCACCACGCCGGTGACGGGCTGTCCTGGGGGGAGGCGGTGGCCGATGCGTTCGACAATGTCACGCGTCGGCTGTCCCTGACAGGAACACCGTTTCGCACGAACACCTCCGAACGCATCCCGTTCGTACGCTATGAACCGGACGGTAAGGGTGGGCTGGTCTCGACCGCCGACTACAGCTACGGCTACCGCGACGCCCTGTCCGACCACGTCGTACGACCGGTCGTCTTCGCGGCCTACACCGGGGTGTCGCGCTGGCGCAACAGCGCGGGCGAGGTCATCGCCGCCTCGCTGACGGAGGCGGGGACGAAGTCCACCGAGCAGGCCGCCTGGCGCACCGCCCTGGACCCGAAGGGCGACTGGGTCCCACACGTCATCGCGGCCATGGACGAGCGGCTGACGCAGTTGCGCGGAGCGGGCATGCCCGACGCGGCCGGCATCGTTCTCGCCAGCGACCAGGACGACGCCCGGGCCTACGCCCGGATCGTCGAGCAGGTCACCGGCGAGAAGCCGTACCTGATCCTGTCCGATGACCCCAAGGCCAGCGCCAAGATCGGCCAGTTCGGCGAGGGGGGCGCCCGGATCGCAGTCTGTGTGCGAATGGTCTCCGAGGGTGTGGACGTTCCCCGCGCGGCCTGCCTGGCCTGGCTGACGAGTTACCGGACCCCGCTGTTCTTCGCGCAGGCCGTCGGGCGTGTCGTGCGCGCGCGAGGACGGCACGAGTCCGCCACGGTGTTCCTGCCCGCCGTGCGGCCGCTGCTCGCACTGGCCGCCGAACTGGAGGAGGAGCGGAACCACGTTCTTCCGCCGCCGTCGTCCTCGCCGGACGATCTGGCCCTCGTCGACGAACTGGACGGTGATGAGGCCGAGCAGGCCTCGGACGAGCTGCTGGAGTGGGAGGCGCTCGATGCCGAGGCGCAATTCGCCCACGTACTGCACTCGGGCCGGGCGGTAACCGCGGCCGATCATCGACCTCTGGACGACGAGGACAGCGATTTCCTCGGGCTTCCAGGCCTGCTCTCACCGGAACAGACGGCCGCGCTGCTGTCCCAGCGCGACGTAGAGCATCGCAAACGGGCGGTCAGGGCCCGACAGCAGGACTCGCTGTTCGACGCGGCCGCAGGTAGTTCAGCGGCAGTGCCGGGGGCGGGCAGTGACGGTTCGAGCGCGTTGGCCGGAGGCGGCGTCGGCTGGCGGGCGACCGCCGAGCTGCGACGGGAGGTCAACCGCCTGGTAGCGGTCCTTTCGGCCCGCAGCGGCACTCCACACGGAGCCGTTCACGCCAAGCTGCGGGCCGCGGTTCCCGGCCCGGCGTCGGCCTCGGCCTCGGCCGAGGTCCTGGAGGCCCGCCGCGAGCACCTCATGCGCCTGCTCTGACGCTTACGCGGTGGGCGAAATTACACAGATGGAGGGCGCAGGTGGAACTACGGCGCGCCTCAACTGGTTGTATGTAATGGACGGACACGATGAAGGCTCTGAAACGTCAGACGAAGGGGTCCGGCCGCTCCACCCGCACAGCACCACCAACAGCGAGTAAATGCGCAGAAATTGAGGTATCCGTGACAAGCACCTTGACCGCCGAAACCCTGACCGCAGTGGACCGCTGCGACCGGTGTGGCGCGCAGGCCTACGTGCGCGTCACCCTCCCGGCCGGTGGCGAGCTCCTGTTCTGCGCCCACCACGGCCGCGAGTACACGCCGAAGCTCCGCGAACTCGACGCCGACATCGTCGACGAGTACAGCAAGCTGGACGATCAGCAGCCCACCCCGGCTGCGACCGCCGGCATCGAGTCCTGATACGGCTCAGCTCATCGGTTGACATGACGGCACAGAGCCGGCCGACCCGAAGGGTCGGCCGGCTTTTTCGTGTCTCAAAGGGCGCGAATCCACACCGGTCCACTCACTGTCTGAAAGTGGCAGCCACGTAGCCGCGCTGACAAATTTGGAGCACACAATATCGGCGGCCGGCAAAAGAGGATCTGTATTGTCAGATGGCCATTGCCGTACCTTCGAGGGGCCGGCTTTCCGCGCTCAATTAAATTCGTGCCGCACGCTGGACAAACGCAGTCAGCGGGCGCGAGCAACGAATCGCGTCGCCACTAACAACACGACGATCGCTTCGATAAGTAGCGAGGCCAGCCCGAGCGGTTCGAGCCAGTTGCCCTTGTCCCCGCCGTGATCACCCGGCAGACCGACGGTGCGGCTTGTTGCGTACCCGAGCAGCGCCCCACCGGCCAGGGCGCCGGAGATCAGCCAGGCGCGGAGGTCGTCCGCTCGGATCAGCCACTCCGCCACGAGCAGGGATCCAACGATTTCAATCACGAACAGCCAGCCGACGTAGGGCAGTTCGTGCATCTTGCCTTGGACGTCGAGAACATGGACCAATGCGACGCCCACCAGGCCGACGACCGTCAGGGCTCGTCGAACGAGTTGGGAGTCGAACAGTTGAATTTCACTGACAGATTGGGTGGACAATTTGGTCGCCATCGCCGTACCCCCGCCGGGTCGAAAGCATGTTCCGATGACGGGAATATAGGAGCATCTGTTTTCGCGCGCAAGATAGGGTCGCGATATTGTCATAATCCCCTTGGCGGTGGGGAATATTCGGCACTCTTGCGGCATAATCGTCTGATGACTGACCGATGAGGCGCGGAATACGCGACAATTCCGCTATGCCGTGCATGGGGGCTTCGCCGGGGAACGAAATGCGCGAGGCTGCCCGAGGACGCACGCATCGCAGCCCGCCCACCCGCGAGGGCACCCCGCCACCGAGGAAACGGAGGCGGGGCGACCTGAGAGGGTCGGGCTCGGTTGTGGATCAGTCCAGATAGTCCCGCAACACCTGCGATCGCGAGGGGTGGCGGAGTTTCGACATCGTCTTGGATTCGATCTGACGGATCCGCTCGCGGGTGACGCCGTACACCTGACCGATCTCGTCGAGCGTCCTGGGCTGGCCGTCGGTCAAGCCGAAGCGCAACTTGACCACGCCCGCCTCTCGCTCGGACAACGTGTGCAGTACCGACTGGAGCTGGTCCTGGAGCAAAGTGAACGAAACGGCGTCCACGGCGACGACCGCTTCGGAGTCCTCGATGAAGTCACCGAGTTGGCTGTCGCCCTCGTCGCCGATGGTCTGGTCGAGCGAGATCGGTTCCCGGGCGTACTGCTGGATTTCCAGCACCTTGTCCGGAGTGATGTCCATTTCCTTGGCGAGTTCCTCAGGCGTCGGCTCGCGGCCGAGGTCCTGTAGCAGCTCACGCTGAATCCGGCCGAGCTTGTTGATGACCTCGACCATGTGCACCGGGATGCGGATCGTGCGGGCCTGATCAGCCATGGCACGAGTGATGGCTTGGCGGATCCACCAGGTCGCGTAGGTCGAGAACTTGTAGCCCTTGGTGTAATCGAACTTCTCGACCGCGCGGATCAGGCCCAGGTTGCCTTCCTGGATGAGATCCAGGAAGGCCATGCCGCGCCCGGTGTAGCGCTTGGCCAGCGATACGACCAGCCGAAGGTTGGCCTCCAGCAGATGGTTCTTGGCCCGCTCGCCGTCACGCACGATCCAGTTCAGGTCACGCCGCTGCTGCAGAGGCAGCTTCTCGCCGGCCTCGTCCAGCTGCCGGAGCCGCTCCGCCCCGTACAGACCGGCTTCGATGCGCTTGGCGAGGTCTACCTCCTCCTCAGCGTTGAGCAGCGCGACCTTGCCGATCTGCTTCAAGTAGGCGCGAACCGAATCCGCGGACGCGGTCATCTCAGCGTCCTTGCGTGCCTGTCGCAGCGCCTCGGACTCTTCCTCGTCCCAGGTGAACTCGGCCGCCTCGCCCTCCGCTGGTTCCTCCGCGGCCTCGGTTTCGGCGTCGGCCTCGGTGTCTACCGGGACCTCCTCGAGCTCGATGTCGGCGGGTACGTCCTCGACCTCTTCGGCGGCGACGTCCACCGCGGCGTCATCGGCGGTGGCTCCGCCCGCCTTGGCGGGTGCCTTCTTTACGGCACCGCCCGCTGCCTTCGCGGCGGCCTTCTTCGCCGGGGCTCGTTTTGCCGGTACCGGCTTGGTGACGGTCTTTCGTGCCGTAGCCGCTGCGCTGACGCGAAGCTGCTCGGCTGATTCGCTGGGAACCACGTACGCCCTTTCGTGCGACCGCGCGTGCTCGACAAGAGGCGGATCCGCACTTGAATACACGGCGGACCCGCAAACGCGCGGGGAGGATGTGTGTGGGGTCAGCTAGCCGCTGGGGTTCACCGGATCGCTCTGTGACGTCCGATGCCTTCGTTGGTGCCAGGCCCTGCGTCAGACATTGTAATCACGGTAGCTGGCAACGAACCGCAGCACTTGCCGCCACACGGGCGCCGGTGCCGTATTCCGGTCGGTCAGCGCTCGGCCGCCGCCATCGCGGCACCGACGATGCCGGCGTTGTTGAGCAGCTGAGCCGGTCGGATCGGCGTTTGCAGCTCCAGCAGCGGGACCCACCGGTCGGCGTCCTTGCTGACCCCGCCACCGACGATGAACAGGTCGGGGCTGAACAGCGCCTCGACGTGAGACATGTAGCGCTGAACCCGTTTGGCCCACTGCTTGTAGGACATCTTCTGCTTGTCCTTGACCGATGCCGCGGCACGATCCTCGGCGTCGTGTCCATCGAGTTCGAGGTGACCGAGTTCTGAGTTGGGCACCAGCTGGCCGTTGAGGAAGATGCCGCTGCCGATACCGGTGCCGAAGGTCAGCAGGATCACGACACCGGCGACGTCCCGGGCGGCACCGAAGCGCACCTCGGCCAGCCCGGCCGCGTCGGCATCGTTGAGCACCGTCACGTCGCGGCCGGTGGCTTTCGTGAACGCGGCGTCGACGTCGGTACCGATCCAGGACGGATCCACGTTGGCCGCCGATCGCGCGACGCCGTTCTTGATGATGGCCGGGAAGGTCGCCCCGACCAGGCCGTCCCACTTTGCACGGGTCACCAGCTCCAGCACGACCTCGGCAACGTTGTCCGGGGTGGACGGCACGGGCGTGGGGATCCGTACCCGCTGCGTCTTGAGTTCGCCGGTGCGGGTGTCGACGATGGCGCCCTTGATCCCGCTACCGCCGATGTCGATTCCGAATGCGGCGTCGACGTTGGTGTTCGGGCCGGTTGACACTGGCGCGGTCATCATTCCTCCGCTGGCTAGGTTGGTGGTTGCAAACCTTATCGGCCCGAGCCCTCACTCGGTGGACTCGGGAGTGGACTGAAGGTGGACTTGTTGAACGAATCGAGCGGGCCGGCCCCGATCATGGCCGAGGAATTGCGGCGAATCGCGGTTCGGCTGGCGACCAAAGCCGGGGAGTTGGTGCTCGCGCAGCGTCGGGCAGGCTTCGCGGTGACGACGAAATCCTCCGCGACCGACGTCGTCACCGACGTCGATCGCAACAGCGAGCAGTTCCTGCGGGCCGAACTGGCGCGCCTGCGTCCGGGCGACGCGGTGCTGGGGGAGGAGACCGGCGAGGTCAGCGGTACCGACACCGGAGTGCGCTGGGTGGTCGACCCGATCGACGGCACCGTCAACTTCCTGCTCGGCCTTCCGCAGTACGCGATCTCGATCGCGGCGCAGATCGAGGGCCGCACCGTCGCAGGCTGCGTGCACAACCCGGTCAGCGGCGACACCTTTCACGCCCAGTTGGGCGGCGGCGCGTGGCTGGGTCACGATCGGCTGAGCGGACCGCGCTCCGTCCCACTCGCGCAGGCCGTCGTCGCCACCGGATTCGGCTACGACGCCGACTACCGGGCGCGTCAGGGGGAGATCGTGGGCCGATTACTGGGCGAGATCGGCAACCTACGGCGACTGGGCTCGGCGGCCCTGGATCTGTGCGCTCTCGCGGCCGGATGGGTGGACCTCTATTTCGAGGGCCCGTTGGGTGAGTGGGACTTCGCGGCAGGTCTTCTCATCGCGACGGAGGCCGGGGTCAGCACCTCTGGCTTGGACGGTCACCCGGCCGGCGCGGATTTCGTCGCGGCCGGACATCCCGACGCAGCGCCGGAGTTCTTCGCTGCCCTGCAGCGACTCGGGGCGGGGACGGCGGCGCGAACCTTCGCCGGGCAGCGCTCGGGAGCGCTCTAGCAGCGCTTAGCGGCGGCAGCCTCGGCGCTGGTGACGGACGAGGCGGGGGCGAGCGAGCTGAACTTCTTGCCGAGGATGACGTCCACCGCGGTGCTGGTTCGTCCGGCGACCTTCACGAGCTTGGCACCCGGGAAGTAATAGCTGAGCAACACCGCCGCACCGCGTGTAGCGGTGGCGTAGTGAAT
Source organism: Jatrophihabitans telluris (assembly GCF_023516435.1). GTDB lineage: Bacteria > Actinomycetota > Actinomycetes > Mycobacteriales > Jatrophihabitantaceae > Jatrophihabitans_A > Jatrophihabitans_A telluris. Next base: position 2,204,135 of record NZ_CP097332.1, on the reverse strand, counting down.
TTCGCCCACGCTGCTGACGGTCGACTTGGCGTTACCGGTCTGGACCTGGTTGAAGCCGCGCGCGCTGAGCTGGGACTGCACGGTCGCGGCCAACCCGGTCTTGTCGGCGCCGTTGAGGATGTTCAGGGCCACCGATCCCGGAGCCGGGAGTGTGATCTTCGCCCCAGTAGAGGTACACGATTGGGTGGTCTTGGAAGCCGTCGTGGTGGTCGTGCTGTCGGCTCGGTGGAGGACTCGCCACCACACAATGGCCGTCAGAACGGTCAACGCGATCAGGAATGCCACGGCAGGAAGGGGTCGGCGAGTGGATGTTGCGGACATACCGCCCGAATTCACCTCCCAGGTCAGCTTCGCCGCACGAGTGTGCGAACAGGCCGACAGCGTATCTGTCACGCCGGCGGGAATCGTCAGGCGTGCCCGGTCGTTAGGGCGCACGCGAGACGCGGTACGGTTCCGCGGCCAGCGTTGACGTACCCTGGCCGCTCCTGAAGGGACTAGCGGTCGAAGGTGACCGGACCGCCGGAACTCGTGCACTTGACCGAGGAGATGACAGACAAGAGTGGCCACCGATTATGACGCCCCACGCCGGGGCGAAGTTGACGAACTCAACGAAGACTCCCTGGAGGAGTTGAAGGCCCGACGCGCAGAGGCGCAGTCGGGTTCCATCGATGTCGACGAGACCGACCTCGCCGAATCGCTCGAGCTGCCTGGCGCAGACCTGTCGAGCGTGTCCGGCGAGGAACTGACGGTCCGGGTTCTACCCAAGCAGGATGACGAGTTCACCTGCTCCAGCTGCTTCCTCGTGCACCATCGGAGCCGGCTGGCCCGGGAGAAGAACGGACAACTGATCTGCCGCGATTGCGCCTGAGGCTGACCGCGACACCAGACAAGCCCCAGCAACAGCAGCATCCTGCGGCACGGCAACCCGTGCGGCAGGATGCTGTTGTGTCTTCTGATGAGCTCGCGACCCTGCTCGAGCGTGCGACAACGCCCGCTGAGACCGGAGAGGACCGTGGTCGCCGGGCCAAGGCGCTCGCCGCCCTGGTTCCGGCCCTGACCCGCAGTGCCCGCACTGCCGGTATCGGCGCGGTTGCCGGTGGCCGCTGGCTCGTGGACGAGATCATCGAGCTCGCCCCCCGCATCGCCTTCCGAGACGGCCAGACCCTGCGAGCGCACTTTCCCGGCTTGAGCGACGCCCAGATCGCCGAAGCCCTGATCAAGCACGCCTCGCGGACCACAGCCGCCCTCGGAGCGGCCGCCGGCGGACTGGCCGCCGTCGAGTTCGCGGCCCCGCCGGCGCTGCTGGCCACACCCATCCAACTGGCCGCCGAAATGTTGGCCGTGACGGCAGTGGAGCTGAAGCTGGTCGCCGAGCTCCACGAGTTGGCGGGTCTTCCTGCGCCTGGCGGAGTGCGTGAGCGCGCGGGTGCCTATCTGATGTCGTGGGTACGCCGACGGGCGGTCAAGCCGCAACTCGGTGCGGCCGGTCTGACCGCGGTCTTCGGTACCGCAGCCAAGCGCGAATTGCGCGGCCAGGTGCTCCGTCGTCTCGGGCGTAGTACGACCACCTTGGCGCCGTTCCTGGCGGGGGCTGTCGCGGGCGCGGAAGTGAATCGCCGAGCCACCCGCGGCCTGGGCGAAACGTTGGCGGCCGAGCTGCGGGGCATGCAGCCCGAACAGTGGTTCCGGCAGCTGTCCTGACCCGGACCGGCTCGGGTCGGCGAAACCCGTACCGGGCTCACAGCGAGCCGAGCATGCCTCCATCGACAACCAGCGTCTGACCGGTCGTCCACGCGGCGTCGTCGGAGGCCAGATAGGACACCGCGGCCGCAATGTCTTCGGGCTCACCGAGCCGCTTGAGCAGATACCCGGCCGCGGCGGCCTCCTCGTCGTCGGCGTACAGCGCTTCGGCGAAGCGGGTCTTGACGACCGCGGGCGCGACCGCGTTGACCCGGATACCAGGCGCCAGCTCGAAGGACAGCTGCTTGGTGAGGGCGATGAGCGCGGCCTTCGTCACCCCGTAGAAGGCGATACCGGGCGCCGGGCCCAGACCGGCCACGGATGCGACGTTCACCACCGACCCGCCGTGTTCGCCCATCCAAGCCTGATGAGCCAGTTTCACCCAGCTCAGCGCCGAGAGCACGTTCACCTCGAAGATCTTGCGCGCCACGCCCTCATCCAGGCCGAGCAGCGGCCCGAACGCCGGATTGATCCCGGTGTTGTTGACCAGCACGTCGAGACTGCCGAAGGCCTCGACGGTCCGCGCGACCGCCTCGGCCTGGTGTTCCCGGTCATCGCCCGAGCCGGAGGCGAAGATCGCGCGTTCGGGGCCGCCGAGTTCGGTCGCCGCCGATTGCAGGGCGTCGAGCTTGCGCGCCGTGATGCAGACCCGGGCGCCCTCGGCGACCATCCGATGGGCCACGGCCAACCCGATACCGCGGCTGGCTCCGGTGATCAACGCGACCTTGCCCTCGAAACGTCCGGTGGGCATGCGGGTTCCTCCTCGGTAGGGCAGCGGCGTCGGACCGCGCGCGAGCACCACGCCGTCGCCCTCGCAGACGGTCGGCGCCGATCACACGGCGGTCAGCACCGCGATCAGACGATCAGGATGGCGGGTGCTGACGACCCAGTAGGGCGTCGTGTCGGAAGGATCACGCATGATCAATTGCAGCCCCGGACCGACCCACGAGCGGATGAACGTGTAGGCGGCCGGATCGGCGTGCCGCCCGACGACTCGACGCAGCTCGGTCACCGACAAGGGGACGAGACGGTCGACGCGGCTGAGATCGAGCTGGCGGTCGCCGGCCGTCAGCTCCTGCCCGACCACCTGCACGGTTCCGCTGCCCAGTCGGTAGACAACCGCTGCGCCGAGGAGCGTGACGACGAAGAAGGGCACCAGCACCCACCCGCCGGGAAGCACGATCCCGATCTCGGCCCCCAGCAGGATGCCTACGCCCAGGGCGCCGAGGTACCACCACCACGGCGTCGTCAACCGCTCGCGGTACCGGGGCTCAGCAACGCCGGTCATCGATGCGGGATTCGAGGACGCAGGGACGGTCGGATCACCGGACGAGGGTAGCCTTCTGCGCTGTGAGCTCAGCACCGGTGACCGTGGAGGTCCGCCGCCTCGATCCCGGCCTACCGGTCCCGGTGTACGCCCGTCCAGGCGATGCCGGCGCCGATCTGCAGACCACGGTCGACCTGATCCTGGCGCCCGGCGAACGGGCGCTGGTTCCGACCGGAATCGCGGTGGCCATCCCGCAGGGCTACGCGGGTTTCGTACACCCCCGCTCGGGCCTGGCTATCCGCGCCGGGCTCGGCCTGGTCAACGCACCGGGCACCATCGATTCGGGTTACCGTGGCGAGATCAAGGTCATCGTGGTCAATCACGACCGGGAAACCCCGATCGTCCTCAAGCGCGGTGACCGAGTTGCCCAGTTGGTCATCCAGCGGGTGGAGCTCGCGCGGTTCGTCGAGGTCCACGCGCTCGACGAGACCGAACGGGGCACGGGCGGCCACGGATCAACCGGCGGTTCGGAACTACTTGCCGACGGCCGTGTCCCCGACGCCGAACGCACGCACGCCCCAACTGATCAGCTGAGCACCAGCACCGGACGAGGAGAAGAGCGGTAATGGCGCCACGGCGCAAGGAGAAGCGGACGGAGCGTTCGAAGCTGGACGCCACGCCGCCGTGGGACACCAAGCGACACACCGAGATCCCGGAGACGACCGGACCCTTCGACGTGCGCGACGATCCGGCCGACGATGTCGAGCGAGTGGATCTCGGTGCGCTTCGCGTGCCGGTCAACGGCGGCCTCGAGGTCCGGCTGGACGTCGATGAACAGGGCGCGGTGGCCGCGGTCAACCTGGTGAGCGAGACCGGCCAGATGCAGCTCGGTGTGTTCGCGGCCCCACGCAATGAAGGCATCTGGGCCGAGGTCCGCACCGAGATCAAGGCGTCGATCTCCGCAGAGGGCGGAACGGTCAACGAACAGGACGGAGAGTTCGGGGCCGAGCTCTCGGGCAAGCTCCCGGCTCCTCAGGGCTACACCCCCGTCCGTTTCCTCGGGGTGGACGGGCCCCGCTGGTTCCTGCGCGGCATGCTGGTCGGCACACCGGCGGCCGAGGAGGCCGCGGCCGAACAGTTCCTGAGCGTCTTCCGCAGTCTGGTTGTCGTCCGCGGCAACGAACCCCTGCCGGTGCGCGATCCCGTGCCGTTGAGACTGCCCGCCGACGCGGCCGCCCAGATCGCGGCGGCCGCGGCCGAGCAAGCCCCGCAGGACTGAGCGGATTGACCTCGCCGGAGGGTTTTCGCGAACAGACCCGCCAACAGCTGCTGAATTCCTTCGGCGGCTGGTCGGGCACGGTGGTCGCGGCGGTCCCGCCCATCGTCTTCGTCATCGCCAACGCCCTGTGGGGGCTGCGCACCGCGATCATCGCCGCCGTGGCCGCGGGGTTGATCGTCGCCTCGTACCGGCTGATCCGGCGGGAACCGGTGCAGCACGCGTTGATGGGCCTGTTCAGTGTGGCGGTCGCCGCCGGTATCGCCGCCTACCTCGGCCAGGCGCGTGGCTTCTTCCTGCTGGGAATCGCCGGTTCGATCGTCTACGCCGCGATCTTCGCCGTCTCGCTGCTCGCGCGTCGTCCCTTGGTCGGCATCTTGTGGGAATTCCTCGAGCCGAGTCCGCTCCCGGAGGCAACACCCTGGTACCGGGTGCCCGGGCTGCGCCGCGCCTACGACCTCGCCAGCCTGGCGGCACTGGCCATGTTCGCTGCTCGCGGTGCGGTCCAGCTCAGTCTCTTCCGCGACAACAAGACGGGTCTGCTCGCCGTGGCCCGGTTGGCCATGGGGTACCCGCTCTACGTTGCCGTGCTCGCGTACGCCTTCTGGGTGGGACGGCGAGCACGCCACCGACTGGGCGATGCCGACACTCAACAGCTCAGCCCGCCCCCGGCGGAGCCGCCGAGACCGGCCTCAGGCGGCGCAGACGGCCTTGCGAATGGCGGGCTCGGCCTCGGGCAGGGCAACGAAGAGTAGCTCGTCGCCCGGCTCGAGCGGCTCGTCCGGCGTAGGCGTGATGACCCGGGACCCGCGGACGATCGCGACCAACGCAGCATCCAGCGGCAGGTCGAGATCGCCCAGCGGCAAGCCCGCGCACGGTGCCCCGATGGGCAGGGTCACCTCGATGAGGTTGGCCTGACCCTCGCGCAGACTGAACAGCCGCACCACGTCGCCCACCGACACGGCCTCCTCGACGAGCGCCGCCAGCACCCGCGGCGTGGACACCGCGACGTCCACGCCCCAGGCTTCGGTGAACAGCCATTCGTTGGCGGGGTGATTGATGCGGGCGACGACGCGGCGAATGGAGAACTCCGTCTTGGCGAGCAGCGACACGACCAGGTTGACCTTGTCGTCACCGGTCGCACCGATCACCACCTCGAACTCGTCCAGATGGGCGTCTTCCAGGCTCGAGACCTCGCAGGCGTCGGCGAGCAGCCACTCCGCGTCCGGGATGCGCTCGTAGCGCACCTTCCGCTCGTCCTTGTCGATCAACAGCACATGGTGGCCGTTGGCCAGCAGTTCCCGCGCGATGGACCGGCCGACGGCGCCGGCACCGGCTATTGCGATCTTCATCAGTGCAGCCCTCCGATCGGACCGTCGGCGGCCGCGGTCCGGATTCCGTCGAGCAGGTTGTCCGTCGCGGTGACGTGCAACTCGTCGCCGGCCTGGATGACGGTGTGCGATCCAGGCAGTTCGCCCTTGCCGAACCGGCTGATCAGAGCAACACGAGCTCCCGTGGCCGACTCGAATGCGCTGAGTTTGTGCCCGACCCAGGCGTCAGTGATGACCACGTGCAGCATCACCACCTGACCGGTCGGATCGCGCCATTCCTCATCAATGGTGCCACCGAGGATGTTCTTCAGCAGCCGGGCCGCTGTCCACGGCACGGTCGCGATGGTCGGAATACCCAGCCGCTCGTAGACCTCGGCCCGGCGTGGGTCGTAGATGCGGGCCACGACATGACCGACGTTGAACGTCTCCCGCGCCACCCGGGCGGCGATGATGTTCGAGTTGTCACCGCTGGACACCGCGGCGAATGCGTCCGCGCCTTCGATGCCGGCGCTGACCAGCGTCTCCCGGTCGAAGCCGATGCCGGCGATGGTCTTGCCCCGGAATTCCTCGCCGAGGCGACGGAACGCGGTCGGGTCCTGATCGATGACGGCGACGCTGTGATCCAGACGCTGCAGATGGTGTGCCAGCGTCGAGCCGACGCGGCCACAGCCCATGACGACGATGTGCACGCCGGGCACGCTACACAGTTTCTCGTTCGGACGCGGACTAGGGTGCACGGACGTGACCGAGCCCTCCGTTCCCGCCGCCTCACCGGAGCGCGCCCGTCCACCGTCCTGGGTCGGGCGCCGCTTCGAGGCCGTGGTGGGCCCGGTGGCGCACGGGGGGCACTTCGTCGTTCGCCACGAGGGACGGGTGGTCTTCGTCCGGCACGCCCTGCCCGGCGAGACCGTCGAGGTCCGCGTCACCGAGGATGCCGGCGGCAGCTTCTGCCGCGCCGACGCCGTCCGGGTCGTTGTGGCCGCCGCCGAACGCGTCGATCCGCCCTGCCGGTATGCCCACCCCGGTGGATGTGGAGGCTGCGACTTCCAGCACATCAGCGTTGCGGCCCAGCGCGCTCTGAAGGCTGCCGTGGTCATGGAGCAGTTCGAGCGGCTGGCCGCGGTCACGATCGCGGTGGAGGTCGCCGAGCTACCGCCCGGCCCGATCGCTTCGGCGGAGGCAGACGCAGTGGCGGATGCTGCCGGGCTGGGCTGGCGGCGGCGCGTGCGCTACGCCAGCACGCCCGACGGCCGGCTCGGCCTGCACGAGCATCGTTCCAGCCAGGTCGTTCCGCTGGACCGCTGCCTGATCGCAGCGCCCGGCGTGGGGGACAACGAACTTCTCGGTCTTCCGTTCGTGCTTGCGCCGGGCGAGGCGACGGTGGACGAGGTCGAGCTCGCCGTCGACGACGATGCCGAGGTCGTGGCCGTAACGGCGTCGCTGGCTCGGACGGCGACCGGAGCGGGCGGGCCGGGCGGCCCGGGGCGCCGAAGCGGCCAGGGTCGCCCCGACCGTCGAGGCAAGACCGGCCGGGCCCGGCGTTCCGCGCGCCGGCAGCTGTCCGGTCCGCACCGGCAGCACTATCGCGTCGATGGCATCGAGTACGAGGTCAGCCCGGGCGGCTTCTGGCAGACCCACCCGAGCGCGGCCGAGACCTTCGTCCGAACCGGCCTGGCCCTGACCTCACCGAATCCGGGCGAGACCGTCCTGGACCTCTACGCCGGTGCCGGTCTCTTCACGGCGGCGTTCGCGCGTCGGGTCGGCGCCGAGGGCCGCATCCTGGGTCTGGAAGGCGACCAACGCGCGGCGGCCGACGGTGCGGCCAACGTTGCCCGCTGGCCGCACGCCGAGCTGCGCGCCTCGGCCGTGACGGCCTCGGCCGTGCAGGCAGCGGCCGAGGAACTCACCGGGCCGTCGCTGCTCGTGCTCGACCCGCCGCGAACCGGAGCGGGCCGGGAGATCATGCGGGCCGTGCTCGCGACCCGGGCGAGGGCCGTCCTCTACGTTGCCTGCGACCCGGCCGCCCTGGCCCGCGATGTCCGCACCGCGCTGGACGCCGGCTGGGCGCTGACCGCGCTGCGCGCCTTCGACGCGTTTCCGATGACCCATCACGTCGAATGTCTGGCCCTGCTCACGCCGCCGCGCTGATGGGGGACCGGCAAACGCCGAACGACTACTGTGCTACCCGTGAGTTCAGTGCTGCAGCGCATATCCGGGCCGGCCGACCTCCGACGGCTCGATCCGGCGGATCTCGACCGGCTCGCGGCTGAGATCCGCCAACGCCTGATCACCCAGGTGTCCAGGACGGGTGGCCATCTCGGTCCCAACCTGGGAGTCGTCGAGCTCACCATCGCGCTGCATCGCACGTTCGACTCGCCGACCGAGCCCATCCTGTTCGACACCGGGCACCAGAGTTACGTGCACAAGATGCTCACCGGCCGGTCCGAACGCTTCGACAGCCTCCGCCAGATCGATGGCCTGTCCGGCTACCCCAGTCGCAGCGAGAGCCCGCACGACTGGATCGAGAACTCCCACGCCTCCACCTCGCTGTCCTACGCCGACGGCCTGGCCAAGGCCTTCGACGTCGCCGGCGATCGACGCCCCGTCGTCGCGGTGGTCGGCGACGGCGCCCTGACCGGCGGGATGAGCTGGGAAGCACTCAACAACATCGCCGCCTCGGACCGTCCGGTCATCATCGTGGTCAACGACAACGGGCGGTCCTACTCGCCGACCATCGGCGGCCTGGCCGAGCATCTGGCCGGGCTGCGGCTGCGGCCGGGGTACGAGCGGGTCCTGCGCAACGTCAAGGGCACGCTCGGTCGCACTCCGGTCGTGGGACCTCCGCTGTACGACGCCCTGCACGGACTCAAGCGCGGCGTGAAGGACATGCTCGCTCCGCAGGGCATGTTCGAGGACCTCGGGCTGAAGTACCTCGGGCCGGTGGACGGCCACGACATCGCCGCGCTGGAACATGCCTTCGGTCTGGCCCGCCAGTACGGCGGACCGGTGATCGTCCACTGCGTGACACGCAAGGGCCATGGCTTCGCCCCGGCCGAGAATCACCTCGCCGACCAGATGCACGCGGTCGGGGTGATCGACCCGGAGACCGGCGAACAACTCAACCACTCCGGTGGCCGCAGCTGGACCAAGGTGTTCGCCGACGAGATCGTCCAGCTCGGCGCCGAGCGCGAGGACATCGTCGCCGTCACTGCCGCGATGCTCGACCCCGTCGGCTTCACCGGCTTCGCCGCCCGATTCCCGGAGCGGACCTTCGACGTCGGCATCGCCGAGCAGCACGCGCTAACCTCCGCGGCCGGCATGGCGGCCGGCGGCCTGCACCCGGTCGTGGCCCTCTACGCCACCTTTCTCAACCGCGCCTTCGACCAACTGCTCATGGACGTCGCGCTGCACCATGCGGGCGTGACCATCGTCCTGGACCGTTCCGGGGTCACCGGCGAGGACGGCGCGTCCCACAACGGCATGTGGGATCTGGCCCTGCTCGGAATCGTTCCGGGCCTGCGTCTGGCTGCCCCGCGCGACGAGCCACGACTTCGGCGATGTCTCGGCGAGGCGGTCGACGTCTCCGACGCCCCGACCGTTCTGCGCTATCCGAAGACGCCGATGGGCGGTGACGTCGACGCGCTGCGCTCGGTGGAGGGCGTCGACGTGCTTGCCGAGCCGGACGCCGGGCCGGTCGACGTCCTCCTGGTCGCGGTCGGCGCCCTGGCCGCTGACGTGCTGAGCTCCGCCGAGCGGGTCAGTGAGGCCGGCTACCGGGTGCGCGTGGTCGACCCGGTCTGGGTGGCCCCGATTCCGGACTCGCTGGTCGAGCTCGCTCGTCAGGCCCAGGCCGTGGTGACCGTCGAGGACGGCGTTGTGGTCAACGGCGTCGGGTCCCGCCTGTCGCAACGATTGCGCGAGGCAGGCATTACAGCACCGACACGGGAGCTAGGCATTCCGGTCGCCTTCCTTGATCATGGGAAGGTGGCCGACGTCAAGGCGCGCATCGGTCTCACCCCGCAGGGGATTTCCCGACGGGTGGTGGAATTCGCGGCTGCCGTGGTTGGCCGCGATCAGACGGGGAGCGAGGTCATCGCGGGGGCGCCGGAATTGTCGGCCGAGACCGACGTTCGGCGAGATTGACGCTTGTTGTCAACACAGGACACACCTTCGTGAGAAGGTACGGGGAAATCTTCCGGCCGGACGACGGCCGGGAGCTGGCGAGAAAGCGGAGATAGCGTGCGCGTACTTGTGGTCGAGGACGAGACCCAGCTTGCCGATGCAGTAGTGCGGGGGCTGCGGCGAGAAGGCATGGCGGTGGATGTTGCCTATGACGGCGACGACGGCTTCAGCAAAGCCACCACCACCCGCTACGACGTCGTGGTGCTGGACCGCGACCTACCCGGCAAGAGTGGGGACGAGATCTGCCGCTCACTGACCGACGAGGGTGTGCTGACCCGAGTCATCATGCTCACCGCGAGCGGCTCGATCGAGGACAAGGTCGAGGGGCTGGCGCTCGGGGCCGACGATTACCTGGCCAAGCCGTTCGCGTTCGCCGAACTAGTGGCCCGCGTGCGCGCCCTCGGCCGGCGCGCGACGCCGGCCGCGCCGCCCGTCCTGCAGGCGGGTGACCTGGTGCTGGACCCGGCCAAGCGCACCGTGCTGCGCTCGGGCCGCAATGTCGACCTGACCCGCAAGGAATTCGGCGTGCTGGAGACGTTGCTCTCGGCCGCCGGCGTCGTTGTTTCCAGTGAGGAACTGCTGGATCGGGTATGGGACGAACATGCTGACCCGTTCACCACGACCGTCCGCGTCACGATGATGACGTTGCGGCGCAAACTGGGTGAACCGGCCATCATCGAGACCGTCGTCGGATCCGGCTACCGGATTGATCCGACCCTGGTCGTCGAGGGCGAGGGCGACAACAGCGACGGGAGTACGTCCGAGTCGTGAGGTTCGTGCAGCCCACACTGCGTATCAGGATGGCGCTGTTGTACGGCGCGCTGGTCCTGCTGATCGGTGCTGCGCTGCTCATGACCTCCTACATCCTGCTCGACCGTGCCCTGGCCCGGAATCAGGTTCTGCAGCAGCTGCCGCCGGGTCCGGTCACGATCATCGACAGCGGTGGGACCCGTTACACCGGCTGGGACCCCACTCAGAGCCAGGCACACATTCGTCAGGATTCCCTCAGCTACCTGCTGAACAACGGCCTGCTGTACTTCGGCGTCATCGTGCTCATCGGTTCGATCGGCGGCTATCTGCTCGCCCGGCAGGCGCTGCGGCCGGTCGCCCGGATCACCGCGACCGCTCGCCGGCTGTCCACCAAGACCCTCAGCGAGCGAATCGGGCTCGGTGGTCCGGACGACGAACTACGGGAACTGGCGGACACCTTCGACGACATGCTGGGCCGACTGGATGCCGCCTTCAGCAGCCAGCGGCGCTTCGTCGCCAACGCCAGCCACGAATTGCGCACGCCGTTGGCCGTGATCCAGACCGAGCTGGACGTGACCCTGTCCGATCCCAAGGCCAGCGTGGAGGATCTGCGTCGCATGGGCGAGGTGCTGCGTGATGCCACCAACCGCGCCCAGCGGCTGGCTGACGCGCTTTTGGCCCTGGCCCGGCTGCAGGGTCGGGAGGGCCAGGGCCTGGAGGTCTCCGAGGCGATCACGATCAACGACCTGATCCCGAACGCGGTCGCGGCGGCCGAATCGGAAGCCGCCACTCGCGGCATCGTGATCTCCTCCGAGGGGGAGGCGGTCCGCACGACCGGAGATCCCCGCCTGCTGGAACGGGTCATCGGCAACCTGGTCGAGAACGCCGTCCGGTACAACGTGCCCGGCGGCTGGGTTCGGATCGAGGTCTCCCATGACGTCCGCGGCGGGTTCCCGGCCGCGATCATCGTCGTCTCCAACTCCGGCGTCGCCGTCGCGCCCGAGGAGGTCGAGGGCCTGTTCGACGCCTTCCGGCGCGGTGGCCGGGCTCGGACCCAGCAGCGCGGCGCCGGCCTCGGGCTGTCGATCGTGAAGGCGATCGTCGATGCCCATCACGGCGCGATCCGGGCCGAGGCCCAACCGGCCGGTGGGCTGCGCGTCGAGATCGCTCTTCCGCTGACGACGACCCCGGTGGCCGCGCACGCGGCCGTGTGAGCCATCAGCGTCAGGCCCATCGAGCAGCACAGGGCGATGTCCTAAGCTCGCCTGAGCCATGAACCATCCCACCCACGCGCCGCGGACGGCGTTGCTCTCGCGCATCCGGTCAGGTCGTTGGACGGCACATCCGGCCTTCGGAGTGCTCGCCCTGCTGGCGGTTGCCGTGCTGTTGATCGCGCTGGGCGAACCACAGCCGTCCTCCCGGCCGAGCGGGACGTCGGTGGTGCCCTCCGGCAGCGTCACCGCCCCGACCGCGCTTCCGGCAACGATCGCGGTGACGAGCAGTGGCGCCGTCCTGGTCCGCTCCGGTAAGCGCACCACGCGCGTTGCCTTACCCGACCACGCGCTGGCCCGGTCGGTCCTGACGAACGGCGGCCTGTCGGTCGTGCTGGCGGTGGTGGGCGATCACCAACACGCCTACGCCATTCGCAAGAACCTCGCGGTCAGCGACCTGGGATTCGCCGACGCCGTGCTCCCGGCGGCCCGGCCCGGTACCGCCGTCGTGGTCGAGGCCGCGGTCGTCGATCCGGGCGTGGTCCTCACGCCGACCCCGACCGCCAGCAGCTCGACGTCCGCGGCGAACTCCGCGACGTCGGTGTCGACGAGCAGTGAACCGGCCGACTACGTGGCCCGACGGTTCAACGCCGCCGGGGACGTGGTGGGAAACCTGGAGATTCTGCCGCGCGGTATGCGGGTCGGGGCCGACACCGCGGTCGGGCTGGTGGCGTGGCGGCCGGAGAATGTCGTGGTCGACGGCGGGGTCACGCTCGAACCGACCTCGGCCACTGCGGCGCTGCTGCGCCCGGACGGCACGATCCGCCCGCTGGGCGCGATCCACCCGCTGGTCGCGGGAGGTGACGGGCTGCTCGTGTGGGACCTCGTCCGCCGCCAGTTCGGCCTGATGCCATTGAAGTTTCTGACCTCTACCGCGACGACGACGGCCAGCCCGACCCAGACGGCACCGACGTCCCCCTCAGCCGACAGCGGCGGCTCGTCGACCGTGTCGGCCACACCGTCGGCCACCCCTACGGTGGTGGCCGGCACCCGATGGTTCCCCGCCAGTCGCGGACTGACCGTGACCGGTCCGGCGCGCTTCTCCGGCGACGCCACCGCCTTTGCCGTCTATGCGCAGGTCGGCTCGCGACGACGCCTGATCATCGCCACGATCACCCCGGTGGGCACCGAGCAGAAGCCCCTGGAGGTGCTGGCCCTGGCCGCGACCCTGAACCGGCCCAGCACCGCGTCGAGCTCCGTTTCGCCGTCGCTGTCCCCGGCCGGCACCGGCAGCGCGGGAACCGCCGGAAACCCGGCCGGCCCGAGTTCATCGCCGAGCACCACCTCACCGGTCATCGGCACCGGCGGTTTTCCGATCGAGGCGCCGCTGCGACCGTTGTGGTGGAACGCGCAGGTCGTCGGCCTGGGCACCGAGGGCGTGGTCGTGGGTTACCAACCGGGATCGCAGAAGGCCTCGCTGCTCGACATCGGCCTGAAGAACCTGCTGGCTCTCGATCAGGCGCCCTGAGTCAGTGCGGCACGCCGGCGACGTTTGCTGTGCCGGAGGGCAGGAAGCGGTGGCCGGTTACCGACTCCGAGGTGCCGGTACGGTCCAGCAGTGGGGTCAGACCACCGTTGAAGAAGGAGAACCCCGCTCCCGTGATCATCGCCAGGTCGAGATCCTGTGGCTCCGCCGCGACACCCTCGTCCAGCATCAGCCGAGCTTCCTCGGCCAGTGCCCGCAGCACACGTTCGCGAACTTCGGACGGACTCAGCTCGACCGGATTCCGATCGGTCTGGAACACCCCAGCGAGCTCGGGGTCCACCTCCGGCTTGCCCGAGTCCCACAGGTAGATCCCGGGTTTGCCGAGTTCGACGATCCTGCGAAGGTTGTCCGAGACGTAGAACCGGTCGCCGAAGGCGGCGTGCAGGGTCTCGGCGTTGTGCAGCGCGATGGCCGGACCGACGAGGGCGAGCAACACGAACGGAGCCATGGGGGCCAGCCCCCCGACGGAGGCGTCGGCGACCTGGATCGGTGTCCCCTCGTCGACGACGCGGCTCACCTCGCCCATGAACCGGCCGAGCAGCCGGTTGACGATGAACGAGGGGGAGTCCTTGACGCCGACCGCGGTCTTCTTCAACTGCTTGGCGAGGGCGAAGGCCGTGGCCAGCGACGGCTCGTCCGTCTGCTCGCCCCTCACGATCTCGACCAGCGGCATGATCGCTACGGGGTTGAAGAAGTGGAAGCCGACGACGCGCTCCGGATTGCTCAGCCCTTGGGCCATCTCGGTGATCGACAGGGACGAGGTGTTGGTCGCCAGAATCGCGTCGGGCTTGACGTACTGCTCCAGATCCTCGAACACGGCCCGCTTGATCGACATCTCCTCGAAGACGGCTTCGATCACGAAGTCGGCGTCGGCAAAGGCGTCCTTGGTGAGCGAGCCGGTGACCAGGTCCTTGAGCCGGTTGGCCTTGTCCGGGTTGATCCGCCGTTTGGCCAGCAGCTGATCGATCTCGGAGTGCACGTAGCCCACGCCGCGGTCGAGGCGGGTTTGGTCCAGGTCGGTCAGAACGACCGGAACTTCCAGCCGGCGGGCGAACAGCAGCGCCATCTGTCCGGCCATCAATCCAGCACCGACGATGCCGACCTTCGTGAGCTTGCGCGCCAGCGACTTGTCGGGGGCGCCGGCCGGGCGTTTGGCCCGCTTGTTGACCAGATCGAAGGCGTACAGCCCGGCCCGCAGCTCGTCGGTCATGATCAGGTCGGCGAGCGCGTCGTCCTCGGCCGCGGTTCCGGTCGCAAAGTCCGCGGTCTTGGCGAGGGCTATCAGATCGAGGGCACGATAGGGGGCCGGCGCCGCTCCGGCGACCTTGAGGTCGACGAACGCCCGGCCGGCGAGCACGGCACTGTCCCAGCCGTCACCGCGGTCCACCTCCGGCCGCGTGATCGCAACCTGACCGGACAGGACCTGCGCCGCCCAGCGCAACGACTCGGCCAGGAAATCGGCCGAGTCCAGACGCTGGTCGAAGATGCCCAGGTCGGTGGCCTGCTTGGGGTTGAGCATCTTGTTCTGGTTGAGCGCGTTCTCGACGATGACCGTGATCGCCGCCCGGGCGCCGATCAGGTTCGGCAGCAGCTGGGTACCGCCCCAACCGGGCACCAGTCCGAGAAAGCATTCGGGGAACGCGATCGCGGCCGCCGAGTTCGAGACGGTCCGGTAGTCACAGTGCAGAGCCAGTTCCAGGCCGCCTCCCATCACCGCGCCGTTGACGAAGGCGAAGGTGGGTACGTCCAGGTCTCGAATGCGCGCAAACACGTCGTGACCCTGGCGGGCTACCGCGAGGGCCTGCTCCCGGTCGTTGATGAGGCCGACCCCGGTGATGTCCGCACCGACCGCGAAGATGAACGGCTTCCCGGTCACCGCCACGGCGCTCACCTTGGGGCTGCGGTTCGTGACTGTGTCCACGGCCGCATCGAGCGAACGCAGACCGGCCGGGCCGAAGGTGGAGGGCCGGGTGTGGTCGTGGCCGTTGTCCAGCGTGATCAGGGCAAGCTCCCCGGCGAGTGCGGGAACCTCGAGGAAGGTGACCAGGGCGCGAGTGACGACCTCGTCGGCGAAGTCCGGGGTGGTCGTGGCCGCTGTGCTCATCAGGCGTTTCCTCCGTTGTCGTAGTGCGGGTTCTCCCAGATGACGCTGCCGCCCTGGCCGAAGCCGACGCACATGGCCGTCAGGCCGTAGCGCACCTGCGGGTGTTCGGCGAACTGCCGCGCCAGCTGGGTCATCAGCCGTACGCCGGATGAGGCCAGCGGATGACCGAGCGCGATCGCGCCACCGTAGGGATTCACCCGCGGGTCGTCATCGTCGATTCCGTAGTGATCCAGGAAGGCCAGGACCTGGACGGCGAAGGCTTCGTTGAGTTCGAACAGACCGATGTCGTCGATGCTCAGTCCGGTCGAGCGGAAGGCGCGCTCGGTGGACGGGATGGGACCTACCCCCATCACCTCGGGGTCGACACCGGCGAAGCCGTAGCCGACGAGCCTCATCTTCGCCGGCAACCCCAGTTCGGCTGCCGCCTCCGCCGAGGCGAGGATGCACGCGGTCGCGCCGTCGTTGAGGCCCGCGGCATTTCCGGCCGTGACTCGGCCGTGGGGACGGAACGGGGTCTTGAGCCCGGCGAGGTCGGCCAGCGTGGTGCCCGGGCGTGGGGGTTCGTCCTTGACCGCCAGGCCCCAACCAGACTCGGCCGATCGCGTCGCGACCGGGACGAGGTCGGGCTGGATCTTGCCTTCGGCGTAGGCCTTGGCGACCTTCTCCTGGCTGCGCAGGGCGTAACGGTCGGACCGCTCCCGAGTCAGCTGCGGGAACCGATCGTGCAGGTTCTCGGCGGTCGCGCCCATCGACAGCGCCGACAGGTCGACGAGCTTGTCGGACAGGAACCGGGGGTTCGGATCGGCCGACTCACCCATCGGGTGCCGGCCCATGTGCTCGACGCCGCCGGCGATGGCCACGTCGTAGGCACCGAAGGCGATGGAGCCGGCCACCGTCGTCACCGCGGTCATGCCACCGGCACACATCCGATCGATGGCGTAACCCGGGACGGACTTCGGCAGACCGGCCAGCAGCGTCGCCACCCGGCCGATGGTCAGACCCTGATCTCCGATCTGGGTGGTCGCCGCGATGGCAACCTCGTCGATGCGCTCGGCGGGAAGTTCGGGATGGCGGCGCACGAGTTCGCGGATCACCGCGACGATGAGGTCATCGGCCCTGGTCTCGGCATACATCCCCTTGGCGGCCTTGCCGAACGGGGTCCGGGCCCCGTCGACGAAGACGACGTCCTTGACTTGTCTTCCGGTCACAGCGATCTCCCTGAACTTGGCGTCAGCGTTGGTGCCCGGCCCGTGTTACCAGCCAGTAACTTAACTGTAGCCGCTGACGGCCCGCGAACAGAGACGCGCCCACTGTGATCTGGACGAAACCCAGTGCCGCCCGGTTCAGCCCACTGCAGGCTCAGCCCACTACAGGCTCAGCTCGGGGAGGCGTCGCTCTGCTCGTCGTTGGTCTGGACGTCGCTCTGCTCGTCGTTGGTCTGGACATCGACGCCAGCCTCGGTCGGCGTCGTCTCCACCGGTCGACTCAGCGCCTCGGCAAGTCCGTCGGCCAGCAGGTCGATCTGCCAGGGCCGCGCACCGAGCTCGCTCAGCCGAGAGGCGACGACCTCGGACGTAGGCGGCGACGGGGGACGCCAGGCCAGCCGGCGGCCGACGTCGCCCGCAAGCAGGTTCTGCCCCACGACGGTGAACCGTTCCGCGGTATCGGCGACCACGTCCTTGACCGCCGCCAGGCGGACGGCGGCGGCGGGATCGCGGTCGCGCCAGCGAGCCGGTGCCGGCATCGCATCCGGATCGGTGAGCGGTTGCGACACCATGGGCAGCTCGTCCTCGGGCGTGCGCCTGCCCGCCTCCAGCGCGCGGAACCAGTACCCGGTCAGCTGACGTTGGCGCGGCCCGGCGAAAACCGGGAGAGCGGCCAGCTCCGGCATGGTCTTCGGATTGGCGCGGATCGCGGCGACGATCGCGGCATCGGGCAACACCCGCCCGCTCGCGATGTCGCGCTCGGCGGCCCGGCGGTCCCGGGCCTCCCACATCGCCCGTGCGATTGCCAGTTGGCGACGATTGCGGATGGCGTGGATTCCCGAGATTCGTCGCCATGGTTCGGCCCGCGGCGGTGCTGGTGGCGCCAGCCGTACCGCCTCACACTCCTGTGCGGCCCACTCGAGCTTGCCGGACGCCTCGAGCTCGGCGAGCAGGACATCCCGAAGCTCCAACAGCAACTCCACGTCGAGGGCGGCGTAGTCCAGCCAGGAGTCCGGAAGGGGTCGGGTCGACCAGTCCGCGGCGGAGTGCCCCTTCTCCAGCGAGATGCCGACGTAGCGCTCCAGCATCGTGCCCAGGGCGACCCGTTCGGAACCGAGCAGGCGCCCGACCAGCTCGGTGTCGAACAGGCGGGCCGGACGCAAGCCGATTTCTTCCAGGCACGGTAGGTCCTGGTTCGCGGCGTGCAGGATCCACTCCGCATCGCCGATGGCCTCCTTCACCGAGCTGAGGTCAGGCAGCGCGATCGGATCGATCAGCAGAGTTCCGGTGCCCGCACGCCTCAGCTGAACCAGATAGGCACGCTGGCTGTAGCGGTAACCCGATGCGCGTTCGGCGTCCAAGGCCACCGGGCCCGTCCCGGCCGCGATCCTCGACACGGCCTCGGCCAGATCAGCGGCCGTGGTCAGTGGCCTCGGTGTGCCCTCGCGCGGAGAGCGGAGCAGAACCGGTTCGGTCTCGGCCGACGCCGAGTCGTGCGCATCGGCCGGTGTCACATCACCGGTCACCGAGGACGACCACGCCTTCGGGCGGCAGGCCGGCCGCCAGCGACAGCAGGTCGACGAAAGCCAGCAGGTGGCTGGTCAGATCGGTCTCCGTCGCCGTCCAGGAACCGCGCAGCTCCAGCTGAGTCGTGCTGCGTGGGCCGTGCAGGTCACCGAAGCGGGTGGACGTGGTGTGCGTGACCGTGCCGCCCACCGCCGTGTGAGCCGCCGCTCGCAGCTGCAGGGCCTCCAGCAGCCAGCTCCAGCCGACTTCGGGCAGCAACGGATCGTTGGCCATGTCCGAGGACAGGTCGGCTTGGGCATAGGCCACCAGACGAAGCTCGCCGTCCCAAGCCTCGGTGCCTTCGGGGTCGTACAGCACCACGAGCCGACCGGTGGAGCTGTTCTCCTCCGCCGGACCGTCCAGATCGACGGCAACCGCGAAGGACCACGGGGCCAGTCGCTGCGGCGGACGGATGCGTTCGAGTACCGCTTCGCGCCGCAGCGGAACCCGCAGCAACGTCTCCACCGCGTGACGGAACGGCTCCGGAGCGGTGCTCGGGACGGCGTCGTCGTCGATGTTGATCGACGACTCGCCCGCGCTCAGCGTCAGCCCTGAGTCCGGCACCATGTCTCGTCCTACCTCCCGCATACGGCCTGCTGCGAAGGAACTTCGCACGGCGCCAACCCTCGGCGAGTGAGGCGCGCCGCAGCCGGCCACCTGCCGGTCGCAGCCGTCCCATCGGCGTGACAGCATGGGCGGCGATGTCCGCGACCGAGAATTCAAGCCCCACACCTGCCTGCTCACCCGACGGCAGGGACCCAGCCCCCAGTCTGCTCGTCCGAGCGGCCCGAGGCGAGCAGGTTGCCCACCCGCCGGTCTGGTTCATGCGCCAGGCCGGGCGGTCGCTACCGGAGTACCGCGCGCTCCGGGTCGGGACCGGGATGCTGGAATCGTGCCGCACGCCGGACCTCGTCACCGAGATCACGCTGCAGCCGGTCCGTCGCCACGGGGTGGACGCGGCGATCTTCTTCTCCGACATCGTCGTCCCGCTGCAGGCCGCCGGCATCGACATCGAGATCGTGGCCGGCGTAGGCCCGGTCGTGGCGTCGCCGGTGCGTTCGGCCGCCGATGTCGAGGCCATGCCGCGGCTGTCGGCCGAGCAGATACCCGACATCACCGAGTCGGTGCAGCGATTGGTCTGCGAACTCGACGGCGTCCCCCTCATCGGTTTCGCCGGCGCCCCGTACACCTTGGCCAGCTACCTGATCGAAGGCGGGCCGTCGAAGGATCACGCCCGCACGAAGGCCCTGATGCATTCGGACCCGGCCACCTGGCATCGCCTCCTGAGCACGCTTGCCGACATCTCGGCGACGTTCCTGCTCACCCAGCTGGCAGCCGGCGCATCGGCGGTTCAGCTGTTCGACTCGTGGGCGGGCGGGCTGTCCGAGGCCGACTATCGCGCGTTCGTGCTGCCGCATTCGCAGGATGTCTTCGCCGCGATCGCCGATTACGACGTCCCGAAGATTCACTTCGGGGTAGGGACGGGCGAGCTGCTGGCGGCCATGCGCGATGCCGGCGCGAGCGTGGTCGGTGTCGATTGGCGGACCCCGCTCGACGAGGCGGCACGGCGAATCGGCGGAACGGTCGCGGTGCAGGGCAACCTCGACCCCGCATTGTTGTTCGCGGACTGGCACGTCGTCGAGCGGGAGGTCCGCCGGATCGTCTCGGAAGGACGCCGGGCGCCCGGGCACATCTTCAACCTCGGACACGGGGTGCTGCCCGACACCGATCCCGAAATGCTCACCCGAGTCGTCGAACTCGTCCATTCGCTGTAGTCCATGAGCACAGTCGTCGTGGTCGGGGCCGGCATCGCGGGACTCAGCGCTGCACGCCGCCTGCTCGACGAGGACCCGGCCCTGGACGTCATCGTCCTGGAGGCCGCCGACCACCCGGGCGGGAAGCTGGTTCGGAGGCAGATCGCGGGGGAGTGGATCGATGTCGGGGCCGAGTCGGTGCTCGCACGTCGGCCGGAGGCCCTGGCCCTGTTCGACCGGCTCGGGCTGAATGGGGAGGTCAGGCATCCGAACGCGGTCCCGGCGCTGCTGCGCAACCGCGGCACCAATCGCCGCCTGCCCGCCGGAACGGTGCTCGGGGTTCCAGCCGACCTGGCCGCGTTGCCGGACTCTGGGCTGCTCTCGCAGGAAACGCTGCGTCTCATTGCGGGGGAGGCGGCCCGCGCTCCGGTGGTCCTGGACGGTGACACCTCCGTGGGCGATCTGGTCGCGGACCGGTTCGGCGAGGAGGTCGTCCAGCGACTCGTCGATCCTCTGCTGGGCGGGGTCTACGCCGGCCACGCACACGAGATCTCGCTGCGGGCCGCGATGCCCGCGCTGGCCCGGCAGTTCGACGAGGGCGCTCGCACGCTGACCGAGGCCACGGCCCGGACCGCAGCCGCCGGCACCGCGCCGCCGGGTGGGCCGGTGTTCGCATCGCTGGCCGACGGGCTGGCCCGGTTGCCCGAGCACCTGGCTGCGGGTCTGGATGTCAGATGCGCAACCACCGTCCGCCAGTTGCACCGGACGCCCAGCGGATTCCGCATCGTGACGGGCTCCCGTGCCGCGCCGGAGGCGCTTGATGCCGACGCGGTGGTCGTTGCCGTCCCCGCAGCCAAAGCCGCCGTCCTGCTGGCCGATCTGGCGCCGGGCGCCGGTGCCGAACTCGCCGGGATCGACTACGCCAGCATGGCCATCGTCACCCTTGCCTTCGACGGCGGTCCCGCCGCATTGGGACTGCCCAGCGCCAGCGGGGTGCTCATCCCGGCAGTCGAAGGACTGGCCAGCAAGGCGATGACCTTTTCCAGCGTGAAGTGGCCGGGCCTGGGCGGCAAGCGGACCTTGTTGCGCGCCTCGCTCGGACGGGCCCACGAGGAGCGCGACCTGCAGCGCCCGGACGACGAACTCGTCGGCATCGTGCGGCGCGAACTCGCACTGGTCGCGGGCGCCTTGACCCCGCCCGTCGACGTGCACGTCCAGCGATGGGGGGCCGGCCTCCCGCAGTACGCGCCGGGTCACCTCGGACGAGTGGCCAGAATCCGCGCGGCAGTCGCCGAGGTGTCGGGCCTTGCAGTCTGCGGCGCCGCGTACGACGGTGTCGGGATTGCGGCCACCATCGGGTCAGCTCACACCGCGGCCGACCAGGTGCTGCGGTCGATCTCGCAGTCGGCACAATGAAGACATGGTCGACGGCAAGCAAGCGCGCGAACTGAACCAACTCCTCCGCTACACCGCGTGGTCGGTGTTCGCGGTCGCGGACCCGATCGGGGACGAGGACCGCGTGAAGCTGGCCGCCGAGGTCGAGGATCTGTTCGCCGAGTTCCGGGCCGCGGACATCATCGTTCGCGGCGTTTACGACGTCTCCGCGCTGCGGGCCGACGCCGAGCTGATGGTGTGGTGGCATGCCTCGACGGCGGAGGAGCTGCAGTCGGCCTACGCACGATTCCGCCGCAGCGGCCTCGGTCGCCGGCTGCGTCCGGTCTGGTCGGTGATGGCGTTGCACCGGCCCGCGGAGTTCAACAAGAGTCACGTCCCCGCGTTCCTCGCCGAGGAAGTCGCGCGCGACTACGTCTGCGTCTACCCGTTCATCCGGTCCTACGACTGGTACCTGCTCGACGACGGCGAACGGCGCGAACTGTTGTCCGAACACGGCCAGATGGCGCGGGGCTTCCCCGACGTGCGCGCGAACACGGTCGCGTCCTTCGCCCTGAACGACTACGAGTGGATCTTGGCGTTCGAGGCCGACGAGCTACACCGGATCGTGGATCTGATGCGGCACCTGCGTGGCTCGCGCGCGCGGCTGCACGTGCGCGAGGAAGTGCCGTTCTACACCGGAC
This sequence comes from Jatrophihabitans telluris, assembly GCF_023516435.1. Classification (GTDB taxonomy): domain Bacteria; phylum Actinomycetota; class Actinomycetes; order Mycobacteriales; family Jatrophihabitantaceae; genus Jatrophihabitans_A; species Jatrophihabitans_A telluris. The sequence continues at coordinate 2,182,128 of NZ_CP097332.1, read as the reverse complement.
GCCGGCGCAGCGTCGCCGAACTGGTCGATGCCCTTCCCTAGCCCGCCCGGGCTCCGGGCGGCGGACGGCGATAGCCGCTGCTCGGTGGCCGCTATTGGGTGGCGTCCTGCTCGGCGAAGCTCAGGCTGATCGAGTTGATGCAGTAACGCAGATCCGTCGGAGTGCCGTAGCCCTCACCCTCGAAGACGTGGCCGAGGTGGCTGTGGCACCGCGCGCACACCACCTCGACTCGCCGCATTCCCATTGTGGTGTCGACGCGCTCGATGATCTGGTCGCCGGCCAGTGGTGAGAAGAAGCTCGGCCATCCGCAGTGCGAGTCGAACTTCTCGGCAGAACGGAACAGCTCGCTGCCGCAGGCCCGGCACGAGTAGACCCCGACACGGTGGTTGTCGGTGTACTCACCGGTGTAGGGGCGCTCGGTAGCGGCCTGGCGCAGGACTGCGTACTCGGCGGGAGACAGTTCGGCACGCCATTGCTCGTCCGTCTTGGCGACGGGCGGCGTGGAACCGGTCGATGCAGTGGTCATAGCTCGACAGTACCGAGCGGGATCGGGTCGGCGGGCGTGGCTCGAGCGTCTCAGAGCATCCCGAGGATCAGAGCGAGCGCGCTCAGCAGGATCGGCAGCAGCACGATGATGACCAGACCGTAGGCCATCGGCCTGGACACCGATCGGTGGCGGCTCAGCCCCGCGGCGAACTCACCCATCATGCGAATCTCGCCCTCAGGTGAGTACTGGCTGACGGGCCGGTCGCGGCGCGGGTCCAGATAGACGATCTCGGCCCGAGAGCTGACCTGCGGCAACGGGGTTCGCAGCCGCGCCCGCAGTTCCTCCGAGCGACGCTGCGCATCGTTGCCGGCGCTGACGTTGGCACGGGCGTCGGCGTTGGCAGGACTCTCCTCGGGAAGGTCCGAGGGGCCGGGCGTCGATGGCATGGGTTCAGCATGCCTGCCGCTGAGAGCCACGTCGACCATCGCCGCACGCTAGCCTTCTGACATGCCTTCGCCGTTCACCGAGGTCGACGTCGCCGGCCGGACCGTCCGCATCTCCAACCCGGACCGGCTCTATTTCCCCGCGGCCGGGATCACCAAGCTCGACCTGGCCCATTACTACATGGCCGTCGGCGACGGCATCCTGCGCGCGTTGCGGGAACGGCCGTGCATGCTGCACCGCTTCCCCGACGGTGCCGAGGGCGAACGGATCTACCAGAAGCGGTTGCCCAAGGGCGCCCCCGAGTGGGTGGAAACGGCTCAGGTGGCGTTTCCGTCCGGGCGCACCGCGGACGAGCTCTGCGTGACCGAACTGGCGAGCGTGGTCTGGGCGGTGCAGATGTCGACGGTCGAGTTTCACCCGTGGCCCTCGCGTCGTGCCGACACCGAGCACCCCGACGAGCTTCGCATCGACCTCGATCCGCAGCCGGGCACCGGGCTGGCTGAGGCGAAGAAGGTTGCGGTCGTGGTGCACGAACTGCTCGACGAACTCGGGGCGCTGGGGTGGCCGAAGCTGTCCGGCAAGCGTGGCATCCACGTCTATGTCCGCATCGAGCCCGGCTTCGGCTTTCGGGAGGTCCGCAAAGCCGCGCTGGCGTTTGCGCGCGAGGTAGAGCGCCGGGTGCCCGAACTCGTGACGACCGCGTGGTGGAAGGAAGAGCGTGGGGAACAGATCTTCCTTGACTACAACCAGAACGCCCGCGATCGGACGATCGCCTCGGCCTACTCCGTGCGTGCATCGCCGAGCGCGCAAGTCTCGGCACCGGTGACCTGGCAGGAGCTCGGCGAGGCCGAGATGGGCGACTTCACGGTCGCGTCGATGCCGGCGCGCTTTGCCGAGTTGGGGGACGTCCACGCCGGCATCGATGACCATCGATGGTCTATACAACCGTTGCTCGACTGGGCCGAGCGGGACGAGCACGAACTCGGCATCGCCGATGCTCCCTATCCGCCGCAGTTTCCCAAGCAGGAAGGTGAGCCGCTGCGCGTGCAACCCAGCCGGGCGCGCACCCGCCCGGCGGCCGGCACCGGCCCAACACCGATCGAGCTGGAATAGGACCGTTGGGCCGCCGCCCGGTCTCCGCGGAGGCCCGGGCAGGCCCAAGGCACGCCCAAGGCACCCCTTGGCGCGGCGCCGCGATTACCGTGCTGGGCAGCTGTCGTCCGTCGGGATCTTCGCGGTGATGAGGTAGCTGTCGACTTTGCCCGTGATACATGGCGTCTTGGGATAGGCCGTGTGCCCTTCGCCGTCCCAGCTGAGAACCGTGCCCACACCGAGGGTCTTGGCCAGGACGGACGTCGCCTTGAATGGCGTGGCCGGGTCATGCACCGTTCCCACGACCAGGATCGGCGGCGCGGTCGTGGCGGTCGCCGGTGGGAGCGGATGCCCCGAGGTGGGCCAGCCGTAGCAGGCGTACAACGACGAGGCGGCGTTGTTTCCGAAGATCGGATACTTGCTGACCCACTCCGCCGCCTTGGTCGCGACCAGGCTGTCGGTCACCCTGAGGGTCGAGTCGTTGCAGTTCACGGCCAGGTTGGCGTCCAGGATGTTGGCGTAGTGGCCGGTGGAATCGCGGCCGCTGTAGTTGTCGCCCAGGGCCAGCAGCCCAGCCGAGTCACCCCTGGTGGCCTTGATCAGGGCGTCTCCCAACGTCGGCCACTCGCTCTGATCGTAGAGCGCGGAGAGCACGCCGAGCATGACCAGGCCGCCGGTCGCCTTGCGGGTTTCCCCCTGTTTGCTCGAGGGAATCGGTGACACGTCGGCTGATTTCATCAACCCGATGACGACCTTGCGTGGATTGCCGAGCACAGCGCAGGCGGGCCGGTTACGGCAGTCCGCGGCGAACTGGTCGAAGGCCGATTCGAAACCCTTGATCTGCGCTTCGTCACTGTTGAGTTCGGTGGCGACCGGATCGACCGCGCCGTCGAGCACGGCGACCCGCACCGTGTTCGGAAACAGGTGGGCGTACACCGCGCCGAGCCGGGTGCCGTAGGAGTAGCCCAGATAGTTGAGCTTGTCGTCACCGACTGCTTGTCGGATGACGTCCATGTCGCGAGCCGTCTCCTCGGTGTTGTAGTCCTTGAGCATCGAGCCGTACTTGGTCACGCACGACTTGACTATGCCGGCGGCGAGTTTGCGAGCCGTCGCCCTGCCTGCTGCTGTTCTCGTGTTCGGGTTCGATGCCAGCAGCTTGTCCTTCTGCGCATCGCTCATGCATTCCACGGGCGCCGACAGGCTGACCCCACGCGGGTCGAAACCGATCAGGTCGAAGTGGGCGAAGACGTTGGTACTCAGTTCGGCCACCAGGCTTGCCGCCAGATTCACACCCGATCCTCCGGGACCGCCCGGATTGACGAGCAGCGAACCGATCCGGTCGGAGGCCTTTTGCTGGCGGTAGTGAACTTTGAGGACGAACAGGTCGATGGTCTTGCCGCCGGGCTGGCGGTAGTCCACCGGAACCGGCAACTTGCCGCAGAAGAAGCTCATCGCCAGGGCACGGTCGCTCGCGATCGCGGTCTGGAACTGCCCGGTGCAGTCGGAGAATTTCAGCGCGGCTACCTGGCTGGACGTGGGGCTCGGGCTCTGACTCGGGGAGGACGACCCTGCTCCGCTGCCCATCGCCGATGACGTCACCGATGACGACGGAGTGGTGTTCTTACCGGACTTGGTACAAGCGGTGACCAGCGACAGCGCCACGACGACGACGGCGAGGGAAGGCGCGACGCGGCGGCGGTGGGGACGTCTTGTGAGCACCGACCGAGATTACCGGTCCAAGGTGGGCATCTCGGTCCCGTTGCCGAGTCGTTGCTCAGCCGAGACCCGCTTGATCGCTGCCCAGGCCGGGCACGATGTCGTGCAACGCGAAGGTGAGCGGTTGCTCGAGCTGTTCGTACGTGCACGATCCAGGCGTTCGGTCATCGCGCCAACGGACGAAATGAGCCAGGTGCCGGAAGCGGCTTCCCTCCATGTGTTCGTACTTGACCTCGAGCACGCGCTCGGGCCGCAACGGGACGAACGACAGGTCCTTGGTCGCGTTCCAGCGGCTGACGCTGCCCGGCAGTCGCTGGCCCTGATGAGCTTCGGCACTCGCCCATTCCTGCCACGGATGATCCTCGCCGTCGGCCAGCATCAACGGCGCCAGTTCCTGGACCAGCTCTGCGCGCCGCAGCGCCGTGAAGGCACCCACCACTCCGACGTGCTGCAGCCTGCCCTGCTCGTACAAGCCCAGCAGCAGGGAGCCGACGAGGGGTGCGGCCTCGGTCGAGCCCTTGTGCCAGCGGAACCCGGCCAGCACGCAGTCAGCGGTCCGGACGTGCTTGATCTTGAACATCGTCCGCTTGTCCTGCTGGTATGTGCCCGTGAGTGGCTTGGCGATCACGCCGTCGAGCCCGGCACCCTCGAACTCCACGAACCACCGCTGGGCCTCGGCGACGTCGGTGGTGGTCGGCGTCAGGTGGATGGGGGAGTTCACGCCGGCGAGGGCGGCCTCCAGCGCGGCTCGGCGTTCGGCGAACGGCCTGCCGGTGTAGTCCTCGTCCCCGAGGCTGAGCAGATCGAAGGCGATGAAGGACGCCGGCGTCTTCTCGCTCAACATCGTCACCCGCGACACCGCCGGGTGGATGCGTTGCTGGAGGGCATCGAAGTCGAGTCCGGCGTCGGTGGCGACGACGATCTCGCCGTCCAGCACGCACCGTTGCGGCAGCTCCGCCTTCACCGCCGCAACCAGTTCAGGGAAGTAGCGGGTCATCGGCTTCTCGTTGCGGCTGCCGAATTCGACATCGTCGCCGTCGCGGAAAATGATGCTACGGAAACCGTCCCATTTCGGTTCGTAGGACGCTCCGGCCGGAATGGTCGGTACGGACTTGGCCAGCATCGGTGCGACCGGCGGCATGATCGGCAACTTCATCGGCTCATTCTGGCACCGCACCCGGTGCAACCAGCACGTCGCGCACGGGACGCGGCACTCAGCGCTGGATCCGGTACCGGCAGAACAGTGCGTCGTCCTCCTCCAGCAGGCCGACCAGGCGCAGTTGGGGCAGCAGATCGGCGCTCCAGTCAGGGCCGGCCACGATTCGGGATCCGCCCGGACCCACCAGCATCGGCGAGACCGTCAGGCACAGCTCGTCCACGACGCCGCGGGCGGTAGCCGAGCCGAGCAGCCGCGGGCCGCCCTCGCACAGGATGCGGCGATAACCGAGTTCGGTGAGCTGAGCGACCGCCGCCACCAGATCGACGTCGCCGTTCGGAGTCGACCCGGCGTCGATGAGGGCGACCGAACCCGGAGCCAGGTCCGGACCACTGGCCAGGTCGACGATGTCGGTGCGCCGCGAGATCGGACCGGACGAGCCGGTGACGACCAGCGTCGGATGCTCGGGATCGGCGCCTCGGAACAAGGGAGTCGACAGATCCACCGAGAGACTGGCGGAAACCACCGCGATCGCCGGCGCCGGCCGCAGTCCGTAGCGTTGCCGGGTCGCTGCGCGTTCGGTGGAGGGCCGGGCGGGGGAGTAGCTCTCGGCCTGTGCGGTAGCCGCGCCGACCAGGACGACGTCGGCGAGGTCGCGGAGCGCGGCGAACACCCGGTTGTCCCCTGGAGTCTGCAGTCCCCGCGAGAGCCCGGCCGTCGTGGCCGCTCCGTCGATGCTCGCGACGAAGTTGGCCCGGACTCCACCTTGCTCGATCCAGTCATGGGCGTAGTGGCCGTGCAGGTCGAACTCGGCGGGCGGCAATGAGGGATCGGCCGGAATCAGGCTTCGCATGCGGTCCATCTCAACACAGCCGGTCGTCAACAAACCTCACCCCCGTCCGTGCGGCCCTCACCGTGGCTCAGGGCACTAGGGTTACGCCATGGCGAACTCCGACCCCCGCCCAGAGTCCGGCCCAGAGTCTGGGCCCGAGTCCGGCCCCCAGTCCAAGGCGGCAGCGAAGACGAACGACCTGCGGGACGCGCTTCGGGTGAAGCCCGGCCCGCTGAACCTGCTGGGATACGACACGACGGCCAAGCCGCATGCACCCGGCAACAAGACCAAGACGGCGCAGGACCTCCTCGATTCCGGCCCGCGCTTGGCGAGCCTGCAGGAACGGCTGTTCGCCAACGGCACGGCCGGGGACCGGCGCCGGGTGTTGCTCGTCCTGCAGGGCATGGACACCTCCGGCAAGGACGGCGTGGTCAAACACGTCATCGGGCTCGTCGGTCCAGCGGGAGTCAACATCAAGTCATTCAAGAAGCCCACCCCGGAGGAGGCGGCACACCACTTCCTCTGGCGGATCCGCAAGGCGCTGCCCGCGCCGGGCCTGATCGGGGTCTTCAACCGCTCGCACTACGAAGACGTCGTGATCACCCGCGTCCACGAGTGGATCGACGAGGCCACCGCAGCCGAGCGCATCGAACAGATCAATGCCTTCGAGCGTGGCCTGGGCGAGGACGGCACCGTGGTCGTCAAATGCTTCCTGCACATCAGCTACGCCGAACAACGCGCACGGCTGCTGGCCCGGCTGGACGATCCGACCAAGTACTGGAAGTTCAATCCAGGCGACATCGACGAGCGTGCCTATTGGTCGGACTACCAAGCTGCCTACGCCCACGCGATCGCCGCGACGTCCACCGACGCCGCGCCCTGGTACATCGTTCCCAGCGACGCGAAGTGGTACCGCAATTGGGCCATCGGGCAACTGCTCACCGAAACCCTCGAAGAACTCGGCCTGAACTACCCGTCGGCCACCTTCGATCTCGATGATGCACGGGTACGGCTCCAGCCGCCCTACTGAGTCCAGAGCCGAGCCGAAAGGCGCGATACCCGCGGCGCGACTGCCCTGGTGCGACGAGATCGATCAAATGGCGCTCCTCGGGCCCGGGAGTGCCTAGAGTCGTGGCATGGCCACCTGGGATGACGTCCGCGAGCGCGCGCTCGCACTGCCGGAGACGAGCGAATCGACCGTTGGCGCGGAGGCGTACCGGGGCTTTTCGGTGCGCGACAAGGCCTTCGCCTGGGAACGGCCCCTACGCACCCGGGACCTGGCCGAACTGGGGGACAGGGCGCCGCGCGGAGTAGTGCTCGCGGTCCGCGTGGCCGACGAGGGCGCCAAGCACGCGCTCATCGCCGACGATCCGGCGGTCTACTTCACGACCTCGCACTTCGACGGGTATCCGGCTGTACTGATTCGCCTGGAGGAACTCGACCCGGCCGAGTTGGACGAGATTCTCGTCGAGGCGTGGATCTCGCGGGCACCCAAGCGGGTGGTCAAGGAGTTCCTCGGCGACTGAACGACGATCGGGACAGCAATCGGGATCGGTGCCTGGGGGAGGGGTGGACGTGGTCGCTGGCAGGCGCGCCAGACCATGACGGCCGGCGATCAGCGCCGGGACGTGATCGCTCGGCTGCGAACAGCGGGCTGTGTGTTTGCCGAGGACGAGGCCGACCTGCTGCTTGCGGCAGCGGACAGCGACGAATCGCTCTGGAGTCTGGTGGAGCGACGTACCGCGGGCCTTCCGTTGGAGTACCTGCTGGGGTGGGCGGAGTTCTGTGGCTTCCGGGTGTCGGTGATCCCACCGGTGTTCGTGCCCCGCAAACGCACCGAATTCCTCGCCCGTCAGGCGGTGGCCGCGATCCGGCCCGGCGCAACCGTCCTCGAATTGTGTTGCGGCACCGGGGCAATCTCTCTGGTGCTGGCCAGGTCGGTGGCACCGCTTGAACTGCACGCGAGTGATATCGATCCCTCAGCGGTGCGCTGCGCGCGGCGCAATCTGGAGCTGACCGGCGCCACCGTCTATGAAGGCGACCTCTACGACCCGCTGCCGGAGACCTTGCGCGCACGGGTGGATCTGCTCGTTGTGAACGCTCCTTACGTGCCCTCCGCCGCGATCGCGTACATGCCCCCAGAGGCCCGCGAGCACGAAGCGCTGATTGCTCTCGACGGCGGTGAGGATGGCCTGGTGTTGCATCGCCGGATCGCGGCCGAGGCCACGACGTGGCTACGTCCCGGTGGCCGCCTGATGATCGAGACCAGCCAGGAGCAAGCCGCCACGGCCGTCCAGATCTTCGCCACGGCGGGGCTCATCCCACGAGTCGAACGCGACGACGAGCTCGAAGCGACCGCGGTGTCCGGATATTTCGACGCCGGAGCACCGCCCACGCCGTCAGTCTGAACTCGCGTGGCGCGGCGGTGTCACGGATCGATCGCCGTCGGGTCGCCCGCGCACATCTGCAACCTATTGTTGCGTTTCAGTCGAAGTCCGCCTATCGTATGCGCAACCACTAGTTGCGGAAGGGGAATCAGTTCATGGAGTACGGACGACTTGAACGAGAGATTCAGATCGACGCCTCGCCGGAGATCGTCTTCGAGGTGATCAGCAGCCCACAACACCTGCGCCAGTGGTGGCCAGACGACGCGCAGGTCGAGGCGAGGCCGGGCGCAGTGGGGGAGTTGGTGTTCGGCGATCGCGCGGATCTCGACGCGAAGGTCGTCGCAATCACCGTTGTCGACGCGGTGTTCCCGCGCTTGTTCTCCTTCCGTTGGGTCTATCCCGAAGACGAAACCGCCACCGAGCGGAATTCACTGCTGGTGAGCTTCGAGCTTGCCCCGGACGGCGACGGCACCGCACTACGCATGATCGAAACCGGTTTTCGCGAACGCGGATGGGACGTCGCCGTGCTCGAAGCCGAGTACCAGGAGCACGTGACCGGCTGGGACCACTACCTGCCTCGGCTGGGGGACTACGTCGCGCGCCTGGTGCCCCGGCGGTGACCCCGCCGATCAGCGAGGAGCTCTGGTCGGCTGTCGGTGACCCGATGCGCAGACAACTGCTCGACCTGCTCCTGGCCAACGGTGCGGCGACGGCCACATCCCTCAGTGATCGGCTGCCCGTCACCCGGCAGGCGGTAGCCAAACATCTCGTCGTTCTCGACCGAGTCGGGCTCGTCACGGCCACGCCGGCCGGCCGCGAACGGCGGTACCAGGTGGATGAGGAGCAGCTCGCTCGCGCCGCCGCGCAATTGGCGACGGTGGGAGCGAACTGGGATGCGCGACTGCGGCGCATCAAGAAGATCGCCGAGTCGATCGAGCGCACGAAGAACAACCCGAATCGCTAGAGAAACGACCACGGTCACCCTTTCTCGAGCGGGCATCGCCGCACCCGTCACCGACGTCTACGCCGTTTTCTGCGAAACGATTTGGATCAGCCGCCGTCATATCTAGGTGTGATTTACCGCCAGATGACCGCTGGGTTTTGACCCGAAACAGTAGGGAGCGAGCAGGTATGGACATCCGCAGCACTCGAACCGGAGCACACGGCAGTCGGCCAGGTATGGCTCGAATGGCCGCGCCGAGAAGGCGAAAGCTCATGCTTGCCGGCATTTCCGGCTTGGCATTGGCCCTGATCTCACCGGCGAGCCCGACGACAGCGTCGGCCGACACCGCCAGTTTCACCTGTGGGGGTGGGACAATCTATGCCTTGACCGTTGCCGGTGGCTTCGAGAAGATCGATCTCAGATCTGGTGCTCAATCAGCCGTCGGCCAGATCCCGAACGCCGTGCGCTCTGCCAACAACGCGCTTGCCCTGCCGCCCGGCCGTGGCCACAACGCGTGGTATCTCGGCGGGCGGGCGGTACACCGTTACGACATTCGCTCCGGCACCACGACCGACTTTCCGGTGGCCCTGCCTCCCGGCGCGGCGGTAGCGGGCGCGGTGAACCCCGTGAACGGGATCTACTACTTCGCGCAAGTCGGCCCGCATGCCAATCCCCGCAACACCACCGACGCAACCCCCTGGCCGCTCTACGGATTCGATACCAGGACCGAGACATTCCTCGGCCGCGTCGCCGTGCTGGACGGCCTGTACTCGAACGGCGATATCGCATTCGACCAACACGGCAACCTGTACGCGGTCAGCAATGGCTTCATCGCCGGCGCCACGTCCATCACTTACTCGTCCGGTCCGCTGGTTCGATACGCGCCGCCGCCATCAGCAGGCTCGGGCACGCAGGTGCTTCAGCCACACCGGATCGCCACGATGCCCGACCTCGGCGGCGCATACAGCGGCATCGCCTTCGACCGGTCTGGACGTCTCGCGATATCGGTGACCGGAACGAAGCACGGATCGGCGGTGGCCGGCGATGGATCCGTCGTCACCGTCAACCCGGCCGATGGCTCGGTCGTCCACGCGAACGCAATCTCGTTGACGCCCGGAGCGGCGGACCTGGCCAGCTGCTCATCTCGCGGTCCGGTCTCCTAACCATCGAGTGGGTGCGGGGCAGATGTTCCGGCCGCCGTTGGTCGAACTGACATAATGTCGATTATCGGATAACTCAAATGTCGGTGGACCCGCTCGGACAGGCACTGAACGCAGGGTAGGAAATTTATGCAGCTCGCGCTCGGCCCTTGTGTCGCTCGCACGGCTGTAAGACCTTGATGTTCGCGCCCGTGAGCGGGAACGCCCAACGGACCGTCAGGTCCTGCAGGCGGTCCGACGCGGACACGGTCGCGACTCGATCGGCATGGTCCGGCAGGCGCCTGGCCCCGGACCATGCCGATCGGTCGGTCCGCGGGACCGCCTGACACGTTATGTCAGCTTCATCGCCGGTCTACTCGGGCCCTGGGGGCGACCCGGTCACAGACTCGTTACCGTGGCCGGGTGTCCCCCATCGCTTACGCCCACCGGGGCTTCTCCCCCGCAGGCGCCGAAAACTCGCTCGCCGCCTTCCGCGCCGCCGTCGAGTTGGGGTTCCACTACCTCGAGACAGATTCCCGAGTCAGCGCCGACGGTGTGGCGTTCGCCTTCCACGACGACAGGCTCGACCGGGTGACCAACTCGACCGGCCGGCTGGTGACGAGCAGCGCCGACGTGATCAGGCGCGCGCGCATCCTCGGGCGTGAACCGATCCCCGAACTATCCGAACTACTGGCCGCTTTCCCCCACGTGCACTGGAACATCGACGTCAAATCACACGCTGCTATCGGGCCGACGCTCGATGCGCTGAGGACGTCGAAGGCCGAGTCACGGGTACGACTGGCCGCCTTTTCCCACTCCCGACTTATCGCCTTGCGCGATGCCGCCGGCCCGACGGTGGCCACCGGCATGTCCCCGCCGGAGATCCTGCGGCTCAAAACGGCCAGCCAGGCGCGCGGACCGTTTCGACAACGGCTGCTGGCCTCGTTGCGTCGCGGGAAAACCGGTGACATGGCCGCCCAAGTGCCCGCCCACGCCGGCTGGCTGCCGCTGGTGGACCGCGCGTTCGTGGCGCAATCCCACGACCTCGGAATAGCCGTCCACGTATGGACGATCAACCGGCGGGCAGAGATGATCCGCCTTCTCGATCTCGGCGTCGACGGGATCATGACCGACCGCGCGGACCTGCTGCGCGAGGTACTTCGGGAGCGTGGCGAGTGGAACCAGTGAGCACCGCAGACGCGGCCGGTGGGACAGCAGCGGCGCTGCTCCGGCGACAACGCCAGTTACGGGGCTGGTACCTCTACGGCTGGGCCAGTCACGTCTTTCCCACCATCGTGACCACCGTATTCATGGGTCGCTATCTGACCGCCGTGGCCGAGAATGCCGTCGGGAAGAACGGCCGCATACACGTGCTCGGCATTCCCATCGCGCCGGGAAGCCTGTTCGTCTATACCGTTTCAGCCTCCACAATTCTTCTGGTGGTGCTCATGCCGGTGGTCGGCGCGATCGCCGATCGAACCGGCCGAAAGCGCGAGATCCTTCTGGGCTTCGGCTGGCTCGCGGCCGCCGCCTGTACGGCCATGCTCGGCGTGACCGCCCGCGCCTGGCAACTGGGCGCCGCGCTGTACGTGGTGGCGTTCGTGGGTTACTCCTGCGCAACCGTGGTCAACTATTCCTTGCTCGTCGACCTGTCCGACACCGAGGAACGTGACCGGGTCTCCTCCTTCAACTGGGCGATCGCCTACATCGGCGGTGGAGTGCTGCTCGCCGCCGACTTCGTGCTCAGCCTGCTGCTGAACTCGGATGCGTGGCTGGCGCGCATCTCGCTCTGCGGCGCCGGAGTCTGGTGGGCGCTGTTCAATGTCCTGCCGTGGCGAATGCTGCGCGGTCTGCCTTCGAGCGCCCAGCGGCAGGTGCCCGGATCGATCGTCGGCGCGGGTTTTCGACAGCTGCGCCATACGATTGCCCACATCCGGAGCTACCCGCATACGCTCGCGTTCCTGATCGCCTTTCTCATCTACAACGACGGCATCCAGACGGTGACGACGGTGGCCGCGCAGTACGGTGACAAAGAACTGCGCCTCGACGACACCGTGCTCCTGCCGGCTATCCTGCTGGTCCAGTTCGTGGCCTTCGGCGGCGCGATCTGGCTCGGCCGCCTCGCAGCGCGCTACGGGGCCAAGCGCGTGGTGCTCGGATCCCTGGTGGCCTGGCTGGGGCTCATCGGTGTGGCCTACCTGCTCCAGGTCGGCGTTGCCTGGCAGTTCTACGCACTGGCGATCGCGCTGGCGATCGTCCTGGGTGGCAGTCAGGCGTTGTCCCGGTCGATGTTCTCGCGGCTCATCCCGGCCGGCAGCGAGGCCGAGTACTTCGGTTTCTACGAGATCTCGGACTCCGGTACCTCGTGGCTGGGACCACTGATCTTCGGTCTGGCCTATCAGTTGACCAGCTCTTATCGCAGCGCATTGGCCTCGCTCGTGGTCTTCTTCGTCGTCGGTTTCGTCCTGCTCCTACGGGTGCCCCTCCGTGCCGGTATCGAGCAGGCGGGCAACACGGTTCCGGCTCGGGTCTGACGTCGCGTGCGCCGTGCGGCGGGGCCGAACCCGGCCACCGAGGCGGGCTGTCGGCCCAGCGGGGCAACATCGCCGTAGTAGCGTGCCGATCCGTGACCGACGCCGCGCACAGCACCCAAGACCGTCCCACCGACTTCTCCAGTGCCCTCGCGTCGGTGCCGGCGGCCGGGAACCGCCGCGCGATCGCGATGCCCGCGCATCTGAAGTTCTTCTACGGCCCGATGGACTGCGGAAAGTCCACTCTCGCCTTGCAGATCGACCACAACCACGCGCGGCAGGGCCGGCACGGGCTCGTTCTGACCCGTTACGACCGGTCCGGCCGACCGACCATCACGACGAGGGTCGGCTTGGCCCACGATGCGATCGAGGTGACCGACGAACTGGACCTGGTGCGGCTGGTGCGACAGCAGTGGGCGGCCGGCCGGCGGGTCGACTACCTGATCGTCGACGAAGCCGGATTCCTCAACCCCGAGCATGTCGATCAGCTCGCCGAGCTCGTGGACGAGTCCCACGTCGACGTCTACTGCTTCGGGCTGTCGACCGACTTCCGGAGCCGGTTGCTGCCGGGAGCCAAGCGACTCATCGAACTTGCCGACGAGATATCGGCGATCCAGGTCGAGGTCCTGTGCTGGTGCGGGCGGCCCGGGCAGCAGAACGCCCGCGTGGTCCACAACCGCGTCGTGCGCGAGGGCGACACGGTGGTCGTGGCCGACACCGCGGTCGACGACGCGGTGCGCTACCAGGTGCTCTGCCGCGCCCATTACCGCAGTGGCGATCTCGGCGAACCGGGTGAACGGGTCGGCCGTGGACAGCTCACCTTCGACGACGCCGCTCCGGGTGAACCAACCGTTCGCGCAGAGCGTACTCACCGTTGACACACCGGCAACGATTCGTCCTTCACTTAGAAGCTGCGATATGATAAAAGCGTTTGCAATTCGTGTTGCGAGTGACCGCGTGCGCACCGTCCCACTGCACGGGAATCATCCCTGTGATTCGTTCGTTGGTGGCGCAGTACCCCGATGTGGGTGAGGAGTGATCTGACATGGCCGATCGTGTTCTCCGAGGCAGCCGCCTCGGCGCAATCAGTTACGAAACCGAATACGCCGCCGAGCCGGCGCCTCGCCGTCTGGTGAAGTTCCGCTGCGAGCGTGGCCACGAATTTGCGGTGCCCTTCTCCGACGAGGCCGAGCTGCCTTCGACGTGGGAGTGCCGCCTCGACGGCACCGTCGCCAAGTCGATCGACGGGCCCGAGCCCGAGGCGAAGAAGGTCAAGCCCCCGCGCACGCACTGGGACATGCTGATCGAGCGGCGCAGCATCGCCGACCTGGAAGAAGTTCTCGCCGAGCGCCTTGACGTCCTGCGCGCTCGCCGTGGGTCTGGCAAGTCGACCAAATCCGCCTGACAGCGCGCCTGCACGCCAGGCCGCAAGTAGAAAGCCCGCATCCGGAACATCGGGTGCGGGCTTTCGTTCGCTCTGCTACGTCAGCGCCCCGGTGGGCGCACAAATGACCGCAGCTGGGCCACGCGGTGGCCGGCGCCCCATTCGGTCACCCGAAGCAAAGCCTCCCGCACGATGGTCCCGCTCATCTTCGACTCACCCCGTTCCCGCTCCGCGAAGGTGATCGGTATCTCCACGACCCGGAATCCGGCTTGCACGGCGCGCCAGGCCAGATCGACCTGGAAGCAATAGCCCTGTGACGCGATCCCTGACAGCTCGATGGTCTGCAGGACCGAACGGCGATAGACCCGGTAACCGCCGGTCGCGTCCTTGAGATCCAGCCCGAGCAGTATCCGGGTGTACAGGTTCCCGCCGCGGGAGAGCAGCTCACGGGACCGGGGCCAGTTCACGACCGTGCCGCCTGGAACCCAGCGGGAGCCGAGCACCAGGTCGGCGTGCCGGATTCCGGCGAGCAGGCGCGGAAGCTGCTCGGGGGCGTGGGAACCGTCGGCATCCATCTCGACCACGAGGTCGTACTCGCACTCCAGCGCCCAGCGGAAGCCCGCGATGTAGGCCGCGCCGAGGCCGGACTTCGCCTCGCGGTGCAGGACGTGGATTCGGTCGTCGTCCCTGGCGAGGGAGTCGGCGAGCTCGCCCGTGCCATCCGGGCTGGAGTCGTCGACCACCAGCGCGTGCACCTCCGGATTCGCCGCAAACAGACGTTGCAGGATCAGCGGCAGGTTCTCCACCTCGTCGTAGGTCGGGATCACCACGACCGTGCGGGGCGCGTCGGGCAGCGCATCGGGCAGCGCGGCGGCGCTACCCGAATCCGATGAGCTCACCCGTCCTCCTTGTCAGGCATCGATGAGGCCGCCGGCACCAACGAGGTGACGCGGGCGCGGCGTCGAGAAGCCGGGATCACGGTGAGGGCAATGCCCAGCAGGGCCAGAGCGGTGAACAACCACTCCGGCACGGCGCCAAGCCGCGTCGCCAGCGTCGTGGTGGTCCGCAATTGGACGCTCTGCACGATCACATCGGCGGTGAACAGCGGTCCGGATTCCTGCCGGACGGAGCCGTCCGGCGCGATCACCGCGGACTTCCCACTGGTCGCGACCTGGACGACGCTCCGGTCGTGCTCCACCGCCCGCAGACGGCTCATCGCCAGCTGCTGATAGGTCTCGCCACTGTGGCCGAAGGTCGCGTTGTTGGTCTGGATGACGAGCATCTGGGCCCCCGCCCGCACCGACGAACGAACCAGCGAGTCGTAGGCGACCTCGAAGCAGATCACGTCACCGACCGGGTACGGGGTCTGCGTCAGCAGGCCGTTTCCGGAACCCGCGACCATGTCCCGGGCGACCAGGTCGACCTTGCTGGTGATTTTCCGGGCGATCGAGCGCAGCGGCATGTACTCACCGAACGGGACCGGATGTCGCTTGACGTAGCGCTGTCCCGGTCCGGGCGTGGTGGACGAGGAAGGCAGCCACACGATCCCGGCGTTGGTGACGTGGGTGGGACCAGGACCGTCCAGCAGGGCACCGACGAGGATCGGCACGCCTACCGCGTCGGTGGCCTGCTGGATCTCGCCGGCCGCGTCCTGATTGGTCGTCGGGTCGATGTCCGAGGCGTTCTCCGGCCACAACACCAGGCTCGGCTTCGGCACCGTCCCGGCCTTGATCTGGGCCGCGAGCTTCATGGTCTGGGCTACGTGGTTGTCGAGCACCTGCCGGCGTCGCGCGTTGAACTCCAGACCCCGGTCCGGGACGTCCCCCTGGATGGCGGCGATGGTGGTGCTCCGCGGGGTGCCGGTCGGGTGCAGCGGGAGCCAGAGCGCCAGCCCGAGCGCAAGCACCGTGACCGCGCCGGCGGCCGGGACCAAGCGGGCCGGGCGAGCGAACCACGAGCCGCGCGGGTGGGCAGTATCCGGCGAGCTGAGCGGGTCCGGCGGACTGCCCTGATCCCGCGCGCTGCCGGGATCCCGCACGCCGAGGACGGCGCGAGCCAGACAGCAGCCGATCAGAGCTACGGAGAAGGTCACCAGCGGGGCGCCGCCCAGTGCCGCGAACCACTTCAGCGGGGAGACGGACTGGCTGAAGGCCCACCGCCCCCAGGGGAATCCGCCGAAGGGCAGCCGGTCGCGCAGAGCCTCCTCGCCGACCCAGCCGGCGGCGGCCCAGAGCGGGCCCAGCCGTCTGCGCTGCAGGACGGGCAGGGCGGCCCCCAGCGCGGCGACGTACCAGGTCTGGGAGAAGACCAGGATCAGCCACGGAGCGGACCCGACGAAGGTCGCCGTCCAGTGCAGCATCGGCCCGAACAGACCGGCACCGAAGGCCAACCCGAGCCAGGCTCCCTGCCGCGGGCGCCGACCGTGGACGACGATGGACAGCCCCGCGGTCGACACGAACGCCAGCGGCCACAGGCCGAAGGGGGGAAACGCGAACACGCCGATCAGTCCGGCGATGAAGGCGGCCGGGACGCGAATGCGCATCGACGATCTCATCGGCCTCCTCCGCTCGCCACGCTCCGGTGGGTCAGTTCGCCGGAGTCGAACAGCTCTCGGCCTCGGACCACGGTACGCAGGCATCGTGGCAGCGGTTCAGCGGGATCGAGCGCGGG
This sequence comes from Jatrophihabitans telluris, assembly GCF_023516435.1. Classification (GTDB taxonomy): domain Bacteria; phylum Actinomycetota; class Actinomycetes; order Mycobacteriales; family Jatrophihabitantaceae; genus Jatrophihabitans_A; species Jatrophihabitans_A telluris. The sequence continues at coordinate 2,165,347 of NZ_CP097332.1, read as the reverse complement.
CAACCCGCCGCAGCCCCGGTCGTCGGCGGCGAACACGGCGTAGCTGGCGGGCGCACCGACATCGAGCAGGCCGCTGCCGTCGCGCTCGGCGCGCGCGGCGAACCAGCCGCCCCTGGTGTGGGCGTACAGAGCAGCCGCAATGCTCATGGCCCCCGGCGATGAGCGGGGCCGGGCCGCCGCCCGCACCGCGGCCCACGGAGACATCGGCGTCACGGGTGCGTCAGAGCCGAAGGCGAGCGGCACTCCGGCCTGTGCCAGCTGGGCCCACGGATTGGTTCGGCGGGCGCGCTCGGATCCCAGGCGGCGTTCGTAGAGGCCACCTTCCCCACCCCACGTCGCATCGAATGCCGGTTGCACGGACGCGACGATGCCCGCCCCGGCCAGTGCCGTGATGCTGGGAACCAGCTCCGCGTGCTCCAGCCGCGGGCGCGACGCTCGCAGCCGGTCCGCGCCGATCCGGCCCGGGGCGGCGCGGCCGAGGGCCCGGACGACCTGCGCCACGGCCGCGTCGCCAATGGCGTGAAAGCCGACCTGCAGGCCGGTCTGGATGGTCTCCTCGATGTGCGCGACCAGTTCGTCCAGACCCCAGTTCAAACCTCCCGACGATGCCGCGTCGGCGTAGGGCTGATCAAGTGCGGCGGTGTGCGAGCCGAACGACCCGTCGCAGAACAGGTCGCCACCCGCACCGATCGCGCCGAGGGTTTGCGCGGTGCGCACCCCACCCAGCTCGCCCCAGTATCCGAAGACCTCGGGAGCGCAGGGCTCGCTGTCGGCCAATGCCAGCAGGCCGGCCAGGTCGTCCGCGCCGGCGATGTCGGGTCCGCCCATCTCGTGCAGCGCGACGATGCCCAGGGCTGCGGCGGCGGTCAGCGCGGCCCGTTGCAGATCTTCGCGGTGCCGCGACGACAGCCCCTGCCGGGCCACGGCTCGCGCGGCATGGTGGGCTGCCCCGGTGAGCAGGCCGTCCGGGCCGAAGCCGTCCAGACGCGCCAACCCCGTCACGGCGGCCATGAGCGCTGACGACACGACCGCCGAATGCCCGTCCGCTCGGCTGAGGTACACCACTCCCCCATAGCTGGCCCGGTCCAGTTCCCGCGCGGTGAGCGGCCGGTCCTCCGGCCAGCGCGAGGAGTCCCAACCGGAGGCGAGCAGGGGCCGGCCGCCGGAACGCCGCGCGGCCCGTTCGACGAGGTCCAGCGCCTGATGACGATCCGCCGCCGAGGTCAGGTCCAGACCGAGCAACGAGAGTCCGGCATCGGTCGTGTGCACATGGGCGTCGACGAAGCCGGCGGTGACCAGGGCGCCGTCGAGATCGACGATCTGGTCGACCGCGAGATCCGCGGCCGCACTCGCGTCACCGATCCACGCGATGCGCTCGCCGTCCAGCAGAATCGCCGAAGCGGGCGCTTGGCCCGACTCCTGGCCCGACTCCTGGCCCGACTCCTGGCCCGACTCCTGGCCCGACTCCTGGCCCAGTTCCAGGTCAGCGGCCGAGCCCGCCGTAGGCGCGTTCGCACCGGACATGCGCCCGGTATGGACGCGCCCCCGGGTAAGCAGGATCCGCATTCGGAGCAGTCTGCCAGCAATCGGACCAGCCCGACCTAGGCCAGACCTGAGCCATGGATTACCGTGCTGTAAAGATTTTCAGGGAGGCGGGGACGATGGCTGCGAGTATCGAAGATGTCGCCAAGCTGGCGGGCGTCTCGATCGCGACGGTGTCACGCTCACTGCGTGGTTTGCCCGACGTAGCCGCCGCGACTCGCGACAAGGTCCTGGCCGCCGCGCGGGAACTCGACTACGTCGCCTCCCCCTTCGCCGCCCGCCTGGCCAGCGGCCGGTCCTCGACGATCGGCGTGGTCGTGCCGTTCGTCCACCGGTGGTTCTTCGCCGAGGTCCTCGGCGCGGTCGAGTCGGTGCTCAGCCAGAGCGGTTTCGACCTCCTGCTGCACAACCTGGGCAGCAGCGAGGGCCGGGAGCAGTTCTTCTCCATCCTGCCGGTGCGCAAACGGGTCGATGCCGTGGTCGTGGTGAGCCTGGCGCTGACCGAGGACGAAGTGGAAGCGCTGAAGTCGTTGGAGCTGCCGATCGGCGTGCTCGGTGCCGCTCATCCCGGCTTCTTCTCGGTTCGCATCGACGATGTGGCCGCCGCCCAGACCGCGGTGGAACACCTGGTCGGTCTCGGCCATCGCCGCATCGCACTGATCGGCGGCGATACCGATGACCCGATGCGGTTCACTCCCCCACACCATCGGCTCACCGGCTTCCGGGACGCGCTCATCTCCCACGGCATCACGCCGGACGAGTCGCTCGAACGGCTGGGCTACTTCACGGTCGAAGGTGGCGAGGCCGCGATGGTCCAGTTGCTGGGCCTGCCCGAACGGCCGACGGCGGTCTTCGCCGAGTCGGACGAGATGGCCTACGGTGCGATGCGGGCGATCCGTCGAGCCGGACTGCGCGTTCCCGCGGACATCGCTGTGATCGGTTTCGACGATCACCAGACTGCCGGCCTGCTCGACCTGACGACGATCCGGCAACCGGTGGCCGAGCAGGGGGCGAAACTGGCGGCGATGCTGCTGGCCAGCCTCACCAATCCCGACAGCGCTCAGCCCTCGGACGTGGTCATGGAGACCGAACTAGTCGTGCGCGGTTCGACGGTCGCCTCGGCCAGCGAATACGCCGACACCACCGCTGCGACTTCCTGACTCGCTCCGGCTCTGCCGGTTCAGCTCAGAATGGTGGCCGCCATCAGCTCAGCGGCGGTGGGCGGATTGGCCCCGGCCCGTGAGCAGGTCAGCGCCGCCACCAGGATCGCCTCCGCAAGTACCGGGCGGACGCTGTCGGCGGTGAGCGCCGCGGGCAACAGCCGGGTGCGGACGAGCGCGTTGACGAGCCCGGCCATGAAGGCATCGCCGGCCCCCACGGTGTCCACCACCGTGATCGGGCGCGCGGGCACCGACAGCAACTCGCCCTCACCCGCGATCGCATGTGCACCCTTGCCACCGTCGGTCACGACGACAAGCGAGGGCCCGAGATCCCGCCACGCCTGAAGGATCGCGCTGACCTCGCGCCCGGGGTAGAGCCACTCGAGGTCTTCGGCGCTGGCCTTGACGACATGTGCGAGCGCGACCGAGGCCTCCACCCTCGCCACGGCGACGGGGTGGTCGGGCATGAGCAAGGGGCGGATGTTCGGATCGTAGGAGACGACGGTCGGCCGGGTCTGCCGGATCCGGGACAGATGGTCCCCGATCACCGCGGCACCGGGATCGGTCCACGACGCGAGCGAGCCGGTGTGCACCCAGTCCGCGGGTGCCGATGCATCGTCGGCACGGTTCAGTTCCTCGGCCGTCCACTGCCAGTCGGCCGTGCCGTTGAGGTAGAAGTCGTAGGTGGCGTTGCGCTGCTCGTCCAGGCCGACGATCGCCAGTGTGGTCGGTTCGGCGGCGTCGACGGCCAGGGACAGGTCCACGCCGTTGGCCAGCGCGTGAGCACGCAATTGGCGCCCGAACGCGTCCGAGCCGAGTCGGGCCTGTAACCGGCTGACCTGGCCCAGCCGGGCCAGCCCGACCGCGACGTTGAACGGGCTGCCGCCCGGATGGGCTCGGAACAATCGGGCACCGTCGGCCGAGCCGCCGGACAGCGTTGTTCCCGGGCCGGCTTCGGCCACCAAGTCGATGAGGGCTTCCCCGATCACGCACACCACCCGGCGAGGCTATCGTGCTCGGGTGACTGTGATGCTCATCGACTCGGCCAGCATGTACTTCCGTGCCTTCTACGGGGTGCCCGACTCGGTCAAGGCACCCAACGGCATGCCCGTCAACGCGGTGCGGGGCTTCACAGACATGATCGCCACCCTCATCACCAGGTATCGCCCGGACCGATTCGTAGCCTGTCTGGACTACGACTGGCGTCCGGCGTTCCGGGTCGCCCTCGTGCCCAGCTACAAGGCCCATCGCGTCGTCGCCGTCACGCCCGCCGGTCAACCGGATGTGGAGGAGGTTCCGGACCTGCTCACACCGCAAGTCCCGATCCTGCTGGCGGTACTCAAAGCGGCCGGACTGTGCTCGCTCGGTGTGATGGGTTTCGAGGCCGACGACGTGATCGCGACGTTGGCCCACCGCTACGACCAGGCGGGCCAGGCTGTGGACGTCGTCTCCGGCGATCGGGACCTCATCGGGGTGGTGACCGACAAGGTCCGCCTGCTCTACACCGGCCGGGGCGTGGCGAAGCTGGAGGAACTCACGCCGGTAGCCGTGCAGGAAAAGTACGGCATCCCGTCCGCGCTGTACCCCGATTTCGCGGTCCTGCGCGGTGATCCTTCGGACGGCCTTCCCGGCGTGCCCGGCATCGGCGAGAAGACCGCGGCGATTGCCGTCAGCAAGTTCGGCACGATCGAGCAGATCCTGGCGCTGGCCGTGACGGGTGAGGAATCGATGAGTCCCACCATTCGTACCAAGGTCCTCAAGGCGCAGGAATACCTCCAGGTGGCGCCCGACGTCGTGCGCGGCCGGACCGACCTCGACGTCGGCGAGGTCGACGACCGCCTGCCAGGTCCGGATGCCGACCCGGAGATGCTGGATGCCCTCGGCAGCGAGTTCGGCCTGGGCAGTTCCATCGACCGGCTTCGCACTGCGCTGGCCGGATTGCGCTGAGCGGATAGCGCTGACCGGATTGCGCTGGCCGGATAGCGCTGGCCGGATAGCGCTGACCGGATTGCGCTGACCGGATTGCGCTGGCCGGAGGGTCCCCGCAGCCGTCAGAGCTGTTGAGCGATCACACCTCTGCGCAGCGCGGCGATCGAGGCACCTGCGGTCGTACGAATCGCTGCCGGCACGGCCTCGGAACGGGCCAGCTGCTCCAGCAGGTCCAGAAGCTGCCTGACCCATCGGACGAAATCGCCCGCCGGGACCGTCGTGCCGTCCTCCGACCACGCGGTGAGCACCTTGTCCAGCGAGTCGCCACGAGCCCACCGATAGCTGGCCCAGACGAAGCCCAGATCGGGCTCGCGGGTGATCGGCAGGCCGTACTCGGATTCACGTTCGGTCAACTCGCCCCACAGCCGCGCCGTCTCGGCGAGCGCGGCGCGGCTCGCCCCCTGCGGCAGCTTGGGGGCGCTCGTCTCTTCCCGTCGAGCCTCGTACACGACCGAGGAGCAGACCGCGGCAAGCTCGGCGGCGTTCAGTCCGTCCCAGGCACCAGTGCGCAGACACTCGGCGATGAGCAGGTCTGCCTCCGACCAGATCCGCGACAGCAGCCGGCCGTCGGCAGTGATCTTCTCGGCCACCGGCTCGCCGGGGGCCGGAACCTCCGTCATGACGTGCGGGTGCATGTAGCCACGCACGGTCAGCAGGGCACAGATCGCGTCGAACGTCCGCGACAGCGAGTGGGTGCGGCGTTCTGCCTTGTGCTGTAGGGCATCGCTCTCGCGCTTGAGGCGGTGATAGCGCTCGGCCCAGCGCGCGTGCTCCTCCCGGTCGTGGCACCCGTGGCAAGGATGCGCACGAAGTTCGGCGCGAAGATCGGTCAATACCTGGTCGTCAGCGGCCGCGCTTCGACTGCGGCGCCGCCCGCGAGGCTCGCCGTCGGGAAGGCGAAGGTTGCGCAGCGAGGAGGCCAAGTCACGCCGTTCGCCTGGGTTGCGGGCGTTGAAATGCTTGGGTACCCGCACCTGACCGAGGACCTCGGCGGCGATCGAGAAGTCCGCGGAGCTGATCCGTCCGGCCCAGCGATCCAAGGTCAGCACCATCGGCCGGGCGTCGGCCAACGCCGATGCTCCGGGGTCGAGCACGACCGCCAGGCCCGCCCGTTTGCCGGTTGGGATCCGGATGACGTCGCCGATCCTCAGGGCCTCCAGCGACTGGACGACGGCGGCACGGCGCTGGCTGGCGCCGGCACGGGCGAGCTCTGATTCGCGCTCGCCGATGCGTTGCCGAATCGCCGCGTATTCCGAGAAGTCCCCCAGATGGCAGGCCATCTTGGATCGATATTCGTCCAGGGAGCGTTGATTCTTGACCACCTGACGGGTGATGCCGACGACGGAACGATCCGCCTGGAACTGGGCGAAAGACGACTCGAGCAGCTCGCGCGCGGTGTCACGCCCGACCTGCGCAACCAGGTTGATCGCCATGTTGTAACTGGGCCGGAAGGACGAACGCAGCGGGAATGTCCGGGTGGAGGCCAGCCCGGCCACTTGATCGGGGTCGATCTCAGGTCCCCACTGCACGACGGCGTGGCCCTCGATGTCGATGCCGCGCCGCCCGGCACGCCCGGTGAGTTGGGTGTACTCGCCCGGAGTCAGCTCGACATGGCCCTCTCCGTTGAACTTCACCAGCCGTTCGAGCAGCACCGTCCGGGCCGGCATGTTGATGCCGAGCGCCAGCGTCTCGGTGGCGAACACCATCCGGACGAGGCCGCGGACGAACAACTCCTCGACGGTTTCCTTGAACGCCGGGATCAGTCCGGCATGATGCGCGGCGACGCCACGCTGCAGGCCCTCCAGCCATTCCCAGTAACCGAGCACGTCGAGGTCGTCGGGCGCGAGGTTGGCGGTCCGTTCCTCGACCAGTCCGCGGATCTGCTCGCGTTCCTCATCGGTGGTCAGGCGAACCCCCGCCAGTACGCACTGCCGTACCGCGGCGTCGCAACCAGCCCGGCTGAAGATGAACGTGATCGCGGGAAGCAACCCGTCCCGATCCAGGCGGGCCAGCACGTCCGCCCGATGGGGAGGGTGCCAGCGCGGTCCGTGCGGCGGCCGGTGGCGGTCCCGCGAGTTGGCGCCGCGGCGCCGGTCCGGTGCCTCGAAGCGCGCGCGTTCCCGGATGTAGCTGCGGAGCTGGGGATCTACGGTGATGTTCTGGGTCCCGCGCTCGACCTGTTCGGAACTGAACAGGTCGAACAGTCTGGTTCCGACGATCATGTGCTGCCACAGCGGCACCGGCCGCTGCTCATGGACGATGACCCGGGTGTCACCGCGGACCTCGACGAGCCAGTCGCCGAATTCCTCTGCGTTGGACACCGTGGCTGACAGCGAGACCAGCCGGACCGAAGCCGGCAGGTGGATGATGACCTCCTCCCAGACCGCACCCCGGAAGCGGTCACCGAGATAGTGCACTTCGTCCATCACGACGTAGCCGAGGCCGGTCAGTGCCGGACTACCGACGTAGAGCATGTTCCGCAGGACTTCGGTCGTCATCACGACGATCGGCGCACCCGAATTCACCGCGTTGTCTCCGGTGAGCAAGCCGACCTTGTCGCTGCCGTACCGGCGGATGAGGTCGTTGTACTTCTGGTTCGACAAGGCCTTGATCGGTGTGGTGTAGAAGCACTTCTGGCCCAGCTGTAGGGCCAGGTGAATCGCGAACTCGCCCACCACGGTCTTGCCCGCTCCGGTCGGTGCGCACACCAGAACGCCGTAGCCGTCCTCCAGTCCCTCGGCCGCCTCGACCTGGAACGGATCGAGTTCGAACGGGTAGCTCGACCGGAAGTCGGCCAGCGTCGGATACTGCCGCCGACGCCGGGCCTGGGCGTACCGTTCGGCCGGCCCAAGGCCTGGTGCAGACATGTCCCCAGCCTACGGTCCGGGCGGAATCGCCAGCCCGACCGACTGGCGCGACAGAAAATGATCAAGGCCGCTGCCAGTGACGCCGATCACTGCTAGCGTCATGCCGAACGGAGTTTCCGCTGCCTTCTGGAGGTGGTCCGCATGCTGATAGCCGATCTTCTCAAGCACAAGGGCGCGTCGGTCGTGACGATTGGACCCGATGACTCGATCAGCCAGCTCCTGCGTTCGCTGGCCGAACACAAGGTTGGGGCGCTCGTCGTGCTCAGTCCAGGCGAGGCTGCGGGCACGGGCCGGACGCCCGCCCATCAAGCCGGCGCCGACGGCACGTCCGGTGAGCAAGCCGGTGCAGTCGCAGGGATCGTGTCCGAGCGCGACGTGGTCCGGCACCTCAACACCGAAGGCGCGGCCCTGCTCCAGCGCCGGGTCGGGGACGTCATGAGTTCGCCCGTCATCTCCTGCACGCCTGAGGACTCCGTCGAACAGGTCGCGGAGCTGATGACCGAACGCAGGTTCCGGCACATGCCGGTAATGCGCGACGGGGCGCTCGTCGGCATCGTCACGATCGGAGACGTGGTCGCGGCGCGGATCCGGCAGCTCGAGGTCGACCGAAGGCAGTTGGAGAGCTACATCGTCCGAGGCGGCTAGGCCCTACGGACCTGGGCCGGACTCAGCCGGCAGGGTCCTCCGACCGCGACAGCCCCGGTGCGGATGGACCGATCGGCACCAGCACCGCAAGTGCTCCGGCCACGCAGACCGTCCGTACCGGAAGGTCGCCGACGCGCTCACCATCGGCCCACGCCACCGTCTGCGGCGCCTCGATCGTGACGGTCGCGGATCGGTATGTCGTCACGGCCGGGTGTCGCAGGTGGCCGGCCCGCGGCAGGGTCGGCGCCAACCGGGCCAGGGTCAGACGGGAAACGGCTCCCACCACCGTGACGTCGAAGATGCCGTCGTCCATGCGCGCCCCGGGTGTCATCAGCTTGCCTCCGCCGTATTGCGGACCATTGCCGATGGCCACGAGCGTCATCGGGGTGCGGATGGTCTGGTCGTCCAGCTGGAGGGTGAGCGCGCGCGACCGCAGGCGCAGCATCTCGGCGGCGATGGCCAGATCGTAACGACGCTTTCCCGACGGCCACCGCATCCGGTTGGCCCGCTCGTTGACCCCGGAATCGAAGCCCGCGTAGAGCATCGTCACCCACCATCGGCCGTCGGCGTTGGGCGAAACCGGCACGGCATCGCAATGGCCGAGGTCGATCCGGCGGACGGACTTGGCGTGCAGCGCGGCCAGCAGCGCGTCCGCGGCTCGCAACGGATCGGGATCAATACCCAGCGCGGTGGCGGTGTCGTTGCCCGTACCGGCCGGGATGATCCCCAACGGCACCTCGCCCTGGGCCAGAGCGTTGACCGCCAGATGCACGATCCCGTCGCCGCCGCACACCACCACGGCGTCGGCGTCCTCCCCGGCGTGCGCCAGGATCGAGACCGATTCCGCCTGGCTGCGACCGCTGAACACCCGGACCTCGGCCGCGCGCGAAAGGTGCGAGGCCACCCGCGCTCCGACCGCGACCGCGGCTCCCTTGTTCGAGGCCGGATTGACGACCAGGCTCACGCGGGGTCGGCCCAGACTCACGGAAGCTCCGTCCACTCCGATTCGAGGCTGGCCGCGCGCGTCGGCAGGTCACTCGGACGGGGGTCGATGACCGAGGCCACGTCGTCGGGCAACTGCTCGGCGGCCCGCTGCTCCTCATCGGCGATCTGGCGACGCGCCCGGCGGCGGTCGTGCAGGAAGGCCACGAGCACCGCGGCCTCGAACAACAGCAGTAGCGGCACCGCCATGAGGGTCATCGTGAACGGGTCGGTCGAGGGTGTGGCGACCGCGGTGAAGACGAACACCAGGAAGATGCCCAAGCGCTGCCCACGTTTGAGCAGCGAGTAGGGCAACACCCGCGTGATGTTGAGCATCACGATCAGCAGCGGGAGCTCGAAGGAGGCGCCGAAGGTGAGCAGGACGAGCGTGACGAAGGAGATGTACTGCTGAACCCCGAGTGCCGCCTTGGTGCCCGAGCCAGACAGTTCGATGAGCGCGTTCAGACCGCGCGAGAGCGTCCAGTAGGCCATCGCCATGCCGGCTACGAACAGCACGGACGAACTGGCCGCAAAGATCAGGGAGTACTTGCGCTCGCTACGCCGCAGCCCAGGAGTGACGAACGCCCAGATCTGGAACAACCACAGCGGCGCGGTGATGATGCTGCCCGTGATCATCGAGATCTTCAGGCGAATCGTGAAGCCGTCCAGCGGCGCGGAGTACAGCAGATCGCAGTCGGACTGCTTGGTCGCACCGAGGCGCCGCTGGAACGGGACGTTGCAGTAGGGCTTTTCCAGCAGATGCAGGATCGGGTTGTAGAACAGCCAGCCGATGATCGCGCCCAGGAACAGGATGACGAGCACGATCGCGACTCGTCGCCGGAGTTCGCGGAGATGGTCCAGGACGGACATGCGTCCTTCGGGGTCGCCCGCCGGGCGCTTGCGGAACTTCACCATCGGCGCGCTCAGCCCGCCTGCGATTCGAGGACCGCCGGTGCGGTGCGATTGAGGCCTCGGGCCCGTTCCGCGGTTTCGGCCAGTGCGGTGCCGACACCGCTCAGTTCAGCGACCAAGCGATCGAGACGGAGCTTGTCGGACTGCAGACGACGGACCTTCCAGCTGATCTCGTACAGGCAGAACACGAGCAGTACGGCCGCGAAAACCACGGCGAAGGCCCACACCCCGACCACGATCCACCCCTGCATGGCGCTGAGCCTACTGGCCGCCGATCAGGCTGAATACGCGGCCAGCGCCGACGCGGCCTCGGCTCGGACGTCACGGGCCAGCCAGTCGGGAGCGAGCACCGACACCGCTCCCCCGGACCGTCTGACCAGCGCGGCCACCCAAGCCGGGTCGGCCACGCGCAAGCTCACTCTGAGCACGGCCGGTTCGTCCGGGTCGGGTTCGACCGTCTCGCTCGGGTAGTACTCGCTCACCCAACTCCATCCGGGACCCAGACTCAGTTCGACGAGCAGGTGCTCCGGTGCCGGGCGATACACGCCTTCTGAGACATCCTTCGGATTGATGTCGACCGGGATCACCGCGGGTTCGTCCAAGAGCGTGGCATCCTCGAACCGGTCCAAGCGGAAGCTGCGCATTCCTTCGGCGCGACGGCACCACGCCTCGAGGTAGTTCACGCCGTCGACGGTGAAGACCTGGACCGGATCGACGACGCGATGGGTCGATTCGTCCCGGGCGGCGGTGTAGTAACGCAGCTCGACGGCTCGCTTCTCGGCGACCGCGCGCTGGGCCAGGCCGAGCCAGCGGTCCTGAGCGGCGAGCCGGATATCGACGCCGGCGGTGTCCAGGTGCTGACCGGCCGCGGTCTCGATCTTGGCCAGGGCGCGCTCAGCCGCACCGGTGGAGGTCGCTCCCGGCAGGTCGGTGAGCGTGCGCAGGGCCACGCCGAGAGTCATCGCCTCGGTCGCCGTCAGTTTCAGCGGCCGGCTCAGGCCGCCGTCGTAGGTGACCGAGACGGTGTCCTGCTCGAACATGAGGTCGATGAGATCCTCCGGGCCGGACGAACGCCCGCACAGCCACAGCATCTCCAGCTCCTTGCGAACCTGGTCCTCGCTGATGCCGAAGGCTTCGGCCGTCTCGGTGATCGAGGCCACGCCGCGATTGAGCACGTAGGGCACCAGAGCGAGCAGCCGGGTGACCTTGTCGCCGGTGTCGCTCATCGCCGCCCCCCGGCAGCGGCTTCGAGCAGGCTGACCACCGACTTGACGAGTTCGGGCGGATCGACGACGAAGGCGTCCGTTCCAACCGAGGCCACCATCGCAGCCAGCCATTCGGTGTCCCGGTACTCGATCTCGAGCACGTCCTGCCCCTCTTCCCGGCTCACCGACTGGGCGCGGCGCCGCAGCTGCCCGCCCCTTCCGTCGCGCACCCGCACCCGTCCCACGTGGCCCGGCTGCGGGTTGGCACCGCGAACCATCTCCAGCATGTCCAGCCCGGCCGGGCGCGTGGTCTGCGCCGACGAGGCCACGGTGCGGACGGCTCCCTCGATCCGGTCCAACCGGAAGCTGCGCGGCTCCCCTCGGCCCCGATCGTGTCCTACCACGTACCAGCGTCCGCGCCAGGACAGCACGCCCCACGGTTCCAGGACGCGCTTGTCCGCAGCGTCGGCGAAGGGTTTGCGGTGGCTGAACTGCACCACCCGCTTGTCCGAGACCGCAGCCAGGAGGTCGGGCAGGGCGGGCTCGTTGGCCGGCAGCGGCGGCAGCGTGTCCGCGCCGGCCTCGGCGTCGATCTCGACACCGGCGGCGCGCAGCTTGATCAGGGCGGTCCTCGCCTCGGTGGCCAGGCTGGCCGAACTCCACAGCCGGGCCGCCAGGCCCACTGCGGCGGCCTCGTCGGCGGTGAAGCTGATCGGGGGAAGCTCGAAGTCCTTGCGCGCGATCCGGTAGCCGTCCTCGGTGTCGAAGGCTGAATTACGGCCCGTTTCCAGCGGGACACCCAGTTCACGCAGCTCGGCCTTGTCCCGCTCGAAACTGCGCTTGAACGCCTCGTCCGGGTTGCTGGATTCCTCTGAGACCTCGTAGCCCTCGACCAGGTCGCGAATGCGATCGGCGGTGATGTACTGGCGGGTGGACAGGAGAAGCAGCACGAGATTCACCAGTCGCTGCTGTCGTCGGGCGGCCATATCGCTCAACGGTAGGCGACGGGAACCACTGGCCGGCGCAGCACCCCGCGCTCGCGGAGCGTGTCGTCGTCGTGCACCGTCCACCGTCTACGCTCCGCGGCCCTGCCCACTCGGATCGCCGTGGCGGCATCCGGGCGGACGCTCTACATAGAGGCGATCAACTTGTCGACGCGGTCGTCGACCGAACGGAATGGATCCTTGCACAACACCGTCCGTTGAGCCTGGTCATTAAGCTTGAGGTGAACCCAGTCGACGGTGAAGTCGCGGCGCGTCTCCTGCGCCCGCTTGATGAACTCGCCACGCAGCTTTGCCCTGGTGGTCTGCGGAGGTACGTTCTTGGCCTCGAAGACCGCGAGGTCGCTCACCACCCGGTTGAGCGCGCCGCGGTTCTGCAACAGGTAGAAAAGACCCCGGTCACGACGGATGTCGTGGTAGGTCAGGTCCAGCTGCGCCACTCGCGGCGAGGACAGGGGCAGGTCGTAGCGCGCTCGGTAGCGCTCGATCAGCTGGTACTTGGTGGCCCAGTCGATCTCGCGGTCGATCAGGGACAGGTCCTGGGCGTCGACCGCCTTGAGGGTGCGGCCCCACAGATCGAGCACCCGCTCGGTCAGCGGGTCCGTCCCCGCCGTGTCTACGAAGGCCCGCGCCTTCTCGTAGTACTCCCGCTGGATCTCACCGGCGCTGGACATCCGCCCGTTGGCGAGCTTGATCTGGCGGGTGCCGGTCAGGTCGTGGCTGATCTCGCGGATCGCCCTGATCGGATTCTCCAGGGTGAGGTCCTTGAACGAGATGCCCTGCTCCATCATGCGCAGCACGAGATCGGCGCTGCCGACCTTGAGCAGCGTGGTGTTCTCGTTCATGTTCGAGTCGCCGACGATCACGTGCAGCCGCCGGTACCGCTCGGCGTCGGCGTGCGGCTCGTCACGGGTGTTGATGATCGGACGGGACCGGGTGGTCGCGGAGGAAACGCCCTCCCAGATGTGCTCAGCCCGTTGGGACAGGCAGAAGACGGCACCGCGCGGGGTCTGCAGGACCTTACCCGCGCCGCAGATCAGTTGACGGGTGACCAGGAACGGGATCAGGACGTCGGCCATGCGGCTGAACTCGCCGTGCCGTGCGACGAGGAAGTTCTCGTGACAGCCGTAGGAGTTGCCGGCCGAGTCGGTGTTGTTCTTGAACAGGTAGATGTCGCCGGAGATGCCCTCGTCGTTGAGGCGCTTCTCGGCGTCGATGAGCAGCCCCTCGAGAATCCGTTCGCCGGCCTTGTCGTGCGTCACCAGCTCGACCAACGAGTCGCATTCCGGGGTGGCGTACTCGGGGTGGCTGCCGACGTCCAGGTACAGCCGGGCACCGTTGCGCAGAAAGACGTTGGACGAACGCCCCCAGCTGACGACGCGACGGAACAGGTAGCGCGCGACCTCGTCCGGACTCAGCCGACGCTGGCCCTCGAAGGTGCAGGTCACGCCGTACTCGTTCTCGATCCCGAAGATACGTCGCTGCACGAACCCCAGCCTAGTCAGCTCGGGGCTCACCTGGCCGAAGCGTTTCCGTGCCGTGATCGTTCGTGTCGGTTCGTCACAGGTTCACCTGCAGCACCGGGTTGCCGCTGGCGTCGACGATCTGGATGGTCTTGATCGCCTTCGGTGGCCAGATACTGCCGGCGTCAACCCGGATGTCGGCGCCCGGGGGCCAGCTCACCGGATACTGCTTGGAACCGGCGCGGTTGATGACGACCAGCCGGTACTCGCCCTGATCCTGTGGTCCCGTTTGCCCGCTCGGGCCGTATCCCGACGGCGCGCCGCGGTAGTGGCCGCAGTAGACCCGCAGGCTCGTCCCGGTCTTGGAGGACCGCAGCGTCACGGTGGCCTCCACGGTGGCCGGGCCGCCATTGGCGGCGGTGAAGTGGTGGACGGTCGGGGCGTGAGCGTCGTTCCAGAACCGGATTCCTCCGACCCCCGCGAACAGCACCAGGCAGGCGGCCACGCCGGCGGCGAGCGCGACCCGCACGCGCTGGCGTCGCCGGTAACTGCGAACCTCCCTGAGCAGCCGGGGCAGCAGGGTGTCGGGTACCGCCTCGACCTCGGCGAAGGCGCTCGGGTCGGCGTTGAGCAACCGGTCGGTCAGGCCGTTCAGTTCCGAGATCTGGGCCTGGCAGAGGGGGCAGCCGGACAGGTGCGCCTCGTACGCCGCGGCGTCGTCGTCGTCCAACGCGCCGGCCAGGTAGGCCGCGTCATCGCGGGCGAAGCGTTCGTGCTCGGCCGCGTGCCGGTCGGCGTCGAATTCGGTCACTGTTCCACCCCCATCTCCGCGAGTACGAGTTTGAACGCCTGCAGGGCGTAATGGGTCCTGGACTTCACGGTTCCTTCCGCGATTCCGAGCCGGGCAGCGGCCTCGCGGACGCTGGAGCGGCGGTAGTACATCTCGACGAGGACCGCCCGGTGGTCCGGTGTCAGGCGGGCCAGAGCGTCGGCGATCAGGCGGGACTCGACCAGTTGTTCGGTGTAGTCGGCACCACCGGATTCCGGGACATCGGAGACGAGCTTCTCTGGACGCACTTTGCGGGCTCGCCACTCGTCTATGACGATCCGCCGGGCGACCGTGTAAAGCCAGGTCCGGGCCGCTCTGGAGTGGTTGTCTGCAAAGACGGGATTGTCGGTCTGCTTCCAGGCCCGCAGGAGGGTCTCCTGCACCACGTCCTCGGCCGCCGCGCGATCGCCGCCGGTTAGCCTAACGGCGAAGGCCCACAGCGCGCCCGCATGCTCGTCGTGCAACATTCGCATGAGCTCTTGCTCGCTCGTGCCTGTGGTTTGCCTTTGCATGTCACCTTCTCCGTCCCGCCCTTCCTACGCACGGCGATCGAGAGCGGTTCAATCAGAGACGTCCGGGCGTGGTGCGGGTATCAGTGCTGAACCGATTGTGCGCTGAGGTCGTAGACCACGGCAGACGCGCGGCGTCTGACCAGACCGAAAACGTGATCGGAGACCGTTTGTGAACACCGAGGACATCAGGCCCGCCGAGCCGACTGCCGAGTTGAGGGCCCCGCTGAGTGGACCGAGCCGCCGCCTCGTGCTCGCGGCCGGTGCTGGTGGCGGCGCGCTCGTGCTCGCCGCGTGCAGCGCAGCGCCGGGCCCGACCCGAAGCGATGTCTCGACCTCCGGCGGATCAGGCTCATCAGGTTCAGCGGTCCGGTCCGCCGGCGCCGGCCAGGTGCTGGCGCCGCTGTCGTCGGTCGCGGTGGGATCGGCCATCGCGGCCAAGAGCGCAGACGGCAGTGACATCTTGATCAGCCGTACGGGTCCGGACACCGTCGCCGCCTTCAGCGCGGTCTGCCCGCATCAGGGTTGCACGGTGGCTGCCAGCTTCGCCTGTCCCTGCCACGGTTCGACCTTCGATCCCAAGACCGGCGCCCGCCTCAGCGGACCGGCTCAGAACGGCCTGGCCACGGTTGCCGTCGCAGTGTCGGGCGGCAACATCGTCGCCGGGTGATGCGCCGGGCGGGCGGCGGAGCTTGTCTACTTCCCACCGCCGCCCGTCCGGCCTAAACCGCCCGACGCCGCGCACGGCAGATCGTTGAGGCAGTGCGGCGGTCTCGGTAGGACCGGGAGGGAGCGTGGCGTGCCCGGCCTGGGCACCATGTCGCCCGATAGCGCGGCTAGTCGCCCGACTCGGTGGGCTCCACGGGAGTATCGGCCGGCGGCTGCGCTGGCGAGTCCGCCGGCGAGTCGCCTTCTGCCGGTGGGAGCGGGCTGGACGGAAGCAGGCTGGCCAGCGCGGGCCCGGTGATCCGGCGGAACTTGCGCTTGCCCCGGTTACGATCGAGCACGGCGACCTCCAGGGCTCCGGCGGCGATCTCTCGGGGCGCACCGCTGTCCGCGCCGGAAGCGCCGAGTGCGGCTACCGCCACTGAGATGGCTTCGTCCAAGTTCATTCCGGTGCGGAAGGCGGCCTTCACCGAGTTCGTGACCAGATCTGCCTGCCCGCCCATGATCAGGTACTCCGGCTCGTCGACGATCGTGCCGTCGTAGGACAGCCGGTACAGCTGGTCGTCGGCGGCGGCATTGCCCACCTCGGCCACGCAGAGTTCGACCTCGTAGGGCTTCTGCTGCTCGGTGAAGATCGACCCGAGGGTCTGGGCGTAGGCGTTGGCCAGCGCGCGGGCGGTGACGTCACGGCGGTCGTAGGAGTACCCGCGCAGATCAGCCAACCGGATACCGGCCACCCGCAGGTTCTCGAACTCGTTGTACTTGCCGACGGCGGCGAAACCGATCCGGTCGTAGATCTCCGAGACCTTGTGCAAAGCCGAACTCGCGTTCTCAGCGACGAACAACACGCCGTCGGCGTAGGTCAACACGACCACGCTGCGACCCCGGGCGATGCCCTTGCGGGCGTACTCCGAACGATCGCGCATGATCTGTTCGGCCGAGGCGTAGAACGGCATCGACATCGTGGTCTCCGGCTTTCTGCTCGATCAGGCACTCGTCGATCGAGTGCGGGAGGAAGGTCTGTCAGGAACCCGGGTGCTCGGAGCGGCGCTGCAGCAGCGCGCGGACCACCGTGTCGAGGTGTTCATCGGTTACGCGGCGCGCGCCGTCGGCCGTGGCGGCGTAGACGACGGGAAAGATCCGGCGGGTCAGGTCCGGGCCGCCCGTGGCTGAGTCGTCGTCGGCCGCGTCGTACAAGGCCTCGACGACGACACTGACCGTCTCGTCCTCGGACATCGCCGGCCGCCAGAGCTTCTTGAGCGAACTCTTGGCAAAGACCGACCCCGAGCCAACCGAGTGGAAGTACTGCTCCGGGTAGCGGCCACCGGTCACGTCGTAGCTGTAGATCCTGCCAGCCTCGGTCGAGGATCCGGCGTCGACGTCGAACCCGGCGAACAGCGGGACTACAGCCAGGCCCTGCATGGCGGGACCGAGATTGTTGCGGATCATGGTGGCCAGGCGGTTCGCCTTGCCGTCCAGGGTGAGCGGCGTCCCCTCGATCTTCTCGTAATGCTCGAGTTCCACCTGGAACAGACGGACGATCTCGATCGCGATGCCCGCCGTTCCCGCGATACCGACCAGCGAAAAGTCGTCGGAGGCGAACACCTTCTCGATGTCGCGCTGGGCGATGAGGTTGCCCATCGTCGCGCGCCGATCGCCGGCCATGACCACGCCACCGTCGAAAACTGCGGCAACGATGGTCGTCGCATGCGGCAGGTTCGCCGTGGAACCGGAGGCGTCCAGGCCGATCATGCGCTTGTTGGGCAACAGATCGGTGGCCGCAGCCGAGAGAAACTCCACGAAGGACGACGATCCTGGGTCGGTGGCATAGCGCAGCAGACCTCGGTTCTCAGCCATGCTCAAGGATTACCGGCCACCTTTCCGCTCTTCGCGTAGGCGCTCATCGCCCGCTCGCTGCTCACTCACTGACCACCCTTCTGCACGAAGCTACGGACGAAGTCCTCCGGGTTGGTTTCCAGCACCTCGTCGATGTCGTCGAGAATCGCGTCAACGTCATCGGTCAGCTTCTCGTGCCGTTCGGCCACATCGCTGTTGGCCTCGGCAACTTCCTCGGTCTCGTCCTCACGTTGCTTGGACGGCCGGGTCTGTCCGCCTTCATGACTGGCCATACTCACCTCACGCCTTCAGTGCACCGGATCGGTACTCCGACACTAGTAGGCCCCGTGGGTCCCGCGCTCGGGTAGGGGCCAACTCACCCCAGCAGGGCGTCGACCAGATCGTGCGCGGTGGCGCACCGGTCCAGCAGTTCCTGAACGTGCGCCCGGGTTCCCCGCAGCGGCTCCAGGGTGGGCACCCGGACCAGCGAGCGCTGTCCGACGTCGAAGATGACCGAGTCCCACGAGGCGGCCGCCACCGACTCCGGGTAGCGGCGCAGGCATTCACCGCGGAAGTAGGCCCGGGTATCGACCGGTGGGTGCTCGCGCGCCGACTCGGCGTCGGCCGGATCGATCAGCGTGCGCATCGAACCTCGCTGGACGAGGCGGTGGTAGAGGCCCTTGTCCGCACGGATGTCGGCGTACTGCAGATCGATCGCGTGCAGGCGCGGACTGGACCACTCCAGCCCGTCGCGCTCACGAAATCCCTGTAGCAGGCGTAGCTTGGCGACCCAGTCGAGCTCGCCGGCCAGCTGCATCGGGTCCTCGCCGAGTCGGGTGAGCACCGATTCCCATTCGTCGAGCACCTGGACGGTCTGGACGTCGGCGTCGCTGCCGAGCCGGTCGTCGACGTACTTGCGAGCCCGGTCCAGGTACTCCAACTGAAGCTCGAGCGCGGTCAGGCTGCGCCCGTCAGCCAACCGCACGAGATGGGACAGACCGGGGTCATGGCTGACGCTGCGGAGTTCGCGCACCGGCTCGGCGATGCGTAGTTCGTCGTTGAGCCAGCCGGACTCGATCATGGCCAGCACCAACGAGGTCGTGCCGACCTTGAGGAACGTGGACAGTTCGGCCAGGTTCGCGTCTCCGAGAATCACGTGCAGACGCCGGTACTTCTCGGCGTCGGCGTGCGGTTCGTCGCGGGTGTTGATGATGGGGCGCTTCAACGTCGTCTCCAGCCCGACCTCGACCTCGAAGAAGTCGGCCCGCTGGCTGATCTGGAATCCGTGCTGGTGACCGTCCTGCCCGATACCGACCCGCCCGGCGCCGCAGACGATCTGACGGGTCACGAAGAACGGCGTGAGCTGGCTGACGATCGCCGCGAAGGGCGTCTGCCGGCTCATCAGATAGTTCTCGTGGGCGCCGTAGGACACGCCCTTGTTGTCGGTGTTGTTCTTGTACAGCGTGATCGTCCCGCCGTTGAGGCGACCGGCCTGCGCGGCTGCCGCCGCCATCACCAGCTCGCCGGCCCGGTCGAATCGGACGATGTCCAGTGGGCTGGTCACCTCGGGGGTCGAGTACTCGGGATGAGCGTGGTCGACGTAGAGCCGAGCGCCGTTGGGCAGCACGACGTTGGCCAGGCCCGCGTCCTCCTCGTCCTCCAGGAACTGCTCGGCCACGTGATTGGGCCCGGACAGGTCGAAGCCGCGGGCATCGCGCAACGGCGATTCCTCCTCGAAGTCCCAGCCCGGGCGACGTCGGCGCCCACCGGGCAACAACGAGGCGTACCCGTTGACGACCTGCGCGGACAGCAGCATCGCGTTGGCGGTCGGGTTGCCGGGGACGCTGACCCCGTACTCGACCTCGGTACCCATCACACGCGTGACCGTCATGGGTTCAGGCTACGGCCCGTGCAGTCGGCAGGGCGCGAAAGCGCCGTCCGGGCCCCGGGCTCGTCCCGGGCCGCCGACAGCCTTCGCACGCCGCCGGCCCAAGGTGGGCCCGCTAGGCTCGGCCAGGTGACAGATCCCCTCCTGGATTCCCTGCGCCGGGCGCTCGACACGGCCCCCTCCGACGTCGAACTGCGGCTGCATGTGGCCGCGCTCCTCGGCCAGCGCGGGGACCAGGACGAGGCCGTCGCCCTGCTCGCTGCCGGGCTGGTCCAGTTCCCGACCCACGACCAGCTTCGCGCGGCTCTGGCCGCCTTGATCGCGCCGACGCCGGCCACACCGCCGGCCACACCGCTGGCCACAGCCGGGACTCCGGCTGCCGGCGAGGCAGTCACGACGCCGGATCCGGCCGGTGCGGGCCGTGGCGAGACGGGTGCGGACGGGCCGGAGTCCGAGGCTGAGGACGACCGTCCGGGACCTCCGCCGACCGATGAGCAGGGGGCCGGATCGCTACCGGCGCCGAGTGAGGCCACCAGCCCTCGGCCCTACGTCTTCGACTGGTCGGCCGCGGAGAACGAACTGAGCGATCTCAGCGACCCGATGTTCGTCGACGGGTCCGGTGGCTCCACAGACGACCCCGCCTTCGAGGTGACCCGTGAGGAGCTCACCCTGGCCGACGTCGGGGGCATGAAGGAGGTCAAGGACCGGTTGACCGCCTCGTTCTTGGCTCCGCTGCGTAACCCCGACCTCCGCCGGCTGTACGGCAAGAGCCTGCGCGGCGGCCTGCTGCTCTACGGGCCGCCGGGCTGCGGCAAGACCTTCATCGCCCGAGCGCTGGCCGGCGAGCTCAAGGCCAAGTTCATGTCGATCGGACTGGCCGACGTGCTGGACCCCTACCTGGGCAACAGCGAGCGAAACCTGCACGACGCCTTCGAGCTGGCCCGCCGCGAGGCGCCGTGCGTGCTGTTCTTCGATGAGATCGACGCCTTGGCCCAGCGTCGCACCCAGACCCGGAACTCGGGATTGCGGGGATCGGTCAATCAGCTGCTCACCGAACTCGACGGTGTCAACGGGGTCAACGAGGGGGTCTTCGTGCTGGGGGCGACCAACCAGCCCTGGGACATCGACCCGGCCATGCGGCGGCCCGGTCGATTCGACCGAATGGTGCTGGTACTGCCGCCGGACCAGCCGGCCCGGGAGGCAATCTTTCGGCACCACCTCAAGGAGCGCCCCATCGAGGGGATCGACCTGGGCAAATTGGCCAAGGCCAGCGATGGCCTGTCCGGTGCCGACATCGCCTACGTGTGCGAGCTGGCCGCGGAGAAGGCGCTGCTGGACGGCGTGCAGAGTGGCGAGGCGCGGCTGATCGTGATGGCCGACGTGCTGTTCGCGCTGGAGCAGGTCAGCCCGTCGACCAGCGCCTGGTTCGACAGCGCACGCAATGTCGTCACCTTCGGCAACACCGACGGTACGTACAACGAGCTGAAGGCCTTCATGAAGAAGGCCAAGCGGCTGTGACATCCGGCGCTCCGCTGGCCTATGCACGTACCCTCATCGAGGCGCGTCGCCACGACGACGCCCTGCGTGCGCTGGCCGCGCACCTGGCCAGCCACCCGGACGACGTCGAGGCCCTGTGCCTGGCGGCGCAGGCGCAGCTCGAGCTGAACCGCCCCGCACCAGCTCTGGACCTCGCCCAGCGCGCGATCTCCTTGGCGCCGGAGTACGAATGGCCGCTGCGCCTGGCCTCGGTCGCGCACAGCCGCCTGGCCGAACCTGACGCCGCGTTGGCCGCCGCTCGCGCCTCGGTGCGGGCCGACCCCGGGGTGTATCAGACCCACACACTGCTGTCGCAGGCGATCGCCTCCCATCCCGCCTTCGACGCCGATCCCACTTTCCGGATGCAGGCCGAGCAAGCCGTCGCCGTGGCGCTCGATCTGGCCCCCAACGAGCCCGAGACCCATCTGGCTGCGGGCAACCTCGCGATGCGCGTCAAGGACCTTGACGGTGCGCGGGCCCGCTTCGAGCAGGCGTTGGCGCTGGATCCGCACTACGTCGACGCGCGGCACAATCTGTCCCTCGTCGCCATGCGCCAGCGACGGCTCGGATCGGCCGCGGCGGGCCTGGTCGGCGTGTTGGCCGAAGGCGGCGACGAGCTGGCGCTGCACAACCTGAAGGTCCTCGCCGCGCGGATCCTGCGCTACCTGCACCTGGCCTTGTGGCTCATCGTGTTGATCGCCTCCCGGGTCGTCGGCGACAACACCCAGCCCGGATCCCGGGCAGACCACAGTGGCGCGCAGCTCTGGATCACCCGGACCGGGGCCGTGCTGGCCGTGCTCGTCATCGCGGGATTCGCGGTCACGATGCGGCTTACGGCCAACCGCGCCCTGGGCCAGTTCGTGCGGGGCGTCGCCGCCCGGGACCGGATGCTGCTGGGGTGGGCGGTCGCGCTGCTGGGCACAGCGGGGTGCACCGTCGCCGCAGCGCTGGTCCCCGTCTCGGCCGCGCAGTCCTGCTACCTCGCGGCCATCGGCCTGCTGCTGGTGGGCATGGTGCTGTCCTGGCTACGCGGCAGGACACTCAGCCGCGACCTCCGCCGGATCCGCTCGCGCGGCGGGTAGCGAGGATTCTGCCGGCCCGACCGGAGGGTTACAGGTACTGGCCGGTGTTGCTGATCGTGTCGATCGAGCGGCCGGCTTCGCTGCCCTTGGCTCCAGAGACCAGCGTGCGGATGTACACGATGCGCTCGCCCTTCTTACCGGAGATCCGGGCCCAGTCATCGGGGTTGGTCGTGTTGGGAAGGTCCTCGTTCTCGCGGAACTCATCGACACACGCCGCCGCCAGATGTTGCACCCGGAGCCCACGCTGGCCTGCGGTGAGCAGATCCTTGATGGCCATCTTCTTGGCCCGGTCGACGATGTTCTGGATCATCGCGCCCGAGTTGAAGTCCTTGAAGTACAGAGTCTCCTTGTCGCCGTTGGCGTAGGTGACCTCGAGGAAGCGATTCTCCTCGGTTTCGGTGTACATGCGTTCGACCGTGGCTTGGATCATGGCGTTGACGGTCGCGTCCGCCGACCCGCCGTGCTCGGCCAGGTCGTCTGGGTGGATCGGCAGCGTAGTCAGGATGTACTTGGCGAAGATGTCCCGCGCGGCCTCGGCGTCGGGACGTTCGATCTTGATCTTGACGTCCAGCCGGCCCGGTCGCAGGATGGCCGGATCGATCATGTCCTCCCGGTTGGAGGCGCCGATCACAATGACGTTCTCCAGTCCCTCGACCCCATCGATCTCGCTCAACAGCTGCGGGACGATGGTGTTCTCCACGTCCGATGACACACCGGAGCCGCGGGTGCGGAAGATCGAATCCATCTCGTCGAAGAACACGATCACGGGAGTGCCCTCGCTGGCCTTCTCCCGGGCGCGCTGGAACACCAGCCGGATGTGCCGCTCGGTCTCACCGACGTACTTGTTCAGTAGTTCCGGGCCCTTGATGTTGAGGAAGAACGAGCGGCCGCGCTCGTCCTCGCCCCGCACCTTGGCCACCTGCTTGGCCAGCGAGTTCGCCACGGCCTTGGCGATGAGAGTCTTGCCGCACCCGGGCGGGCCGTAGAGCAGGATGCCCTTCGGCGGCCGGAGCTGGTGCTCGCGGAATAGCTCGGCGTGCAGGAAAGGCAACTCGACGGCATCGCGGATCTGCTCGATCTGGCTGGCCAGCCCACCGATGTCGGTGTAGTCGATGTCCGGAACCTCTTCCAGGACCAGTTCCTCGACCTCGCTCTTGGGGATGCGCTCGAAGACGTAGGACGAGCGCGACTCCATGAGCAGCGAGTCGCCGGAGCGGATCCGGATGTTGCGCAGTTCCTCGGCAAGGTAAACGACCCGCTCCTCGTCGGTGTGTCCGACCACGAGCGCGCGCTCGCCGTCCTCGAGGATCTCCTTGAGCGTCACGACCTCGCCGGCCTTCTCGAACCCGCGCGCGGCGACGATGTTCATGGCCTCGTTGAGCATGACCTCCTGGCCGTGCTTGAGGTTCTCGATGCCGACCTCGGGCGAAACCGCGACACGAAGTTTGCGACCGCCGGTGAAGATGTCGACGCTGTGCTCGTCCACGGCCTCGAGGAACACGCCGTAGCCCGACGGCGGCTGCGCCAACCGGTCGATTTCTTCCTTCAGCGCCACGAGCTGGTCGCGGGCGTCGCGCAGAGTGTCGGCCAGGCGCTCGTTGCGGTCCGACAGGGACGCGACCCGCGCCTGGGTCTCGACCAACCGGTCTTCCAGCGCACGCATCTGGCGGGGCGATTCGGCCAGGCGGGCACGTAGGTGCTCGAGTTCGTCGGCCAGCGCGGCCGCGTCCTGTCCCATCGCTCCCCGGTGCTCACCGTGGTGTGCACTCGACTCTTCCGCCATCTGCGTACCCTCCCGCTCTCGCTCAGGTCATCCAGATTCCGGATCGAATTTCACCCTACACACGCAGCATGAATTCGTAAGCCCTCTACTCTGGTGTCTGGTTACACACCGGTTACAACACCGGCGCACGCCGGTGTGGCCGACGCGGTGTGATCAACGACGTGAAGGGTATGACGTTGTCCGAGACGAGTGTCGAGACCTCTGGACTAGAGGTGTGGATCGACCAGGAACTGTGCACCGGCGACGGCTTGTGCGTCCAGTACGCCCCGGAGGTCTTCGAGTTCGACGTGGACGGCTTGGCCTACGTCAAGGACGCCGCCGGCGATCTCAAGCTCGGTGCGGGCCTGCGCGTGGACGTTCCAGCCGGCCTGCGGCTGGACGTCATCGACTCCGCCAAGGAGTGCCCTGGCAACTGCATCCACGTGAACCGGGTCACCGACGGCGTGCCGGTGGCCGGACCCGAGGCCGGATCCGGATCCGGGGCCGGGCCCGAGGCGTAGGCCGGTCGAGTCAGGGCAGTTTGGGGTAGACCTTCGGGATCGCCGGTTCAGAGACGGTATCGGAACCGGGCTCGGCCGCAGGCGCAACGCCGAAGGCCTCCTCCAACTCCACGGTCTTGGCCGGACGGCGCTGCCGCGAGGGCGCGGTGACGCCCGGAGCGAGTCGGCGAGCCGTGACCAGGAAGGCGGTGTGCCCCTGCATCCGGTGATCGGGGCGGACCGCAAGACCCACCACGTGCCAGCTGCGCAGCAGGCACTCCCAAGCGTGCGGTTCGGTGAAACCACCGTGGTTGCGCAGTGCCTCCACGAGCCGGGACAGCTGGGTCGTCGTGGCCACGTAACCGATCAACACCCCGCCGGGGCGCAGGGCCTCGCTGACCGGACCCAGCACGTCCCACGGGGCGAGCATGTCCAGGATCACCCGGTCGACCGGTTCGGCGGCCGAGTGTTCGACGACGTCGCCCAGCCGCAGATCCCAGTTCTGCGGGGCGCCGCCGAAAAAGTTGTCGACATTGCGCCGGGCGTGTTCGAGGTGGTCCTCACGACGTTCGTAGGAGATGAGCGAACCCGTCGGCCCCACCGCCCGCAGGAGCGAACACGTCAGCGCTCCCGATCCGGCGCCGGCCTCCAGCACGCGCGCGCCGGGGTAGATATCGCCCTGCGCGACGATCTGGGCCGAATCCTTGGGGTAGATCACGGCCGCGCCACGGGGCATCGACAGCACGTAGTCGGTCAGTAACGGCCGCAGGGCGAGGTAGCTGGTGCCGGAGGTGGAGGCCACGACCGAACCGTCGGGCGAACCGATGAGGTGGTCGTGCTCGATCGCCCCGCGATGGGTGTGGAACTGCTTGCCCGGCTCCAGAGTGACCGTGTGGAGACGTCCCTTCGGGTCGGTCAGCTGGACCCGGTCACCGGGCTCGAACAGCTCGCTCATTGCGTTCTACTTCCTGCTTTGGTCAGGCCCAGCGCACCGAGCACATCACTGGAGGCGAGGACTCCGCGAGCCACGCCGGCCTGGTCGACGACCAGGTACTCACTGGACGGCATGGCCCGCATGGCCTCTATCAGCCCCTCGCCGTCGAGCCCGTCGCTGAGAATCAGACCAGGTTCGAGCGGTCGCGACACCTCGGCCAGCGGTGTCCACGGCCGCCGTTCGAATGCGATCTTGGCCACCTGGGGTTCGGAGACGATCGCGCGGCTGCGACCGGCCGAGTCGATGACGACGATCGCCCGGGCGCCGCTGGCAGCGAGTCGGCGCAGGGCTTCGGACAACGGCACCTGGTCTGCCACGTAGACCGCCTGCCGGAGGAGGCCCGCCGCGGTCAGATGCCGCGCTCGGTCCTGGACCGAGGCGACCCGCAGCGACTGGCTGGCGCCCATCCACAGAAAGGCCGCCAGCGCGAAGCCCATGGCCGCCGCGGCGATGCCGCTCAGCGTCACCGTGCCGGTGTGCCCGCTGAGCGCCGCGTTGCCGAACAGCACCGCCAGCGCGAGCAGGACCGCGACCACCCGGCCCGACCAGCCGGCCACCACGGTGCCCCGGAACCGGCTGCCGCCCAGCATCCAGACGAGCGCGGCCACGAGCCGGCCACCGTCCAACGGCAGGCCCGGCAGCACGTTGAACACGGCGACGATGAGGTTGCTCCAGGCCAGCAACGCAAACGTCACCCCGAGCGTCGTGTGCGTATCGGTGACCGTCGTGCCCGCCCAGCACGCGGCTGCGAGCAGGAACGAGAAGAGCGGGCCGGCCGCGGCGATGAGGAAGTCGTCGCGCGGGCGCCGGGCCTGGCCCTCGATCTCGGACACGCCCCCCAGCAGGAACACCACGACCCGGCTGACCGTCAGGCCGACGGCCCGCGACACCAGGACGTGCCCGAGCTCGTGGACGATCACCGAGGCCGCGAGCAAGAACGAATACGCCAGGGCCAACGCGTAGGCCCCGGCCTGGGACAGTCCTACGACCTGGCTGCGGAGGAAGTCGGAGTAGGACAGCGTCACGAACAACGCGACGAAGATCCAGCTGGGCGTGAGAAAGATCGGAACACCGGCGACGCGGCCGACTCGTACCAATCGAGCTCCGCGCACCGGGCTCGGCGGCGACGGCGGACGGGAGAAGCTCACCGGTCTCATCGTAGGCGACCGGTAGGCGGGCGGTCACGGGGCGTACGCGCAGCCACGTCGGCGTGGGTACTAGCCTGCAGAGGTGTCCGACTCGGAGCTGGGTGCCGCCGGCGCCCCGGACTCGGACCTTCGGTCCAGGATCGCGGCGACGGTCCGGGCCAATCGCGTAAGCCCGCCGGTCCTGGCCTCGGAAAGTGTCGCCGTGGCCGCGCGCCATTCGCGCGCCGCGCACCGGCACCGCAGGCATGGCCGAACCCGCCGGCGGCTGCCCAGCGGGGTGCGATGGGCGATCCTGCTCATCGGCACCGTGCTGTCCGTGTTCGTGCTGCGCGGATACGTCATCGCCTCCTTCTACATCCCGTCGGCGTCGATGGAGACCACGCTGCACGGATGTCAGGGTTGCGAGCCGGACCGGGTCCTTGTCGACAAACTGTCCTACCGCCTGCATTCGGTGCACCGCAAAGACGTGGTCGTCTTCGCCAAGCCGGACAGCTGGAACGTTCCCGACAAGGATCTGATCAAGCGAGTGATCGGACTGCCCGGCGAGGCCGTGAGCGCGCACGGTGGGGTCGTCTACATCGGCAGCGTCGCGCTGAACGAGCCTTATGTGAATCCGGCGTGTACCGATGGCACCGCCGACTTCGGGCCGATCACGGTTCCGGCCGGGCAGTACTTCGTGATGGGCGACAACCGGTGCAACTCCTCCGACTCCCGGTTCAACGGGACGATCCCCAGGGACAAGCTCGTGGGCCGCGCCTTCGCCGTGGTGTGGCCTCTCAAACACCTGCGCTGGCTGTGATCCCGGAATTGTCGGAGTGAGCGCCTACCGTGTCTGCCATGACCTCCACGACGCCCGCTCCGGCGCTCGAGCCACTTCCACAGGCCGTCGTCGGCTCGTTGTCACCCTCGCGGGCCAGTGACTTCAAGACCTGTCCGTTGTTGTACCGCTTCCGCAGCATCGACAGGCTGCCCGAGACACCGAGCCGGGACGCGGCCCGCGGCACCGTGGTCCACGCCGTTCTCGAACACCTCTACGAGCTTCCCGCCACCCAGCGCACCGTGACCGTCGCCCAGGCCGACGTCGATCCCTCCTGGCAGGCCCTGTGTGAGGCCGAACCAGAACTGCTGACCCTGTTCGACGCCGAGCTCGACGCGCCCGCGCTGGCCGCCTGGCTGGACTCGGCCCGTGCGCTGGTCGCGAACTACTTCGAGCTCGAAGATCCGCGCCGGCTCGAACCGGAATCCCGCGAGCAACTGGTCGAGGTGGTGATCGACGGCTTGCGCCTGCGCGGCTACGTCGACCGTCTGGACGTCTCGCCCGCCGGTGACATCCGCGTCGTCGACTACAAGACCGGTTCGATCCCCCGGGAGGCCTACGAGGCCAAAGCACTGTTCCAGATGAAGTTCTACGCGCTCGTGTTGTGGCGCACCCGTGGCGTGGTGCCGCGCCAGCTGCGACTGATCTACCTTGCCGACAAGGACACCCTGAGCTACTCCCCCGACCCGGACGAGCTCACCCGCTTCGAGCGGACTCTGCAGGCGATCTGGAAGGCCATTGCCACCGCCAGCCTGACCGGCGACTTCCGCCCCAGCCCGTCCCGGCTCTGTGACTGGTGTTCCTACCAGCCGCTGTGCCCGGCCAAAGGGGGCACGCCGCCGCCGTTCCCCAGCGACGCCCTGGCGTCGGCATCGGCGTCGTCCGCGTCCGCGTCCACCCGCCCTGGACCTGTCGAGCCCGAGGTGTGAGCCAGGCCGAGGGATGAGTCAGAGCGCCACGCGCTCGCTCACGTAACCGCGTAGGTCTGCGACGCCGACATTTTCCAGCGTAGGCAGCAGGATGCGGCCCGGCGCGGGTTCCAGCCTTACCTGATTGGGCACTCCGATCACGACACAGCCCGCCGCTTCGGCGGACCCGAGCCCCGCCGGTGAGTCCTCGATCGCCACGCATCGGGTCGGGTCGACACCCAGTCGGCGCGCGGCGGTCAGATACGCCTCAGGATCAGGTTTGCCACGAGAGAGTTGGTCTCCGGTCACCAGCGACTGAAACGTACCCGGCGGGAGTTGGTCGGCCACCGCCGTGGCCAGATTCAGATACGACATAGTGACCATCGCGCACGGGATGGCGGCCGCCTTCAACTCGGCCAGGCAGCGCAGCACGCCCGGACGCCAGACGATGCGCTCGGTGGTGGCCTGGATGACCTCGTCCAGAAGCCGGTCGACGATCTCCTCCGGCGGCAGGTCCACCCGTCCGTGCTCGCGGAGATAGGCCGCGGACACCAGCAGCGGATTACCGACCAGCGATTCGGCGTGCTCGTCGTTCCAGGTGCCACCGAAGGACTCCACGAGGCGATACTCGGCCGCGATCCAGTACGGCTCGGTATCGACGAGCGTGCCGTCCATGTCCCACAGAACGGCCTGCAGTTCGGTCATTTGGCCGCGAAGTATTTCGCCTCGGGATGCGGCACGATGATGGCCGATGTCGACTGCTCCGGGACCAGCTGGAACTCCTCCGACAGGCTGACGCCGATGCGCTCCGGCTCGAGCAGTCGGAACAGCTGCTCCTGATCCTCCAGATTCGGGCAGGCGGGGTAGCCGAAGGAGTACCGCGAGCCCCGGTAGCCCTGATTGAAGATCTCGTCCAGATCCGAGGAATCGTCCTGGGCGACGCCGAGTTCGGTACGGACCCGCTTGTGCCAATACTCGGCCAGGGCCTCGGTCAGCTGGACCGACAACCCGTGGACCTCCAGGTAGTCCCGGTAGTTGTTGGCCGCGAACAGCTCGTTGGCGAACTCGGAGATGCGCTGGCCCATCGTCACGACATGGAAGGACACCACATCGGTCTCGCCGCTGTCGCGGGCACGGAAGAAGTCGGCCAGGCACAGCCGCCGCTCCCTGCGCTGGCGCGGGAAGTCGAAGCTCTCCAACTCCTGACCGTCCGAGCCGAGCACCACCAACTTGTTGCCGTCGCTGACGCAGTGGAAGTAGCCGTACACCACGGCGGCCTCGAGGATGCCCTCGGTCTGGAACCGTTCGAGCCAGTAACGCAGCCGTGGACGACCCTCGGTCTCGACCAGTTCCTCGAAGGACGGACCGGTGCCGCCACGTGCGCCGCGCAGCCCCCACTGCCCCATGAAGGTCGCCCGCTCATCGAGCAGGGCGGCGTAGTCGGCCAGCGGAATCCCTTTGACCACACGGGATCCGAAGAACGGCGGGACGGGCACAGGCACATCGGTGGCCACGTCGGAGCGAGTGCCCTCCAGCGGATCAGGGACCGCATCCTCGGCTGCCTTGCGCTCGGCGGCGATGCGCAGCGACCGCTCCCGTCGTGCCCGGCGCTCGGCCAGCTTGCGCCGCTCGTCCTCGCCCAGCTTGGTGTCGTCGCCTCCGTCGACCCCGACCCGCACGCCGCCCTTGCGAACGGCCATGAGCGCGTCCATCAGGCGCAGGCCGTCGAAGGCGTCGCGCGCGTAGCGGACATCGCCGCTGAAGACGTCGCTGAGGTCTTGTTCGACGTAGGCACGAGTCAGCGCGGCGCCCCCCAGCAAAACCGGAAAGCGCTCCGCCACGCCCCGGGAATTCATCTCCTCGAGGTTCTCCTTCATGACCACGGTGCTCTTCACCAGCAGGCCGGACATGCCGATCGCGTCGGCCTTGTGCTCCTCGGCCGCGTCGATGATCGCCCCGATGGGCTGCTTGATGCCGATGTTCACGACCGTGTAGCCGTTGTTGGACAGGATGATGTCGACCAGGTTCTTGCCGATGTCGTGGACGTCGCCCTTGACGGTGGCGAGCACGATCGTGCCCTTGCCGGCCGAATCAGCCTTTTCCATGTGCGGTTCGAGATAGGCGACGGCGGTCTTCATGACCTCGGCCGACTGCAGGACGAACGGCAACTGCATCTGCCCAGAGCCGAAGAGCTCACCGACCGTCTTCATCCCCGACAGCAGCGTCTCGTTGATGATCTGCAAGGCAGGTCGCTCCAGCAGAGCGGACTCGAGATCGGCTTCCAGCCCGTTGCGTTCGCCGTCGACGATGCGCCGCTGCAGTCGCTCGTCCAGCGGCAGCGCGGCGAGTTCCTCGGCCCGGGACGCCGCCGAGGACTGAGCGGAAACGCCTTCGAACAATTGCAGGAAGCGCTGCAAGGGGTCGTAGGAGTCGGCGTCGGCCGTGGCGGCGCGGCGCCGGTCGTAGACCATGTCCAGAGCGACCTCGCGCTGCTCATCCGGGATCTTGGACATCGGCAGGATCTTCGAGGCGTGCACGATGGCCGAATCCAGTCCGGCCTGCACGCATTCGTGCAGGAAGACCGAATTCAGTACCTGCCGCGCGGCCGGACTGAGCCCGAAGGAGACGTTGGACAGGCCCAGAGTGGTCTGGACCTGCGGGTACCGGCGCTTGAGCTCACGGATCGCCTCGATGGTCTCGATGCCGTCGCGGCGCGTCTCCTCCTGCCCGGTCGCGATGGGGAAGGTCAACGTGTCCACCACGATGTCGGACAGCGACAGGCCCCAGTGGCCGGTCAGTTCGTTGATCAACCGTTCGGCGATCGCCAGCTTCGTCTCGGCGGTTCTTGCCTGGCCCTCTTCGTCGATGGTCAGGGCGACGACCGCCGCCCCGTACTCGACGACCAGCGGCATGATCCGGGCGTAGCGCGACTGCGGTCCGTCGCCGTCCTCGAAGTTCACCGAGTTGACGATGCAGCGGCCGCCGAGCATCTTCAGGCCCGCCTCGAGCACCGCGGGTTCGGTGGAGTCCAGCATCAGGGGAAGCGTGGAGGCGGTCGCGAAACGGCCGGCCAGCTCCTGCATGTCGGCCGCGCCGTCGCGTCCCACGTAGTCGACGTTGAGATCGAGCAGATGCGAGCCGTCGCGGGTCTGCGAGCGGGCGATCTCGACGCACTTGTTCCAGTCGGCGGCCAGCATCGCGTCGCGGAAGGCCTTCGAACCGTTGGCGTTGGTCCGCTCACCGATCATCAGCACCGACGAGTCCTGGCGCAGCGTCACGGACTGGTACAGCGAGGCCACCGAAGGCTCGGCCTCGGGACGGCGCTGGGCCGCGCGGATGCTGCTCATCCGTTCCGACACCTGGCGGATGTGCTCGGGGGTCGTGCCGCAGCAGCCACCGACGAAGCCCAGCCCGAACTCGGTGACGAAGGATTCCAGGGCGTCGGCGAGCTCAGCCGGCTGCAGAGGATAGGTGGCGCCGTTGGGCCCGAGCTGGGGCAAGCCGGCGTTCGGCATGACCGACACGCCGATCTTGGCGCGCTGGGACAGGTAGCGCAGATGCTCGCTCATCTCGGCCGGACCGGTGGCGCAGTTCAGGCCGATCAGGTCGATGCCCAGTGGTTCCAGGGCGGTCAGGGCCGCACCGATCTCGGAGCCCAACAGCATCGTCCCCGTCGTCTCGACGGTGACGTGGGTGATGATCGGGATCACGAGGCCGAGTTCGCTCATGGCGCGCTGTGAACCGATGATCGCCGCCTTGACCTGCAGCAGATCCTGCGCGGTCTCGATGATCAACGCGTCCGAACCGCCTTCGACGAGCCCGAGCGCCTCTTGGTAATAGGCCTCCCGCAGCTTGTCGAAGTGCACGTGCCCGAGGCTCGGCAGCTTCGTACCCGGTCCGATCGAGCCCAGCACGAAGCGCGGACGCTCGGGGGTGCTGTGGGTGTCGGCGACCTCCCGGGCGATCCGGGCACCCGCCGAGGCGAGTTCGCGGATCCGGTCCTCGATGTCGTACTCGGCCAGGTTGGCCCAGTTCGCTCCGAAGGTGTTGGTCTCCACCGCGTCAGCGCCGACCGCGAAGTAGGCATCGTGAACCGCGGCCACGACGTCCGGCCGCGTGACGTTGAGGATCTCGTTGCAGCCTTCGAGATCCTGGAAGTCGGTCGCGACGGACAGGTCGGCCGCCTGCAACATCGTGCCCATCGCACCGTCCCCGACGAGCACGCGCTGGGACAACGCGGTCAGGAAAGGACTGGAGCTGGGGGTAGTCGACACGCCCATCAATCTACCGGCGCCACGCACCGCATTCTTCGCCCCACGTGACCCACCGGCCATAGCCACCGCCGTAGGCTGGGCCAATGACGGAAATGGAGAGCTGGCCGGAACTGCGTGCCCCGGTTCTCATCGCGGCTTTCGAGGGCTGGAACGACGCCGGTGACGCCGCCACCGGGGCCATCGAACACCTGGAATTGCTCTGGGACGCCACCCCCCTGGCCGAACTCGACCCGGACGACTACTACGACTTCCAGGTGAACCGGCCGACCGTGAGCCAGGTCGACGGCGTCTCGCGGCGGATCACCTGGCCGACCACCCGGCTGTCGGTGTGTCGCCCGACCGGCGCCGATTTCGACCTCGTCCTGGTCCGTGGCATCGAGCCGAACATGCGCTGGCGGATGTTCTGCGACGAGATCCTCGACATCGTACGAGAGCTGGGCGTGACCACCGTGGTCTCGCTCGGAGCGCTGCTGTCCGACGCGCCGCACACCCGTCCCACCCCGGTCACGGGCACCGCCTACGACACGGCCAGCGCCAGCCGTTACGGCCTGGAGAGTTCCCGCTACGAGGGCCCCACGGGCATCGTCGGCATTCTGCAGGACGCGTGCGTGAACGCAGGGATTCCGGCGATCTCGTTCTGGGCCGCCGTCCCCCACTACGTGTCCCAGCCACCGAACCCCAAGGCGACCATCGCGTTGTTGCACCGGGTCGAGGAGGTCCTCGACATCCCGGTTCCGATGGGCGAACTGCCCGCCCAGGCCGACGAATGGCAGAAGCTCGTCGATGAGATGGCCGAGGAGGACTCCGAGGTGCAGGAATACATCCGCAACCTCGAGGAGCGCGACGACGACGGCGAGATGCGCGAGGCTTCCGGTGAGGCCATAGCCAAGGAGTTCGAGCGCTATCTGCGCCGCCGCGACCGAGGCGGCCCGCCCGGGAGTATGTAGCGGGTTTGTCCGCACATTCGGCGTTCAGGTAGCGCGAGCAAGCACACACCGGACTCGACAGAATTGGGCCTCGACGCATGCTGAGGGTGAACTGGGGATCGGCCACCGACGTCGGCCGGGTACGTGAACTCAACGAGGACAGTGTGTGGGCGGGTCCGACCCTGTTCGTCGTCGCCGACGGGATGGGCGGCCACGCGGCCGGCGAGGTCGCCTCGGACATCGCGGTCAGCGAATTCCGCCGCCTTTCCGAGCAGAGGCCACTGAGTGCCGAGGACATCGTCGCGGCCCTGCGGCAGGCCAACGACAGGATCCTCGAAGCGGGCCGGCAACGGCGGGAGCGGTCCGGGCTCGGCACCACGGTGACCGGGCTCGGCCTGGTCGCCGCGGGCGGCTCGACCCAGTGGGCGGTGTTCAACGTCGGCGACTCGCGCGTGTATCGCTTCGCCGACAACCTGCTCAGCCAGCTCACGGTCGATCACTCGGCCGTGCAGGAGCTCGTCACAGCCGGCGAGCTGCGACGCGAGGAAGCGCGCTTTCACCCGCGCCGCAACGTGGTCACCCGCTCGCTGGGCTCCCAGCCGGCTCCGGCGGCCGACGTGTGGCTGTTCCCGCCCTCCCCTGGCGAGCGCTTTCTCATCTGCTCCGACGGGCTCACCGGCGAGCTGGACGATGCCGAAATCGCTCGGGTGCTGTTCGACGAGCCTGACCCGCAACGCGCCGCCGTGGCCCTGGTCGAACAGGCCAACAACGCCGGCGGCCACGACAACACGACTGTCGTCGTGGTCGATGTGGCCGACGTCGATGCCGTTGCCGCGGACGTCGATGCCGTGGACGCCGAAGCCGTGGACGTCGATGCCGGGGACGTCGAAGCCGTGGACGTCGATGGCGGCCCACGTCCCCCTGCTGATACCGACGGACGTCGCCAGGCCTGACCGGATCGGCTTCCCCGGACGTCTGTCAGGCGGCGCTACAGGCGTACACCGAGCAGCGCGTCGATCGCGTCGCGGGCCAGCCACGGCGAGTCCGCGTCGGCCGAGTCGAAGTGCTGCTCCGTGCTGGCCGTCGCCCACCGGTCGACCGCCTCGATCGCGCCCTCGGTGTCCAGGTCGTCGGCCAGCCTGGCCCGCATGGCGGCGAGCAGGTCACGTGCGTCCAGGGCGCGGTCGCCGGACACGGCCCGGCGCCAGCGGTCCAGGCGGCGCTCGGCCGCCGGGAGCCTGCCACCGGTCCACTCGCGGTCGGCTCGGTAGTGACCGTCCAGAAGGGCGAGCCGGATGGCCATCGGGTCGACCCGCGCGCCACGAAGCTTCGA
Source organism: Jatrophihabitans telluris (assembly GCF_023516435.1). Taxonomy (GTDB): domain Bacteria; phylum Actinomycetota; class Actinomycetes; order Mycobacteriales; family Jatrophihabitantaceae; genus Jatrophihabitans_A; species Jatrophihabitans_A telluris. The sequence continues at coordinate 2,130,574 of NZ_CP097332.1, read as the reverse complement.
CACGAAGACCAGGTTGCCGCGCGACTTGCTCATCTTCTCCCCGTCCAGCGCGATCATCCCCGTGTGCACGTAGTGGCGGGCGAAGGGCCACTGACCGGTGAGCGCCTCCGCGTGTGCCGCGGAGTGCTCGTGATGCGGGAACCGCAGGTCGGAGCCGCCTCCCTGGACGTCGAAGGCCATGCCGAGCCGGTTGCGCGCGATGACCGAACACTCGATGTGCCAACCCGGGCGCCCGGGACCGACGCTGGTGTCCCAGAACGGTTCACCGTCGCGTTTGGCCCGCCACAGCAGGGCATCGAGTGGATTTCGCTTGCCGGGCCGATCCGGGTCCCCGCCCCGCTCGGCGAACAGCGCCAGCATCTGCTCGTCGGTGTAGCGCGACTCGTAGCCGAAGTGCCCGCTTCCTTCGACGGTGGCGTACACGTCGCCGGTGGGGTCCGAGTCGAGCCGGTAGGCCTTGCCTTGGACGAGGAGTTCGGCCACGCCGTCGGCGATCTCGTCGACTGCCTCGACGACACCGACGTAATCGCGAGGTGGCAGCGCGCGCAGCGCAGTCATGTCCTCGGAGAACAGCGTGGTCTCCCGCCGGGCCAGATCGGTCCAGTCGACACCGGTGTCCCTGGCGCGCTCGAGCAGTGGGTCGTCGACATCGGTGACGTTCTGGACGTAGTGCACCGAATGCCCGTTATCCCGCCACACTCGCTGGATGATGTCGAAGGCCAGATACGTGGCCGCGTGACCAAGATGGGTCGCGTCGTACGGGGTGATCCCGCACACGTACAGGGTGGCGGTCGCGCCGGGAGTCGTCGGGCGGATCTCGTCGGAGGCGGTGTCGTACAGCCGCAGCGGCCGGCCACCGTGCCCGTTGGTCTTCGGCAGGACGGGGACTTCGGGCGCGTTCCAGGACTGCATGCCGACACCGTATCTGCCTGCCACGCCCGGCTCCGGCCTCGGGTCGACCAAGCCTCGACGCGATGGATGGCGCCCGCCCAGCACGCTCCGATTGGCGAACACGCCCACGGCGCAGCAAGCTGTCGATCATGGCGAGTGAATCCCAACCGAACGAGTCGAGATATCTGGTCCGGGTATCGGCGGTCATCCCCGCGGGCCGGCAGCAGCTGTTCGACGTCCTGGCCGATCCGGCCCAGCACCCGGCCATCGATGGCGGCGGCTCGGTCAAGGCAGTGCGCGAGGGCGGCCCCGAGCGGTTGAGCCTGGGCGCCACGTTCGCGATGGACATGCACATCGGCGCCGACTACAAGATCCTCAACACCGTCGTCGAATTCGACGAACCATCGGTGATCGCCTGGCGCCACTTCAACGGCCACATCTGGCGTTACCGGTTCCTCGAGGTCGATGGCGGCACGCAGGTGGTGGAGGAATGGGACGCCCGGGGCGCCAAACACCGTCTCAGCCTGCTGCTGCTGGGCTTTCCGGCCCGCAACAGGCGCGGCATGACCGCCACGCTCAGGCGGCTGGCCGATGTGGTGACCGCCCGCCCGTAGCCGCCGCGGCCTCAACCGCAGTGACGCTGCTCAGTACGGCGGATACGGGATCGCCGGCCAGTCCGTCGGCGGAAGCGGGAACAGCCCGGTGCTGACGAGCCGCGACACCCGGCGCCGGGCGGCGCGAACCTCGGCGCGGGTGAGCAACTCCCCCAGCGCCTGGCCGAGCTCGGCCCGCAGGGCGTCCTCGACTCGGTGCAGGCCCTCCAGGAGTTCGGGCGGGATGGCCGAGCCGGCCCACTGCCAGAGCACGGTGCGCAACCGGTCGTCCACGCCGTAGCTGACTCCGTGATCCACGCCGTAGATGTGCAGCGCCCCGTCCGGATCGCGCACCGGAAGCAGGTGCGAAACCTTCCGGTCGGAATTGTTGATGATCGCGTCGAACAGGGCCATGACCCGCAACGGGGCGGCAACGCCGGCGTTGATGGCCTCGATGATGTCGTAGTCCTCGTCCTCACCGATCCACAGTTGGACCATGCCCACGCCCATCGGACCGTCGCGCAGAACCGTCGGAGGAACCAGCTGGAGGTCGGCCGTCGTCGGCGCCAAGAAGGTTGCGGTCAGGTACGCCGCATACTCCCGTTCGGCCAGCGTGCCGTCCGGGTAATCCCAGAGCGGCCGCTCACCCGAGATCGGCTTGTAGACGCATGCCGCCGCGATTCCGTCCAACTCCGCCCGGCAGTACAGGGTGGCGTTGGAGGCCGTCGTGACCCGGCCCTCGATACTCAGCTCGCCCCGTTCGAGCAGGGTCAGAGCCTCGGCCGTCGGCAGGGCCAGGGGTGCGGTGAGTTCCTCCGAAGCCATGGTTGTAGCTGCCGGACCCTAGAGCTCGATCTCGGCCTGGCGGTGATAGCCGTTCTGCCTCGGGCACACGTGCCCGTTGGGATCCATCGGTTCGTTGCACAGCGGGCAGGGCGGACGCCCGGCGGCCACGACCCGCTTGGCGCGCTCGGCGAACTCGAACGCGGCTTGATGCGCCAGTCGCACCCGCAACGCGTCCGGGCCCTCCTCGGTGTCTTCGAGCAGGGTCGCCTCGGCGGTTTCGGTGGACTCGGCCGGGGCCTGAGCCTCGATGATGATCATCCCCGACTCGGTGTCGTAGGCAAGCCCCATCGCGGCGACCCGGAACTCCTCGTCGATCGGGTTCTCAAGAGGTTCGGCGTCGACGTCGACCGCCTCGGGAACCGGAATGCCAGAGCGGGTGGCAACCTCTTCGAGGAGTTGCTCGAGCCGCTCGGTGAGAATGGTGACCTGCGACTTCTCCAGCGCGACGCTCACCGTCCGGGTGTCGTCGGAGGCCTGGAGGAAGAACACGCGTTCCCCGGGTTGGCCTACGGTGCCGACGACGAACCGTCGCGGCTGGTCGAAGAAGAACAACTGACGGCTCATTGCATCAAGCCTAAACCGTCCCCGCGCCCGCTCCGCCGCCGATGGTCGCATCCGAGGCCGCGGACCGGCTCTGCCGGCCGCGGGCGGTCTTGGCGGGCTTGGGCGGAACGAGCCGGGCGAGGTCGCCGCCGGTGTCGTTCTGGGTGAGGACGAACGGTCGGCCGTCGGTGTAGCGGATGGCCGAGATCGAGCACGGATCGACCACGATTCGCTGGAACAGATCCAGGTGGAGCCCGAGGGCATCGGCCAGGATGGCCTTGATCACGTCCCCGTGGCTGCACGCCACCCACACCGTCTCGGCCCCGTGCTGAGCCGACAGCGTGGCGTCCATGGAGCGCACGGCCGCGACGCCTCGGGCCGCCATCGCGCCCATCGACTCGCCGTTCGGAAAGGTCGCCGCCGATGGCTGAGCCTGCACCACGCGCCACAGTGGTTCCTTGGCCAGGGCAGTGATCTTCTGGCCGGTCCAGTCCCCGTAGTCGCACTCGACCAGCCGGCGGTCGGTCTTGGTCGACGGCGCGTGTCCGGCGGAGCGCTGCGCCTTGGTGACGGCCTTCGCGGTCTCGGCGCACCGCTCCAGGGGGCTCGTGACGACCGCGCTCAGCGCGACCGAGGCCAGCCGCTGCGCGACCGAGGCGGCCTGGGCGATACCGCGGTCATCGAGATGGACGCCGGGTGTGCGGCCGGCCAGGACGGGCCCGGTCATGGCGGTGAGGCCGTGACGCAACAACAGAACGGTCGCCATGTCAGCTCTCGGTACTCAGGTCGCCGACACCGCGCCGGTGGCCAACAGCACCATCAGCACCGCGCCGAGCGCGATTCGGTAAGCGACGAAGACAAAGGTGGAGTGCCGCGAGACGTATCGGATCAACCAGGCGATCGACGCCAGCCCGACGATGAAGCTGATCACGGTCGCGACGATCGTGATTCCCATGCCGGGCGCGTGCGGACCGCCGATCTTGCGTACCTCGAACAGTCCCGAGGCGACGACCGCGGGGACCGAGAGCAGGAAGGAGAATCGGGCGGCCGTGACCCGATCCAGGCCTCGGAACAGCCCCGCGGTGATGGTGGCGCCCGAGCGCGACACGCCTGGGATCAGCGCCAGGGACTGCGCGGCTCCGACGACGATGGCGTCCCGGGAGTTGATGTCGTCCTCGCCGCGGTCTCGCGAGGCACGGCGTTCGGCCACGAACAGCACGATCGCCATGACGATGAGCGCGACGGAGATGATCCACAGGTTGCGGGCACCGGTCTCGATCTGGTGGGAGAAGATCAGCCCGAAGACGCCGACGGGAATCGTGGCGAGGATGAGGTACCACCCCATCCGGTATTCCAGGCTCTGTCGCTCGGCGCCGTTGCCGCCCCGCAGGTGGGAGAACACCCCACGCAGCCAGGCGACCGCGACGTGCAGCAGTTCGCGCCAGAAGTAGAGGACGACCGCGGCCATCGTGCCGAGCTGGATCACGGCGGTGAAGGCGGTGAAGCCGGCCTGGTCGATGTGCGGATTCAGCCAGGCCTGCACGATCCGCAGGTGGCCGGTGGACGAGATCGGAAGGAACTCGGTCAATCCCTGCACAACGCCATATACCGCTGCCTGCAGTGGCCCGATGTCGCTCAAGCGGATACCCCGTGTCCCGTTCTCTGACTCATACGATCGCGCTCAGTCGCTAACGCCCGAAGGGTGAATCATCCCGCATGCCCCGACTGCTCCAGCGCCTGGGCTGCGATCCGGAGCGCGTCGACGCGCTCGGGCAGCGTAGGGGCCAGCGGCATGACGTTCAGACTAGTGACCCCGGACTCGGCGAAGGCGGCCATTCGCTCGGCAATTCGGTTCTTCGGGCCGATCAGCGCCGTCGAGTCGATGAACTCGAACGGCACCGCCGCCGCCGCACCCTCGTAGTCGCGCGCCATGTACTTGGCCTGGATCTGCTCCGCGGCGTCGCCGTAGCCCATCCGGGTGGCGAGCTGGTTGTAGAAGTTGACGTCCTTACTACCCATGCCGCCGACGTAGAGCGAGGCGTAGGCCCGGATCGGCGCCGCAGCGGCCTGCACGTCGTCCCCGACGACCAGCGGCATGCTGGCCACGACGTCGAAGCCGTCCAGGGTCTTGCCCACCTTCGCCCGTCCGGCCTGGATCAGGGCCAGCTGCTCGGCGCCGAACTGCGTCGAATAGAAGATGGCCAACCAGCCGTCGGCGATCTCGCCGGTCAACTCGAGATTCTTCGGTCCGACCGAGGCCAGGTAGATCGGAATGTGTTCGCGGACCGGGTGGACGGTCAGCTGCAACGCCTTACCCGGACCGTCGGGCAGCGGCAACTGGTAGTGCCGGCCGTCGTAACGCACCCGTTTGCGCGACAGTGCGAGGTTGACGATGTCGACGTACTCACGGGTCCGGGCCAGCGGCTTGTCGAAACGCACGCCGTGCCAGCCTTCCGACACCTGTGGGCCGGACACGCCCAGGCCGAGCCGGTACCGCCCGCCCGACAGGCTGTCCAGGGTCGCAGCGGTCATCGCCGCCATCGCGGGGCTGCGAGCGGGGATCTGCATGATCGCGCTGCCCAGACCGATCCGCTCGGTCTGTGCACCCACCCAGGCCAGCACCGTCGCGGTGTCGGAGCCGTAGGCCTCCGCGGCCCACACACAATCGAAGCCGAGCTGGTCGGCTTCGCGGGCCAGCGCCAAGTTGTCCTGGTCGTTGCCCATTCCCCAGTAGCCCATGTTCACGCCGAGTTTCACGCCGCAACCCTAGCGACCGGCCGGCAACTCACGGCGTGGAATCTGTCACCCCCGTCGGCGTCCACCTGCGCATCGCGCCCCGTCAGGTGCACTAGGTTGTTCAAACGTGGATCAGCTGGCGTTGGGACGGAGCGGGCTCAAGGTGTCTCAACTCGGGTTGGGCACCATGACCTGGGGAAACGGGACGGATCCGGACGAGGCTGCGGCCATCCTGGTGGCCTTCCACGACGCCGGCGGCACCCTGGTCGACACGGCCGTCTCCTACAGCAACGGCGAGGCCGAACGCATCCTGGGCAGCTTGCTGGCCGACGTCGTGCCCCGCTCGGAAGTTGTCCTCGCCTCGAAGGCCGGCATCAGCCGCCTTGGTGACGAGCGGTTCATCGACGCCTCGCGCGGTGCCTTGCTCAGCCGGCTGGACGAGTCCCTACGCAACCTCGGCGTAGATCACCTCGATCTGTGGCAGGTGCACATCCCCGACCCGACCGTGCCCGCCGAGGAGACCATGGCGGCGCTCGAGTACGCCGTCGCCTCGGGCAAGGTCCGCTACGTCGGCGTTTCGAACTACTCCGGCTGGCGGACCGCGCAGGCGGCGATGCTAAGGCGCGGGTCGCACGCCCCCCTGGTGTCCAACCAGGTTCGCTACTCCCTGCTCGACCGAGGGATCGAGCGCGAGGTCGTCCCGGCCTGCGCCGAGTTCGGCCTCGGAATCCTGCCCTATTCACCACTCGGCGGCGGCGTGCTCACCGGCAAGTACCGCAATGGCGTCCCGGCCGACTCCCGCGGTGCGGCCGAAGGCCGAAACCTGGCGCACTACTCCGACCCGCGGGCGGTTGGGATCGTCGAGGCGGTCGCGACTGCGGCTGACGGTCTGGCCACCTCGCCGATCACGGTGGCCCTGTCCTGGCTGCGAAACCGTCCCGGCATCACCGCACCGGTCGTCGGCGCGCGCACGCTCGGCCAGTTGACGGCCGCCCTGCAGTCGCTGACGGTCGAGCTTCCTCTGGAGATCCAACTGGCGCTGGACGACGTGAGCGCACCGGTCCTGGGCTACCCCGAGGAGTTGGGCTGAGCCAGCCCGGGCCGATGCAACCGTCCGACGACCGGGTTTTCGCGGCCTTCTGCGCCTCCGGGCTGTGGCCGGGACTGGGAATCACGCTGGCCGGGGCGCTGGCCGAGGCCGGTATCCGGACCCCCGGCGACGTCACCACCTCAGCCCTGGCTTCGCTGCCGAAGGTCGGCCAGTTGCGCGCTGGGCGCCTGCTGTCGGCCTTCATCGCCGCTCAGCCCGCGTACGACATCGTCGCCCTGCTGTTGCAGGCGGGCCTGGCGCCCCGCCTGGCCGGGCGGTGTGTCGAGATCTTCGGACCGGGCGCGCTCCGGTTGCTCAAGGACGACCCCTGGCGGCTGCTGCAGTTGTCAGGCGTCAGCGTCGCCGATGCCGACGCGCTGGCCAGGGCGGCTCTGCCCGGCATCCTGCCTTCCGACGACCGCCGCTCACGCGCGCTGGTCGGCTGGGTGCTGACCCAGGTCGCACGCGACGGTGACACCCTGGCCACCCTCGAACGGGTCACCGACGACCTGCTGTCCTACCGGGTCGCCGATCCGCAGGCCGCCATCGCGGCCGCCTGCGAAGCGGGTGCGGTGGAAGCGGTGTCGACGGTGCTCGATTCGACCCTGGCTCTGACGCGCTACGCCGAGGCCGAGCGCGAGATCGCCAGCTCGGTGCACCGGCTGACCGACGCCGCGAAACAGATCGGCCAGGTCCGGCCGGCCCGGCGGCGCAAGGCGGGCGAGGACATCGACCCCGACGGCCTTGACTCCGTCCAGCGCAGCGCGGTCGACAACGCCCTCACCCACGGGCTCAGCGTGCTGACCGGCGGACCCGGGACCGGCAAGTCGCGCACGGTCGCGACGCTGGTGCGCGAGGCCGAGCGGGCGGGTAAGTCGGTGGCCTTGGCAGCGCCGACGGGACGGGCGGCCAAGCGGCTGGCGGAACTGTGTGACGCCGAGGCGATGACCATCCACCGGATGCTCGGGGTGCAGCCCCGCAGCGACACCGACGACGACGGCAACGCGCGGGTCGACTTCTCCGCCGGCTTCGCGCGGGGGGCCGACTGGCCGCTGGACCAGGACATAGTGGTGGTGGACGAGGCCTCGATGCTGGACGTGGAGCTGGCCGCGGCCCTGTTGCGTGCCTGCGCGGACGGTACTCACGTGCTGGTCGTCGGCGACTCCGCGCAGCTGCCCTCGATCGGGCCCGGTCAAGTGCTGGCCGACCTGATCGGCTCCAACACGGTTCCCGTGGTGGAGCTGACCACGCTGTACCGCCAGGAAGCCGGTGGTGCGATCGCGCGGCTGGCGACCGCGGTCCGGTCTGGGTCGCTGCCTGCGGTCGACTCACCCGAGCGGGAAGTGGTCATCGTGCCGGCGCGCGGATCGGCCGAGTGCGCACACCGGGTCGTGCAGCTGATGACCGACTCGATCCCGCGCGCCCTGGAGATTCCGGCCGAACAGATCCAGGTCGTGACCCCGGTTCACCGCGGACCGGCGGGCACCCTGGCGCTCAACGCCGCCCTGAAGGCAGTGCTCAATCCGCCGAAAGCGCCGTCCGGAAAAGGCTTTTCGCGTTTCGACGAGGGTGACCGGGTGGTGGCCACCGCCAACCACCTCGAAGTCAGCCCGACCGGTTTCGCCAACGGGGAAGTCGGCGTCGTGACCAAGGTCGCGGACAAGGTCGTCACGGTCGACTTCGGATCGGGACCGGCGGAGATAAGCGGCAAGGCGTTGGCTGACATCACCCACGGCTGGGCCATCACCGTGCATCGCGCCCAGGGATCGGAGTTCCGGGCGGTCATCGTGGTGCTGCCACCGGAGGCCGGGCGCATGCTGTCACGCCCGCTCGTCTATACCGGCCTCACCCGAGCCCAACGGCATCTGTCGATCGTTCACGGCACCGGCCCGGCCCTGGCCCATGCGGTCCACGACATCCGCAACAAGCCGCGTCGAACCGCCTTGCGGGACTTTCTCGGCTGAAGCCGTAGCAGTGTCTTAAGAACCCTGTGAGCCCACGCTCGGGACAATGGGATGGTGCGACTCCTCCGTTCTCCTCGACTGCTCGCGGCATTGGCGGGTCTGCTCTCGGCCGCCGTCGCGGTGGGTATCGGCGAGGTCATCGCGGGCTTGGTCCGCCCCGCCGCATCGCCGGTCATCGTCGTCGGCAACCGGATGATCCTGCTGACCCCGGAGTCCGTGCGACGCTGGGCCATCTCGGTTTTCGGGACCAACGACAAGCACGCCTTGCTGACCGGGATCTACGTCGCGATCGGCCTGGCCTCCCTGGGCATCGGCGCACTGGCCTACCGCCGCTTGGCCGCCGGCCTGGTGGCGCTGGGCTTGTTCGGCGGCTTCGGCGCCTACTGCGCGCTGACCACCCATGCCCACCGCGGATCGGACGCGGTGCCCTCGATCGCCGCCGGGGTCGCCGGCATCGGATGTTTGGCCGTGCTGATCCGGTCCCTGCGGCCCCGCCCCGCCGAGGCGGGCGTCCCCTCCGGAGTCCGGCGCCGCAGCTTCCTGCAGGCGGGCGCCTTCGCGGCGGCCCTGGCCGCGTTCAGCGGGTTGTTCGGCCGCAACCTGCAGCGGACCCGCTACGACGCCTCGGCAGCCCGGGCCGCGATCCCGGTGCCATCCGTGTCCACCTCACCCGCCGCACCGGCCGCGACGTACGACCTGGGCAAGAGCGGGATTCCCTTTGTCATACCGAATGATTCCTTCTACCGGATCGACACCGCGCTGTCGATTCCGCAGCTCAATCCGAAAACCTGGAACCTGCGCATCCACGGCCTGGTCGAGCGCGAGATAACGTTCACCTACGACCAGCTCCGGTCCCGTCCGCTGATCGAACGCTGGATCACTCTGGCTTGCGTGTCCAACGACGTCGGCGGTGATCTGATCGGTAACGCCCGCTTCCTCGGGGTCCGGCTGGCGGACCTGCTCGAGGAGGCCGGCGTGCACCCGGGTGCGGACCAGTTGCTGGCGACCTCCGCCGACGGCATGACGATCGGCTCCCCCACCGCGGTCGTGATGGATGGGCGGGACGCGATGCTGGCGATCGGGATGAACGGCGAGCTGCTACCGGTGGCGCACGGATTCCCGGTGCGCATGGTGGTGCCTGGTCTCTACGGCTACGTCTCGGCGTGCAAATGGATCACCGACCTGGAGGTGACCACGTTCGCGAGGCAGTCGGCGTACTGGGTGGCCGAAGGGTGGGCCCAGCGGGGACCGGTGCTGCTGGAATCGCGCATCGATTTCCCCAGATCGTCGGCCTCGTTGGCGGCCGGTTCGCGGGCCGCGATCGCCGGGGTGGCGTGGGATCAACACGTGGGGGTGTCGAAGGTCGAAGTGCAGGTCGACAATGGCCAATGGCAGCAGGCCGATCTTGCTCCGGTGCCCTCGACCGACACCTGGCGGCAGTGGGTACTGCCATGGACTGTTCCGCCGGTGGGCGTGCACACTCTGCGGGTGCGCGCCACCGATGCCAAGGGCGTGGTCCAAACCGACCACTCGACCCAGCCCTTTCCGTCCGGCGCGACCGGCTGGCACACGATCAGTGTCCGTTCGCGGTGACCGCACTGCTGCCGCAGCCAGGTCGGCCCGGCGGCGATCTTCCGGTTGCCTCGGTGCTGCCGGCGGTGGTCCAAGCGCTGGTCGAGCACCGCGCGGCAGTCCTGCTGGCGCCACCGGGCACCGGCAAGACGACCCTGCTGCCGCTGGCCCTGGCTGATGGCCTCGAGGCTGGGGGCGGCCGAGTGCTCGTGGCCGAACCTCGCCGGATCGCGACCCGAGCCGCGGCGGCGCGGATGGCCGCGCTGATCGGCGAGGACGTCGGTAATCGGGTCGGATACTCGGTCAGGGGCGAGCGACGTCTCGGTCCGAACACCCGGATCGAGGTGGTCACCACCGGGCTGCTCGTCCAGCGCCTGCTGCACGATCAGGAACTGGCCGGCGTCGGCGCGGTGATCATCGATGAGTGCCACGAACGCCAGCTCGACACCGACCTCGCGCTGGCGTTCGTCCGAGACGTGGCCGCCAACCTGCGCGACGATCTTGCGGTCGTGGCGACCTCGGCCACCGCCGCGGCGGAGCCGATCGCGGCCCTGCTGGGGAGCGCGTTGCGTCCCGCCCCGGTGATCACGGCGAGCGCTGCGCTGTTTCCGGTAACGCTGCATTGGGCGACGCGGGCCACGGTGCCCTTCGACCGCAACCGCCGAGTGTCAGCGGCGATGCTCGATGAGGTCGCCGCCACCGTCCGCCGCGCCGCCGACGAAGCGGACGGCGACCTGCTGGTGTTTCTGCCGGGCGAGAGCGAGATCGTCGCGGTGACACAGCGACTGCGCCACGCGGGGATCGGTGAGCTGATGCCGTTGCTCGGCCGTCAGTCGGCGGCCGAGCAACAGCGGGCGTTGCGCGCCGGGCCCGGGCGCCGCGTGGTGCTGAGCACGGCGGTCGCCGAGAGCAGCGTGACGGTGGACGGAGTGCGCATCGTCGTCGACGCGGGACTGTCGCGACAGCCGCAGCTCGATCACGAACGCGGCCTCGGCTCCCTCGTCACGGTTCGGGTGTCCCGGGCCTCGGCTGAGCAGCGGGCCGGCCGAGCCGGTCGGCAGGGACCCGGCCGCGTGTATCGACTGTGGACCGAGGTCGAGCACTCCCACCTCGACCCGTATTCGGCACCAGAACTTCAGACCGCCGACCTGACCGCCTTCGCCCTGAATCTCGCGGTCTGGGGAACGTCGGCGGGAGCCGGTTTGGAGCTGCTCGAACGTCCGGGCGACTCGGCGCTCGACGGCGCCGTCGCTACCCTGCGGCTCGTAGGCGCCGTCGACCACGACGGCCGGGTCACCGACCGGGGTTCAGCCCTGGCCCGCGTCGGAGTCCATCCTCGCCTGGCTCGGGCCTTGCTCGACGGGTCGAGTCTGGTCGGCCCGGATATGGCTCGCGAGCTCGTCGCGCTGCTCGGCAGCGACCGCCTGCTGTCGTGGGCCCGGCGCGGCGACGACCTGACGGCCCTGTGGCGCCGGCTGCGCGCCGGCTCGGACCCGGCGGCAACAGCGGACTGGAGGGCCGAGATCGCCCGGCTCGCGCGGACCGGACGAGAGGTGGGGACGGACACGACCTCGGTCGGTGCCCTCAACCAGGACCGGGCGGCCGCCACCGTCATCGGCCTGGCCTACCCCGAGCGGCTGGCGCGGCGCCGGCCGACCGGGGGCGACAGCTACCTGCTCGCCAGTGGGACCGGCGCCTCGCTGGCGGCCGACACGCAGCTGAGGGACGCGCCGTGGTTGGCCGTCGCGGTGGCCGACCGCCCGAGCGGCCGGCGCGACGCCGACGTCCGGCTGGCGGCGGTGCTCCAGGAGGACCTGGCCGTCCAGCTCGGGGTCGAGCTCCTGAGCGAGCAGGACACGGTCGAATGGGCGCGCGGCGAGCTGGTCGCGGCCCACATCACCCGCCTCGGAGCGATCGAGCTGAGCCGGCGTCCATTGGCCGACGCCGATCCGGCCGACCTGCTGGCGGCAATCCGCACCGGGCTCAGGGACGAGGGACTGGACCTGCTCGGGTGGACCGCGACAAGCAGGAACCTTCGACAGCGACTGGCGTTCTGCCATCGTCAGCTCGTCGAGCAGGGCTGGCCGGACGTCAGCGATGGTGCGTTGCTGGCCCGGCTGGACAGCTGGCTCGGCCCCGAACTGGCCCGGGTGCGGCGGCGCGCCGACCTGGGCCGCACCGACCCGGGACCGGGCCTGAGCCGGCTGGTCGGCTGGCCGCTGTTCGGCCGGCTGGGCGAGTTGGCTCCCGAACGCCTGACGGTTCCCTCGGGCTCGCGGCTCGCCCTGGACTACGCCGACCTCGACCGGCCACGGCTGTCGGTGCGGCTGCAGGAGACCTTCGGCTGGACACGGACCCCGCGGTTGGCCGAGGGGCGTGTCGGCGTGGTGATCGAGTTGCTGTCCCCGGCCGGTCGACCCGTGGCGGTCACCGCCGATCTGGCCTCGTTCTGGGCCGAGGGCTACCGCGCGGTGCGTTCGGAGCTGCGGGGAAGGTACCCCAAACACGCATGGCCCGAGGACCCGAGCAGTGTCGCGCCGTTACGCGGACTGCCACGTCGAGGAGCACAATCGGGCAATGCTGACTGAGAATCCGGCGGACTCAGATCCCGACTGGGAGTACGCACCGCTGCGGATCCCCTCGGACGTCACGAGGGTGAGCGCGGCGGTGCGGCTCGCATTGCACGCCGAATACGGCGGCTGGGAACTGGCCCGCGTCCGCAAGTACACCGACGGTTCCCGTCAGGTCCTGCTGCGCCGCAAACGACGACCCGCCGACAGCCTGCCGATGCCCGGCCTCATCGCCTGACCGCCCGACCGCCTCAACGCCGGTGAGGCGGGAGTCGGGCCTGATCCCGGTCGGGCCGCTCAGACGGCGCGGAGGAACCGGTCGAGCACCCGTACCCCGAAGTGCAGGCCGTCGACCGGGACCCGCTCGTCGATGCCGTGGAACAACGAGCTGAAATCCAGGTCCGGCGGCAGCAACAGCGGCGCGAACCCGAAGTTGCGAATGCCCAGCAGCGAAAAGGATTTCGCGTCCGTCCCGCCGGACATCATGTACGGCATCAGCCGGCCTTTGGCGTCCTCGGCACTGATCGCCTTGGCCATCTCGTCGACGATGGCTCCGCTGAAGTCCGTCTCCACCGCGATGTCGTGAACGATCATCTCGCGCGTCACGTAGTCGCCGAGCAACGAGTCGATCGTGTCGAACAATTCGTCCTCGTACCCGGGCAGGAACCGGGTGTCGATCGTGGCTTCGGCCGTGGACGGGATCACGTTGGCCTTGTACCCCGCCTGCAGCATCGTCGGGTTTGCGGTGTTGCGCAGGGTGGCACCGATCATGCGGGCCATCGCGCCCAGGTGCGGCAGTGCCGCCTCGGGATTGTCGGGGTCGATCGGCAGCCCGGTGACCTCGGCGAGTTCCTCGAGAAAGGTCCTGACCGTGGGCGTCAGTCGAAGCGGGAACTGGTACTCACCGATGCGGGTGACGGCCTGGGCCAGCTCCACCACCGCGTTCGTACCGTGCACCATCGAGCCGTGACCGGGCTGGGCCTGGGCCCGCAGTCGGAGCCAGCCGATGCCCTTCTCGGCGGTCTGCACGAGATACATGCGCAGATCGTCGTTGACCGTCACGGAGAACCCGCCGACCTCTGAGATCGCTTCGGCGCAGTCGGCGAAGAGGTCGGCGTGGTGCTCGACGAGGTGATGCGCACCTTCCCGGCCGCCGGCTTCCTCGTCGGAGACGAATGCGAGCACGATGTCGCGGTCCGGGCGGGTGCCGGTGCGCGCCCAGTCCCTGATCACGGCCAGGGTCATCGCGTCCATGTCCTTCATGTCGACTGCGCCGCGCCCCCAGACGTAGCCGTCCTTGACCTCGCCCCCGAACGGGTCGACGGACCATTCGGACTTCTCCGCGGGCACCACGTCGAGATGGCCGTGGATGAGCAGCGGGGGGCGGTCCGGATTGCTGCCCGAGATGCGGGCGATCGTGGACGCACGGCCCGGGGCGGCTTCGATGATCTGGGACTCGATGCCGACTTCGTCCAGCTTCTCGGCCACCCATTCGGCGGCGGGCCGTTCCGGATGCGTCGGATTGGAGGTGTTGATCCGGATCAGGTCCGACAGCAGGCTGACGACCTCCTGTTGGGCGCCGGAAGACTCGGTGGAGGGGCTGCGCGCATCGTCGGACATGAGTCATTCCTACCAGTGTTCGGCGCACGCCGGCCGGTCGGCTAGACTCTTGCTTCGCACTCGTCCGGGTGGCGGAATGGCAGACGCGCTAGCTTGAGGTGCTAGTGCCCTTTATCGGGCGTGGGGGTTCAAGTCCCCCCTCGGACACTAGAAGAGCCCCAGGTTTCTGGGGCTCTTTCGCATGTGAGACCTCAGTCATTGGCGAGCCCCACGGCATGCTGATCTGGCCATCCACAGTGGATCATGAGCGCATGCGACAGTCGGGCAAAGCTCGGAGCGAGGCCTTCAGCGACGGAGTGATCGCCGTGGCCATCACCCTTCTCGTCCTTGACCTGCACGTCTACGTCGACGGTCACGGCAGCCTCGCGCGCCAGCTCCGTGATCAGTGGCCGACGTACGCGGCCTACGTCGTGACGTTCTTTGTCATCGGCGTGATCTGGGTCAACCACCATTCGCTCATGATGCTGGTGGACAACGTCGACCGAACGCTGCTGTTCTACAACTTGTTACTCCTGCTGGCTGTCACCACGATGCCGTTCGCGACATCCGTGCTTGCCGACTACCTCCGCGTCGGCGGCGCGGACGCGCGGCTTGCCGTCACTCTGTACGGCGCGGTCAGCGAGCTGATGGCGATCGCGTTCACCCTCATGCTGCACCGCATGATCCACGCCGGCCTGATCATCTTCCCGGTCGATCGCACGCAGAGCCGGCGGGCTCTGCAGCGGTTCGGACTCGGCTTGGCTGTCTACCCGGTGATCACCGTGATCGGCCTGTGGTCACCCCCCGTCATGCTGGGGCTCTACGCGCTCCAAACGGCCTATTACCTGTTCGACCAGGCCCCTATTCTCGGCAACACCATCGTCGTCGGACCGCCGGCAGGACAGCAGACGCCCCAATGACGTCCGTCCGGGGCGCAGCGCGTTGCAGGCCTCGTTGCAGGCCTCGTTGCAGGCCTCGTTGCAGGCCTGGGCACGCCCCGTCGTAGGGCTCGTCGTAGGGCTCGTTGCCGGCCTTGCAGCCGATGACCCGCAGCCACACAGGAGGATGTGGCTCAGGCGACGTGCGGAACCGTCGGCAGCAAGAGGGTGAAAGTGGGCGGGGACGTGCTCGTCAGGGTCAACCGGCCCCCATCGGCCTCGGCCAGGCTGCGGGCCAGTGACAATCCGATCCCGTGGCCCGCGGCCGCGGCACTACGACGCGTGAACAGCTCGTCGGGTGCGCTCGTCACCGCCGGGGCGGGGTTGCTCACGTCAACGGCTACGGCACTCATGGCTGACCGCGCCGTCACCGTGACCGGGCCCGTCCCGTGCTGGTGGGCGTTGTCGAGAAGGATGTCGAGAATCTGGTCGAGCGCACCGTCCGAGCATCGAACGCGGCCGTCCTCCAGTTCGGTGACGTCAACCCGGAGCGGGCGGTTGTCGGCCGCGAGCACCCCCACCCAGCGCGAGCGCAGGCGGGCCAGGCCCGATGCGAGATCAGCACTCGCCGCGACCGGGTGATCCCGGGCCGCGGCCAGAAGCGTTTCGATCGTCTGCTGTAGGTGGTCGGTCGCCGTCAGCGCACCGGTCAACCGTTCGCGCGGATCGCCATCCTGATCGAGGAGCGCAGACTCCAGTTGGATCCGCAATCGCGCCAGTGGTGTACGCAATTGATGCGAGGCATCGGCTACGAACCGCCGCTCCCGTTCGATCGTCGTGTACAGCGCATCGGCGCTGTCGTTGAGCGTCCGCGCGAGGGTGTCGAGTTCACCGATGTCCGATGCCGTCGCACGGGCGCCTCGCTGGCCGCTGCCCATCGCCTCGGCGACCGCGGCCAGCTCCTCCAGCGGTGTCGACAAGCGTCGGCTGTAGCGACGAGCGGCGAACGCCGACAGGAGAACCGCAAGCAGCGCCGTGGCCGCCATCTCGGCCCAGGCAGTCGCGATTCGATGACGAAGCTCGCTGCGCGGAACCGAAACCGTGACGGCCGCGGTCACGGTGTCACCGTCGGAAATCGGCGCGCCGGCAACGATTCGATCCGCCTCGACGCCGGTGCCCGTCCGGCCGCTGAGAGCCGCCCGGCCGACGGTGCCCATCGCAGGCGTCCCGTTTCCGGCAAGCCGATGACCGGACGGGTCATAGACGGCCCACTGCGCCTGCGGTTCGAGTCCGGCTGTCTGCGCGACACCGGCTGCTTTGAGATCACCGGACAGCGCCACGGCGGCGGTTGCTGCCGCCCGCTGCAGCTCGCTTCGCTCATCGCCGGCGAGATAACGCGAAGCCACGATGGACAGCGGCACCGCGAACAGGAGCACCGCGACAGTGCACGCGAGCACGACCAGCGTCGTGATCCGTTTGCGCATGCGCGTCCTCCCTTCGGTTGGGTCAAGCCGAGCCGAGCCGAGCCGGGTCAGTCGAGTCTGGCATCCGACGTCACCGCATCCGCGGCCACCGTGCAGGTTTTGCCCTCCGTTAACCCTGCCCGTGCCCTCCGCTGGCCGAGGCCCCCTTAGCGTCGGGTTCGTTGCGGGATTGGCGCGTGTTTGCGCGCGGGAAGCTACGGAGGCACCTGATGAAGCGACTGAACTGCGGCCGCGGACACCGGCTCGGGACGGTATGTGCGACGGCCCTGACGATCGCGGTTTCTGCGGCCCTCGTCGCGGGCTGCGGCTCGAACGCCAAGACCGCTGCGCCGACCGCGGGAATCTCCGGATCAACGGCGGGGTCGGCATCCGCTGCGGGATCGAGCCCGGCCGGCGGAAATACTTCAACGGCACCGGCTGCGAAGGAATCCAACCCCGCCGGCGACATCCCTGACAACCAGGCCTTCGTGACCTACCGCGACGCTACGGCTCGGTTCTCGGTGAACGTGCCCGAGGGCTGGGCGCAGACCAGCGACGCGGGCGCGGCGCTGTTCAGCGACAAGTACAACAGCATCCGCATCCAGACGAAGAAGATGCAGTCCGCCCCGACCAGCGCGTCGGTGAGCGCCGATGACCTTCCGGCGATAGCCGCTGCCAGCAAGGGTTACCTCGCGGGACACGTCACGACCGTCGATCGAAAAGCGGGACGGGCGGTGCTGGCGACCTATCAGGCCAATTCGCTCCCCAACCAGGTGACCGGCAAGTACGCCGTGGAGGCTGTCGAGCGGTACGCGTTCTTCCGAGCCGGTCAGGAGGTCATCCTCACGCTGTCGGCGCCGGTCGGCTCGGACAATGTCGACCCGTGGCGGATCGTGACCGACTCGCTGCGGTGGCTCTAACCATGAGCATGCTCAGCACTCCGACCTCAGCTCCGGCGAGTGGAACCGATCAGGTCGCTGCTCTGAACGCGACGACGCTGTACCGATTCTTTCGTGCTGGAGATGAGGAAACCCTTGCGCTCAAGGGCGTAAGTCTCACGGTGGCCGCGGGCGAATTCGTGGTCGTGGCCGGCCCGTCCGGGTCCGGCAAGTCGACGCTGCTGTCTTGTCTGGCCGGCCTGGACGAGCCCGACGGCGGTTCGGTCCTGGTCAACGGTTCCCGCCTGAGCCACCAGTCCGAGCCGCGTCGGGCGCGTGCCCGGGCCGAATCGATCGGACTGCTGTTGCAGTCCTCCAACTTGTTCGACCATCTCACCGTCACCCAGAACGTCGTGCTCGCGCAACGGCTGCTTGGCGCCTCGCGCCCGGTGGACGCGTCCGAACTGATCGCTTCGCTGGGCCTGGCGACCCGGGCGCATGCTCGACCGGACGAGCTGTCCGGGGGCGAACTGGCCCGAGCCGGCCTGGCGGTGGCCCTGGCCAACGATCCCGCCGTACTACTCGCCGATGAACCGACCGGCGAACTCGACCACGTTACGGAAGCTCAGGTGCTGCAACTGCTGTCGGTTCGAGCGGCCGTGGGCCTTGCCATCGTGGTCGCCAGTCACAGCCCGGCTGTCGCGGCGGCAGCCGATCGCGTCGTCCACCTCGTCGATGGAAAGGTCACTCCAGATGCGTGAGGCGCCCTCCCCCACGCGGGTACCCGAATGGGTCGCGGCCGACCGCGCCAACCAGCCCGTTGTGCACTGCGAAAACCTGTCCCGGACGTACGGCAGCGGCAGCCGATCGGTCGTTGCCGTCCACGACGTCAGCGCCACCATCGAGCTCGGCGCCCGGGTCGCCCTCACCGGACCTTCCGGGTCCGGCAAGACAACCCTGCTTCATCTGTTTGCCGGGTTGGACAGTGCCACCGGCGGCACGATCCACTGGCCTGCCCTGGGCGGTCATCCATTGGCGGAGCCGGGACGGGTCGGCATGGTCTTCCAAGGACCGAGCCTGCTTCCTGCCCTGTCCGTCGCCGAGAACGTGGCGCTGCCCCTTCAACTGGCCGGCGCGAGCACAAAAACGTCGTTGCCCGCGGCGATGGAATCCCTGCGGCTGCTGGGAATCTCCGGCTTGGCGACGAGCCTTCCTGAGCAGATCTCGGGCGGTCAGGCCCAGCGGGTCGCGATCGCACGAGCACTCGTCAGCCAACCCCGGCTGATGTTGGCCGACGAGCCGACCGGCCAACTGGACCACGCCACCGCGGCCCTCGTGCTGGACGTTCTCCTCCAGGCGTGCGACGCGCTCGGCGCCGCGTTGGTGATCTCCACCCATGATCCGGTCATCTCCGCCCGGCTCGAGCAGCGCTGGACGATGTCCGACGGCGTACTGCTCGGCAACAGCGGGACCTTCGGAGGCGCACAATGACCGCGATCACGCAGAGCAGGATGCTTGCGACCTGGCTGCTGGGCCTGCTACGTCGGCAGCCTCTGCGCTTGTTGTCCAGCGCGGTCGGGATTGCTGTCGCCGTCGCGTTGCTGGCCAGTCTCGGCACGTTCCTGGCCCACTCCAAGGCGACCATGACCAGCCGGGCGGTGCGCTCGGTGGCCGTCGACTGGCAGGTCCAGGTACAGCGGGGCGCGGACGCGAATGCGGTGGCCACCGCCGTCCGGAACGCGAGTGGAACCAGGGTTGCGCTACCGGTCGGCTACGGCCACACCGATGGGCTGACCGCCAGCACGGCGGGAAGCACCCAACGCACCGGCCCAGGCGTCGTGCTGGGGCTTCCGGCGCAGTACGCGGCCACGTTTCCGGGCGAGTTACGCACCCTCACCGGCGCCGGGGACGGGGTTCTGCTGGCTCAGCAGACCGCGAGCAATTTGCACGCCGCGCCGGGCGACCGGGTGCTCATCGGCCGCGCCGGCCTGCGAGCGGTAGCGGTCACGGTCGCCGGCGTGGTCGACCTGCCGCAGGCCGACTCGTTGTTCCAGACCGTCGGCGCACCCGTCGGCGCGCAGCCCACCGCACCACCTGACAACGTGATGCTGTTACCGCAGGACCTGTGGCATCGGGTCTTCGATCCGCTCAGCGCCACGCGGCCGGACCTGGTCAGCACCCAGGTGCACGCGGCCCGCCTGCACGACCGGTTGCCGCATGACCCGGCGGCCGCCTATTCGACGACCACCGGCGCTGCCCACAACCTGGAAGCCTCCACTGCCGGCGCCGCGCAGGTCGGCGACAATCTCGGCGCCGCGCTGGCCGCCGCCCGCGGCGATGCCGCCTACGCTCAGGTTCTGTTCCTCTTCCTCGGCATACCCGGTGCGGTCCTGGCGGGCCTGCTCACCTCGACCGTGGCCTCGGCGGGTGCGGTCCGGCGACGAAGGGAGCAATCCCTGCTGCGGGTACGCGGCGCCAGCGAGCGGCAACTGTTCGCCCTGCTCCTGCTGGAGGTCGCCGTCATCGCCGTTGCCGGCTGCGCCCTCGGCCTCGCTGCTGCCGCCGCGGTCGGACGGATCGCCTTCGGGTCGGCAAGCTTCGGGACCGACACCGGGCAGGCCCTCGTCTGGACGGCGATCGCCACGGCCGCCGGCCTGATCATCGCCGCGACCGCCATCCTGCTTCCGGCCCGCCGCGATGCCCGCGCGGTCACGGTCAATGCCGGGCGTGCGGTGATCGGCGCGACGCGCTACCCGTGGTGGGCGCGCGGCGGAGTCGATGTGCTCGCGCTGATCGGTGCCGGGCTGGTTTTCACCGCCACCAGCAGGAACGGCTACCAATTGGTGCTTGCACCGGAGGGCGTACCTACTATCTCGGTCTCGTACTGGGCTTTCGCGGGCCCGGCCCTGCTCTGGCTCGGGGCGGGCGTTCTGCTCTGGCGACTGAGCGATCTCGCGCTCGGACGCGGGCGCCGGTTGCTGTCGCGGGTCCTGCGCCCGCTGGCCGGGTCGGTCGCGCCGGCTGTGGCCGCCGGCATGTCCCGGCAACGCCGACCGCTCATCCGCGGCGGGGTCGTGCTCGCGCTGGCCTTGACGTTCGCGGTGTCGACGGCCACGTTCAACCAGACGTATCGCGCGCAGGCCGAAGCCGATGCGCAGCTGACCAACGGGGCCGACGTGACCGTGACCGAACCGCCGGGCAGCGCCGGCGGACCGCAGGCGGCGACGTCCCTGGCGGCGATTGCCGGGGTACGGCACGTCGAGGCGGTTCAGCACCGCTTCGCCTATGTCGGGACCGACCTGCAGGATCTGTACGGAGTCAACCCCGCCAGCATCCGCCAGGCAACCGCCCTGCAGGACTCCTACTTCAGCGGCGGGACCGCCGCCGCCCTGATGAACACGCTGGCCACACGGCCGGATTCGATCCTGGTCTCGGCCGAAACGGTCAAGGATTACCAGCTCGCCCTGGGTGACACGGTGAACCTGCGTCTCATCGACAGCCGGACGCAGCAACGTATCGCCGTTGCCTTCCACTACGTGGGCGTCGTGTCCGAATTCCCGACCGCACCGAAGGACAGCTTCTTCGTGGCGAACGCGCAATACGTCGCGGCCAAGACCGCAAGCAACGCGACGGGCACCTTCCTGCTCGACACCGGTGGTCACAACCAGCACGCGGTCGCCAAGCGCGTACAGCAGAGCCTGGGCACCTCAGCCACCGTCACCGACATCACCACGGTGCGCAAGCAGGTGGGGTCGAGCCTCACCTCGGTGGACCTGGCGGGGCTGAGCCGCGTAGAACTGGGCTTCGCGCTGACCATCGCGGTCGCCGCCGCCGGACTCGTGCTAGGCCTGAGCATCGCTGAACGCCGGCGCAATCTGGCCATCCTCAGTGCGCTGGGCGCGCGGCCACGCCAGCTGCGTTCCTTCATCGCCAGTGAGGCGTTGGTGCTCGTCGTCGTCGGGACACTGGGCAGCGTCGTCACCGGATGGGTGTTGTCCCACATGCTGGTCACGGTGCTGACCGGCGTGTTCGATCCGCCGCCCTCGGTGCTGGCGGTGCCGTGGACCTACCTGGTCACCACCGGGCTGCTCACCCTCGCTGCCCTCGTCGTGGTCACCGGCGTCAGCAGCCGGATGAGTCGACGACCAGCAGTCGCCCAGCTTCGACGGCTCTGAGGCGGAATGCCTCGGGTGCTCAGGCCTGCTCCGGCTCGCTCTGCAGTCGATAACCGCGGCCACGCAACGTGACTACGGTGGGCGCGTCAGCCGAACAGCCGGCCAGATGCCGGCGCAGCGCCGCGATGTGGACATCCAACGTCTTCGTCGAACCGAACCAGTTCTCGTCCCACACCTCTGCCATCAGAGTCTCCCGCGACACCACCTGACCAGGATCGGCAGCGAGCCGGGCAAGCAGGTCGAACTCCTTTGCGCGCAGGGACAGTTCGCGATCGGCGATCCACGCTCGGCGCGCGTCGACGTCCACCCGCAAGCCGCCGACCCGACGCACCGTCGAGTGCGACGGGGCCGGAGTGGAACGGCGAAGATGAGCACGGACCCGGGCCAGTAGCTCGGCCAGCCGGACGGGCTTGAGCAGATAGTCGTCGGCACCGGCCTCCAAGCCGAGTACGACGTCGATCTCCGCATCACGGGCGGTGACGATGACGATCACCGCGCTCGGGCAGCGGTCCCGGACGTGCCGGCACACCGCAACACCGTCGAGATCCGGCAGCCCCAGGTCGAGCAGCACCAGGTCCGGTTCCTGCTCGGCTGAGCGCAGGGCTGAAGCGCCATCGGTCACCCAGCAGACCTCATAGCCCTGCGCGACCAGGGCACCGTGCACCGCCCGGCCGATCACCTCGTCGTCCTCGACCAGCAGGATCTCCGTCATCGCAGACCATGCTGCCGTGTCGAACATGTGGACGCCATGTCCGTCCCGAGCGTGCGGGCCGGGCAATCAACCTCGCCCGGACGGGTCGGCCGAGCCGGGAGAGTCGCTCAGAAGTCGAACCGTTCCTCGTGCAGCTGATCCGCCGGCAGTCCGGCCGCCTTGAGCGAGCGCCTCACAGTGGCCGAAAAGCCCGGTGGCCCGCACAGGTAGACGTCCCGCTCGGGCAGGTCAGGGACGAGGTGACCGAACAGCTCCGCCGACAGCGGACCGATCTGGTCCCCGAGCAGGTAATGGACCCGCGCGCCCGATCGCGCCGCGAGGGCCTCCAGCTCCGGACCGAAGATCACCTCGGCCCGGCTACGGGCGCGATAGAGCAGCAGCAGGTCCTGTCCGGGCGCCAGGGGCATCGTTTCGAAGAGGGCCCGCATCGGCGTGATCCCGACGCCGGCAGCCAGCAGCAGCACGTGGCGCCTCGTCCGGCGCGCGGCGGTGATCGCACCGTACGGTCCTTCGGCCAGCACCCAGGTCCCCGGCTCCAGGCGCTGAAGCGCCGTACTGCCATCCCCGA
Organism: Jatrophihabitans telluris; assembly: GCF_023516435.1. Classification (GTDB taxonomy): domain Bacteria; phylum Actinomycetota; class Actinomycetes; order Mycobacteriales; family Jatrophihabitantaceae; genus Jatrophihabitans_A; species Jatrophihabitans_A telluris. The sequence continues at coordinate 2,107,496 of NZ_CP097332.1, read as the reverse complement.
GCGCCTTGACCGTCAACCGCAGCTGGGTCGAGGTCGGCGCGGCCGACAGGGAGAACGGGTGCGCTGTCTTCCACAGGTCCGGGGTGAGAAAGCGCCAGCGGAAAAACTGCCCGGACTCCGCCTGCAACAGCTGCAGGTCCACGCCTTCGACGACTACGGAGACCACCCCCGGCGCTTGCTGAACGACCGACTGCACCCGCAGCCGGTGCCGGGTCGCGTTACGCAGGGGCGTCAACAGGCGGTGTTGAGCGACAAGCGTGAACACCGAGGTGTAGAGCAGCGCCCAGGCCACCTGCAGGATGCGGTGACCGGCCAGGTCCGGGCCTCCCAGTTGGTGCAGAAACCCCAGCGCCACCGCGACATACACAAGCAGGTGAACGGTGTGCCAGGCCTCGTGGGAGACGCGGCGGCGGGCGGCCCGCACGGACAGAACGGCAACCAGAAGGAACAACGCGGTCGCGACCGTGGCGGCGATCAGGCCCGGCAGCCTGAGCACATGCCAGGCGGCCGGCCAGAAACTCTCGGCGCGTGAGTTACGCCAGACCATCACGGCCGCCCACGCGTGCACGAGGATGGCCAGCACGACACCGCGGCCCGCGCGGCTGTGCCAGCGTGCGAGGCGATCGGCGCCGACGCCGCGCTCCAGGGCGGGCGTCCGCGACATCAGGCCGACCAGGACGACCACTCCGTAGCCGGCCAGCATCCCGCAGACGTGAGCAAGCACGACCATCGCCTGCACTGGTTGCGGCCCGCGCAGGGCCAGCCAGATCGGCCAGCCCGTGACGGCCGCCGCACCGGCGGCCAGGACGGTGAGCAGGTCGTCCGGGCGCACACCCGTCCGCCGCGGTGACAGCGTCGGCCGCCCGGCAGGCATGCCAGTCGTTTGGGCGGTTGACTGCGCGGGCGACTGGGCGCTCGACTGCCCGGCCGACTGCGCGGCCGGCAGGGGCACGGGACGTCGGCCGAGGTCAGGCAGCAGGTCGGTCATGGCGACTCACCGTCCACCGAGGATGGTGGCAGGCGGTGCGGCCGGTAGCACGGAGGGCGCCACCACCGGCTGCGCCGGGGCGACCGGAGACGTGGCCGGTGCGGTCAGTCCCAGCCACAACGCGGTCAGACCCGCCAGCAACGGCAGGAGAACCCTGCTCGGGGCGCGCCGGCGCCGGGCAGCGTGCGCGGCACTCGGGCGACCGGGCTGCGGGTGAGCTGGCTGCTGGTGAGCAGGTGGACCGGGAAGCGTTCTCGACGTGCTCATCCATCCGTTGTCCCGTCCGGACCTGGGACGTCGCTGCCGTCTGCCTGCATGTTTCCTGCCAGCGGCCCCGGCCGGCGGTTTCGGGACCCGCCGCCAGTCGGTGGCGGTCGGTGGGCTGTACAGGAAACTCCCAGGCCACGTTCAGGTGTCCGAGTCCGCCGTGCAGGACACTGGCCGGGTGGACACAGTGTGCCGTTGCGGCAGATACCCAGGCTCCGGAGCGCCCCGGTGAGCAACTCGAGCACCGAACGGCCTCCGGAGGCGCGACTGCTGGTCGTAGAGGACGACGCGAATATCGTGGAGCTCCTCTCGGCGAGCCTGCGCTTTGCCGGCTTCGAGGTGTCGACGGCGACCGACGGCTTCCAAGCCCTTCGCCTGGCCCGGGAACAACGTCCGGACGTGGTGATTCTCGACGTCATGATCCCGGGGCTCGACGGCTTCGAGGTCGTCCGCCGGATGGGCTCAGAAGGTCTGCGCTGCCCGGTCCTCTTCCTGACCGCGCGCGATTCCACCGAGGACAAGGTGACCGGCCTGACCATCGGCGGCGACGACTACGTCACCAAACCATTCAGCCTCGATGAAGTACTCGCCCGCATCCGGGTGATCCTGCGTCGCAGCGCGATCGGGACCGCGAATCAGCCCTCGGCACGGCTGTGCTTTGCCGACATCGAACTCGACGACGAGACCCACGAGGTCTTCAAGGACGGCGATCACGTCAGCTTGTCCCCGACCGAGTTCAATCTGCTGCGGTATTTCATGGAGAACCCCGGCCGCGTGTTGAGCAAGGCCCAGATTCTCGACCACGTCTGGAACTACGACTTCGGTGGTGAGGCGAACGTCGTCGAGTCCTACGTGTCCTACCTTCGGCGCAAGGTCGACACGAGCGAACCCAGGCTGCTGCAGACCCTTCGCGGGGTGGGCTATGTCCTGCGAGTCCCCCGGTAGTGACACCGACCCGGGTCGCCGCCCCCGAAGCCGGCCTCCCGCGGCGAACGCCCGTCCCCGGTGCGCTCGCCCGGATGCCCTTGCGGGTCAAGCTGATCGCGACGGTGTTGCTCCTGGTGACGCTGACGTTGGTGGGTTCCGGTGCGGTTGGTGTGACCACGATGCGGTCCTACCTGCTCGGACGCGTCGACTCCCAACTGCGGGCCGTGGCCCAGCACCCATCGGCGGACCTGCCGATAGCGGGCTCGGCCGCCGGCACGAGCGCGTCCCAGCAGAACGGCAACGACTCCGGCGGCGATCATCATCGACTGCCCAGCGCGTTCGTGCTCGAAGTGACCGACAGCAAAGGGGCGATCACCTACGGCCCGACCAGCGATCTGATCGACCCGAGCGAACCGCTGCCCGAACTGCCCCGGCTGACCGGTGCCCACAGTGCCGCGCGTGGTAGCCAGACCTTCTCCACCGGAGCCGTCACCGGCAGCGGGCAGTGGCAGGTTCTGATTCGGCCCGTCACTCTCACCGACGGCAGCCAGGGCACGTTGCTCGTGGCGCAAAGCCTCGGTGACGTGCAGCAGACGATCGACCGGTTGTCGGTCCTGCTGGCCATGATCGGTGCCGTGGCGGTCGTGATCGTGGCCGGCGTCGGGTACCTGATCGTGCGGGCGAGCCTGCGGCCGTTGCGCCAGGTCGAACACACCGCCGCTGCGATCGCCGCGGGTGATCTGGCCCGGCGCGTGCCGACGGCTCACCCGGCGACCGAGGTCGGCCAGTTGTCTGCGGCCCTGAACACCATGCTCACGGAAATCGAGACGGCGTTCGCCGCACGCGAGGCCTCGGCCGCCTCGGCCCGGCGTTCCGAGCAGCAGATGCGCGCCTCGGAGGCAGCGGCGCGCGAATCCGAGCAGCGGATGCGGAGGTTTGTCGCCGACGCAAGCCACGAGCTGCGCACTCCCCTGACGTCCATCCGGGGCTTCGCCGAGCTGTACCGGCAGGGCGCCGCACCGTCGCCGCCCGAGGTGCAGCGGCTGATGGGGCGCATCGAGGACGAGGCCAAACGGATGGGTCTGCTCGTGGAGGACCTGCTCATGCTGGCGAGGCTGGACCAGCAGCGTCCGCTGGCCCGCACGCCGGTCGACCTGCTGGCGCTTGCCGCCGACGCCGTGCACGACGCCCAGGCGGTCAACCCCGCTCATATCGTCCGGCTCGAGCTCGGCGCTACCGACCCGCCGCCGATCGTCACCGGCGACGAGCCCCGATTGCGGCAGATCCTGGCCAACCTGTTGGGCAACGCCGTTCAGCACACTCCAGCCGGAACGGCGATCACGGTTTCCTTGTCCACGGTACCGGCCACCGCCGCCGCCAGCCCCGATGCCGACGGCGATATGCCCGCTGGCGCAAGGGTGATCCTCGCCGTCGCCGACGACGGACCAGGGCTGAGCGAGCACGACGCCGCGCACATCTTCGAGCGGTTCTATCGCACCGACCGGTCGCGCTCCCGCAACGACGGGGGAACCGGTCTCGGGCTGTCGATCGTGGCAGCACTCGTGGCCGGGCACGGCGGGACGGTTTCGGTGCGCAGTGACCACGGCGCGTGCTTTCTGATCGAACTCCCCCTCGCCGAGGTGAGGGCCCCCTCGGCGTAGGCGCGCCGCCGCCGCACATCAGACGTGCCGCCGACGCACATCACAGTGGCCTCCACCGCACACTCGCGGTGGAGGCCACTGTCAGGGAGCGATCGAACGATCAGCCGCCGGCGTTGTCCTTGCCGCCGGTCGGACGGTTCAGACTCTCGGTGCCGCTGTGCAGCTTGTCGATCGTCTTGACGTTGTTCACGGTGTCCACGCTGAAGGTCACCGCGTCACCGACCACGAGCTTGCTCAGGCTCGACTCGCCGTTCTTGTCGATGTCACTGCTCGAGGAGACCGCGTACTGCACGGTCCCGGTCGAGGTCTTGATCGTGACCGAGGACGAGCCGACGGCGGTTACGGTGCCGGACAGGTCCAGTCCGCCGCCGTGATGCTCGGTGGCCTCGCTGGTGCTCGACGTCGAACCGGAGGACGAGCTGGACGAGCTGGAGGACGAGGGGCTGGTGCTCGGCGTTGCGGCGTTCGACAGCGCGGTCGCGCCGATGATGGCGCCGGCCACGGCTCCCACACCGACCAGGCCGGCTGCGGCGATCAGGCCGCGCTTGCGGCGCGGCGTCTGCGGGTACGCCGACGACGGTGCCGGCGGCGGGGTCCATTCGGGGTTCATCAACACTCCTTGTTCGTGCCGGTTAGCCGCGGCTGCGACCCGGTCAATGACCAGAGTGCGGCAGGCAGACAAGGCCTCGGTTCAGGAAGGGTTAAAGCCGGGTTGGAGTGTGGGCGCCGGCGGCAGCCACAGCCCGACGTCGGCGCCACCATCGGGATGGTTGGCGGCGAACACGCTTCCTCCCGCCCGCTGGGCCAGGTCCAGAACCATCGACAGGCCGAGTCCGGACCCGGGCAGTTGACGAGCGCGGTCCGAGCGATAGAACCGGTCGAACACCCTGGGCACGTCGGCGACGTCGAGACCGGGTCCGTGGTCGCGTACGGAGATGCGCCCCCGGTCCACGCTCACCTCGACCGCCGACCCGTCGGGGCTGAACTTGATCGCGTTGTCGAGCAGGTTCGCCAGCGCACGTTCCAGCTGGCCGGGTACCGCGAAGACCACGGACTCGTCGGCCCGCACGGTGATCGCGCGTCCACTGCGGCGGCGGGCGCGTTCGATGACCGGCCCGACCACCTCCGCCACCGTCAGGTACTGCGGCTTCGCCTGCCCGGCACCGCCGAGGCTGAGCTCGACCAGCTCGTTGACCAGGGATGTCAACTCGCGAGTTTCCCCTTGCAGATCCGAGACGATCGAGCGTTGCTGGTCGGCGTCCAGGCCGGGATGGCGGGCCAGGACATCCAGGTTGGTCCGCAGACTCGTCAGCGGGGTCCGCAGTTCGTGACCGGCGTCCTGCACCAACCGCCGTTGAGCCAGTTGCGACCGGTCAAGGGCAGCCAGCATCCGGTTGAATGCCCGAGCGACCTGGCCGGTCTCATCGTTTCCGCCCGCCTCGATGGTGACGTCGAGGTTGCCGGTCTGTCCGACGAGCCCGGCCGCGGCCGCGAGCTCGCGCAGACGACGGGTGATCTGGCGAGAGACCAGCCACCCGCAGATCGCCGCCCCGAGGATGACTGCCACTGCGGCTATGAGGATGCGCAGTCGCAGCGCCGAGAGCACCCCGCGGCTTTCGGCCAGCGGTCTGAGCACCTGCACCGCACCGTGCTCGCCGGGCACCGTGAGCATCCGGTACGGACGTCCGGCGATCGTCACATCGCGGTAGACATCACCGGTACGCCCTGACGCCACCGCTGTATCGGTCGCGGTCACCGGCACCGCCAGTCCGCCCGGCGCGCTCAGGACCGAGCCGTCGGCGCTGATCTGCTGGACGAGGACGGTCTGCAACTGCACCGCGGCATGCCCGTCGGGCGCACGGTCATGACCTCCACCACCGGTCTGGGCCACGGCGTAGGACGCGACGTCGCGCAGGGACGTGTCGATCTCGCTACGCAGCCGGTCGGCCGTCGAGAGGTAGGACAGTGTCCCGATCGCGGCCGTTGCCAGCGCCGACAACACGATCAGGGCAACGGTGACCTTGGTCCGCAGGGTCACGGCACACGCACCGTGTAGCCGACGCCACGAACGGTATGGATCAGCTTCACCGATTCCTCCGCGTCGACCTTGCGCCGCAGGTAACTGATGTAGACCGTCAGGTTCTTCGATTCCGGCCCGAAGTCATAGCTCCAGATGCGTTCGTAGATGGTGGCGTGGGCGAGCACGACGCCCTCGTTGCGCATCAGCAGCTCGAGCAGATCGAACTCCGTGCGCGACAAGCCGATCTCCCGCGACCCACGCCAGGCCCGGCGTGAGGCCAGATCCAACCGCAGGTCGGCCACCGCGAGTTCGGTGCCCGGAGCCGCCAACGCGGCGCGCGAGGAGGCACTGCGGCGCAGCAGCGCGCGCATCCGGGCGAGCAACTCCACGAGCTCGAACGGCTTGAGCACATAGTCGTCGGCGCCGGCGTCGAGGCCGGAGACCCGGTCGGCGGTCTCGGTGCGCGCCGTCACGATCAAGATCGGGACGTCGTTGCCTTGTCCGCGCAGGACCTTGCACACCGTCAGCCCGTCGACGCCGGGCATCATGACATCGAGCAGGAGCAGATCCGCCTCCGCCGCGCGGACCAGGGCGGCCGCCCCGTCGGCCACCGCGTCCACCTCGTAACCCTCCAGACGCAGGGCTCGGGTGATGGACTCGCGAATCGCTCGGTCGTCCTCGGCTACCAGCACCCGGTCGGTCATAGCAGCATCGTCGCGCAAGCGGGCAAGAATTCGGTTTGAACCACGCCCGGCCATCGGTGATCGGCTACAGCGCGCCGCGGCGACGCAGCCGGCGCAGAGCGAGCAAGCCTGCCGCGGGCGGCAGCCAGAACGTCAGGATCCGATAGGCGATGACCACCTGGACGGCTGGCCCGGCGGGGCTGCCGGCAGTCATCAGCACCGCGACCAGAGCGGCTTCGGTAGAGCCGACGCCGGCCGGGAGGGGCACCGCGTTGCCGGCGGCCGCCCCGAACATGAAGCCGACCAACAGCGCCCCGAGCCCCGCTGTGGACGAGGAACCCGGAATCATCGCCACGCTGGCCGCGAAGGCGAAGGCCAAAATGAGCGTGGTTGCCCCTGATGCCGCCAGCAACAGGCTCAAGCGCGCGGGCGAGTGCAACAGATCGCTGACCGGCGACCATGACCGCCGGGCGACGCCGGCAATCCGAGGTCCCCACACGGCCCGGGTGAGCACCGCACCCCCAGCGATCGCGGCAACGACGAGCCATGTCCAGCGCGAGTGCAGCGGGCTGATCGCGCCCGACGCGGTGGCGGCCAGGACGCCGATCTCGTTGGCGGCGCCCGCCAGCCCGAGCGATGGTCCGACGAGCACGAGCAGGCCCAGCACAGCGATGTCGGCGACGGCGCCCAGCACGCCGAGGGCAGCGACGGCGCCGAGGGCCCCGGCGGCCGGAAGGCCCCGGCGGCTGAAGTAGCGAGCATTGGTCGCCGAGCCGCCCAGCCCCGCCGCGCTGATGCGGTTGGCGGCCGATGCCGCCAGCTGCACCAACATCGTCTCGGCCAGCGGCAACCGCAGACCCGCCGCGGCACGGGCCGCGACAGCGGTGGCTGCGTAGTGCAGTGCCGCCAGGGCCGCCACCACAGCGGTGAACTGCCAGCGCCACCGGAGCAGGTGTGAGCCGGCGCTCTGCAGGAGTGCCCACAGGTCGCTGCCGCCGTCCGGGTCGGCGGCCCGCACACTGATCAGGGCGGACAGGCCGAGTAGCACGGCGGCCAACGGCGTGAGCCAGGCCGGCGCTCGGCGCCGAGCCGCGGTCCAGCGCCAGTGCGCGGCATGGCGTCGGCCCGGCCCGGCGGCGGTTTCACCGATGAGGCCGGCATCGCCCCGGTCCGTCGCAGCCTCAGCTCGGCCGCCGACGGCGTCTGCGAAAGCAGTTGTCCAATCGGCCTGCGCGGGGGCGGGCGCCAGTGTTTCCATTGCTACAGAAAAGACGGTGACACTCCGGACTGGCTGAAGGTTTCCTGCCCGTTTGCTGTGAGCCCGGCGAGCGGCAAGGAGCCGTGAGGCTGCATACTCACGCCAGCAGGCCTGAGAAATGGCTCAGCTCGTAGGCTCGGCCGCCGATAACTGACGAAACGGGAGGATGTGCGAATGGCAGCGGTCGGGGACCAGCCACTCTTTGGCGCGGATCTGGCGACGCTGATGTCGGAGATCCACGAAGCGGCCGGTCGCGGCGACTTCCGTTCCGGCCTGAGTCTGTGCGACCTCGCCGAACCTCGCGCCGCGGCAGCCGGTGACGCCGTTGGTCAGGCCAGAGTGCTGCGCGAACGTGCTCGCCTGCTCACCTGGTCCGGCGACCTCGAACAAGCCATTGCCGCCTGCGAGGACGGCCGAGAGCTTTTGCGCGAACACGATGCCGATGAAATCTGGTGCGAGCTGGCCATCGCTCAGGCTTTCGCGCTGACCGGGCTGGGCCTGGGTGAGGAAGCCATGGAGCTGCTCACTTCGGCGCGCACGATCGCCCAGGCCCTGCGCCATCGCGAACTGTTGTTCTGGGTACACAACCGCACCGGGTTCGCCTACGACTCATTCGGTGAGCACGAGTCGGCCCGTGATCTGTTGAAATACGCACTGTCGTTTTCCGACGCGGTCGACAAGCAGGGCCGGTGGTCGATTCTCACCAACCTGGTCAACAACGCGATGTCGCTGGTACCCGAACTTCGCGGTGCGGGGCGCGAGGACGAAGCCGCCGGTGTCCTGGCCGAGTCGCTGGAGCACGCCGCCGAGGCCGTGACCTACTGCGAGATCCAGGACCGCTGCTACGAGCTGTGCCTGAGCCTGGGCAATCTCGGCGCGATCCAGCAGCTGTCCGGGGCCGCCGAGCAAGCCCTGGCGACGCTGGAGAAGTCCCACGAACTCGCGGTCAAGCACGACTACCGGCCCTTACAGATGTCGGCGCGTCAGCACATGCCCGCCGCGCTGCTGGACCAGGGGCGGTTGGACGACGCCATCGAACTGCTCACCGACGTGCTGGCCGAGTCGGTCGAACTCGGCGAGTTGCTGGTACAGGTCGACGTCCTCGAGGAACTCGCCGCCCTCTACGAGCGCAACGGTGAACTACGCAAGGCGCTGGCGTGCTTTCGTTCCTTTCACGACGCCGAGAAACAGCTTCGTCACGGTCGCGCTTCGACCCGGGCACGGCTGTTGGCCCACCAGGCCCAGCTCGAACAGGCCCGCAACGAGGCCGCCGACGCGCTCGCCCGAAACGAGCGGCTGCTGCAGGACAAGCAGGCCTTGCTGGAGCAGACGGCGACCTTGGAGCGCCACGCTCAGACCGACGCGCTCACCGGGCTGGCCAACCGCCGCTACCTGGACCTGGCGCTGCCCGCCATGCACCAGCAGGCACATTCACAGAAGAGTTCGCTCTGGATCGCGCTGCTGGATCTCGATCACTTCAAGCAGGTCAACGATTCGCTCGGGCACCCCTCCGGCGACCGGGTCCTGGTGCGTATCGCCGAGCTGCTGCGCGCGGTGTGCCGTCCCGATGACCTGATCGCCCGCTACGGCGGCGAGGAGTTCCTGGTGGCGATGCTCGACGTCGACACCGACACCGCGTGGCGGATCTGCGAGCGACTTCGACGCCGCGTGCAGGACGAGGAGTGGTCGACGATTGCGCCGGGGCTGACCGTGACGGTGAGCATCGGGCTCAGCCCCGACGTCCACGACACCTACACCGAGGCTGTCTACGCCGCGGATCGCCAGCTGTACCGGGCGAAGGATTCCGGCCGCAACCAGATCGCCTCCGAGACCGCGCGTCCGGCCATTGCGCCCGCTGGATGGTTGAATGAACGTCCAGAGATTCAGGAAGCTTCTGAACCTGCCGATCCGAAGCGGTGATCGAAAGGTTTGTCGGTGTCAAATCCAGCAACAGCCAGGCCTGAGCCCGAACGCTCGGCCTTGCCAGGACCCGCGGGTGAGGAGTCGCCGTGGCCACCAGGTCCAGCGGCCCCGGCGATCGGCTTCAACCGCTTCGCCCTGCCCTCCGCCCGCGACGTCATGGCGGCGCGGCTGCGCAGAGCTCTGGACTGCGACGAGCTGACCGTCAGTTACCAGCCTCTGGTCGAGCTTCCGTCCACCCGCGTCATCGGTGCCGAAGCCCTGGCCCGCTGGACCGACGCCGAGCTCGGCATCGTGCCTCCTGATGAGTTCATCGCCGTGGCCGAGGCGGAGGGGCTGATCGGTCGGCTGGGGCGCTGGGTCATGCTGCGGGCCTGCCTGGAAGCCACCGGCTGGCTCGCCGATGTCGACGGCAGACTCCCTACCGTCACAGTGAACCTCTCGGCCGTTCAGTTGGATGACGCCACCGTCGTCGAGGACGTCCGGCACGCTCTCGCGGTGTCAGGTCTGCGACCGGATCGGCTCTGCCTGGAGGTGACCGAGACCGCCGCGATCGCGAACCTCGAACAGTGCGCGCAGCGGCTGAAGGGCCTCAAGGCTCTCGGGGTTCGGCTCGCACTCGACGACTACGGCACCGGGCATTCGTCCATCACGATGCTGCGCCGGTTGCCTTTCGACATCGTCAAGATCGACCGCTCCTTCGTCGACCGGATCACCGCCGACGCGCTGGACGCGGTGCTCGTACGCCTCATCATCGACACCGCCCACAGCCTGGGCCTGCGCGTGTGCGCCGAAGGGGTCGAGGACGAGGAGCAAGCCCGGCA